>NZ_JAXCWF010000002.1:0-228508 GCF_034044945.1 Flavobacterium sp. CFBP9031
CTAAAATCTAAAATCTAAAATCTAAAATCTAAAATCTAAAATCTAAAATCTAAAATCTAAAATCTAAAATCTAAAATCTAAAATCTAAAAATAAAAGTGTTTGAAGTAATAGCCGCCGAGCATAAAAATGAAATTTACCACGGCAATGTTCCAAATGATTTTTTTATAATTTCTAGATTTATCTAAGAAATGAAACGTGATAAAAATGAAGAGTAAAAGACAAGTATAAATGGCCGGATACATTTTAAAAGCGGCTGAAAAATCACCTTGAAAAAGTAAGAATAGAGAACGCTGAAATCCACACCCTAAACAGTCATAACCAAAGAAGGTTTTGAATAGGCAAGGGATCATGTATTTCTCTAAGCTCATGGTGAATCTTTTTTGCAATTTTACTAAAAAAATATGACAAACGTTTGGAGTGGTATAGAACAAGTACTTGAAAGTTTTATACTTTTGAAATCTTAAAATACAGGAAGGATGAAAACTTTTAAAATTATAATAATGATTCTTGCGATTTCGGTTGCGCTTTATGAGCAAGTTTCAGAGGAAAAAAACATCTATATCATGATTGCTGCAATTGTAGTTTTCATGTTCGGAATGATGCAGCTTAGTGCTAAAACACCAAGTAAAAATAACGATAAAGAAGAGTAGAATGCTGGCAAAAGGAGATAAGGTTTCTGTACTTGATGAAGCTATAAACGGAACGGTGATTTCGGTTAAAAACAATGAAGTTTTGATTGAAACTGAGGATGGATTTATGATGACATTTTTAGTCAATGAACTTATTAAAATACAAGAAACCAGTAATTTAATGAATTCTATTAAAAGAATTGATTTAGATGAAGTTTCAAAAGAGAAAACAGAGCCAAAACCGAGAAGTTTTGTTAAAGAAAAGAAAGATAAACGCGATGTTGGTGTTCCGGAATTTGATTTGCATATCGAAAAATTGGTTCCAAATAAACGCGGAATGTCTAACTATGATATTTTGACATTACAGACCGAAACAGCAAAAAGACATATCGAATTTGCGATTAGAAATCGCATTCCGAAAATCGTTTTTATTCATGGTGTGGGCGAAGGAATTTTGAAAGCAGAACTTGATTTTTTATTAGGCCGTTATGACGGAATTGATTTCCAAGATGCCAATTATCAAAAATACGGACTTGGAGCAACTGAAGTTTATATAAAACAAAACAATAAATAAAACCGCTTTTTTTTAAGGGAAAAGATAAATTGCAAAGCATAAAAAAACGTCTGTTTTTTGAAAAGATTTATACTTAAATCAAGACAAAAAATAGACGTTTTTTTTTGTAAGAATTATTTCGGCAGATTTCTTTTTAGAAATCTAAGTTTTTAGTCGGTTGCATCTCTGGTAACTTTTCCAAGAACGAAACTGCTTCCAAGTTTAAAGTTGCTTTTTCCTTTTTGTAAAATTACGTTTTTAAGAACAATCGTGTGTTCATAAACTTGCCCCGTTCGCGTAGTCGTTACTTCAATAATTCCACTTACGTTTGCTACACCAAGTTGGCCTGTCCATGTTTCATCGATTGCAGGAGAACTTGGTTGTACTTTAGCGCAAATAAAAGCTGGTGTAATAGATCCAGTTTCTGCCAATGCGGTTCTGTAAAATACTTTGTTTTGTGTTGCTGTTATTAAACTTGTACGAGGTTGATTGCTAGTTGTAGGTACATTTACGATCAAAGCAGGATCGATATCTTCGATCGATAAATAAAATGAATTGTTGTAATTGTAAGTTTTGTTGTCACATTCATAAGCCGAACCATTCGGATTAGTTTTGAAAGTCAAATCGGCTTTAGTTATAGTTGTGTTGTATGTTCCAAACACAAATTCAGCTTCTGTTTGATTTCCTGCTGGTTTTGCAAATGTTATATTTCTAAAAATAATACTATGTTCATAACCCTTTATTCTTGTGCTTCCGTCAGTTGCACTTGAATCTACTAGTTGAGTTGTTGCAACTTCAATCAAACCTTCAACTGCATTCCATTCTTCTGTTACTTTTGGAGTGGTAGGAGGTATTGCACCACAAATATTATCTTTTGCTACAGTTCCGTCATAAGCTCTATAAACGACACGGTATGATCCTTTTCCATTTGCGTCAATAGTATACGTGTAGGTTCCTTGATCATTAATGATTGCTCCCTGAGGCAATTGAAGCAAAAGCGCTTCCTGAGATTTTAGTTTATAAATTAAAGTATTTGTTAACGGATCGCAGGCTGATGATTCCTGTACATCAGCAAAATCTATTTCGTCTACAGTTAAATCTCCATCATCGCATCCGTTCAAGAAAAGAGCGAACAATAGGAGGGCAGCATATTTTTTCATCGTAAAATTTATTTGGGTCAAAAATAGTGAAAAAATTGCCAAATGATATTTAAGATTTGACAATTGATATTTCTTAACTTTGCAGCAATGAAAAAAGTATATCTAGATAATGCCTCAACAACTGCCATGCGTCCTGAAGTAATTCAGGAAATGACAAAAATAATGCTTGAGGATTACGGAAACCCATCGTCTACACATAGTTTTGGTCGAAACGGTAAGACCATATTAGAACTTTCTAGGAAGAGTATTGCAAAACACTTAAATTGTACTGCTCAAGAAATAATTTTCACCTCTGGCGGAACAGAAGCCGACAACTGGATTTTGCGCTCTGCTGTTGAAGATTTGAAGGTGGAGAGAATTATTACTTCAAAAATTGAACATCATGCTGTTTTGCATACTGTTTGGGTGCTTCAGGAAGAATACAATATTCAAGTTGATTATGTAAATGTAAATGCAGACGGTAGTCTAGACCTAACGCATTTGTCTAATTTATTATCCGAAGAAAAAAAGACTTTGGTTAGTTTAATGCATGTCAATAACGAAACGGGGACAATTTTAGATCTAGATCGTGTAAGTTTGATTAGCAAGCAGTATAGCGCTTTGTTCCATTCGGATACAGTTCAATCTGTCGGGAAAACGGAAATCGATCTTCAAAAAACGCCTATTGATTTTATTTTGGCGAGTGCACATAAATTTCACGGTCCAAAAGGTATTGGATTTGCTTTTATTCGAAAAAATTCTGGTTTACAACCCTTGCTTTTTGGAGGAGAACAAGAAAAAGGCCTTCGCGCAGGAACCGAAGCGGTACATCAGATTGCTGGTATGGCAAAAGCTTTGTCTATTTCTTATGAAAAATTAGAGGAAGAAAGAAATTATATTTTAGGAATAAAAAATTATCTCATAGAACAATTAGAAATTCATTTTCCAAATTTCAGAATTAACGGAAAAAAAGAAGATTTCTATAATATTATCAATATCATTCTGCCGTTTTCATCAGACAAAACTTCGATGCTGCTTTTTAGTTTAGATATGAAAGGAATTGCTGTTTCTAGAGGAAGCGCTTGCCAATCTGGAAGTATTAAACCGTCGCACGTTTTAAACGAAATGCTTTCGGAGACCGATTTAAAATTGCCAAATCTCCGAATTTCATTTAGTCATTACAACACCAAAGAAGATATCGATTGGTTAATTGAAAGTCTGAAAACAGTCTAAGTTGCTAAGATACTAAGGTTCTGAGATTCTGAGATTCTAAGTTTTTAGAGCCATTAAAATAAAAAAGTTCGCAAAGCTTGTTTTGATAAAGCTTTGCGAACTTTTTAAATTCTATTTAGATTCTCAATAAAAGCTTCTTTGCGTACTTTGCGGTAAAAACTACACTCAAAGTTTTTGAAACCTGAAACCTGAAACCTGAAACCTGAAACCTGAAACTTGAAACAAAAAACTATTTGCGAATTACTTTTACCTGAGAATCTTTGGTTAATTTGATGATCGTAGAAGATTTCCCGTTTATTTTGTCTTGGTTTAATTTCACCACATAATCAACACCGTTAATAATTTCCGGGCTAATGTCCTTGAAAGCTATTGGTGTTGGTTGTCCAGAAATATTAGCAGAAGTGGAAACCAAAGGCTTTTTCATTCTCTCCATCAATTTGAAGCAGAAAGGTTCTTTTACCAATCTAACCCCTAGCGATTTGTCCGCAGCAATAATATTTGGAGCAACATTTCTAGCATCATCAAGAATTAAAGTAGTGGGTTTCTCCGATAAATCCCAGATTTGCCATGCAACTTCAGGAATCTCTTTAAATACATTGTACAGCATCTTTTCGCCATTCATTAAAACAATCATGCTTTGTGTTTCTGCACGCTGTTTTAACTTGTAGATTTTAGCAACAGCTTCTGGGTTTGTAGCGTCACAGCCAATTCCCCAAACCGTATCTGTTGGATATAAAATGATACCGCCTTCCTTAATTACTTCGTATGCGTTGATAATTTCTTCGTTCATTATAAATGGAATATGTAAAGTGCAAAATTAATTTTTTTATTTGGTAAAAAAATCAAATTTACTTGGCAATAATTAAGTTTTTGTAATTTATAAGATTATTTTTGCACTTAAAGTTAGAATACCAAATAGCAAAAAAATCCAAGCCGTAAGCAGTTTTGCTTTAACCAAAAACCATATGAATAAAGTATTAGCAAAAGTAGTTATTCCTGTATACAAGGAATATTTTGGAGAATTAGAAGAAAAATCATTTTTACAAGGCTGCAAAATTTTAAAAGATTATGAAATTGTAATTGCGCATCCAGAAGGATTAAATTGTTCTTATTTGACTGAAAAATATGAGAATTTAACTTTCAAAAGTTTTCCTAAACATCATTTTGCTACTATAGATGGTTATAATGAGCTTTTGCTATTGCCAGAATTTTACGAGCCTTTTTTAGATTCAGAATATATATTGATTTATCAGCTTGATGCATTCGTTTTTAGAAATGAATTAGCAGAATGGTGCCAGAAAGGTTATGATTATATTGGTGCTCCCTGGATTGCAACTCCTGTAGATACTTTTGGAAAGAAAATATTAAACACAATTACTAAAAATTTCAGATCGGCTAAGAAAAAAGAGCGTGAACAGATTTTTTATAAAGTAGGTAATGGCGGATTTTCATTACGTAAAGTGGCTTCGCATTTTGCTATTGCAAAAGAAAAAAGCCAATTTATATCAGACTTTTTAAAAGCAGATAAAAAGCCAATTTATGCTACAGAAGACGTTTTTTGGTCTTTAAAAGCTCCCGAATTTGATTCAAATTTTAAAATTCCGGATTATAAAGAAGGTGTGCTTTTTGCCATAGATAGAAAACCAGAAATTGCTATGAAAATAGCGGGTAACAAACTTCCTTTTGGCTGTCATGCCATTAACAAACCTAAAGTGAATAAGTTCTGGAAACCAATTTTAGATCAATATTAATTTAAGCTTTTGTAAAAATCATAATAGTTTTTTTGCATTATGCTAAGATTATGATTTTGACTAACGAGCTGAAAGGCATTGGTTTTTATTTTTTCCTGTAAAGCTGGATTGTTTATAATTTTAAGTACGCTATTGGATAACGTTTCGGTATCTTTTAAATCGGCTAGAAATCCCGTTTCACCGTTTGTAATGACCTCTGGTGTTCCGCCGGCTTTAGTACATACCACAGGAATTTTACAGGCAAAAGCTTCATAGATAGTCAATGGAAGTCCTTCAGTTACAGAAGTTAATAGAAAAACATTAAATTCTGGAAGTAAATCGGCAGTATTTCGATATCCGGTAAAGAATAAATCATGCTCTAAATTATTTTCAATAGTATAATTTACTAACTCTTCTTTAAGAGGGCCGTCTCCAATTACAATAAATTTTATGGAGTCAGAAGTGTTGGTTTTTAGCTTAATTAGTTTAGCTGTGTCAATAAAAGTGTGTATGTCTTTTTGACTTGTAAGAGCGGCTATATTTCCCACTATTTTGGTTTCTGGTGCAAAATTAAACTCTTTATGAAGCAGATTTTGATTTGTCTTTTGAGCAAATTGTTCAACATCGATAGCGTCATAAATTGTTATAAGACGGTTTTGATCTACAATTTTTTCAAAAATAGCTTCAACAGCCTTAGAAACGCATATAATTTTATGAATTCTAGGATGCGAATATTTATACCTGTTTAAAAATTTGTCTTTAATTTTATTGTTTCTTTTTCTGCTAAATATTAAGGTAATTGATTTGTTTAAAAATTTTAAAGCAATAAGCGCAGCAGTCAAAGAAGACGAATCATGTATATGCAATACGGTTATCGATTCTTTTTTGCAGATTTTAATAATAGATAAAATCAGACTGAATAATTTGAATCGGTTTGTTGGGTAAGTAAAAAAATTAGCATTGTCATTTTTGCAGATAGCCGCTAAAACAGCTTTATCTGGACATAAAATGTATTGTTTTAGATCCATTTTATCAGCTAATAGCTTGTAGATTGTATACATTTGCGAATCGCCACCTCGAAAGTCAATCATCGAGGTAACATTTAGTATTTTCATTGCTTTAAATTTTTGCAAATATATGAGAAAAGGATTACTTTTTGTAAAAATATTCTTTTCTTTTTTTATTTCTATGAAAGCATTTAGTTATTTTTGAATTTTAAAAGTATAGATACCCATTATGTCATTTGAAATAAGCAAAAAAATTAAGTCCGAAGAACATTCAATACAACAAATTATCAGCAGTTTTGATTCTTCTGGTGAACTTTTTGGAAATGGCGATCGAAATAAAATAAAATTATTTGATCTAAATGGGAAGATTGTAAACGTGAAATCTTTCAAGATTCCTCATTTTATTAATAAAATAGCATATAAATATTTTAGAAAATCAAAAGCCAGACGATCTTTTGAATATGCAAACAAGCTTATAGAATTGGGTGTTGGAACACCAGAACCTATTGCATTTGTAGAGTTTTCGTCTTTATTAGGTTTAGAAAACAGCTATTATGTAAGTGAGCATCTTTTGTGTGACTTGACGTATAGAGAGCTTGTAGAAGTGCCTGATTATCCAGATCGTGATAATATTCTAAGACAATTTACCAAATTCAGTTTCGATCTTCATGAAAAGGGAATTGAATTTTTGGATCATTCTCCAGGAAACACTTTAATAAAAAAGAATGCGAACGGAAATTATGATTTTTTTCTAGTTGATTTGAACAGAATGGAATTTCATACTACAATGTCTTTTGAAACGCGTATGAAAAACTTATGCCGTTTGACTCCATTAAAAGAAATGGTGGCAACAATGAGTAACGAATATGCTAAATATTATAGCGAACCTGAAGAGAAGATTTTTAATACTTTATGGAAAGATACTTCAGATTTTCAAGAAAAGTTTTATCGAAAAAAACGTCTGAAAAAGAAACTTAAATTCTGGAAGAAGTAATTCTTCTTAACTCTTTATAGCGAACAAAAACGCTGTACGCATTAAGATAGCAGATTGTTACGCCTTTTCCTCCGTCCAGAAAACCCAATCGGATTATAAATTGGTACAAAAAAGTGTATAAAGGATGAAGAAATAGCAGTAGGAAATAAGGTTTTATTCCTTTTGCAAATTTTTCATTGGCTTTAAGAATTCCATAATTGTACATTTTCGATTTATAATCCTCATAAGAAGAGTAGGAGAAATGTATAATTTTATTTTTTAAAGTAGCGATTGGTCCGTTTACAATCAGTTTTTCGTGAACGGTTCTTTCTTCGTTGTATCTGCATTTTGATTTATTAAAAAGCCTAAAAATCTTGTCGGTTTGCCAGCCGCTGAAGTTTAGTCGGTGCTCCTTAAACATAAAAATGCGATAGATAAAATAAGCGCTTGCGGCGTTTTCAGCATTAATTGCAGTAACGATTTCAGATTTTAATTCGGGTGTTAATCTTTCGTCAGCATCAATAAATAAAACCCATGAGTTTTCGGCTTGCTCTAAGGCAAAATTTCGCTGAGAGGTATAATCAATAAAAGGATTCTGAATTAATTTTACGTTTTTGAAAGACTCGACAATAGGTACCGTTTTATCGGTGCTGTAAGAATCAACAACAATTATTTCATCTGCAAAATCAATGTCTTCAAGAAGTGATTTTATATGATGTTCTTCATTAAGCGTAATAATCAATACTGATAATTTTTGCTTTTCGCTATTCATTGGTGATGCTTTGCTTTTTCAATTTTTATATTCCTGAAAATAAGTCTCTAGTTTTTTAAGCATAAGTTCCAACGGATATTCAGCATAATATTCAAAAGTGTGTTCTTTTATGTATTGTTCGGTGTGCTTCTCGTAAATCTCAGGTTTTAAATCTTTTAAATGAATTGAAGCATTTTTTGCTTCATTTTCAAACAACTGCCAAGTTTCTTTTCTAACAGAAGGAGTAAAAATAGAGAAAGTTGGTATTTCTAGTGCTTTGGCCATATTTACAGCTCCTCCTTCGTTTCCTATCAACATCTCGCATTGAGAAAGTATTGCTAAAAACTGACGTAAATCTGTAGCGTACAAATCGAAAATAATATGCTTTTTTGTTTCTTCAGAACAATGGTTGTAAACCTCCAAAGCTTCCTCTTTCTGGTTCGGAATATAATTAAAGAGAATAGTAGCGTTTGTTTTTGCTACAGTAAAATCGATAATTTTTGCCATTCCGTCAAGCGGATAGGTTTTGTAGTGCTCGCTTCCTAAAATTCCAAACATAATAAGGGGTTTTTCAGGATCAATATTGTAGCTTTTTAAAATGCTTTTTGCTTCTGCAATTTCAGATTCTTTTAAAAAGATTTTCGGTTTTACATTCGTTATCTTTTCAGTAAAAAATGGTTTAAGGAGCAACAACCTGTTTTCAATTGCCAATCCATATTCTGATTTTATGGCATCAAAACGTTCGTAACTATAATTGTAAAAGATATTAGAATACCATTTATGATACGAAACTTTATATTTTGCTCCAGAAAAAAACGTAATTAAACTAGTTCCTAATTTGCTGTAAACGTCTATTACGGCATCATATTTTTTTCTTCGGATCTCAAAAATGAATTTAAGGAATCCAAAAGTCGATTTTCGGATTTTATTAGTCACCGGAATGATGTTATCGATATTCGGATTTTCTTTTAGAACATCAATCGAATTGGGATAACACATATAGTCAATTGTAGAGTCAGGAAACTTGCTCTTCAAGTTATTGCAAATAATTGTGCTTGTTAAAACGTCTCCAATTCTTTTTTGTTGGATAACTAATATTCTCATCTGGTTTTTTATTCAATTTGAAAGCTAAAGTACAAACTATTTTATGAAGTGCACAAGTGATGGCGGTAATAAGATTAAACTAAATTAAAAAGTTATATTTTTGTGGTCAACAAATTAAAATTTATAATGGGAATTAGCGGTTTGGTTATTACTTTCAATGAAGAAAAAAACATTGGAAAATGTATAGATGCCTTATTTAAAGTTTGTGATGAAGTTATTATTGTAGACTCTTTCAGTAAAGATCGCACAGTAGAAATAGCTAAAGAAAAAGGAGCGCAGGTTGTTCAACAGGCATTTTTAGGAGATGGTCCGCAGCGTACGCACGGTTTGCCTTTTTGTAAAAATGACTGGATTTTAAACCTTGATGCAGATGAGTTTTTAGACAAAGACGCAGAAGATTTTATTCTAAAGAAAAAATATTTGGAAGGAAATCATGATGCTTTAAGTTTTAGAGTAAAAAACTTTTTGGCCGATAAACTAATTGATTTTTCAGGATGGTATCCAGATCATAAAGTTCGTTTTTTTAATAAACAGACTGCTCATCCTTCAGATTCTAAAGTGCATCAGAAAATTGTAGCTCAAAATGAGAAAAAAGTTGCAGTGCACATTTTGCATTACGGATGGGATTCTTTTGATCAGATTATTGCTAAAAAGAATCAATATTCTGGATGGCATGCGCAGCAGTTGTATGATCAAGGAAAAAGAATTAATGCCTTTAAACCTGTTTTGAACGGAACTGTAGCTTTTGTTCGATGTTATTTCTTTAAAAAAGGAATCTTCAACGGTCTTGACGGATTGACCATCGCAATGATTCAGGCTTTTTTCTCTTATATGAAATATGCTAAACTTATTAAACTTCAAAAAAATAAGTAATAAAAAAAATCCAAATTCCAGTAATAATCTATTGGAATTTGGATTTTAAATATTTAGAGTTTTTAAAGCTTATACAGCAACATCGTATTCACGAAGCGCATTGTTTAAAGAAGTTTTTAAATCTGTAGATGGTTTACGAGTTCCAATGATTAATGCACAAGGAACTTGGAACTTTCCAGCTGCGAATTTCTTAGTGTAGCTTCCAGGAATAACTACAGAACGAGCAGGTACATAACCTTTCATTTCAACTGGCTCATCACCTGTAACATCGATAATTTTTGTAGATGCCGTCAAACATACGTTAGCTCCAAGAACTGCTTCTTTACCAACGTGAACACCTTCAACCACGATACAACGAGAACCGATAAAAGCACCGTCTTCGATAATAACAGGAGCAGCTTGTAATGGCTCCAAAACACCACCAATACCAACACCACCGCTTAAGTGTACATTTTTACCAATTTGAGCACAGCTTCCTACGGTTGCCCAAGTGTCAACCATTGTTCCTTCGTCAACATAAGCACCAATGTTTACGTAACTTGGCATTAAGATTACACCGCTTGAGATGTAAGCTCCATAACGAGCAACAGCATTTGGTACTACACGAATTCCTTTTTCAGCATAATTTCTTTTTAGCAACATTTTGTCGTGGTACTCAAAAATACCAGATTCCCATGTTTCCATTTTTTGAATCGGGAAATACATCACAACCGCTTTCTTAACCCATTCGTTTACCTGCCATTTGTCACCAACTGGTTCAGCAACACGTAATTTTCCAGCGTCTACTAATTCGATAACTTCTCTAATAGCATCAGTTGTTGCGGTTTCTTGTAATAAAGCTCTATTTTCCCAAGCTTGTTCAATTATAGTCTGTAAAGAATTCATACGTTTAATTTTTTGGCAAAGATAAGGTATTTGTAGAAATGCAAAAAAGTAAAACGGTTTGAAAATGTTACAGATTTAACTTTTTGTTTCTTATTTGTAAGGTTAATGAAGCGATATGTATTTTTTACTAATACCGCTACCACTAGAAGTTTTTTTTGTATCAAAATATGACAAAAGTCAGGGTTTCTGCTTTTTCTTCGCTTTAATTTCGCAGTGTTGATCAACAATTCCATTCCATAAATAAATCATATAAGCAGTAAAATATGAATCAAGAAAATCACCTTCAAAACAGAGTAATCATTGACAAAGAAGTAAGCTGGGATAAAACTCAGGTTATTATGAGTAAAACAAATGCTTTTGGTATTATAGAATATGCCAACGAAGTGTTTGTAGATGTTTGTGGTTACGAAGACTATGAATTAATGGGGCAGCCTCATAATATCATACGTCACCCCGATATGCCAAAAGTAATCTTTAAAGTGCTTTGGGAAAATCTTAAAAACGGGAAAAACTTTCACGCTATTGTAAAAAACCTTGCAAAGTCTGGAAGATACTATTGGGTAATTACCGATTTTGAAATCGCCCGAGACGAAAACGACGTTATTGTAAATTATTTCGGAAGAAGACAAGCTGTACCGCAGGAAGTTATTGCGATGCATATTGAACCTTTATATAAAAAGTTATTGCAGATTGAAGCCGCAAGCGGAGTTGAATTTAGCGAAAAGTACTTAATAGGATTCTTGGAAGAGAAAAAGAGAACGTACGTTGAATATATTAAGGAGCTGATTTACGAACACGAAAAATCACAATCTAAGTTTGCTAATTACAGTGAAGAAGAGGATGCAGGAGAGGAAGAAGAACACAGAGGTTTTTTTGGCCGATTGTTTGGAAGATAAATTGAGTTATTTTTTAGGTTTGAATATTTGGATAAAAGTCCGTCTTGAATTTTCAAGGCGGATTTTTTTATTGAAAGCAATCTTGGAAAAAGTTTATTTTGAGTGAAATGGAAAAATACAAAAATATTTTAAACTAAATTTGCTGAAAAATTACAACATGCCAAGAATCCTTTCAATAGATTACGGACAAAAACGCACAGGGATAGCTGTTACAGACGAAATGCAGATTATTGCTTCGGGCTTAACTACAATTCCGACTCATACTTTGATTGACTTTTTGAAAGATTATTTTGCTAAAGAAAAAGTCGAAGCGGTTTTAATTGGAGAACCCAAACAAATGAACGGTCTTCCGTCTGAAAGTGCTTCTGTGATTAATGGCTTTGTAATTCATTTTTCGAATATTTTTCCCGATATGAAAGTAATTCGTGTTGATGAGCGTTTTACTTCAAAAATGGCATTTCAAACTATGATCGACAGCGGTTTAAATAAAAAGCAACGTCAGAACAAAGGTTTGATAGACGAAATTTCTGCTACAATTCTGCTTCAAGATTATCTTTCCGCAAAAAAATAACGCTGTTCGTCGTATTTTTTATTTATAATTTAATGGTTTTTAGAAAATCCTAACTTTTATCATCTAAAAATTAGTTTTTTTTTGCAATTAAAAAAGTACCTTTGCACTTTAAATAAAAATACTGTTATGCCTGACGAAACCATACGTTCAAATAGTGATGTAGTACTCATTGGCGCTGGAATAATGAGTGCCACTCTTGGAGTAATTTTGAAAGAATTACAACCAGATATAAAAATTGAAATTTACGAAAGATTAGATGTTGCAGCAGCTGAAAGTTCTGATGCTTGGAATAATGCAGGAACTGGACATTCGGCTTTTTGTGAACTAAATTATACTCCAGAAAAGGCAGATGGCAGTATCGATCCTAAAAAAGCAATAAGTATTGCAGAATCATTTGAGATTTCGCGCCAGTTTTGGTCTTACTTAGTGCAACAAAATAAAGTGCCGTCTCCGGATAATTTTATTAAAAGCGTACCTCATATGAGTTTTGTATGGGGAGATAAAAACGTAGATTATTTAAAAAAGAGATTTGAAGCGCTTCAAAGCAATCCAATTTTCTCTGATATGACTTTCAGTACCGATTTTGAGCAACTTCAGAAATGGATGCCGCTGGTAATGGAAGGCAGAACTGCTGACGAAAAATTAGCAGCAACACATATGGAAATTGGTACCGATGTTAACTTTGGTGCTTTAACAAGAAGTATGTTCAATTACTTAGAAAAATTAGATGGTGTTTCTTTGTATTTTAATCATGAGGTTAAAAAACTAAAACAGCGTGAAGATAAATCTTGGAGAATTAAAATTAAAGATTTGTCGACAGGAAAAACTCGTAAAGCCTATACTAAATTTGTATTTATTGGTGCGGGTGGAGGTTCTCTTCCTTTATTAGAAAAAGCAAATGTTCCTGAAGGAAATGGATATGGAGGTTTCCCTGTAAGCGGACAATGGCTAAAATGTACAAATCCTGAGGTAATTGCAAAACACCAAGCAAAAGTTTACGGAAAAGCAAGTGTTGGAGCTCCTCCAATGTCTGTTCCCCATATTGATACTCGTGTAATTGATGGAGAAAAAGCACTTCTTTTTGGTCCATTTGCAGGATTTTCAACTCGTTTCTTGAAAAATGGTTCTTATTTAGATTTACCGTTATCTATTAAGCCTAACAATTTAATTCCGATGCTGGCTGCAGGATATCATAATATTCCATTAACAAAATATTTGATCGAGCAAGTTCGCCAGTCGCCAAAAGATAGAATGAAAGCTTTACGCGAATATCTTCCAACAGCTCGTTCAAAAGATTGGAAATTGGAAAAAGCAGGACAGCGTGTTCAGGTTATCAAAAAAGATGAAAAAGATGGCGGAGTTTTAGAATTTGGTACCGAAGTAATTAATACGCATGACGGAACGTTGGCGGTTTTATTAGGTGCATCTCCAGGTGCTTCTACAGCTGTAGCAATTATGGTTGATTTGATCAGCAGATGTTTTACACATCAAATTAAAACACCAGAATGGCAAGCAAAATTAAAAACAATGATTCCTTCTTATGGTCAGACTTTAAATGATAAGCCAGAACTTTTAGAAGAGCTTAGAAAACAAACAGCAGAAGTTTTAAAATTAAATTAAGCTTTTCCTTATATTGAATAAAACACAAATCCAGATGAGAATTAATCTGGATTTGTTTTTTTTAGGTCGGTTGTGTTTTTTAGAATTTTTTCAGCCAGATTACTCATCCAGATCAATTGTTCAATTACCATTTGTGCTTCCTGCATTTTGGCTTGACGCGTTTCTTTATCCAAATCATCATCTTCGGCTAAGCGCGTAAAATGCCTTCGCTTTAATTCTTCAAATTGCAAAGTCACATCTTCTTTTTCAAAAAAAGTATCCTTTATAATAACTTCATTTCTTAAAACAGAAATAGAATGATCCAAATTGGCTAAAATTGTTTTGATGATATAATTAAAAGAATCTGATGCAGAAGTGGTTTGGTGTGACTGAATATAAGTTGACAATGAAGCCAAAGCAGATAATAAAGAGTGGTTTAAAACTACCAATTTGTTAACCAAAGGCATGGTCTTCTGTTTCGATTTTGGCTCTTGCATCATGCGCTGGAAAGAAGTCATTAAATTGCCTATTTCAACAAAAGCATTTTTTCTTGCAAGACGGTAAGAAGTAGGAACTTCTCCTTTTTTGTTATAAAAATCTGCAATTTCTTTGAGATAATTCCTGTTCGCTCGAATCGTGTTTTCGATATGAATAGGCGTATTGATAAATTCCCACGCAGGCCATAAAAACTGATTGGCAATAAAGGCTAAAATAGCTCCGGCAAGCGAATCTAAGATTCTGTATTGGATTACTTCATTGATATCTGGGGTAAGAATTCCGTAAATGAAAACGACATACATCGTAACAAATGTCGCACTTATCTTATAGTTGATTTGGGTAAATGAAATTCCCAAAAGCATACAAACAATAGAGAAAATGCTTAATGCTACGTGATTCTGAATAACCGATACAATTCCGAAAGCTATAAATCCTCCCAAAACAGTTCCGAACATCCTGTTGTAAGATCGTTCCTTTGTTAAGCCGTAACCAGGGCGCATGATTACTACAATCGTAAGCAGAATCCAATATACGTTTTGAAATGGAAGCACTTGTCCGAGAAAGAAACCGATTAAAATAGTAATGGTTAATCGTATCGAATGTCTGAAAATCGAAGAAGAATAGCTTAAATTTTCGATTAAAGTTCGCAACGGATAATATTGTGGCGTAAGGAATTTTTCAAGCTCCTTGTCTTTGTCTTTTAGTTTATAAGACTGCATGGCTAGAGAAAGTGCGCGCTGAATGGTTTTGATTTTTCCAACCTGATTTTTAGCATATTTCAGCATATTGGTTAGCATTAAAACACCTTCTGCGGCTTCTTCTTTACCTAATATTTTTTCATAATCAAAAATGGCAAATTCAAGAGCATCCAATTCGTTTTTCAAATCATGTTTATCAACATAAACACTAATATGACGGACATTTTTTGAAAGCTTCTTAAGGGTTGAAGCCAGTTTATAGGCAACATTTTGATACGTTCTTAAAACATCGGGATGTTTGGCGAATTTTTCATGAAGTTTGCTATGATCAAAAGAAGTGTACAGCGCCAATTCTTGAATTTCGACTAAAGTAATAAAGACTAAAAGCATTTTTCGATTCTGACTTGTAATTCCAGATGCATTCTGGTTTCCAATCAGCATTTTTCTTAAATCTTCATGAATAAGATTCAATTCTACCTGTACAGCTAGTTGTTTCTCGATTATAGCTTTTCTATTGGCTTCAGGGCTCCATAAATCACCTCTTAGTTTTAGATATTTGGCAGTAAGTTTTATTCCTTCAGCGATTTGTAATTCTACATATTTATAGGGCTGTACAAAATGAAAAACAAGAGATACTGCCAAATACAGAATTCCTCCGATAAAAATAAAGCCAGAATATTCAAAAGCTTCCCAACCTTCATGTAAATGTCCAAAAGAAAGAGAAATAGATAATAAAGCCGAGAAAGAGATCAGGGTTGCTCGTTGCCCATAAACCGAAATCATAGAGCATAAAAACAATAGAAATCCTAAAAAGATATAAAAAAGAAAAGGATATGGATAAACGAGATTTACCAGCAGATTAACACCTGAAACAATAAATGAGGCTGCAATTAATCCTTTTATTTTATGGCTAAGAGAACTTGGAATATCGCTGGGATAGGTGTAAAAAGCTCCAAGTGCGATGGTGAACCCAATTTCAAAATGACCTAAAAAATTTAAAACTAAAACAGGAACAACAGAAGCAATAGTTACTTTGGAAGCATTGAAAAAAGAAGTGCTGTTTGTAAATTTTGAAATCTTATCAATCATAAAAAGAGGTTTACTAACAAAGGTAAGAATTGTAGGAGTGATTTTGGCATAATTATGGATGAGATTTTTAACAGCTTGTAAAAAATGCGATATAATAGATTATTAGAATCATTCTTGACTATTTTTTACTATTTTTGCCAGCTGAAATAGCATAACTTTAATTCTGTTTTTGCAGCATATTAAATATAAATAAAAACAAATGATTTTACCAATTGTAGGATACGGTGATCCTGTTTTAAGAAAAGTAGGGCAGGACGTTACACCAGAATATCCAAACCTAAAAGAAACGATCGCAAATATGTACGAGACGATGTACAATGCGTATGGAGTTGGACTTGCTGCACCGCAGGTTGGGCTTCCAATTCGTTTGTTTGTTATAGACACAACGCCTTTTAGTGATGATGAGGATCTTCCTTCAGAGGAACAAAAAGATTTGAAAGGCTTTAAGAAGACTTTTATCAATGCTAAAATCGTTAAAGAAGAAGGAGAAGAGTGGGGATTTAATGAAGGCTGTTTAAGTATTCCAGATGTGCGTGAAGACGTTTACAGAAAACCAACTGTTACAATCGAATATTGTGAAGAAGATTTTGTAATGAAAACGGAAGTATTTGACGGATTAATCGCAAGAGTTATCCAACACGAATACGATCATATTGAAGGAATTTTGTTTACAGATAAAATATCATCTCTTAAGAAGCGTTTAATCCAAAAGAAATTGAAAAATATTACTGAGGGAAAAACGTCTCAGGAATATAGAATGAAATTTTTCGCAGCTAAAAAAGCAAGGTAAGTTTTCTAAATAGTTAGAAACAAAAAATAAATCAAATTCTTAATACTAATTTTAATAAAAATGAATTTAACGAAAATTTTAGCCATTTCAGGAAAACCAGGTTTATACGAATTAAAAGTACAAACTCGTACAGGTTTTGTGGCGGAATCATTAATTGATGGGAAGAAGATTACTGTAAATCTAAAAAGCAATGTAAGTTTATTGTCTGAAATTTCGATTTATACTTATGAAGGTGAAAAACCGTTAACTGAAGTAATGCAGCAGATTGCCGTTAAAGAAAATAAAGGACAAGCTATTTCTCATAAAGAAGATAACGCTACTTTGTCTGCTTATTTCAAACAAATTCTTCCAGATTACGACGAAGAAAGAGTTTATCCATCAGATATCAAAAAAGTATTAAATTGGTACAATACGCTTCAAGCAAAAGGATTAGTTACAGACTTAGCTCCTGCAGTTGAAGAACCAAAAGAAGAAGCTCCAGTTGCTGCAGAGAAACCAAAAAAAGCTCCAGTAGCTAAAAAAGCAAAAGCTAAAAAAGAAGAATAATAGTTTTTCTTTAAACATAAAATAATCCTGTTAAGATGTTTTCTTGACAGGATTTTTTAATTTTACAGAATCGAGTTTAAATCAAAAGAAAACTTCAAAATGAGCAGAGAAAACCAGTTAAAAGCATTTGAGAGATTATTGAATATCATGGATGAACTTCGTGAGCAATGTCCATGGGATAAAAAGCAAACTTTGCAGACATTGAGACATCTCACAATCGAAGAAACCTACGAGCTGGGCGATGCTATTCTGGATAATGATTTAAATGAAGTTAAAAAAGAATTGGGAGATTTACTGCTTCATATTGTTTTTTATGCCAAAATAGGTAGCGAAACCAATGATTTTGATATTGCTGATGTCTGTAATGAAATCTGCGAGAAACTAATTCACCGTCATCCTCATATTTATGGAGATGTAAAAGTAGAAAATGAAGAAGAAGTAAAACAAAATTGGGAAAAACTAAAACTGAAAGAAGGTAAAAAATCTGTTTTAGAAGGTGTGCCAAGAAGTCTTCCTGCTTTAGTGAAAGCGAGCCGAATTCAAGATAAAGTTAAAGGAGTAGGCTTTGATTGGGAAGAACCTCATCAGGTTTGGGATAAAGTTCAAGAAGAATTACAAGAATTGCAAGACGAGGTAAAATCTGGAAACCAAGATAAAATCGAAGACGAATTTGGAGATGTTTTGTTTTCTATGATTAATTACGCAAGATTCTTAAATGTAAATCCAGAAGACGCGTTAGAAAGAACCAATAAAAAGTTTATTAAGCGTTTTCAATACTTAGAAAGTAAAGCAAACGAATTAGGTAAGCCATTAATGGATATGACACTTACAGAAATGGACGTTTTCTGGAATGAAGCTAAAAAACTCTAGTTGTCGGCTAATTTCTTTAAAGCGCGAACGTCTTTAAGCATAATTTTTTTACCAACCAATTCTATTAGCCCCAATTTATTAAAATCAGATAATAAGCGAATACAGCTTTCTGTTGCTGTACCAATAATTCCTGCAAGTTCTTCTCTTGTTAGCTGAACTTTAAGTGTTTTATCAGTGTCTTCTCCAAACTCATCATGTAATTGCAGTAAAGTTTCGGCAAGTCGCTGTTTAACGGTTTTCTGTACTAAAGCAATTTTTTCGTTTTCAGATTCTTTTAAATCTTCGCACACAGACTGCATCAGATTTAATGAAAACTGATTGTTGCTGTTAAAGAAATTGATGATTTCAGTTTTAGGAATAAAACAAACCTCCATGTCGGCAATCGCTTTTGCAGTCAAATTTGCCGGCTCGTTACTAATCATCGAGCGCTGTCCAAGTAGTTCACCAGATTTAACTAGTTTTACAATTTGATCTTTTCCGTTTGCACTCAATTTTGAAAGCTTACCAACACCATCTTTTATACAAAAAACGCCATTGGTTACTTCGCCTTCTTCAAAAATGGCTTCACCTTTTTTAATCTTGTAAGAGGTTTTACTGCTGGCTAATTTAATAACTTCTTCTTTGTTAAGGGCTTTTAATGAGCTTAGCTGACGTACAATGCATTGATCACATTTGTTCATGACAATATTTGTTTGCTGCAAAAATAAGCATATTTAAGGGTTTTAACCACCATAATAAGGTAAAATTATTATAAATTAGGGTTTACTCTCGTTGGAGCTTTTTATTTTATAAATTTAGGAATCCGATTTCAAAATAACATGATAATTGTCATCTTAAAAATTACGCTTTAATTGGAAATTTGCAACAAATAAAAACAAGTTTATGAGGGAGCAAAGTTGTTTTCATTGTGGTTTAACTATTGAACAAAATGAAGAAATTGATTTTGATGATAAAAAGTTTTGTTGCACAGGCTGTAAAACAGTTTACGAAATTTTCAGCATCAATGACCTAACATCTTATTATGATTTTGAAAAGTCTCCAGGCGCCACTCCGCAAGACATCAAAGGAAAATATGATTTTTTAGAAAATGAAACCATACTAGCAAAGGTTTTGGAATTTCAGGAAGGAAACACTTCGATTGTTTCGCTCAATATTCCGCATATCCATTGCAGTTCTTGTATCTGGATTTTAGAAAACCTAAATCGTCTTCAGCCAGGAATTAGTACTTCTCAAGTTAACTTTCACGAAAAGAAAGTTAGAATTACGTTTAATTCAGATGTCGTTTCTTTAAAAGAAATTGTTTATCGTTTAAGTTCTATTGGTTACGAACCTTATATAAGTCTAGAAAATTACGGAACAGCAAAGGCAAAGGTAGACAGGAGTTTAACGTATAAACTTGGAGTCGCATTTTTTTGTTTTGGAAATATTATGCTGCTTTCATTTCCAGAATATTTCGAAATGAAAGAATTCTGGTTGGATAGTTACAAGCCGTTTTTCAGATTACTGATTTTTCTTTTAGCATTACCAAGTTTCTTGTATTCGGCAAGCGGGTATTATATTTCTGCCTATCATAGCATTAGAACTAGAATGCTTAACATTGATATTCCGATTGCTTTAGGTATTATCGTGATGTTTATTCGAAGTACATACGACATGCTAATGGATCACGGTCCAGGATTTTTTGACAGTTTAGCCAGTTTAGTATTTTTTATGCTTCTTGGTAAAATGTTTCAAATTAAAACGTATAGTTTTTTAAGCTTTGAAAGAGATTTTAAATCGTATTTTCCGATTGCTGTTACTAAAATTAATAAAGATGCTACCGAAGATAATGTCGCTATTTATGATGTTTTAAAAGGAGATCGATTATTGATTAGAAATCAAGAGCTTATACCCGTTGATGGAATTTTAATTAGCGAAAGTGCAGAGATAGATTATAGTTTTGTTACAGGAGAAGCAGTGCCAATTACTAAAAAGTCTGGAGATAAAATATTTGCAGGAGGGAAACAGATTGGAAAAGTAATAGAAATGGAAGTATTGCATTCTGTTTCACAAAGTTATCTGACTCAGTTATGGAGTAACGAAATTTTTCAGAAGAAAGTAGATCAGAAACACAAAACCATAACAGATGCAATAAGCCGATATTTTACCCCTATTTTATTACTAATTGCATTTGGTGGTTTTGGTTATTGGATTTTTATTGATGCCAATACTGCTTTTAATGTTTTTACAGCCGTATTAATTGTAGCTTGCCCTTGTGCATTGGCTCTTACGGCTCCGTTTACTTTTGGAAATATATTGCGAATTTTAGGAAAAAAGAAATTTTATCTGAAAAACGCGATTGTAATCGAACAACTTGCTAAGGTGGATACGATTGTTTTTGATAAAACAGGAACAATTACAACGAATAAAAAATCGAATATAATGTATGAAGGAAATGCTATTTCGGATTCAGATATTGTATTGATTAAAAATGTATTGCGAGGATCAAATCATCCATTAAGCAGAATGCTGTATGATTTTCTGCCAGAAGCTAAACGTGTCGCTGTAGAAGAATTTCAAGAGATTACAGGAAAAGGAATTTTGGCAATTGTTGACGAAAAAGAAATTAAAATTGGTTCAGGACAATTTGTAAATGATATAGTTGTAGATGGTTCGGAAATTGAAAAAACAGCATTGCATATCAAAATAGGAGGGAGTTATTTTGGGAAATTTACTTTTCAAAATCAATATCGTGAAGGTTTAGAAAAACTTTTTGAAGATCTGAGTAAAGCTTATAAAATCAAAGTGCTTTCTGGAGATAATGATGGTGAGAGAGCTAATTTAGAAGCGATTCTTCCAAAAGGAACTGAGCTGATTTTTAATCAGAAACCAGAGCAAAAACTCGAATACATAAAAAACCTTCAGGAAAATGGTCAAAATGTAATGATGGTTGGTGACGGGCTGAATGATGCTGGAGCGCTCGCGCAAAGCAACGTCGGGATCTCTATTTCAGAGAATGTAAATGTCTTTTCACCTGCATGCGATGCAATTCTAGATGCAACAGAATTTTCACGTTTAAACTACTTTTTAAAGCTCTCACATAAAGCGATTTCTATTATTAAAATGAGTTTCGGACTTTCATTGCTTTACAACGTTGTCGGGCTCGCATTTGCGGTTACAGGAAACCTACTTCCATTGGTTGCTGCGATCATTATGCCGTTGAGTACAATTACTATTGTAAGTTTTGTCACTTTTATGTCTAACTATTTCAGTAACGGAAATTTAGAATGATTATAAATTATATAATAAGATTTTTTTTATAAATTTAACATATCTTTTTGTTTATGATAATTATCATATTTTATGCGCCCTTAACGAAGTAATTTTGTTAATATAAATCTAAGGTATGAGTGTTATTTATCTATTAATTTCAGTAAGTATTTTTGTGGCAATCTGTTTCTTTATTGCCTTTATCGCAGCTGTCAAGTCTGGACAGTACGATGATGATTATACCCCTTCAGTCAGAATTCTTTTTGATGACGAAACCAAAATTAATTCCCAAAATAATAATTCACCAATCGAAGAAAAACAAGTATAATTATGGAAATGGAACAGTTTTATTACGACAACAAAATTGTAAAAAAATTCATTTACGCCACAATACTATTTGGTGTTGTGGGTATGTTAGTGGGACTTACCCTTGCGGTAATGTACCTTTTTCCCAACATTACAGATGGGATTTCGTGGCTTAGTTACGGCCGTTTGAGACCGTTACACACCAATGCAGTTATTTTTGCCTTTGTGGGTAATGCTTTCTTTGCTGGTATGTACTACTCGCTACAAAGATTGCTAAAAGCCAGAATGTTTAGTGATTTTTTAAGTAATCTTCATTTCTGGGGATGGCAGTTAATTATTGTAGCAGCCGCAATTACACTTCCGTTAGGTTATACTTCTTCTAAAGAATATGCAGAGCTAGAGTGGCCAATTGACATTGCAATCGCTTTAATTTGGGTGGTAATGGGAATCAATATGATTGGAACCATGCTGCGTCGTAGAGAGCGTCACTTGTATGTTGCAATCTGGTTTTATTTAGCAACATTTGTAACGGTAGCAGTACTTCATATCTTTAATAATATAGAAATTCCAGTTTCAGCATTAAAAAGCTACTCTGTATATGCAGGTGTTCAGGATGCGCTTGTGCAATGGTGGTACGGGCATAATGCGGTGGCATTCTTCCTTACAACTCCTTTCTTGGGATTAATGTACTATTTCGTTCCAAAAATTGCAAACAGACCTGTTTATTCTTATAGATTATCTATTATTCACTTCTGGTCTTTAATCTTTATATATATCTGGGCAGGACCTCATCACTTATTATATTCTGCATTGCCAAACTGGGCTCAGAATTTAGGGGTTGCATTCTCAGTAATGTTAATTGCTCCATCTTGGGGAGGTATGATCAATGGTCTTCTTACGTTAAGAGGAGCTTGGGATAAAGTTCGTGAAGAACCCGTTTTAAAATTCTTCGTAGTGGCAATTACAGGTTACGGTATGGCAACTTTTGAAGGTCCGATGTTATCTTTAAAAAACGTAAATGCTATTGCGCATTATACAGACTGGATCGTAGCACACGTACACGTAGGGGCTTTAGCTTGGAATGGTTTCATGTCATTTGGTATTATCTATTGGCTGATTCCAAGAATGACAAAGTCAGAGCTATTCTCTAAGAAATTAGCAAACTTCCATTTCTGGATTGGGACTTTAGGTATTATTGTGTATACAATTCCGTTATATGTGGCTGGTTTCCAACAAGCATCAATGTGGAAGCAATTTAATCCAGATGGTACTTTAACTTATGGTAACTTCCTTGAAACCGTAACGGCTATTATGCCAATGTATTGGATGAGAGCTATTGGAGGTAGTTTGTATCTAATAGGTATGCTGACATTAGTTTATAATATTATTATGACTGTAAAAGCTGGTAATACAATTGAAGATGAATTGGCTCAGGCTCCAGCTTTACAGACAATAAAAAGCAGTAGATTAAGTGGAGAGAAATTCCACTCATGGTTAGAAAGAAAACCAATCCAGTTAACCATTTTAGCAACTATTGCAATTTTAATTGGAGGTATTATTCAGATTGTTCCAACAATAATGGTAAAATCAAATATTCCAACTATTTCAAGTGTAAAACCATATACGCCGTTAGAGCTTGAAGGACGTGATTTATATATCAGAGAAGGTTGTGTTGGATGTCACTCTCAGTCCGTTCGTCCGTTCAGAAGTGAGGTTGAACGTTATGGAGTTCAGTCAAAAGCGGGTGAGTTTGTTTATGACCATCCATTCTTATGGGGGTCAAAACGTACTGGACCAGATTTGTTAAGAGTAGGTGGTAAGTATAATGACAATTGGCATTTTAACCACATGTGGAATCCGCAAAGTACATCTGCGGGATCAATTATGCCAGGTTACAAATGGTTGTTTGATAACAAACCGATGGACATTTCATTGACTCAGAAGAAAATGCAGGCAATGATTTCTTTAGGGGTGCCATATACTCCAGAAGAGGTTGCAAATGCGCAAAGAACATTAAGAGAGCAGGCTGTTAAGATAGAAAAAAACTTAGAAAGCGATCCTGATTTCGTTAAGAGTTATGAAGATAGCCGTAAAAAAGCTGAAGCAAAAGGCGAGAAATTCATTCCAATGAACGAAAGAGAAATCGTTGCTTTGATCGCTTATATTCAAAGACTTGGTACTGATATTAAAGTAAAAGAAACTTCAAAATAACAGCATTATGTTTGAACAAATAAAACACAATATGGAAACAATATCGGGTATAGAAGTTTACCCGATTATTTCCCTCTTAATTTTCTTCTTATTCTTTGTAGGATTAGGCGTTTGGGTATTCTCTTATAGAAAAGAAAAAATTCAAGAAATGAGTAATATACCTTTAGATGAAGGACTTAGTGTAATTACAAAAGATAGATAAAAATGAAAAAGTTTTTCCCAGTATATGTTAGAGTACCGTTGATTTTCTTCATCGTATTTGCTTTGATGGAATATTTTATAGACTCAGGCGATAAGCCAGCTTTTGTAAAGTTCCCAATGGTAGCCCTGTTTTTATTTGTCTTTTTATTTATTCTGATTGCAATCGAAATTACGCTTAGCGCTGTAAATCGAGTGATGTATCAATTGCTATCACCAGAAGAAAAAGCGCAAAAAGAACTTGAAGAAAGTTTAAGCTTCAAAGAAAGCACTTGGTTTAAAAACCTTATGCATAAATTGACTAAAACGGAACCGATTGAGAAAGAAGCTGATTTATTGATGGATCATGATTATGACGGAATCAAAGAATTAGATAATAATTTACCGCCATGGTGGGTATATTTATTCTACATCTGTATCATTTTTGGAGTAATCTATGTAGTTCGTTACGATGTTTTAGGAGCTGATGATCAAGAAATGGAGCTGAAAAAAGAATTAGCTCAAGCAAAGATTGATGTTGCAGAATACATGAAAACAGCACCAGATTTAATGGATGAAAAAACAGTTGTTTTACTAACTGATGCACCAAGTTTGGATGAAGGTAAAACAATCTTTACAACCAATTGTGCCGCATGCCACCGTGCAGATGGAGGAGGTCAAATTGGGCCTAACCTTACAGATGATAAATGGATTTTAGGAGGAGGAATTAAAAATTTATTCCACACTATTACAAATGGAGGTAGAGATGGTAAAGGGATGATTGCTTGGAAAGGAACCCTTAAACCAAAAGAAATACAAAAAGTGGCAAGTTATATTCTTTCTTTACAAGGAAGTAATCCTAAAGACCCAAAAGAAGCTGAAGGAGAAGTTTGGGTAGATGATAGTGCTCCCAAAACAGATGCGGCCGCTGCAGCACCAAAAGATACCACACAAGTTAAAAAATAATTAGAATATCATGTCAAATTTACCAGACGAAGCTTTTAGAGATACCATTGGAACAATAGATGAAGGTGGAAAACGAAAATTTATATTTCCTAAAAAACCGTCTGGTAAATTTTATGATTATAGAAAAATTGTCAGCTATGTTTTGTTGGCAATTTTATTCATAAATCCTTTTATCAAGGTTAATGGGAATCAGTTTATGATGTTCAATATCTTAGAGCGTCGTTTTAATATCTTTGGATTCCCTTTTTGGCCACAGGATTTTTATCTTTTCGTAATTTCAATGCTGATTGGCGTTGTATTTATACTCTTATTTACTGTTGTTTTTGGAAGGATTTTTTGTGGATGGATTTGTCCGCAGACTATTTTTCTTGAATTGGTTTTCCGTCGAATAGAATATTGGATCGATGGAGATCGCGGAGCGCAAACTCGTTTAGCAAAACAAGAATGGAATGCAGAAAAAATTAGAAAAAGACTGATTAAGTGGACTATTTTCTTTCTGATCTCTTTCCTTATTGCTAATGTCTTTCTTGCTTATTTGGTAGGAAGCGACACATTATTTTTAATGATTGAGCAAGGCCCGATAAAACAAGCAAGCAATTTTATAGCGTTACTAATATTTACTGGAGTTTTCTATTTTGTTTTTGTATGGTTTCGTGAACAGGTTTGTATTATTGCTTGCCCATACGGAAGATTACAAGGTGTTCTTTTAGATAATAAATCTATAAATGTTGCTTACGACTTTGTTCGTGGTGAAAAAGAAGAAGGACGTGCAAAATTCAAGAAAAATGAAGACAGAGCATCAACTGGAAAAGGAGATTGTATTGATTGTCTTCAATGTGTTCATGTTTGCCCTATGGGAATTGACATCAGAAACGGAACTCAGTTAGAATGTACAAACTGTACAGCTTGTATCGATGAGTGTGATCATATTATGGAATCTGTTGGACTGCCAAAAGGCCTTATCCGCTATGCTTCGGAAGATGAAATTGCCAAAAAAGAACCTTTTAAGTTTACAGCAAGAATGAAAGGTTATACAGCTGTTCTCTTTATTTTATTGAGTATTTTTGTTGGAATGCTATTTTTAAGAACGGATGTTCAAGCGGTAGTTTTACGTTTGCCTGGTCAGTTGTTCCAGCATAATGGAGAAAAAATTAGTAATGTTTACACGTATAAAATTGTAAACAAAACGATGAAAGATTACAACGATATTCATTTTGAATTAATAGACCAGAAAGGAGAAATTAAAAATGTTGGAAAAAGGCATTTTAAAGTTGCAAAAGAAGGAATTTCTCAAGGAACATTATTCATCGAAATCGATGAAGTTTTATTGGAAAGCGATAAAACAAAAGTAAAAATAGGGGTTTATAATGGTTCTGAACTCATAGAAACAACAACAACAAATTTCTTAGGACCACGTAGTTTTAATTAAAAAATATAGTATTATGAAATTTAATTGGGGAACTGGAATTGTCATTGCATTCGGATTGTTTATGACATTCATTTTATATTTTGTTTTTGAAGTGCAGTCAAATTCTAAATACGATAACGATCTGGTAGTTGAAGAATATTACAAACACGATACGCACTTTCAGGACGAAATGGCAAGGATTCAAAATGCACACGATTTACAGCATAAGCCATTAATAAAATATACTGAAGATGGTGTAGCGGTAATTTTTCCTGCAGGATTTGAAAGTGACAAAGTGAAAGGGAATATTCAATTGTATAGACCTTCAAACAAAAAATTCGATTTTAATACTCAAATTGCTTTAACTAATTCAGAAATTATTATTCCACAGAAAAAATTATTGAAAGGACGCTGGGATGTTAATATGGAGTGGCAGTATGAGGGTAAAAAATATCTCACTAAAGAAGTTATTTACGTAAACTAAAATAAAATGTTATTCTCTGCTTTCTTTTTAGGTTTAATAAGTAGTCTGCATTGTGTTGGAATGTGCGGACCAATTGCTATGATGCTTCCTGTAGATAGGCAAAATGAAGCCAAAAGAGTAACACAGATTATGACATATCATTTTGGTCGATTAACTGCGTATTCAGCAATTGGGTTGATTTTTGGATTGCTCGGAAGAGGTTTTTTTCTTGCAGGATTACAGCAGAAAATGTCAATAATTATTGGTGTAATTATGATTGTCGTGGTTTTGATTCCTGAGAAGAAATTTGCTCGATACAATTTTTCTAAGCCAGTTTATAAAATCATTTCTAAAATTAAAGCGAATTTAGGAAGTCAGTTTAAAAACAAGAGTTATAAATCTCTTTTTACAATTGGTCTTCTAAACGGATTTTTGCCTTGCGGAATGGTTTATGTTGCTTTGTTTGGAGCAATTGCCATGCAGAGTGCAGGTTTTGGTGTGCTTTATATGCTTTTGTTTGGAATCGGAACAATTCCTTTGATGACTATTGTAGTTTATGTAAATACATTGCTTAAACTGCCTTTCAGAAACAAAATTCAAAAGGCAATTCCGTATGTAGCAGTTATAATTGGAGTTTTATTTATCCTTCGCGGATTAGGATTGGGTATTCCTTATATTTCTCCTTCAAACATGAGTTTATTTGTGCAGCAGACTCCAAACTGCCACTAAAAAGATATTTTAAAAAGATTTTATACGGTCATCGAAAACAAATTTGTTTCCGGTGACTTTCTTTTTAGATGTAAATCAAAAGCCATACAAATATTACGTACAAAAGGTCTTCCTTCTTCTGTAATTTTGATTTTATTACTTTCAACAACAATTAAATTATCGTTTTCAATTTCTTTTAAAGCAATTATAACCTCAGGAAGTTCGGCAAAATTTAGAGATTCTCCACTCCAGGAAGTCTCCAATTCACAGGTTAAATTCAGAATGTGTTTTCTAATGATTAGATCTTCAGCGCTCAAAATATGACCTTTTACAACAGGAAGTTGGTCAGACTCTAAAATCTCGTAATATTCCTCTAGACTTTTGGTATTTTGTGCAAAACTATACCAGCTGTCGCTAATAGAAGATACGCCAAGTCCAATCATAACCTGCGTTTTAGAAGCACTATAGCCCATGAAGTTTCTGTGCAGATTTCCATTATGTGCGGCTTTATATAAACTATCGTCTGTTAAAGCAAAATGGTCCATGCCAATTTCATGATAACCGTTTTGAATTAAAAGTTTTTTACCAATTTCATACAGTTTTCTTTTTTCCGAATCTTTAGGTAGATTTTCGTCATTAAAACCACGTTGTCCATTCCCTTTTATCCAAGGTACGTGCGCATAACTGTAAAATGCTAGTCTGTCTGGTTTTAATGAGTTGGTTTTTTCAACTGTATCTATTACATCTTCAATAGTTTGAAACGGAAGTCCAAAGATAATATCGTGTCCAATTGATGTGTAGCCAATTTCTTTTGCCCAAAAAGTTACTTTGGCAACATTATGAAATGGCTGAATTCTATTTATAGCTTTTTGAACAGTTGCAGAGTAATCTTGAACTCCAAAACTTACTCGGCGAAAGCCTAATTCGTAAAGTTTTTTAAGCTGTTCGTAAGTTGTATTGTTTGGGTGTCCTTCAAAACTAAATTCGTGATTTGCTGCTTTCACAGCATTTTTAAAAATTCCGTTTATAAGGCTCTCCAGATTTTCTTTTGAAAAGAATGTTGGAGTTCCTCCGCCTAAATGTATTTCTTTAATAACGGGCTTTTCTGGAAGTAAATCACAATACATTTTCCATTCTTTAAGAACTGCCTGAATGTATTTCTCTTCTACTGAATGATTTTTAGTAATACGTTTGTTGCATCCGCAGAAAGTGCACATGCTTTCGCAAAAAGGCAGGTGAATGTATAAACTGATTCCGTTCTTTGAATTGCTTTCTGAGAATGATTGTTTTAAAGTAGTAATCCATTTTTC
Source organism: Flavobacterium sp. CFBP9031 (assembly GCF_034044945.1). Taxonomy (NCBI): domain Bacteria; kingdom Pseudomonadati; phylum Bacteroidota; class Flavobacteriia; order Flavobacteriales; family Flavobacteriaceae; genus Flavobacterium; species Flavobacterium sp. CFBP9031. The sequence continues at coordinate 29,234 of NZ_JAXCWF010000002.1, forward strand.
TGATGTAAAGTCAGCTTCGTTCCAATATGGAACTGTCGGATAACTAGTATATCTTGGACCTGGGACATTGTACTTTTGTGTCAAAGAAATTTTCATAACGACGGATTTAGTTTTCATCAAAATTAAAACTTAAGGCGAAGACATAAAATGACAAATATCATATAACTTGTAAAAAAAAAGAGACCCAAAATTGAGTCTCTTTACTGAATTAAATAACTAACGTGATATAGAATCTTGGATGATTTTAAGCCATTTTTTCGCAAACTGATGATTTTGATAGACACTAATCTGTTTGATGCGGTCATCATCAAAATCATAGAATGGAATTAATATTTTTTTGGATGTTTCTTTTTCTTGAAACTCGAAATCAATTTTGATAATTGTATCTGAACCAGCATCTGTTGTCGGAATTAATTTGCTGGAAGCAATTGTATTTAAGTCGACATAGGTTGATTCCTGTTGATTTGGATTGAAATTCATCAAAATGAATTTATTGTTTTTCTGATCAATCGTTAAAGTCTTATTATTGATTGATTCTGTCAAATCAAAATCTTCTGGATGATTTGGATTGAATCTTTTCTTGATGTTTAAAATTCTTGATTTACTAGCTGCAGATGAGCGCGCAGAAAAATATACTGGGATAGCGACAATAATCAGAATCACAATACCCATAATGGTGGTAGTAGTTTCCATGATGTTTTTAATGAAATAAATAAATGATATACAAAGCGGTTTTCAGTTTGAAAACGGCTAATTAAGTGCTAGAAGAATAATCTTCTAGGGAAAAATCAAGTATTTATTTACCAGAAAAAATGGAAAGCATAAAGTATGACTGAGACCTTTTTACTTTGAGTAGTAAAGAGTTTAGTATATGCTGTGTTATAAGTAACGGTTTGATGCTGTGGGATTAACGGTAATAGCGTGTCAAAACATTTAATAATTCCGCTAGGATTTGTTTTGATGTTTGCCGCAAACTGATAACTTCCCTGTGGTTGTATAAATGCAGAAGAATCTAAAACGTCTTTACAGAAATTGGTATCCGATTTTTCTGTTTCGATTATGCGTGCAGAAGCTTGGTCTGCCTGATAAGCAAACAATCCCGCTAGCAAAAGCGTAATGAAAATAACGGTTTTACGAATCCAATTCATGCCGGCGAATTTAAGTCATAAAACGCAATTAAAGAAATTTTATAGAATTAATTAACACTCAAAAAAAAGACCCCAATAAAATGGGGGCTTAAGAGTTATTGTTGCATTTTAAAATAGTAATCTGCCGAGTGTTTACCGCTTCCATAGAATAGGAAGAAGATGCAGACAAATAAAATGATTAATGCTAAAACTAAACTTTCGGAGTGCATTTGTCCCATAAAGTTAATGAGAACGGCTCCGAATAAAATTGGTAATTGAGCTGCAATTGCCCATCTGGTTAAAAGTCCAAAAATAATCATTATACCACCAATCATGTGGGCAGGAGCAATGTAATGTAGCATAAACATACCTCCGCCATACTTATCGATAGGGGAAATCAAATCATGCAGATATTGAATATTGGTGACGAAAGAGACACCTTTCATAAATAAAAATCCACCCAAAACAATACGTACTAAATCAACTGGTAAATAAGTGTGCGAATTTGCCCATTTATTCAAACTTTTTACATTTTCCATGATGTTGTGTGATTAAAAATTACATTACTAAGTTACTAATTTTTAATTAAATATTTATTTTTAACATATTGAAAATAAGCTTCTTGCTTTTAATTTAATGTTTCTTTAAGAATTCTTAAATTACTAAACTTGAATGACTCCCAAATTGAATGGTTTTTGAATAGGAGCGTGGTTTGCAGCTTCAATTCCCATTGAAATCCAATTGCGGGTTTCTAATGGATCAATAATTGCGTCTGTCCACAATCTTGAGGCTGCATAATAAGGAGAAGTCTGCTCGTCGTAACGTGCTTTTATTTTATTGAATAGCTCTGTTTCTTTGGCTTCATCGACTTTCTCTCCTTTTGCTTTAAGCGAAGAAGCTTCAATTTGTGCTAATACTTTTGCCGCTTGAGTTCCACCCATTACAGCAAGTTCTGCGCTTGGCCATGCAAATATTAATCGAGGATCATAAGCTTTTCCGCACATAGCATAGTTTCCTGCTCCGTATGAATTTCCGACAATAACTGTAAATTTTGGAACAACTGAATTGCTTACAGCATTTACCATTTTGGCACCGTCTTTAATAATTCCGCCATGTTCAGATTTTGAACCTACCATGAAACCAGTAACATCTTGTAAAAACACCAATGGAATTTTTTTCTGGTTGCAATTGGCAATAAAACGAGTAGCTTTATCGGCACTGTCAGAATAAATAACACCGCCAAACTGCATTTCTCCTTTTTTGGTTTTCACCACTTTTCTTTGGTTGGCGATAATACCTACAGCCCAGCCATCAATTCTGGCATAACCTGTAATTAGAGATTGTCCGTAACCTTCTTTGTAAGCTTCAAATTCTGAATTATCAACCAGACGCTTAATGATTTCCATCATATCGTATTGTTCGGTTCTGGCTTTTGGAAGGATTCCGTAAATGTCATTTGGTTCTAATGCCGGTTTTTCCGATTTGATTCGGCTATAGCCTGCTTTATCAAAATCACCAATTTTATCTACAATATTTTTGATTTTATCTAAAGCATCTTTATCGTCTTTGGCTTTATAATCGGTAACGCCTGAAATTTCGCAATGTGTTGTCGCACCACCTAAAGTTTCATTGTCTATTGTTTCTCCAATAGCAGCTTTTACTAAATAGCTTCCAGCAAGGAAAATACTTCCCGTTTTGTCAACGATTAGAGCTTCGTCACTCATAATTGGCAGATAAGCTCCGCCAGCAACACAGCTTCCCATAACGGCAGCAATTTGGGTAATGCCCATGCTGCTCATTTGAGCGTTGTTTCTAAAAATACGTCCAAAATGTTCTTTGTCTGGAAAAATTTCATCTTGCATTGGCAGATAAACTCCTGCACTGTCTACAAGATAAATTATAGGAAGTCGGTTTTCCATCGCAATTTCCTGCGCACGAAGATTTTTCTTTCCTGTAATCGGAAACCAAGCTCCGGCTTTTACAGTTGCATCATTGGCAACTACAATACATTGTTTGCCTTTGATGTAGCCAATTTTCACCACAACACCTCCAGAAGGGCAGCCACCATGTTCTGGGTACATTCCTTCTCCAGCAAACCCTCCAATCTCAATACTTTTAGAATTTTCATCCAATAAATAAGCAATTCTTTCGCGAGCGGTCATTTTACCTTCAGCATGCAGTTTTTCGATTCTTTTTTCGCCTCCGCCTAATTTTACTTTGGCGAATTTTTGTTTTAGTTCAGAAAGAAGTAATTTATTGTGATCTTCGTTTTTATTGAAGTTTAAATCCATGATGTAGTATTGATTTGATAAAATAGTGTTGGCTAATTTACAAAATCAATTGAAATAAATGAGTAGCTTCACGAATTTAAGAAATAGCTTGCAAATGTTTTTTCATTGTATTTTTCAAAAGTAGGGCGAGAAGGATTACTCAATTATTTTTCTTTAATTTGTTATTTCATACTAATTAGTATTTTTTATGTCAAAAGCGGCAAATACACGACTTTCAATTCTACATAAAGCATTTGAATTGATTTATACCAAAGGGTATCAAACCACTAGTATTGATGAAATTATTGCGACAACTCAAGTAACAAAAGGTGCTTTCTACTATCATTTTAAAACGAAAGATGAAATGGGAGTTGCAATTATTGAAGAAATTCTAAAACCAACGATGCAGGAACATTTCATAAAGCCAACAGAAGCCTCTCAAAATCCTATTGAAGATTTTTATAATATGATTTCATATTTGTTGTTTGAAGATCCTTTCCTGCAGGTAAAATACGGCTGTCCAGTTGGAAATCTTACTCAGGAAATGACGCCATGGAATACTAAATTCAGTGAAGCTTTAGCCGAATTGGTTGATTTATGGAAGGCAACCATCATCAATTCAATTGAAAAAGGAAAAGAAGCAGGTTTAATTCGTAAAGATGTCGTTGGTGAACAAGTAGCATTTTTTATCTTATCTGGTTATTGGGGAATACGAAATTTCGGGAAACTTCAGAACGATGATTCTTCTTATCTGGTTTATTTAAAGGAACTTAATGTTTATTTGAATGGTTTAAAATAAAATTAATATTCAAAACATACCAATTAGTATGTTTTTGAATATATTTGCATTGTCTAAATCAAAAAACAATGTATCAAACACTTTTAGAAGGCCATTCATTTGTGAGGTGGCTTGTATTAGTAAGCTTATTGTATTCTATTTTTATTGCTTACAAAGGTTATTCTCAAAAACTTCCTTTTACCAAAAAGGATAATCTCCTCAGACACTGGACAGCCACAATTGCTCATATTCAGCTTCTCTTTGGAATATTGGTATATGTGCAAAGTCCAATTGTGAAATATTTTTGGAGAAATTATAAAGATGCTGTTCAAAATCTGGATGCTTCTTTCTTCGGAATTATTCATATTACTTTAATGCTTGTAGCGATTATTTTTATAACAATTGGATCTGCTTTAGCCAAAAGAAAACTTTCTGACAAAGAGAAGTTTAAAACCATGCTTATTTGGTTTTCTATCGCTTTAATAATCATTTTTATTGCCATTCCGTGGCCATTTTCACCTCTTGCTAACCGACCTTATTTTAGATAATTATGAAAAATTTATTTCACACCAATACCGGACGTTTACGAATTATTGGATTTCTCGAAGGAACTTCACTTTTGATTTTGCTTTTTATAGCAATGCCCATGAAATATATTTTTGAAATGCCATTTTTGACCAGGCCAGTAGGAACCATTCATGGAGCTTTATTTCTACTTTTTGTATTTAATACAATAAGCGTTGGAGTAGAGCAGAACTGGAAGTTTGCAACTACAACATGGAAAGTGCTTTTAGCTTGTATAATTCCCTTTGGTACTTTTTATATTGATTCTAAAATTTTAAGTAAGATTAAAAACGGGTAAAATCATGATTTTTGTATTCAAAACAAATGTTGACAGCATTTCGAAAGTGAAGAAAGTTACGCCAAAACTGAATCGTTTGTTTCCAGATTCAAAATGGAATTTTGATCTTGAAGATCGTGATAATATTCTCAGATTTGAATGTAAAGATGATATCATCGAAAAAGTAATTTTCCTGATGAAAGTTATTGGCTTTGAATGTGAAGCTTTATAAAACAAAAAAACATCCGCAAAAGCGGATGTTTTTTTATAAATAGAATTGAATTATTTTTTAGGAATGCAAACCATTTGTTTAAGCAAAGCCCATTGTTTTAAAGCATCACGAGCTTCAACGGCAGGGTATCCCAACATTGTTTTTCCTGCAGGAACATCTCCAGTAACGCCAGATCCGGCACCAATTATGGCACCATCTCCAATTGTAGTGTGGTCTTTTATAGAAGCGCTTCCGCCAATAATAACTCCGTTTCCTAAGGTTACAGAACCTGCTAAACCACTGTTTCCAGCCATAATGCAGAACTTGCCTAATTTGCTATTATGTCCAATCTGAACTAAATTGTCAATTTTGCATCCGTCGCCAAGAATTGTAGAGCTGAATTTTCCTCGGTCAACACAAGAATTTGCGCCAATTTCAACTCCATTTCCAATGATAACATTTCCAATTTGCGGAATCTTTACCAATCCTTTTTCTGTGCAAGGACGAAATCCAAAACCATCTGCACCAATTGTTGCATTTGGATGAATGATGCATTCGCTTCCGATATGACAACGTTCACGAATAACGGTTCCAGACCAGATAATCGTGTTTCTTCCGATTGTACATTCGTCTAAAATGGTCACGTTAGGATAAATTACGGTGTTAGCGCCAATTTCTACTTTTGGGCCAATGTAGCAGCCAGCGCCAATTTTAACGCCTTCACCAATTATAGCGGTTTCGTCTATAGTGGCTGTTTTATGAATGTTGTTATGAAAGATTGGGGCAGGGGGAGCAAAAAGGGCAAGGATTTGTGACATTGCCAAATCGGCATTTTTTACTTTTATAAAAGCGCGGTTCTCTCCAGGCTCTATTGAAATATCTTCGTTTACAACTGCAATGGAAGCATTAGATGTCGACCAGTATTTTTCGTATTTTTTATTTCCGATAAATGAGATTTCCGAAGTCGTTGCTTTTTCTAATTGTTCTGTTGCAGTTACGCTTTGTGAAGTACTGCCGTAAATTACACCATTAATAACTTCGCTAATTTCTTGAATTGAATAGGATCTCATTGACAAATTTTAATCGACTAAAGGGTTATTTTTTGCCAAATAAAATGAATTAGATTTTAATTACCTAATTATTTTTTCACGTTTCTTAATAAATGTTTAAAATAAGATGGTAATTTTTACAAAATTAACATTCAGTGTATTAATTTAATGAGGGTTTTTTAATAAATTGAGTAATAGACGCTTGGGTATTTTGTGTAGAATAATTGAAAAGTGAGTATAGAAAATAAATAATTTAATTGTTAGGTTATCGCTTACATTTGTTTTGTTAAATCATTTATAGTGAGGGTTTAATAAAAAAAGCGATTCGTTTTAATGAACCGCTTTTTGATGTATTATTCTTTGATTTTTGATAAAGAAACTGCGTTAATGCAGTAGCGTAAGCCACTTGGAGGCGGACCATCAGGAAAAATGTGGCCTAAATGCGAATCGCAAACATTACAGGTTACTTCAACACGGATCATTCCGTGAGATCTATCGGCGTGATATCCAACCGCATTTTCTTTTACGGGTTGTGTAAAAGAGGGCCATCCTGTTCCAGATTCGAACTTTTCGCTGGCATCAAACAATAAAGTGCCGCAGCATTTACATTCGTAAATTCCAGGTTCAAATAAACTGCACATTTCTGAGCTAAAAGATCTTTCAGTTCCCTTTAAACGTGTAACCTGAAATTCTTCTGGAGTTAGAATTTGTTTCCATTCTTCATCCGTTTTCTCCACTCTTTTGTCTGGAGTTGGATTTCCTTTATTTGTAAAATGAATTACATCTGCCCATTTTATCATAACTTTTTTGTTTTAAAGTTTAAAGTTTAAAGTTTCAGGTTTCAAGTTTACTGCAACTGACCACTAAAAAAAAACTGAACACTGAACACTGAACACTGAACACTGACCACTGAATACTATTCCTCTTCCTTCTGTCCCATCATCATTAGATAGGCTTTAAGGAATGGATCGATATTTCCGTTCATTACACCGTCCACATCGCTGGTTTCGTAACCTGTACGAACGTCTTTTACCAATTTATAAGGTTGCATAACGTAATTACGAATTTGCGAACCCCATTCGATTTTCATTTTTCCAGCTTCAATATCAGCACGTTGCGCTTGTTGTTTCTTCAATTCGATTTCATACAATTGAGAACGAAGCATTTGCATGGCACGTTGTCTGTTGTCTTGCTGAGATCTGGTTTCAGAACATTGAATCTGAATTCCAGTTGGTTTGTGAACTAACTGAACTTTAGTTTCAACTTTATTTACATTCTGTCCACCAGCACCACTCGAACGAGAAGTTGTGATTTCGATATCGGCAGGATTAATGTCGATTTCGATACTATCATCAACTAATGGATAAACATAAACCGATACGAAAGAAGTATGACGTTTTGCATTACTGTCAAAAGGCGAAATACGAACCAAACGGTGAACACCATTTTCTCCTTTTAAATATCCAAAAGAATAATCTCCTTCGAATTCTAAAGTTACGGTTTTAATTCCAGCTACGTCGCCTTCTTGAAAGTTAAGTTCTTTGATTTTGTAGCCATAGCTTTCTCCCCACATCATGTACATACGCATCAGCATTCCTGCCCAATCGCAACTTTCAGTTCCGCCAGCTCCTGCAGTAATTTGAACTACCGCACTTAAGCTGTCGCCTTCGTCAGAAAGCATGTTTTTGAACTCGATATTTTCAATATGTGCTTGTGCCGCTTCATATTGTTCATCCAGTTCCTCTACAATAAGTTCTCCTTCTTTGTAAAAATCATAAGCTAGCTGTAATTCTTCTGTAAGTGATACGGCTTTGTCATAATCTTCAATCCATTTTTTCTTGTTTCGAAGGTTCTTTACAATGTTCTCTGCTTCTTTTGGATTGTTCCAAAAATCAGGAGCAAAAGTTTTTTCTTCTTCGTTTGCAATCTCGATTAGTTTAGCATCGACGTCAAAGATACCTCCTCAACGCACCAAGGCGCTCCACAATACCTTTTACTTGTTCGGCTGTTGTCATAAATTAATTAATAGGTTTTTATATGTTTTTTAGAATTATTACGTTAATTTGGTCTATAGAAACGAGCGAGTTAAATTTTATTAAACTTGCCCAGAATAACTATTTGTAATACGTAATTTTGCATACAAAAATAAGATATAGTTTTTAGAATATGGAAATAAATTTAATCAGCGATACCATAACAAAGCCTACTTATGAGATGCTTCAGTATATGTTTAACGCTCATGTCGGCGATGATGTATACAAACAGGACCCAACGGTGATTGAATTAGAAAATAGAACAGCGGAGTTTTTTGGTATGGAAGCTGGACTTTTTTTTCCGTCTGGAACTATGGCAAACCAGACTGCAATTAAACTGCACACGCAGCCTGGAGAACAATTAATTGCAGATAAATATGCTCACGTTTATCATTATGAAGGTGGAGGAGTTTCTTTTAATAGCGGTGTTTCTTGCTGTTTATTGGATGGAAATCGCGGAATGATAACTGCTGCGCAAGTAAAAGCCGCAATAAACGATCCAGAGTTTTATCATAGTCCGCTAACGAGTTTGGTTTGTGTAGAAAATACAACTAATAAAGGTGGTGGCGCTTGTTACGAATTAGAAGATTTAAAAGAGATAAAAAAAGTCTGTGATGCTCATAATTTGAAGTTTCATTTAGATGGTGCGAGAATCTGGAATGCATTAGTGGCTAAAAGACAGAATCCCAGAGAATTTGGAGCAATTTTCGATACAATTTCAGTTTGTTTGTCTAAAGGATTAGGTGCTCCAATTGGTTCTGTACTGCTTGGAAGTAAAGCTGATATTCACAGAGCGTTGAGAATCAGGAAGATATTGGGTGGAGGAATGCGTCAAGTTGGTTATTTGGCTGCGGCAGGATTATATGCTTTGGCTCATAATATCGAAAGATTGGCAGAAGATCATCGCAGAGCGAAAGAAATTGCAAAGATTTTAAGCACAAAACCTTGGATTGCATCTATTGAACCCGTTGAAACCAATATTTTGATTTTTTCGCTTGCAGAAGGTTACAGCGACCAATTGCTAATCGAAAAATTAAAACAGAAAAATATATTGATAAGTTCGCTAGGGCATAACAAACTTCGTATTGTAACACATTTAGATTATAAAGAAGTGATGCATACGTATGTAATAGATACGCTTTCGAAGTTTTAGAGAAAGTTACTAAGTTTTTAAGATTCTAAGTTTCTAAGTCTTCAATAGGGAAAACTCAGAAACTTAGAATCTTAGTTTCTTAGAATCTTATTTAAACAAATTATCCATTCCAGGAATAGACGGCATATCCATTCTAGCTACAGCGTCTAATTCTTTTTCGTTTACACTTGTTGCTTTTTCTATAGCTTTATTTAACGTTACAATTAAATAGTCTTCTAATTGCTCTTTATCTTCTAAAAGAGAATCATCAATAGAAAGCGATTTTATTTTTCTGCTTGCAGTGATAGTAACTTTTAATAATCCGTCAGCGCTTTGTTCATCAATCAAAACAGTATCTAAACGCTTTTTAGTATCTTCAATTTTTTGCTGGGTTTCTTTAAGTTTGCCCATCATTCCCATTAAATCCATTTTTGTTGATTTTTTAAATTATTTCAGACAAAATTACTATATTGCTGTGTGAATTCAATAGAATAATTTAAGAAAAAATTAATTCTGTTCTGTTGGGTTTGTGCTATTTTTGCGTCTTCATATTTAAAAATTAATGCTCAATAAATGCAAAATGATATATCGGCCCCAAAGGCTAAAATAATTCCAAAGACATTAAAAAAACATAAAGAAGCTAGAATTGACAACTATTTCTGGCTTAATGACCGAGAGGATTCTGAAGTAATTGATTATCTAAATAAGGAGAATGCTTATTACCAAAGCATGACTTCTCATACCCGAAATTTAAAAGATAGTCTGTTTGAAGAGATGAAAGCAAGGATTAAAGAAGACGATTCTTCTGTTCCTTATTTCTATAACGGATATTTTTATATTACACGTTTCGAAACAGGGCAGGATTATCCAATTTTTGCTAGAAAAAAAGGAAGCCTTTCTGCCGAAGAAGAAATTCTTTTTAATTGTAACGAAATGGCAAAAGGACACGCTTATTTCAAATTAGGTGGTTTAAGCATTAGTCCAGATAACAAATTTGCTAGTTTTGGAGTAGATATTGTTGGAAGAAGAATTTATACGATTCAAGTAAAAAACTTAGAGACTGGTGAAATCTTGGCGGATAAAATAGAAAATGTTACAGGAGCTTCAGTTTGGGCAAATGACAACAGTACTATTTTTTATGTGAGACAAGATCAAGTTACGTTGAGAGCCGATAAGGTTTTTAGACATAAATTAAATACTGCATCTGAAAATGATGTTTTGGTTTTTGATGAAACTGATGATACTTTTAATGTGTCGATCAGTAAAGAAAAATCAAGAAAATATATTGTAATTGGTTCTGGGAGTACTTTGACGACAGAATATAGAATTCTAAACTCAAGTAATCCAGATGGAGAATTTACAGTCTTTCAGCCTCGTGTACGCGGGTTAGAATACAGTATTTCTCATTACGAAGATTCTTTTTATATTCTAACCAATAAAGATAAGGCGACCAATTTTAAATTGATGAAAACGCCTGAAGGTAAAACAGGAAAGAAAAACTGGGTAGATCTTATTCCGCATAGAGAAGATGTCTTGTTGGAAGATATTGAAATCTTTAAGAATTATTTAGTCGTAGAAGAACGTTCTAACGGATTAAATCATATCAGAATCATGCCTTGGGGCGATGAGCCAGATTATTATCTTCCTTTTGGCAGTGAAACGTATAATGCGTACACGACAACCAATGTTGATTTTGATACTGATATTTTGCGTTACAGTTATCAATCATTGGCAACGCCGTCTTCTGTAATTGATTTTAATATGAAGACAAAAACCAAAGAAATCTTGAAAGAACAAGAGGTTTTGGGAGGAAAATTTGATAAGAACAATTATATAGAAGAAAGAGTTTGGGCAACAGCGAGAGATGGTGTAAAAGTGCCTATTTCGATGGTTTACAGAAAAGGATTGGAGAAAAATGGTAAAAATCCGTTACTGCTTTACGCATACGGTTCGTACGGAATTACGATGGATACGTACTTTTCTTCAACAAGATTATCACTTTTAGACCGCGGATTTGTTTATGCTATTGCGCATATCAGAGGAGGCGAGGACTTAGGAAGACAATGGTATGAAGACGGAAAACTGTTAAAAAAGAAAAATACCTTTACAGATTTCATCGATTGCTCTAAATTTGTAATAGACCAAAAGTATACTTCTCCTGAACATCTTTATGCTGAGGGAGGATCTGCTGGAGGACTTTTAATGGGAGTGATTGTAAATGAAGCTCCTGAATTGTATAATGGCGTTATCGCTCAGGTGCCTTTTGTAGACGTAATTACCACGATGTTGGACGACAGTATTCCGCTTACAACTGGAGAGTATGACGAATGGGGGAACCCAAACAAGAAAGAATATTACGATTATATGTTGTCGTATTCGCCTTACGATAACGTAAAAGCACAAGAATATCCTAATATGTATGTGTCTACTGGTCTTCATGATTCGCAGGTACAATATTGGGAGCCAGCTAAATGGGTTGCGAAATTGCGAGATTTGAAAACAAATAATAAACTTTTGTTTTTAGATACCAATATGGATGCAGGTCATGGCGGGGCTTCGGGACGTTTTGAGGCTTTAAAAGACTTAGCAAAAGAATTTAGTTTTTTATTAGATTTAGAAAAAATTAAAAGCTAATTAGAAATTTTTTGTTAAATTTGCAACCTATCAAGGTTAATTTAGAAAAGACCTTTGATTAACTATTTTTTTATGAAAGAAGAAATAACTGCTTATAATAATGTTTTAGAGTTAATAGGAAACACCCCCCTTATTAAGCTAAATAAAATTACCGAAGAGTTAGAAGGAAATTTCTACGCAAAGGTAGAAGCTTTCAACCCAGGTCATTCCTCAAAAGATAGAATAGCACTATATATTATTGAAGAAGCCGAAAGAAAAGGAATTCTATCTCCGGGAGATACCATTATCGAAACAACATCTGGTAACACAGGATTTAGTTTAGCAATGGTAAGCATTATTAAAGGTTACAATTGTATTTTGGCTGTAAGTTCAAAATCATCTAAAGATAAAATTGACATGTTGAGAAGTTTAGGCGCCAAAGTGTATGTCTGTCCGGCTCACGTTTCTGCAGATGATGAAAGATCTTATTATAATGTAGCAAAACGTTTGCACGAAGAGACAAAAGGTTCAGTCTACATTAATCAATATTTCAATCAATTAAATATTGATGCTCACTACAACACTACAGGTCCTGAGATTTGGGAACAAACAAAAGGACAAATTACGCACTTAGTTGCTTGCAGCGGAACAGGAGGAACTATCTCTGGAACTGCAAAATTCTTAAAAGAAAAAAATCCAAATATTAGAATTTTAGGAGTTGATGCTTTTGGTTCTGTATTGAAAAAATACCATGAGACAAAAGAATTCGATAGCAAAGAAATTTACCCTTACCGTATAGAAGGTCTTGGTAAAAACTTAATTCCATCGGCTACAGATTTTGATATTATTGATAAGTTCATGAAAGTAACCGACGAAGAAAGTGCTCACTCTGCTAGAGAGATTACTAGAAAAGAAGGTTTATTTGTTGGATATACTTCTGGAGCAGTAATGCAAGCTATTAAACAATATGCTGAAGAAGGAGAATTTACAAAAGAAAGTAATATTATTGCTATCTTCCCAGATCATGGTTCTCGTTACATGAGTAAAGTATTCAGCGATGATTGGATGAACGAGCAAGGTTTCTTTGATAGTGTTAATGAAGAAGAAGCTCAAAAAATTGAATTCGTAAAGTAGTATATACTTTATATTAATATAGAAACTCCATTCGTAACTTTCGAATGGAGTTTTTTTTTGTTGGCTTCTTTTTCCGTAAGTGAACAAAAGTGTAAAAGTTAAAATTTATTATTTTGTTGATTATACCGTATTTATACGTAGGAAATTATTAAGATTAATAAATTTAATTTAAAGTTTTAATAAAATTTTTGAGTTTTAAAAAATGACTTTTTATAGATGAAATGCTTAAAAAACGTTATTTTAACGAGTATTTAGGTAAGTTGTCGGAAATATTTTAGCTCGAGACCATAATAATATAGTTTAGGGGTATTAAAATAACATAGTTGTTTAATCCCTAAAATCTACTATTATGAAAAAAATACTACTAACAGTATTGTTTGTAAGTTATTTGAATGTGAATGCGCAAACACCGATTCAGGAATTTAACTTTAATGGTACTTTAAATAATACTGCAAACACCACTTCGTTTATCGGTACCAACAATTTCGTAGCAGACAGAGCTGGAGTTTTAAAAGGAGCTCAGCGATTGAATAATAAAGCTCTAGAAGCTGTAATTGACAATCTCCCTCAAGGAAAAAGCTCAAGAACAGTTAGTATTTGGGTTAAGTTCAATGATATTTCAAACGCAAACTATATTTGGGGGTACGGAAATCCGTTAAATGCTCAATACTGTGGCTTATTACATCAAGCAACCACTACTTCTAACTCCGATTTGAGTTTAGCAGCTTGGGGAGCCTCTAATGATGTTATTGTGTCTACACCTTTAGAAAAAAGTGTTTGGTACAATTATACCATTACCTACGAAGGAACTACTTCTAAAATATACAGAGATGGAAAATTATTGAAATATTTAGAAGGTATGACCAGATCTACTAATGGTACTATTTTTAGATTGGGCGAAATAAATACAATGGTTGGAATAAATGCTGATATAGACGATTTAAAGATTTACGATGTAGCTTTAACGCCAGAGCAGGTAACAGGATTATATGAAAGCGAAAAAGCAACTAATTTGGTTGCGACTTCTGTAGAAACAAAAACGGCAAAAACGGCCGTAAAAGCAAAAACTGCAAATGAGACGATTATTAGTTCAAGCGACATAAGTGGTGCATCTAAGACAGTTGAAATTTATTCGCAAGGACAAAAAATAGTAGGAAGTAATGCGGCAAATATTAGCAATCTTCCAGAAGGGACTTATTTATTAAAAATTACCAGCACTCCGTCAAAGAAAATTACTTCTAAATAAAGGTTTTTTTAGTTTTTAAATGTTAGTTAGTTTTTTTATTGCGCAAGCAATTGGGTTTTTGGAATAGTAAGGAAAGCTTTCTGTGTTCAGAAGGCTTTTTTTAATTTGTTCGATAGATAACTCTGTAGCACTTCAAATATTCTGTAAAAGAAAGGTGTTTGATGGGTAAAAGTATTTTTGTGAGAATTATGCATTTGTATGTAGGAATTGTTTGGAGATGCTGAATTTTAATTATAGTTTTAACAAATTTTCTAAAAATAATAAACGAAATTTTAGAACTGTAAAATCTAAAGAATTTACATTTTACAGTCAGTTGCTATTTGCCTTAAACCAAAACTATCTGATAAAGCTACTACTATGAAAAAAATATTACTCACTTTATTGTTTGTAAATTTTTTAACCGCCAATGCGCAAAATCCGGTGCAGGAGTTTAATTTCAATGGAAATTTAAACAGTGCCGATAACTCCATTTCATTTCTAGGCACACCGCTTTTTGTAAACGATAGAATGGGAAGTCCTAAAAGCGCTTTACGACTTGTAAATAAAGGGTATCAGGCTGTGGTAGGAGAGCTTCCACAAGATAATAAACCAAAAACAATATCGGTTTGGGTAAAATTTAATGCGGTCAACATTCCTAATTATATTTTAGGATATGGTAATGCCGTAAACGGGCAATATTTTGGATTAGTTCAGCAGCCAGCAGTAGGATCTAGTGCAGATGTAAGTTTGGTGGGATGGGGAGATGCGAATAATGTAATTGTTTCTGTGCCTTTAGTAAAAGAAACTTGGTATTTTTATAGTATTACTTATGATGGAAATATTTCTAAAATCTACCGAAATGGCGAATTGCTAAAATCTGCAGAAGGAATTCAGCGTGCAGCAAAAGGTTATATTTTAAATCTTGGAAAACTGAATACCTCAACGAGCATCAATGCAGATATTGATGATTTAAGATTGTATAGTGTTGCCATGACAGACGAACAGGTGAGGGAAGCGTATAATAGTTCCAAACCAAGTGGTGCTCCGGTAACCGAAAGCATACCAGTCTCAAGTCCTGTAACTTCAATTACATCAAAAAAAGCTGTTGTAGCAGCTATGCCTGTAAAGACTGCAGCTCCCGCGACTTCAGCAGAAACCAATAAAAGTGGTAAAACCATTGAGGTCTTCTCACAAGGAAAGCAAATAATGAGTGCCAATGCCTCTAATATAACTGATTTGCCCGAAGGAACTTATTTGATTAAGGTTATTAATTCGGCAGGGAAAAAATAGTGTGATAATTCAATATAAAAGAATCAAAATGCCAATTGTTGTTTGTAATAGAAGAAAATCAATTCAGAATATAGAAAAAGAATATCCGAATTGTCAAATAATAGATGTAACATCAAAAGCGACGGATGATTACGTAAAATTCAGTCCTTTTTATCCAATCGGAAATATTCCAATTCCTTTTACAGAGAATCGTTTTAGCGAATCTATTGAAGGAATTTGGCAAGGGCTAAAAGTGTTTAAAGATTACGGTATTGATGAGTCTAAGTTTTTGATAACAAATATGAAAAACTTAAAAAGAACGGTTAGAAATATGGAGGTGTTTTAGGTCATCAAAAAGGACTTGGCACTTCAGCAGAACTTTTAGACTATTACAATGCTAGAATCAATATATATGTTCCTTCTTATGAGTTTGTATTGAAAAATCATTTAAGTGATTTAATAACAGAATTAAAATCAATTTCTGCGACTAAAACACTAGTATTATTAGATTATGAGACGAATACTGATTTAACAAACATAAGTAAGCCGCTATCTCATGCAGGTCTTATTAAAAGTTTTATAGAGAATAATTAAAACTATATTAATATAAAAAAAGCCTTCTAAAATTTTTAGAAGGCTTTTGTGTATTATCTCTTTTTCTGCTGGCCTGGAGCGTAAGCTTTTGCACTTTTATCTCCATGCATTTTTTTGGCTTGTCCTGGTGGCATTTTTTTACCAGATGGAGCAGGGTGGTTATGAACGTGTGTATGTGTACTGCAGCTAATTACACTTAATACTAAGAATAAAAGGACTAGTGCTACGACAGCAATTCGGGTGATTTTTGATGTTTGCATTTTTTAGTTTTAATTATTTGAGGTATTGCAAATATAATCGAAATGTTACCCTTAGCTATCTTTAGGCCTAGTTTAAAATGAGTTCAAATAGTTTCTGGTCATTTTCTATTTTTCATAAACTCCATAAATGAAAATGCTTTCAGGCGCATAACTTCCATTGGTACAGTAAATAACAATTAGCTCATCGTTTTCTGAAATTTCAAATTGTCTAAAACTGGAAGTTTCTGTAAAAGCATAATAAACTCCATTTTCTTCTTTTATTTGAAAATTATATTTTGAAGATATTGATTCGAGTTCTTCCTTAGTATAGAATCTAAAGGTCGATAATACCTTCACATTTTCTTTAATAATATAAATTCTTTTATGGTTTAATTCTACATACGAATTACTCCAAATAGCGTAATCATCAGAACTAAACCAATCATAGTATTGATCGGCTACTTTATGCAGTCTTAAACCGTCAAAAAAAAAGTAATAGAAAGTTTTTTCTAATTCGTTTTTTAAATTCATTGTTCTGCGATGAGGTATTTT
This sequence comes from Flavobacterium sp. CFBP9031, assembly GCF_034044945.1. Taxonomy (NCBI): domain Bacteria; kingdom Pseudomonadati; phylum Bacteroidota; class Flavobacteriia; order Flavobacteriales; family Flavobacteriaceae; genus Flavobacterium; species Flavobacterium sp. CFBP9031. Next base: position 46,301 of record NZ_JAXCWF010000002.1, read on the forward strand.
ATAATTTTTTCGAATGTAAACGAATCTTATTCATATTCAAAAGTTTTTAACCCCAAGGATTATCTTTAAACAATGGATTAATAGGTAGAGGGTGAGGTAATTCTTTGCCAGCAGGAGGCATCCATTTCATAGTGTGCTCATTAAAAATGTACATATATGCTGAACCTACTACTATTTTGGTAAGAGCCTCAAAAGCATTATCTGAAACCCAGGTAAATTGGGGTATAAAGTCTATGATATAAAAATTGCCATTTCATCCATATGGACTGTGTTATTTTCGATTAATCCGGCAACATAATACAATGGTCTGCCAATCAATGTTGAATAATAATACTCAAGATTATCCTTTTTAAAATCAATTTCATCATTTATTCTATAAATCTTAAAATTATAGTATTCTACAACTTTTAGATTGCTAAAATGATCTATATCGATAGTCATTGTTTCTAGTTTATTTTCAGCATGAAGGGTCAGACCGCCAAATTCACAGTAAAAATCTTGAATCTTAGGAGGAAGTATTTTATAAAGAGGATTATTTTCAATTTCATTTTTTATGTTTCTTCCTTCATACCATCCTGCATTGATAAGTGCGTCTTTAAAAAGCTCTTTTTTATCCATAAACTATTCAATAATTATTTTTTCTATCTGTAAAACTCCATGTATAAAAAAGCCATAATAACCTCTATTTTCATGAACATCAAAAATTAAAAGATAAGTGTTCTGGCAATCTTTAAAATTACAAATCTGATACCTAAATGAAAATACTGCGTTTTGATCCTCCAAATATTCTAGTTTAACTATATTGTTTTGGGCTAAATCATGATTTGTTATCAGACCAGTTTCGATTAATGAGCTTAAAAAATTAGAGTTTTTAAAAGAGATAATAGCTTCATGCTTTATTCCTCCATTTCCGCAGTAGAAATTAAAATATACTTCAGAATCAGGAGATTCAATTGGAAACGATCTTTCGCCACCTAATTGTATTTTTTTTATAATTGAAATTTTGGTCATAATGAGTAGTCTGACTTTTAATTATCGCCTTTTTATTTTTGCAATTATTTCATCTGTCAGTAATGGAGATTCCCAAATGCCAAGAATATAAGTTACATCTTCGCCCAAACTATCTTCTCCGGCTCCTCTCGGCTGATAATCAAATTGCCAACGGTTAAATTCAATCATTAGATATTCTTTTTCATCCAATTCCATTAAAGTAATATAGCCTGGAACATCATATAGTTTATGTATTTTTAAAACGCTGTAATAATATCCTTTAGAATAGATGCTCTCTTCGATTTCAAATCCGTATGTTTTGGATAAAAACAATAATTCTTCTAATGAAAAATATTCATGAGAATCTCCAGATAAATCGCCAACTAACCTTTTTCTATAGTTTTTTTTCTCTGAATATTCTACTTCTAATATTTTTATGGAAGGTCTTATCAATTCTGTTTTTATTGAACTTATTCCTTCAATATCGTTTTCAAAATTTACAGATTGAATGCAGTAGAAGTTTTCTATTAGTTTCATTTAGAGAATTTGTCTTGAAATAAAAAAGTCTTCTGAAAATCAAAAGACTTATATTTTTTTTTAGCTAATAACACTGATCACAATAAATAAGATTACAAGTGCTATGACAGCAAATTTCATAAATTTTGATGATTGCATAATTGAAGATTTAAATTAGTTTATATCTGATACTAGCAAATATAATTTTTTATTTGAAACTAAAGCCCAAATAAATTGAAACAGGAAAAGTTTTAGAAATTTTAATTTTTATATTTCCAATACTTGTAATTTTCAGGAATCAGTTCTAAAAACTGAACTTGATTTTCTATAAAAATACCTTTCCAGCCTTCCATAATTCTATTTTCTAAAGACTGATCAAAGAAGTTGCTATAAAGCTTTTTATGGTCTAAATCAATGTACAAACTTGGAAGAAAATTATTATAAGTGCTTTTATTTAAATTGGAATATTCGGTTTTAAATGCATTATAAATACTTTCAAATTCAATTTTTAAAGGTTCTATTTCTTGTAAGTATTTATTGTTCAGAATTTCATTTTCCCAATCGTCTAAAAGCCACCATGAATTTTCTCCAAAATAAATAGATGGCTTATTGTCTAATTTGATAATTACAAATATTCCATCCTGAAATTTATTAAAATAAGAATTCATCATTTTACGAATTTGTATTTAGGGTAAAAAAAAGCTCCAGAAAAATCCAGAGCTTTTTTAATATATTTGATAGAAAGACTATTCTTCTTTCATGGTATGATAAACGTTCATTACGTCATCATCTTCTTCGATTTTCTCGATCAATTTCTCAACATCAGCAATTTGAGCTTCCGTTAATTCTTTAGTGATTTGCGGAATACGCTCAAAACCAGAAGATAAAATTTCTAAACCTCTATTTTCTAATTCTTTCTGTAAAGCACCAAAACTTCCAAAAGGAGCATAGATTAAGATTCCGTCTTCATCTTCAAAAACCTCTTCAGCACCAAAATCGATAAGTTCTAATTCTAATTCCTCAGCGTCGATACCATCTTTTGCAATTCTGAAGTTGCAAGTGTGGTCAAACATAAACTCAACAGAACCTTGAGTTCCCATTGTTCCGTTGCATTTGTTGAAATAACTACGAATATTAGCTACAGTTCTGTTATTGTTATCAGAAGCAGTTTCAATTAAGATTGCAATTCCGTGAGGAGCGTATCCTTCAAACAAAATTTCTTTATAGTTAGCAGTATCTTTATTACTTGCATTTTTAATCGCGCGCTCCACATTGTCTTTAGGCATGTTGGCCGCTTTCGCATTTTGTATAACAGCTCTTAATCTAGAATTGGCATCTGGGTTTGGTCCACCTTCTTTAACAGCCATTACGATATCTTTACCAATTCTGGTAAACGTTTTGGCCATTGCAGACCAACGTTTCATTTTTCTTCCTTTTCTAAATTCGAACGCTCTTCCCATTTCTAATTTTTAGTTTTGTGATGCAAAAATAAGGTTTTCCTAATTTTTACAAAAACAAAATTGTTCTTTTTTGTTTCAGGTTTCAGGTTTCAAGTTATTTAGTTTGTGTTGAATTTAACCGCAAAGTGCGCAAAGGTTTACGCAAAGCACACAAAGAAATTTTTAAGTTAAGTTATAAAATAAAAAAAGTTCACAAAGCTATATAAATAAAACCTTGCGAACCTTGCGTAAACCTTTGCGCACTTTGCGGTTAAACCTGAAACCTGATATAAAACCATTATTTACTAATTCCATTAAACTCATTAATGATATTTACGGCTTCGTTGAGGTACGGATTTGTTTTAAGATTGTCCATTTGATATTGATTAATCGTTTTATCATTTGGATAAGCGCCTAGAAGAAACTGATTAACGCTAGAATTGTACACATCAAGCGGATTATTTTCATCATTAAAAGTATTGATCTCTGTCCAAAGTGCACCTAATGTCTTTTTCTGCTTGAAAACCGAATCTAATGTCATTGGAATTTCGGCTTTAGGAGCATTCACAATCTGATCTATTTTAAGATTAATCTTTTTAATGTTATTGAAAAAATAATTGTCTGATAATCTCGCCGAGCTGTTTTTAGCAATTTTGTCTATCAAATTTCGCTTTACATACGTCTTGTATTTTAAGAACGGTTCGATGCTGTCGTTTTTTATCGCCGTAGGAAAGTCGCTTTCTTTTTGGTAAATATCTTCGTAAAATTCAGGTAGCACAACATCTGGCTTTACGCCGATATATTGATGACTTTTGCCCGTAATCCTGTAAAATTTATTGATCGTAATTTTTAAGAAATCGGTATTTTTATCTTCTTCAAGCGGAAGAATAGTCTGCATTGTGGCTTTTCCGAGGGTATTGCTTCCCAGCAAAAGCGCACGGTTATAATCTTGCATAATAGAAGCAAAAAACTCGCTTGCTGAAGCCGTGTTGCTATTTACCAAAACTACAATAGGACCACGATAAATAACGCCTTTAAAAGGATCGTTAATTACAGATTTCTCTTTTTTATTATCTATTACAATAGAAAGCGGACCGTAATCTACAAACATTCCAGCCAGTTTTATAGCTTCTTCCATAGAGCCGCCGCCATTGTCAATAAGATCAATAACAAGTCCTTGTATGCTATCTCTTTGCAGTTTAATAACCTCGCGCGCCACATCATCTGCACAGCCTTTTCTGCTATTGCCATCAAGATCGGCATAGAAACTCGGAATTTTTATATATCCAATTTTACTGTCTTTACCAATGATGAAACTGAAAACAGAATTTTCTTCATCTTTCATCATTTGTTTTTCAATATAAACATCAAAATTTTTGCCCGAATTGCGTTTTAAAGTAAGCGTAATATGCTTGTTGTTTTCAGATAAAATCATGGAAGATATAGACTCCAAAGAAGCACAAGAAACCTGAAGTGTTTCTTTCTGATTGGAAATCGAAATAATCTGATCTCCTTTTTTTATTTGTCCCGTTTGATAAGCCGGCCCGTTTGGATCTACCTCATCGATAATAATTTCGTTTTTCTCGTTGAGGTTTACCGTCATTCCAAGTGATAAATGTTCTTTGGACAAAGAAGCAACAAAACTCGTTTTTGAATCATCGCTAAAATAAGCCGTATGAGGGTCAAAATAGGTGCAGAAGAAATTATATAGTTTTTCTTCCTGTTTCGTATTAGAGTCTATTAGCGAATTAAAACGACAGATCTCATTTGTAACGATTTGATTTTTAGAAGCCTGTTCAATAGATTTAAAATTAGTTTTTAAAGAATCAAGATTATCGCTCGTTTCAACAATATCATCCAGAATTTGATAACGCAGTTTTTTTACCCAAACCTTTTCTAAATCTTCTTTCTTCAAATAAAAAGCAAAAGATTTTTTATAAAAACGGATGGTATCTTTCTTCGTATAATCAATCGGAATGGTCTGAATTTTTTCTAAAACTTTTTTAGTGCGTAAAAGGCCGTTGATGTAGGTAGCTTTAATATCGGTAAGAAAACTGCAGTCGTTCTTTAAAATTAAATTGTCGAGATTGTAACGGTATTTCTGAGCCAATTCGTCATATTCGCTCTTGAAGAAGATATTGCGTGAAGGATCAAGTTCGTTAATAAGATTGTCAAAAACAAACACAGAAAGACTGTCATCAACTGGTTTTGGCCTTAAATGTTCTGCCTGAATAAGCGCATTTATTTTGTTTAATATTTCACAAGTTTCTGCGCTGTTCTGACCAATGGATATAGTTGATGTCAGCAAAAAAAGGAGTAGTGAAATCTTTTTCATAAATGGAAATTCATGGGTTCATGATTAAAGTTACACTAATTTTTTTACAAATTGTAGGTTTTTTAGCAAAATATCGACAATGAAAAGTTTTTAATCGTTAAACGAACGCACACCAAATAATTTAACTCGAATTTGCCTATTTTGAAGAAAAAAAAATGCGTTACAATCGTAACGCATTTTTAAACTATAAAGTCAAAACTTATTTCTTGTAAAACGGTAATTTAACCACTTTTGCGGGAACATCATTTTTTCTAATTCTAATAAAAATATCGCTGTCAACCCCACTATTTGCAAGGGTTACATATCCTAAACCAATTCCTTTATTCATAGAAGGAGACATAGTTCCAGAAGTTACAATTCCGATTACTGCTCCAGAACCATCAACAATTTCGTAATCATGTCTTGGCACAGCACGCTCCTGCATTTCAAAAGCAACTAATTTTCTTGTAACACCAGCTTCTTTTTGTTTTTTAAGCGCTTCAGAATTGGTAAAATCTTTTGTGAATTTCGTAATCCATCCTAAACCAGCTTCAAGTGGAGAAGTTGTGTCGTTAATATCATTTCCGTAAAGACAGAATCCCATTTCAAGACGTAAAGTATCACGAGCCGCAAGACCAATTGGTTTAATTCCGTAAGAAGCACCCGCTTCAAAAACCTTATTCCAGATTTGCTCTACTTCGCTGTTTTTGCAATAAATTTCAAATCCTCCAGAACCAGTATATCCTGTAGCAGAAATAATTACATGTTCGATTCCAGCAAAATCACCAACTTCAAAATGATAATAAGCAATTTCAGATAAATTTACAGAAGTCAAAGCCTGCATAGCTTCAACCGCTTTTGGACCTTGAATCGCCAATAAAGAATAGTCTTCGGAAATATTCTTCATATCAACTCCCAAATCATTGTGAGAAGAAATCCAGTTCCAGTCTTTTTCAATATTCGAAGCATTTACAACTAGTAAATACTGCTCTTCTTTCATTTTATAAATAATCAAATCGTCAACAATTCCGCCTTCATTATTTGGAAGACAAGAATATTGCGCTCTTCCAATTGTCAAAGTAGATGCATCGTTTGAAGTCACTTTCTGAATCAAAGCCAAAGCATTGGGACCTGTCAACAAAAATTCACCCATATGCGAAACGTCAAAAACTCCTACGCTGTTACGAACCGTTTCGTGTTCAGCATTAACCCCTTCATAAGTAATAGGCATATTATAACCAGCAAAAGGAAGCATTTTCGCTCCTAAACCTTCATGTATGTGCGTAAGCGCAGTATTTTTCATTGTGTTGTTTTATAAAATTGTTTTGCAAATCTATTCAAAAAATATCAAATTTGAATGTCTTAAATTATAAATTTCGCAATAATTAGGAGCTATTTCCTGCTATCCGCTATATCTTTTTGTTTTTAAAGAAAAAACAAAAAGGATATCGCTACAAACGAAGTTCACTGAACTCCTATAAAAAATAAAAATATGGTGAAGTAATCAGGGCTAGGGCTAACAGTTTCAAAAGAACAATCATGATTTCGATTTTTTATGTAATTTTATTATATAAAAGTATTCAAATGAAATCATCGTATTTAATTACAAAAGAAGAGATTCTGAAATTATACAAACCAATAGATTCCAAAGCACATAAAGGAACACAAGGTCATGCGGTGATTATTGCCGGAAGTTATGGCAAAATAGGAGCAGCGGTTTTAGCTTCAAAATCCTGCCTAAAAACAGGCTGCGGACTCGTAACAACTTTTGTACCCAAATGCGGTTATCAAATACTTCAAATTTCCATTCCAGAAGTGATGGTGGCAACTGATGAAAATGTGAATTTTATAACCAATATTCACCTGCCATTAATTCCGCAAGCAGTTGGAATTGGCCCAGGAATAGGAAAGGAGCTCGGAACACAAAAAGCTTTATTTGAGTTTTTAAGAGTCAATAAAGCCCCTTTAGTTCTCGATGCAGATGCGTTGAATATTATTTCAGAAAATTTATCTTGGTTAGAATTAGTTCCAGAAGACACGATTCTGACACCCCACCCAAAAGAATTAGAACGTTTGATTGGAAAATGGAATTCAGAAGCTGAGAAATTTCAAAAAACAATCGCTTTTTCAGAAAAATATAAAGTCATTGTAGTTATGAAAGGCGCACCAACCTACATTATCAATAGAACTTCGGTTTACGAAAACACAACAGGAAACGCAGCTTTAGCAACAGCGGGAAGCGGCGACACTTTAACCGGAATCCTCACCAGTCTTCTAGCACAAGGCTACGAACCCAAATACGCCTCAAAATTTGGTGTCTACCTCCACGGACTAACAGCCGATTTAGCTTTGTCCAAAACAGGTTATGAGTCTTTTACAGCTTCTACTATTATTAAGTACTTAGGAAAAGCTTTTCTTGAATTAGAAAATTAGAGAATTAGTCAATTTGATAATTAGCTGTACGTTTTGTCATCCTGAGGAACGAAGGATCACACAAGAAACTCCGCGCAGTAACATAAAGTATTCGCCAATCTTTGTCGAGCTCCTAGTGCGATCCTTCGTTCCTCAGGATGACAAAAAATGAGAGTAAATCTGCCAAGATCTGCTCAAATCTTTTTGAATCTGCGTGAAAGGAAAAATCTAAAATCAAAAATCATTAAGTTTGTAATATCAAAGATTAGAAACTTAGCAACTCAGTTTCTTAGCATCTTTGAATCTTAAAAAAAATGAAAAACTTCGATCTCAGAACGGTAAACGTCATGCGATATATAACGCCACTGCGCGAAGGCGGTTCTTTACCCGCTTTGGCAGAAGCCGATGACGATTTTAAATACGTATTAAAATTTAGAGGAGCCGGACACGGCGTAAAAGCCCTTATAGCCGAATTAGTTGGCGGACAAATAGCAAAAGCCTTAAAATTACAATTGCCAGAATTAGTATTCGCTAATCTTGACGAAGCTTTCGGAAGAACCGAAGCCGATGAAGAAATTCAGGATTTACTGCAAGGAAGTCAGGGATTAAACTTAGCGCTTCATTTCTTATCTGGCGCTATAACTTTTGATCCTGCTGTGACCACTGTCGATGCTAAATTGGCTTCACAGATTGTTTGGCTAGACGCTTATATTACAAACGTAGATAGAACTTTCAAAAATACCAATATGCTGATTTGGCATAAAGAATTATGGCTGATTGATCACGGTGCATGTTTGTATTTTCATCATTCTTGGAACAATTGGGAACAGCATGCTAAAAGTCCGTTTGCGCTGATAAAAGATCACGTTTTATTGCCACAGGCTTCACTTTTAAAAGAAGTTGATGCCGAGTTTAAAGCGATTCTTACGCCAGAAATTTTAGAAGAAATTGTAAATACGATTCCGTTAGACTGGCTGCAATGGGAAGATGCAGACGAAACTCCTGAAGGATTGCGAAATGTTTATTTGCAGTTTTTAAAAACAAGATTAGAGAATTCAGAAATATTTGTAAATCAGGCTCAAAATGCAAGATAATCACTTATACGAATATGCTGTGATTCGTGTTGTGCCAAGGGTAGAACGCGAAGAATTCCTGAATATCGGAATCATTTTGTTTTGCAAAAAAGCCAAATTTATAAAGGTTCTTTTTCATTTAAATAAAGAAAAAATACAAGCCCTTTCTTCTGATTTTGACATCGAACAATTAGAATGTAACCTGACTTCTTTAGTAAAAATCGCCAACGGAGCAAAAGACGGCGGTCCAATTGCTGAGTTTGAGATTCCAGAGCGTTTTAGATGGTTAACCGCAATTAGAAGTTCGGCCATTCAAACTTCAAGACCTCATCCGGGTTTGAGTCAGGATTTGGAGAAAACCATTCAGCGCTTGTTTGAGGAGTTGGTGCTTTAAAAAAGGTACTGAGGTTCTAAGATGCTAAGGTTTTCTGTAGAGATGTGTTGTAGTGTGCAACATAAGATTTTTAGCCACAGATTAATAGGATTAAAATGATTTTTGTTTCACGCAGATTTTGCAGATTCAGGCAGATTTAATTTATAAATATCTAATTTTAAATCTGCTTCAATCTTTTTAAATCTGCGTGAAAAATCTTTTCATCTTCCCTGCAAACAATTATTAGGATTACGAGATTAAAAAAAAACTTAGCGACTCTGCGACTTTGCGAGATTAAAAAAACTTAGTGTCTTCGTGCCTTCGTGGCAAATAAATAAAAAACCACGAATTGCAATAAATGCAATCCGTGGTTCTAACTAAAAACTAACTTACTTTTTATTCTAATTCAATTTAAAAAGAGCCACAAACATTCCCACCTAAAGTAGGTCCTGCATTTGCAGAAATATCAGCTTTAACCGCAGTTTTAGCCAATTTTACGATGGAGTAAGGCGGAGTAAAAGCAGTACCGCTTCCAGCCTGAGTTCCTGTTACATTTGTAAATACGTTATCAGTAGAAGTAACGGCAGTAAAACCAGACATTAAATCGATTGGATTTTTTACACCTTCAAAAACATTGCTTTCTACGCGAATATTAGCTTCAAAACCTGCTGCAACACATTTGTTGCTTACGGTGCTGTTAAATAAACTGTTTACAATATGCACTTTTCCAAAACGAACTCTTGGCATTCTTTCTTTACAGCCTGGAGCCCACCAGCATCTTGCAAAAGTAATTCTCAATTTACCGCGATCACCAGTTGCACCATCACTTGAACCAATTAAATTTGAATATCTATGGTCATCTGATCCACCAGATCCACCTGCTTTTGGAGGTTTTAGGTAGTGGAATTTAGAATACGTAACCGAGATATAATCAGATTTGTTTTTGATGTCGAAGTTTCCATCAACACCATCTCTAAATTCGCAGTGATCTACCCAAACGTTTGTACATTCGTCAAGGATTGCATTATCCCATCCGTCAGTGTCATAAGCGCCTGGACCTTCAAAAATCAAGTTTCTGATGATGATGTTTTTACATCTTTTAATGTTGATGATTCCAGAACCATCTTTGGTTTGATTTGTCGAAACCAATTTTGCTCCACTTGCTCCATAAATTGTTTTTCCAGTTTGATCTTGAAAAGACAATCTTGTTGTAATTGTGATCGTTCCAGAGACTTTAATCACTTTTACAGAAGTGTTCTCAATAGCCGCTTTCAATTGAGCATAAGTAGTAACTGTAGTTTCAGCAGCAGAGCCACCACCAGTTGTACCTCCGTTTTGAGAAGCCCATCCTGGAACCTCAGCGCAGTTTCCGATTTTACCCGTTGGGTTGGTTGCAGCTGTTTCAACGGTTGTTTCATTGCTTTGAATCCCTGCTTCTGTGTTTGAAGCGATTTCTTCAGAATTACATGCTGTAAATCCGAAGATCAATGCTGCAGCGAACATTGAAAGTTTTGATTTTAAGTTCATAATAAGTTTGGTTATTTAAAAAAAGTTTAACAGGGCAAAACTCAGTATTATTTGTAGGAAAAAAGTTGAACAAGTTCAAACTTTTACAAAAAAATCTACGAAATGTGTTTTTTTAACACTTGTAAATTTACAAAAATGCACAAATAGCGTATTTTTACGTAATCGATTACATTGGTTAAGCCCCTAATTAATGATGAAGCGATAACAAACTTATTCCTTAAACAAAAACCACAAAAAAATGTACAACCTACTAAGAAAAAACATTGAAAGGAAAATTCCGCTCACGGATGAAGAATGGGACATTATTGTCTCTAAAGCCGAATTGATAAAGCTGAAAAAGAATCAGTTTTTGCAAATTCAAAATTCTCAGAATAGTTATGAGGGATTCATTTTAAAAGGATCATTTAAAACCTACATTCTAAACGAAAACGGAACAGAAACGGTTATTTTCTTCTCTTTCGAAAATGAATGGATGTGTGATCTAGAAAGTTTCTACCACCAAAAGCCCACAACGTACAACATTAAAGCCATTGAAGACAGTGAAATAGTGGTCATCAATAAAATGCAAAAAGCGTATTTGTTTGCTGTAATTCCGAAACTTATTAAGTTTCATGTCCTGATGATCGAACGAGCCAATGTTGCCATTCAGCAGCGGCTTTTAGATGTGCTCAACAAAACCTCAAAACAGCGTTATCTTGATTTTAAAGAGCGTTATCCGCAAAAGGTAAGTTCTATAAATAATAAGAATCTTTCGTCGTATTTGGGTGTTTCGCACGAGTTTCTTTCGAAGATAAAAAGAACAGTTTCTTAGTTTTTGAGGTTCAAAGTTGCAGAGATTCAAAGTGACAAAGGTTTTTCTGGAGAGACGCACTGCGGTGCGTCTAGGAATTTGCCACAGATTAAAGAGATTAAAATGATTTTTGTTTCACGCAGATTTTGCAGATTAAGGCAGATGTAATTTAATAAATGATCTATTTTAAATCTGCTTAAATCTTTTTAAATCTGCGTGAAAATCTCTGCGTCTTTGCGAGATTAAAAAACTTCCCGCCTTTGTGTCTTCGCGGCAAAACGACTTAAAAACAAAGAATTAAAAATCCAATATCCCAAACAAGCATTCATTAGAAAAATGAAGCATTATATTTTCTTTTTCTTCATTTTCAATAACCAATAAATCATAAGGTTCTAGATTATATGGTTTCTCATCAATTGTAATAACTGTTGAACGCAAAGAAAATAAAATTACTACGTCAGCATTACAATTCTGATTACTATTAGTTACTTCCAGTTTATGATGGGATATTTTTTCAGAAACCATCCAATTAAAATCAGTGCCTTTTGTATAAGAAGTCACATTATCATCGGAGTTAAATTCCATGATTTCATATTTCTTGTATGTTTTCTTTTCTTTGTTTACCTCAACTTTTAAGTCTTTATCAAGCATAACCAGGTATCGATAATAGCCTTTAAATTTGGTAAACTCTGAAGACACTTCCTCTATTGTAGCACTGCTTATTCTAAAACCAAAATCTCTACCGGCATAAATGGCTGTTTTTGGAAAGATCATATATTCGTATGTCAATCCGCCACTCCAAATAGAGGGTTTAGTGTTTTTTTTAGAGAAAAGCTGTATGTTCATTTATTGAATATTTTAATAATTTAGCCTCATTTTTTGTCCTCCTGAGCGAAGTCGAATGATTATAAGTAGCTCGACAAAGAAAAAAACTTTGCTGAATAGCTTGGCGATCCTTCGACTTCGCTCAGGAAGACAAACCGTATAAAAAAAACTTCGCGTCTCTGCTCCCGATAGCTATCGGGATTGCGAGATTTAAAAAAAAATAGCGAATCTCTGCGTAATTCTTTGCGAATCTTTGCGGTATAACCCTACAACACTTTCTCCAAATAAATAAACTCCAAAGGAACTTCAGAAACTGTAACATGAATTTCACTTTCAGGGAAAGCCTCACGTTTTCCAGTATCTACATAACCATGACGTTTGTACCACGCTACAAGCTCTTCGCGAACCGAAATAACCGTCATAATGATACTCGATAATCCCAAAGATTTTGCATGATTTTCGGCTTCTGCCAACAGTTTTTTCCCGATGCCGCTGTTTTGAAGTTCTGGCGAAACCGTCAGCATTCCTAAATACAATTGATGCACTTTTTCGACCAATAAAACCGAACCGATAATCTTGTCATTCTCTGTAAATTTCAGAATCGTATTTTTTGGATCAAGAAAGATTTCGGTCATTTCTTGTTCGTCGGTTCTTTTTCCTTCTAGTAAATGCGCTTCGGTTGTCCAGCCTTTTTTTGAGGTTTCGCCTCTGTAAGCGGAGTTTATTAAGATGGTTAATGCGGGAATGTCTTCGATTGTTGCTTTTGTAATCATGTTAATCTGTATTATAAATAGAAATGATTTCCAGTTTTAATTGGAAAATATATGAATTGTCACCAGCGTTAACTGGAGAAACAAAATTACATTAGAAAATGTCTTTCGGTTCAATTATCGTTTAATATTCTTTTGTTTGCGATTTATCAAATAACAATAGGTTAAATGAGATGTTAAAACTAATACCAAACCAATGTTCCAATAGATTTCAAAATAGGCAAAGGCATTGTATAAACAAAAAAATGAATTTTTGGTTTCATCTACAATTTGAAAATGAAGAGGAAAAACAAATAAAAAAAGCATTAGAAAAATAGATAGGACGGTAAGACGGCCATATTTTATTTTATAAAAGTCAACTACTCCGTAAGATAACATTTGCATGATTAATATAATTACAAAAAATCCTTCCATTTTTATTTAAGTTTTTATGTACGATTATATTCTTTTTACTTTCAAAAATTTATTAAATGTAGGGAAATATTTAAATAAAAATTCTTGAAATTTGTATAGATCACAAAATCAATAAAGTATGGGCAGAATACATTTATTTGAGTTCGAAGACCAGCAATGGCTTCCAGAGTTTATTAGAAATTACATGACCGATTTTTTGCAGTTTCTTTCGAATAAAACAGCCATGTATAAAGGCATTGTTCCTATAATTGAAAAAGCTTTAAAAGAAACCCAAACCAATCAAATTATTGATCTCGCATCAGGTGGCGGTGGCGGACTGATTTGGCTGAATAACGAATTGCGAAAAAACAATCCCGATTTAAAAATTCTGCTGACCGATTATTTTCCCAATATTCCCGCATTCGAACATACACAAAAACAAGCCGATAATTTCGATTTTGTAAAAACCTCTGTTGATGCCAGAAACGTTCCTGAAAACCTAAAAGGACTCCGAACGCAATTTTTATCCTTTCATCATTTTAAACCCAAAGATGCACAGAAGATTCTGCAAAATGCGATTGATAGTAATAGTTCCATCGCGATTTTTGAAGGGCAGGAGAGGAGCGTTCCGAGTATTGTAGCGATGATACTGTCGCCGATTTCTGTTTTGCTGACAACGCCTTTTATTAGACCTTTTAAAATTGGCAGAATTATTTTTACGTATCTGATTCCAATTGTGCCCATTTTGGTTTTGTGGGATGGTGTGGTTTCTTCTTTAAGAACCTATTCTGTTGAAGAAATGAACGAATTGATTTCTAAATTAAATAATAAAGAAAGTTTTAATTGGGAAGTTGGAAAAGTAAAATCTGGACCCGCAAAGATTTTGTATTTGTTGGGAACAAAGAAGAACTAATTATTTTTCTGTGATTCAATCAAATCTAAACGATTTTTGATTCGTTCAATAATATCTAAATCATTGTCCCCATGAATATCTCTAATATTATAACTTGGATTTCTAGGATCAGTAGTTTTCTGAAATTCATTAATATTAAGATTGAACAATGCCTGTCCAAATCTCTGAGTTGGATTTTTTTCCAAATAAGATTCAAGTAACTCAAGGATAAGTTTATGCTCTGGTTTCATCTGTATTATTTTTACTTAAATCTTCAAAAAATTGTATTGGATCATTTAAAAATCTTGTAGCATTCGAGGCTTTAATACTTTTGAAAATATCGTGTAAATTTGGTTGGAAAATTTCTCCCTTCAAGTCAATTAAAATCAATTGATTTTTTTTGCAGAGATCTAAAACGGATTGCAAAACTTCTGTAATGTTGGAAGATTTTCTAAGATCAATTCGAAATTGAAAACTTTCAATTTTTGCTTTATCATCGATTAAACAAATACAAGCATCATTATCTTCCTCATCATTTCCATTTCCTTTCCAATTCAAATAAGTATCATTCCCCCAATTTGCCTTTGGAATAATTTGATCAAGCTCTGAAATGATTGAAGAAATGTCACCATTAAAATTTTTCCAAAAAACATCAGTCTCTGGTAGAAATTTTGTTTTGTTATTTTTAAATATACATTCGTAATTGCTATCAATAGAATCTTTAGGAACTACGATTAAAAGGTATTGCCAAACTGCCATTTTAGGATAAGATTAATAATTGGTAATTATTCTAGAGCTGGCTAATATAGAAATTATGAAAATAGTATCTTACAAAAACAGCTTTCTTTTTTTACCGAAACTCATGCTGTGCGAAGTCTCGTAACTTCGTACACGCTTCTATATTCCGTTCCAATATATTGTAATTTGCGTTGTGGCTAATTGGAACGGGTGCGAAGTCGGGAGACTACGCACAGCGATTGTAATACTTCGTAGAACGGGTTTACACTGATTAAATTAAAAAATCCTTATAATCCGCGCTATCGGAGCAACTTTTATTAATAACGGTGTTCCGTGATCGATCTTGCAAAATTGTCTGCTAGTGTTAGTCATGAAGCACTTTATACAACTCATCCAACAATTCCATTTCATCAGAAGGCAAAAGCTGTATCGCGATTTCAAGAAGAAGCATAACATCAATGGCAGTTTTAGAATCTTCCTGTTGAAGCGTGTTAATACTTGTTCTTAATAGCGAAATAATGGTTTGCATTAATTCGTTGTAACACGATATCGTCATTTTGGTTTTAAAAGAGTTTCTGTTCTTTTTACTGGGTTTTAATTGTGTAAAATAGTTAACTCTGGCTGCAAATTCTAAAAAATCGGTTATTGATAATTTACTTGATTCTGTCATGGCTTATAGTTTTAATTGATGTAAAAATCTTACTTTTGTATGATTAGCGGCAAGTAAGCCAGAGATTTTGAGTTACAAAAATATTTACGTTTGTATATCACAAATGGACTTAGTTTTTTACAAAAATCTATTTTTCCTTAAGAATTTTAAATATCTTTGAATTATGAGTACAGCAACAAAACCAAAACATATCGGCAGAAATATAAGCCGTATCAGAGAGCTTAAAGATATGAAGCAGGATGCACTGGCACTGGCTTTAGGGATAAGTCAGCAGATGGTTTCGAATATTGAAAACAGCGAAACGGTTGAAGAACCAAGACTAAGTGAGATAGCAAAAGCTCTTGGTGTTTCTGTTGAAGCAATTAAGAACTTTTCGGAAGAAGCGGTTTTTAATATTATTGGAAATACTTTTCAAGATCAAAGTGCAGTTTACAATTGCAATTGTACTTTTAATCCTTTAGATAAAGTTGTTGAACTTTACGAACGTTTGGTGCAAGCTGAAAAAGATAAAGTTGAGTATTTGGAGAAATTATTGAATGGGAAATAAACGTTTTTAAACATATATTAATTGTAAAAAAGAGATCTTAATAAAGATCTTTTTTTATGCTTTTTTCTTATGCTGTGCGAAGTCTCCCGACTTCGTACCCGTTCCAATTAACCACAAAGCAAATTACAATACATTAAAACGGATATTAGGAGCGGGTACGAAGTCGGGAGACTTCGCACAGCGATCGTAATACTTCGTAGAGCGGGGTAGATTGTTTCAAAAATATATTTTAATATTGATCAATTTCTATAATCTCAGTAGCAGCATTTGGTTTACCTGGAATATTTAAATCGATAAATTTTATTGCTAAAGAGTTTCCTTCCTTGATATAACCCCATCTGTTCCAGCCTTCTTCAAAGTTATTTACAGAAAGATAGAATTCTTTATTATTATCATTTTTAGCAAACATAAAAGTTGACATCCCATATCCTTTATCTTCAGGAATGTGATAAACTTTTACAATTTCATAACCATCGGCAACTAATTCCTCAATATGTTCCTTATCATAAACATTTTCTGTTTTATCTGAAATAAACCATTTTACACTATGTATAGGATTGTCTTTTATCTCGCAGTTATATAGTTTAGTTATAAATTCTTGATTTTCAGGACTATTAATCGTTTCGTTCCTTAGCTTCGAAATGATGTTAAAATAATGAATAGACACAAAATTTAAATAGATATTTATAATATTGTTTGAATATTTATATGAAGGATTAATTATAAAAATTAATTCTTTAATAATTTTATTTGATTCAACACACGCTGTTTCAAAATAAGTTTCACTTGTAAAAATATGATGAAAAATATTTAGAATTTCAATAATGATATTTTCTATACTTTCAGAAGAATTATATTTATGTTCTATTTTTCTTTTAAGGGCTGTCGCTCTAGAAATACCAAGAATGCCAGACCAAAAATCTTCAGATTTCCAATTACTTGTCTTATCTATAATTTTGTCATATTCGCCCAAATAAATTAGTGATAAATAATAAAGTTTAATTACTGTAAAACTAAATTTTTTATTTGCTGTATTTGGATTATGAAAATTGTGATCAAGTAAGTATTCAAAATATGGTACTGCATCTTCATAGTCATTGTTTTGAAAATATCTGATTGCAATTGCTAGTTTTATTCGGGGAGAATCTGAAAGGAAATAGTCAGCTTTTAAAAGATAGTTCAATTCATTAGGAGTATCTTTAAGAGCTTTAAATATCCTTGAAAAATGAAATAAAATTAAAGCATCATTGTTTTTATATCTAATTATTTCATTGAATCTATCTTTAATTGCTATTAATTCAGGATGATTAGAGAATTGACCATCTGTTTTTCCTATGCATTTGTTAAGATCAGCTATGAGGCTATATGTTGAACTATCAATGTTTTCAGGAATATACTCATCATCAAATTCCGATAATCCTAATTGTTTAATTCTTGTCGATTGTTCTAATATTTTACTTTTTCGTCTTTTTATGTCTTCGGTTATATTATTTCTAACCTCGATATTTTTAGGATTAGTTAAAAGTAGATCTCGAATTGAATCGCTTAATTTATATGAATCATTACCGAATTCATCAGTACTACGAATAATTAAACTAGTTTTAGCTAATTCATTAATTGATTCAATAATTTCATCTTTACTTATACCAATGAAATCCATTAAATCTGATTTATTTGGATTTCCTATAGCGTAAATAGCTTCCAAAATTGTTATTGAAGTGGATTTTAATGATTCAATTAGATTTTTGTAAGAGAATGATGCAATATCCTTTTGAGATTTGTTTATGGAGTGCGAGATATCGCCACCTTTTAAGTACAAATCAATTGTTAAACGAATCGCTAAAGGATTATTATTAGCAGTATCTGCGATCTTTTCTAAATCTTCAAGTTTGAAATCGACAACTCCTCTTTTTTTAAGATAATTTCTACTTAAATTAACTGCATGTCTTTTAACCAAAGGCTCAATAGGAACAGTTGTTGCGGAATCGATTGATATTCTGCTTGTTACTAAAACTCTCCATTTTAAAGGTAGTGATTGGTTAAATTCTATAAATTCTTTTTGAGAATCAATTAACAAGGTTTCTAAGTTATCAATACAAATTAAGATTTTTTCATCTTCTAATTTTTCTTGAGCATCTTCAAATGAATTAAGTTGAAATTTTGAATAAATTTTTTTTAAATCCTTTAAGATTGATTCTTTTATCTGTTCAATACCATTTAATGCATCAATAGCTTCTATACCATTTACTGTTAATTTTTCATTTTTAAGCGTGCAAAATATGATAGAACTTAATTTTGAAGACCATGCAGGACTAAGACTTAAATCTTTTAAATATTGTAAAACTAAAGCAGTTTTACCAATCCCACCTGGTGCCACAATAGCAATTAGATTGTTTCTCTGCTTAGATAACACACTTTCTAAATCTTTAAATTCTTTATCTCTTCCTAATAAACCTGTAATTTCATGATCGAAGGAAGAAGGAAGGGTATTTGGGATGGCCCAATTAACATTATCTAACCACTCATCAGGAGGTATATTTAAGTTTTCCTCAATCGCAGAATTTAAAGCATTTCGAACAGAAGTTAAATTTAGTTTCTCAATTAGAGGATCACTAGCAATTGTGGCTGCTCTAAACCAATATGAATCAGGGAAGGGTCTGTTAGGATGACTTACCGCGTTTCGTATATTAAATATTCCTAAAATAGAGCAAAGTTGCTTTAATTCAATCATATGTAAATTTAAACTGGTTCCTTCAGTTATATTTATTGCAAAATTGAAAATTTCATCAAGATAACTTGCTTCAATTATTAAATTAAAATCTCCTTTGCTAATTTCATTTCCTCTACTTTTTTCTCTTTCAACAATAGAATCAAAAGAAGTTTCAGGAATTGTATTTATTTGCTCATTATCCATGATGTAATTACCTAAAGATAGCTCAAGTTCATATACGATCATAGCAGTTTTTATTCTTAATTTTTGAGTATAATCCATCTATCTTTTTAGTTAAAAATTTTGATTAATAATGAGTAAATAATTTAAAAAATTGAGTAAATTTTCATGTAATTCTTTTTATTTTTATCAAACATAATAATTTTACTTACAAAAAACTAATTCCATTTATAAATAAAAAGACCACTAATTACATCAAAATAAATCTGTGTAATTAGTGGCATATAAAATTTATAAAGAAAACAAATATTTACCCCAAAAACGCCTTCAATTCCTCATAAGTCTTAATCTTCACACTAACTTTATCCTCATTCATAACACTTTCAATTTGTGTTGGAATTGGAAGCGTAATTCCCAAAGCAGGTTCAACTACATCTAAGAATTTAATAGGATGTGCTGTTTCTAAGAAAATACCAATAGCGTTCGGGTGTTTTTCTAGTTCTTTTTTCAAACCTAAATAACCAACAGCACCGTGCGGTTCTGCAATGTAACCGTCTGTATTGTAGATTTTCTTTAGCGCTTCAAGCGTTTCTTCGTCAGTATAACTATAAGAAGAAAAGTCTTTTTCGAAAGCTTTTAAGTCGTTATTGTATAATTCCTGAATTCTAATAAAGTTACTTGGGTTTCCAACGTCCATGGCGTTAGAGATTGTGGCTTTAGAAGGTTTCGGGTCGTATTTTCCGTTTTCTAAGAATCTTGGCACGGTGTCGTTTACGTTTGTAGAAGCAACGAAATGTTCAATTGGCAAACCTAATTTCTTTGCCATAATTCCAGCGCAGATATTCCCGAAGTTTCCGCTTGGGCAAGAGAAAACTAAAGGTTTGTTTTGGCTTTTCAACGCTTTGTAAGCAAAGAAGAAATAAAACATTTGCGGTAACCAGCGCGCAATATTAATAGAATTTGCCGAAGTCAGGTTTTTGTGCGCTAAAGTTTCATCTAAAAACGCTTTTTTCACCATATCCTGACAATCGTCAAAAACACCGTCTACTTCAAGCGCTTTAATGTTTTGCCCTAAAGTAGTCAATTGTTTTTCCTGAATATCGCTCACTTTTCCTGACGGATATAAAATAACAACATCAACGCCGTCAACGCCTAGAAATCCGCTGGCAACAGCTCCACCTGTGTCTCCAGAAGTGGCTACTAAAACCGTGTTTTTAGCGTCTTTTTTATCTTTATTGAAATAGCCCAGACAGCGTGACATAAATCGTGCTCCAACGTCTTTAAATGCCATTGTTGGTCCGTGAAATAATTCTAGCGAATAGATTCCGTCTTCGACTTTCACAACCGGAAAATCAAAAACTAAAGTTTCGGCAATGATTTCTTTTAGTTTTTCTGCAGGTATTTCGTCACCAACAAATTGTTTTATCGCTTCAAAAGCAATTTCTTCGTGGCTTAAACTTTCGATTTTATCAAAAAATGAAGGATCAAGCGGTGTTATGCTTTTTGGGAAATATAATCCTTTGTCAGTTGCTAATCCTTGTATAACAGCTTCTTGAAAAGAAACTTTTGGGGCATTATGGTTTAAACTGTAGTATTTCATTTCTAAATTTTAGATTTTAGATTTTAGATTTTAGATTTTAGATTTTTTGGAGAGTAAATACCAATGCTAAAATTCCAAAATCCAATGGTTTGTGTTTTTAACCGCAAAGAGCGCAAGGAATTGGTTTCTTTTGAAAACGCAGAGTTCGCAAAGCTTTGTGGTTATTTAAATTGTTTTTTTATTTCAATAGTTATTTTTAAGCATTTTTGTCATTTCGACGTTAGGAGACCCGAGCGTTAGCGAACAGGCGAAGCAAATCTTCGTAAGTAACTCCGCAACGTTAATCCAATCTTTGTCGAGCTTCTCGTGTGATCCTTCGTTCCTCAGGATGACAAACTGTGCGGTTATGACAAACTGCAAGGTTATGTATTGTGTCTATACTTTGCGTGGGC
This sequence comes from Flavobacterium sp. CFBP9031, assembly GCF_034044945.1. Lineage (NCBI taxonomy): Bacteria > Pseudomonadati > Bacteroidota > Flavobacteriia > Flavobacteriales > Flavobacteriaceae > Flavobacterium > Flavobacterium sp. CFBP9031. Next base: position 67,452 of record NZ_JAXCWF010000002.1, read on the forward strand.
TTCGACGGAGTTTATCCTGAGGAACGAAGGGCTCAGCCTGACAAACTTTGTCTTAATACTTAATTCTTTGTACTTAATACTCTTCTACAAAATTCTTACACCATCAGGATTTATCTTCGAAACATGAATCTCATACGGTAAATTCATTTTTTCGTAAACGTCGCTCATGGCTTTTGCGATTTGGTCGGCGGTTTCTTTTCCTCTGCTTAAAGCGAAAATTGACGGGCCAGAACCTGAAATTCCAGAACCTAAAGCGCCGTTTTCGTAAGCCGTTTGTTTAATTTGATCAAAACCTGGAATTAAAACACTTCTTAAAGGCTCAACAATTTCGTCATGAAGCGAACGCCCGATTAATTCGTAATCTTTAGTGTAAAGACCTGCAACTAATCCGCCCACATTTCCCCATTGCATAATGGCGCTTTTTAGGGAAACATTTTGTTTTAAAACCGAACGAGCGTCAGATGTTTTCAATTCAATTTGCGGATGAACCACTGTTGCGTACAATTCCTCTGGACTATCAATTCTGATAATATCAAGTGGTGCATAACTTCTTACTAAAGTAAATCCGCCTAAAAGGGCAGGAGCAACGTTGTCGGCATGCGCGTTTCCGCTGGCCAGTTTCTCGCCTTGCATCGCAAACTGAACTAAATCTTTACGAGAATATGGTCTTCCTAATAATTCATTAATTCCGAAAACCGCTCCGGCAGAACTTGCAGCACTGCTTCCGATTCCGCTTCCGGCTTTTATATTTTTATAAATTTCGATTTCAAATCCAAAATCTAATTCATCTAAAGTTTCTAACATTGCCAAAGCCGCAACTCCAGAAACGTTTTTCTCGGTTTCCAAAGGCAAATCGGCACCTACAATTTTAGTGATTCGAACTCCTTTTTGATCGACTTTTCGAACAATCATTTCATCGCCCGCATTGTCTAAGCAAAGTCCGAGTACGTCAAATCCGCATGAGAGGTTGGCAATAGTTGCTGGGCAAAAAAGTTTAATTTCCATTTCTAAGGTTCTGAGGTTCTAAGATGCTAAGATTCTAAGGTTTCTATAGCAACTTTTTATTTTTTAGTTTCTAAGGTTTCGAGATTCTAAGAGGCTAAGATTAGTTTTGAAAAAAACTCAGAACCTTAGCATCTTAGAACCTTAGCACCTTTAAATATTCCCTATTCTAATTACATCTGCAAAAATTCCCGAAGCTGTTACTGCTGCTCCTGCACCGGCTCCTTTGATCAATAAAGGCTGATCTACGTAACGATCTGTGTAGAACAATACGATATTATCTTTTCCTTCTAGGTTGTAGAAAGGATGATCTTTTGGAATGAATTGCAGACCTACGCTTGCTTTTCCGTTTTCGAATTGCGCAACGTATTTCAATCTTGAATCTTTGGCTAAAGCTTCTTTATAAATACCTTCAAAATGAGCAGCGTGTTTGATTAACGATGCGAAAAAGTCTTCGTTGTTTGTTGTTGCTAAACACTCTGCTGGCAGGAACGATTCGTTTGCAATGGCGTCAATATCCATTTCGTAACCGCTTTCGCGAATAAGAATCAGGATTTTACGAGCTACGTCGATTCCGCTTAAGTCAATTTTTGGATCTGGTTCTGTGAAACCTTGAACTCCCGCTTCTTTTACCACATCGTGGAAAGAATTATTTTCGTCAAAATTGTTGAAAATAAAGTTCAAACTTCCAGATAAAACCGCTTGAATTTTATGCACTTTATCTCCAGATGCAATTAGATTTTTTACTGTATCAATAATTGGCAATCCCGCACCAACATTCGTTTCAAACAAGAAAGGAGCATTGTATTGGCGAGATAAGCTTTTTAATTTTTTATAATTGTCGTAAGCAGAAGAACAAGCAATTTTATTGCAAGTTACAACTGCAATACTTTCTTTTAAGAACTTTTCGTAAGCTTCAGAAACCGTTGCATTTGCAGTAATATCTACAAAAATACTGTTACGTAAATTCAATTCTTTGGCTTTTTTAATGAATTCTTCAATACTCGCTGGTTCACCTTCGCTTAAAGCGGCATCCCAATTTTTTAATGAAATTCCGTCTTCATCAAATACCATTTTTCTTGAGTTTGATAAAGCAATTACGCGAACATTAATCTTTAAATTATCTTTTAAGAACTTTCTTTGATTGTGGATCTGTTCGATGAATTTTTCTCCCACATTTCCAACTCCCATTACAAATAGGTTCAGCTGTTTTGTGTTTTCTTCAAAGAAGTTTTCGTGTAAAGTATTCAATGCTTTTTTAACATCTCTTTCGTTAATTACAGTCGAAATATTTCTCTCAGAAGCACCTTGCGCAATGGCACGAATGTTTACGTTGTTTTTTCCTAAAGTCGAGAACATTCTTCCGCTTAAACCTTGGTGGTTTTTCATGTTTTCACCCACCAAAGCAATAATGCAAAGATCTTTTTCTACATAACAAGGATCGATTTTGTTCTGCGAAATTTCGATTTCAAAAGCTCTGTTAATCGCAATTTCAGCATTATCAGCATCCGAATTCAAGATTCCGATACAAATTGAATGCTCAGAAGAAGCCTGAGTAATAAAAATTACGTTGATTTTTTCTTGAGACAATACTTCAAACAAACGTCTAGAAGAACCTGCAACTCCAATCATTCCTGGACCTTCAAGTGTAAGAAGCGAAATATGATCGATATGGCTGATTCCTTTAACGACAGTATCTTTAGATTGAACATGACTAGAAATTAAAGTTCCCTCAGCTTCTGGCTCAAAAGTATTTTTGATTAAAATTGGAATATTTTTTCTTAAAACAGGCTGAATGGTTGGCGGATACAACACTTTTGCACCAAAATGCGACAATTCCATCGCTTCCTGATACGAAATGTTTGCAATTGGCTGTGCTTGTTTTACAATTTTTGGATTTGCAGTAAACATTCCGTTTACATCAGTCCAGATTTCCAGTTGTTCAGCATCGATTGCTCCCGCGATAATGGCCGCAGTATAATCAGATCCGCCGCGCCCTAAAGTCGAAGTGATTCCGTCTAAAGTTTGCGCAATAAATCCTGGAAGAATATTTATTTTTGATTTATTCGAAGCGAAATATTCCTGAATTAACTGATTCGAAACTTCAAAGTTTACCACAGCTTTTCCGAAGTTACTATCCGTTTTAATCAATTCACGGCTGTCTTTGTAAACCGCATCTTTTTCAGTTTGCTGAAATGCCTGAGCAATGATAAAGGAAGAAAGCAATTCTCCAAAACTCAAAATGGTATCGGCAGTTCTTGGAGATAATTCACCTAATAAGAAACATCCGTCTAGTAAAGTCTCTAAATGGTTAATGATTCTTTTTACATGACTCAACAAACTGCTTTGCTCGCTTACCGGAATAAGTTCTTTTAATGTATCAAGGTGTTTTTTCTCGATTTCGGCAACCACTTCTCTAAAGCTTTCGTCGTTTGCAGCTGCTTTTGCCGCTGCCAATTGCAGTAAATCAGTCACTTTGCTCAGGGCAGAAACTACAACGACTAATTGGTCTTGTTTTGTTTTTTGGTTAACAATTTCGAGAACGAGTTTTATATTTTGAGCATTGGCAACCGAAGTTCCGCCAAATTTTAATACTTTCATTTTGTTTGATATTTTTTAATAAGGTGCAAAGATTTTGAGTAACAAATGTTCAAAGGTTATCAACTGCGAACTGAAACTGAAAACTGCAACTATTTTTTTTTCTTTGTAAATGTTTTTTATGTATCCAATAACTCTCTTCTTTCAAGAAAAAAGTATAGGTAACCTAGGATGATATGTAAAAATGTATACCCCTAAGGGGTAGTAGTTGTTGTAGTAGAAATAATGGTAGCAGCAATTGCAACTCTCGTTTGAGCTGTAATAATTGTAGATTGATATTTTATGCTGTTACTTTTCATTTTTGATTTTTCAAAAGTACAGCTTTTTATAAGAGTTAAAAACTTAAAAGGCTTTTTTACGAATATTTTAATAATTCAAATCTCTATAAATCAATATTGAGTATTTGTTAAAATTGCAGATGTTAAATTGATGTTTTAATATATTTAGGACAGCGTTTTTTTAAGATTTAACCCGCGCAAGAGATTGATGTTTAGCCCAAAAAGAACTTAAAAACGGGATATAGCTGGATATTTTGATTTGAAAAGCAATTAAATGTATGTTAAGAGTTCTTATAGAAATTTTAATTATTGTGATAAAATGTTGCTTTTTAATATTGATTTGTTGAATTTTGGCGTTTAAAATTTAAAATCATCATGAGAGAGATCCATTATATAAGTTCAGAAACCATCACTTTAGAAACGTTACAAGAAATTTTAAGCCAAAATAAAATACTTGAATTATCTGAAGAAGCTAAAGTAAATGTTCAGAAATGCCGTGATTATTTAGATAAAAAAATGGCATCGCATACGGCGCCAATTTACGGAATCAATACAGGTTTTGGATCTTTATATAGTGTAAAAATCTCAAATGAAAACTTATCTAAGCTTCAAGAGAATTTAGTAAAGTCGCACGCCTGCGGAACAGGAGAGGAAGTTCCTACGGAAATCGTGAAAATGATGCTTTTGCTTAAAATCCAATCTTTAAGCTACGGACATTCTGGAATTCAGTTAATCACATTGCAACGTCTGGTTGACTTTTACAATAATGATATTCTGCCTATTATTTATACGCAAGGTTCACTTGGGGCTTCAGGAGATTTAGCGCCGCTGGCACATTTGTCTTTGCCTTTAATTGGAGAAGGAATTGTATTGTTTGAAGGAAAAAAAGTGGCTTCTGCTGAGGTTTTAAAGCATTTCAACTGGGAACCGATTGTACTTCAATCCAAAGAAGGTTTGGCTTTACTGAACGGAACGCAGTTTATGAGTGCTTACGGAGCTCATATTTTAATTAAAGCGTATAAATATTCGTATTTGGCAGATTTAATCGGAACCATTTCTTTGGAAGGTTTTGATGGAAGAATTGAACCATTCAACGAATTGATACATTATATACGTCCGCACAAAGGACAAATCGTAACGGCACAAAGAATTACAGAATTTTTGGACGGAAGCGAAATCATTACTCAAGAGAAGAAACACGTTCAAGATCCGTATTCTTTCCGTTGTATGCCACAGGTTCACGGAGCTTCAAAAGATGCGATCGATTATGTTCGCAAAGTATTCAAAACAGAAATCAACTCAGTTACCGATAATCCAAATATATTTATAGAAGCCGATCAGATTATTTCTGGCGGAAATTTCCACGGACAGCCTTTAGCTTTAGCTTTAGATTTTATGGCAATTGCTTTGGCCGAATTAGGAAGTATTTCAGAAAGAAGAACCTATCAGTTAATTTCAGGATTGCGTAATCTTCCAGCATTTTTGGTTGATAATCCAGGATTAAATTCAGGTTTCATGATTCCGCAATATACGGCTGCTAGTATTGCCAGTCAGAACAAACAATTGGCAACTCCAGCGAGTATCGACAGCATTGTTTCAAGCAACGGTCAGGAAGATCATGTGAGCATGGGAGCAAATGGAGCAACAAAAGCCTTACGTATTTTAGATAATTTAGAGCGCATTTTGGCAATTGAATTATTAAATGCTTCACAGGCTATTGCTTATAGAGAGCCTCTAAAATCAAGTGATTTTATCGAAATGTTCTTAAATAGTTATAGAGAAGTTGTGCCTTTGGTAAAAGAAGACAGGATCTTACATAATGACATAGAAAACACAGTGTTATTCCTTGAGAGTTTTCAAATTGAAAACGATTTGTTAACAATGGCTTAACACTGAAACGTGTTATTGAAGGTAATTTTGCACTATCAAAAATAAAACAATGTCAATAAACAGTATTTTCCAATTTTTAGTGCCGAAAGACAAAAAATTCTTTCCACTTTTTGAAGAGGCTTCTAGCAATTTAATTGAATTAGCTTCTAACTTACACGAAGCTGTAAATTTACCATTAAAAGAAAGAGAAATTCTTTTTCAAAAGATTGACGAATTAGAACAAAAAGGAGAAGACATTACTCGTCAGACTAACCTTGAGTTAAGCAGAAACTTTATTACTCCATTTGATAGAGAAGACATTCACACGTTAATTACTTCAATTGACAACGTTGCCGATTACCTTCATGGTGCATCTAGCCGTATGAGATTGTATCAAGTTGATAAGATTACAAAATCTATCAGAAAGATGACAGAAATCAACCTTGAAGCTTGTCAAAACATTGACAGTGCGGTAAAAGAGTTGAGAAACTTACAAAATTTTAAAGTTATTAAAGACGCTTGTGCTAGAATCAACAAACTAGAAAACAAGTCTGATAACGTATATAACAAAGCAGTTTTTGAAATTTTTGAAAACGAAACAGACGCTAAAAATATCATTAAATATAAAGAGGTGTTATCTGTTTTAGAATCAGCAACAGACAAATGTAAGAGTGTTGCGAACATACTAGAATCTATTTCTGTAAAACATTCTTAATTCAATTTTTCAATCTGAAGTTATAATTTTATGACGCTACTTATATTAATTATAGTATTAGCCTTAATTTTTGATTACATCAATGGTTTTCATGATGCGGCAAATGCTATAGCGACTGTTGTTGCAACAAAGGTTTTGACACCTTTTCAGGCGGTTGTCTGGGCAGCATTTTTTAACTTTCTGGCTTATTGGGTTTTTGGATTTGGTGTTGCGGATACTGTTGCCAAAACAGCGCACACAATGGAAATTAACCTTGTTGTTATCCTAGCCGGAGTAATTGCAGCAATCTGTTGGAATTTATTGACTTGGTGGTTAGGAATCCCTTCAAGTTCTTCGCATACCTTAATTGGAGGTTTCGCAGGAGCAGCTGTAGCGCACGCTATTGCCGTTCATGGTTTCTCTGGTTATGTTGGAGAAGACGGAGCAACTCACTACTGGTACGAAATTGTAAGCTGGTATAAGGCTGGTAAAGATGGCGGAATGCCCTCGGGAGTCCTCATTATTATTGCTTTTATTGTATTAGCGCCGCTTTTAGGAGTTATTGCATCTTACTTAATTTCTATTTGGTTATTAAATGCTTCACGTAAAAGTATCGGACCAAAAATCTTTACTGTTGCTTTAATGCTTGCAACTATTTGGTTTGTTTACGTTCAAATGGTTTCTTATGAAGAGATTCTAGAGCACGGAAAACCTCGTTTCGAATCTCATTTCTGGAGCGTTGTATTCGATTCTCATAATATTAAATGGTTCTTAGTAGCCTTCATTATCTTAACAGTAAGCGCATTTTGTTTAATATTCAGCAGTTTGAATCTTCATCAGGCAGATGCTGCTTTAAAGAAAATGCAGTTATTATCTTCTGCGGCATTTAGTTTAGGTCACGGAGGAAACGATTCTCAAAAAGTAATGGGTATTATCGCTGCTGCTGTAGCGGTTTATATTAATACAAATCCAGGAGTTCATATGGATGCTTGGTTAGATGTTGTGCTTCCAAACGATGACGCAGGTATTAAAGGTGTAATGCCAAGTTGGATTCCTCTTGCGTGTTATTCTGCTATTGCTGCAGGAACTTTGAGCGGTGGATGGAAAATCGTTAAAACAATGGGTTCTAAGATCACTAAAGTAAGTTCGTTTGAAGGTGTTGCTGCTGAAACTGCAGGTGCTTTGACACTTTACTTTACAGAACACTTAAAAATTCCAGTAAGTACAACGCACACCATTACGGGATCTATCATTGGTGTTGGATTAACTAAACGTGTTTCTGCTGTAAGATGGGGAGTTACGGTAAGTTTAATCTGGGCTTGGATCTTAACTATTCCAATTTCGGCTATTTTGGCAGGTTTGGTTTATTTTATTCTAAGTGTATTTATGTAATAAAATGATGATTGTAAAATGATGATTGTAAAATGTGAGATGTAAATTGCATTTTATCTAAATATTTAAAAAGCCGATTTCAATTTGAGATCGGCTTTTTTGTTGGGTCAGATTAATAAAAAAATGTCTTCAAATAACATTTTTTTAATTTTTACTAGCAATTGTTAGTATTCTATAGATTGATATTTGCGCAATTATTCATGGTATGTTTCATTAGAAAAAGTTATTGAAACAGCTCTGAGCAACAGCAAATTTCAAAAGGAATGTTCAGTATAAAAAATATTATAAGTTCGAGATTCTATTGCTTAATTATTGTTTTTTCATTGTTTTCTTGCCAAGAACATGATATAAGAAGAATTCGTTTGCAAGTAGATCAAAAGAAGGTAACGAGTAGTCCAAATGAAGAGTCAGATTTAATTTCATATTTTATTAAAGAATCAATCAGCAGGTCTTTAAAAGGGATAGATACAGGTAAGTTAAAATATTATTCAGTAGAAAGAAATGATACGATCTTGGTAATAGTTAAAGTTACTGATATGATAGGAATTGAAAAGTCTTCACGGAAGAAATTGCTATTTGTAATTAATGACTGTTTTTTAACTTCTGAAAGTTACAACATGAAAAAGATTTATATTGATGTGGAAGGGAATTTTAGTACATTACTGGTAAAAACTCCTTTACAGTATGATCTTGATGGAAAGTTTGCAAATGAAGATTTACTTCTATCTTTTTATGGAAAGTCAAAAAGTTCATTTAAAAATAAAAGATAATTTTTTTTTGCGATTAAAATTTTTGAAGGTTTTTATGGTTATGCTTGCGTTTGTAATGTGTCTGTTTAAGGTGTTTTTGATCTTTAGAAATGATGCTTATGGTGCCGTCAATTTCAAGCATGGCGAGTTTAATATCAGTTAAATGTTCTAAACCATGTTCACGCGCAGCTTCTTTTAATTCTTCGTGCGAAACATCTAATCGGCTCAAAGTTTTAAAATCTAACACACCGTCGTGAATTAATATTTCTGGTTTGTCGAGCAATAAGTCGCCGAGGGTTTTGAATCTCTTTGTCAGTTTTTTGATAGCAAAGTTTATGGTAAACAAAACTAAAGCTGCGACTAGACCTCCAATAAGACTGGTGTCAGGACCAACCATTGCATTCTGAACAGAGTTGCTTATTAATAAAATCAAAATAATGTCGGCAGTATTTAATTGTGAAAGTTCTTTTTTGCCGAATACGCGTAAAGCAATTGTCATGAAGAAATAAACGGCAACACTCCGAATAATTATATCTAAATAAGGAAAAGTCATGTTTTTTATTTTAAAGTTAAATAAAAAAGCTTTGCCAAGTTTTAAAGTTCGGCAAAGCTTCTAAATTATTTATGGGAAATTAAGTTTAAATGAACTTAATTATAATTTAAAATTTTTCTCAATAGCTCTAATCATTTCTCCTGCCACATCTTTATTAGTTGCACCTTCAATTCCTTCCAAACCTGGAGAAGAGTTTACTTCAAGCAATAACGGACCTTTAGACGAACGGATAATATCAACTCCAGCAACTTTCAAATCCATTGCTTTTGCTGCTTTAATGGCTATTTTTTTCTCTTCGGCAGTTACTTTGATTACAGATGCAGTTCCGCCAAGGTGAATATTAGCTCTAAACTCGCCTGGCATCGCTTCGCGCTGAATTGCGGCAACGACTTTTCCGTCAATTACAAAACAACGAATATCTTTTCCGTTAGCTTCCTTAATAAATTCTTGAACTAATATATTGGCATTTAAACTTTTAAAAGCATTGATTACACTTTCTGCCGCCTTTTTCGTTTCGGCCAAGACAACGCCTTTTCCTTGCGTTCCTTCTAATAATTTTACAATTAGTGGTGATCCGCCAACCATTTTAATTAAGTTGTCTGTATCAAGCGGAGAATTGGCAAATCCGGTAGTCGGAATATCGATTCCGCTATTCAGTAATAATTGTAAAGAATATAGCTTATCTCGTGATTGCGTTATGGCTGTAGCCGAATTTAAAACAAAGACTTTTAAAGCTTCAAATTGACGTGTCAAGGCGCAACCATAAAAAGTGATACTTGGGCGAATTCTCGGAATAATAGCATCAAATTCGTTTAGGATTTTTCCGCCGCGGTAATGAATTTCAGGTTTTTTTGCATCCAATTTCATGTAGCATTCCTTGATGTTTAAGAAATGCATTTCATGCCCGCGCATTTCCCCGGCTTCCATAATTCTTTTATTACTGTAAAGCTCTGGATTGCTAGCTAAAAGACCAATTCGTAGGCCTGTAGTTGCTTTTTCTGAGTTTTGGTACAATTCTTTTAAAGATTCTGCTGTTGGCTGTCCTAAAAGATATTTTTGCTCGGGATCGACTAAAACCCTGCCGCTCATAGCTTCGCGTCCTAAAAGCATTCTAAAGCCCATAGAATCGCGATTGGTCAAAGTCATTTCGATTGGCCATTTGGCATCTCCAATTTTTAAGTTGGTTTGGATCACATAACGATGTTCTCTAAATCCGCTCGAACTTTTTACAATTCGTTTATCAACCAAAGGCGCTTCACAATGAATAATGGTTTTGATATTATTCTGAATCGGATTAATGTCGAATTTAACCCAATTGGCATCATTTTTTATAAAAGGAGCTATGTTTAAAGCGTGCATTGCCGAAGTTTTGGCACCAGAATCGACACGAGCCTTAATTGTCGGGATTCCAAGTTCTGGAAATGAGCACCATTCTTCGCTACCTAAAATGACTTTGTTTTGAAGCATATTTTGTTTTTTATTATAGAATTTAAATTCAAAAATAGCTATTTGCTTTTACTAAAGATAGTGATTTTTGATAAAAAAAATACCCGTTATGTTATGAAAACGTAACGGGCATATTATGAATGTTATAAATTTTGACTAATTTATTGATTCGTTGGCTCTTCGGCTTTATGAATCTCAACGGATAATTCTTGAGAATCTTCTTTTAAGTCCATCATAATTTCATCACCAGAATGTATTTTAGAAGTAATGATTTCTTCAGCCAATAAATCTTCAACGTATTTCTGAATGGCTCTTTTTAGCGGTCTTGCTCCAAATTGCTTATCAAAACCTTTTTCTGCGATAAACGCTTTTGCTTTATCAGTTAAGCTTAATTTGTAGCCTAACTCTGCAATGCGAGAATACAGTTTTTTCAATTCGATTTCGATAATCAAATCAATATCAGCTTTTTCTAATGCATTAAATACAATTACATCATCAATTCTGTTTAAGAACTCAGGAGCAAAAGTTTTCTTCAAAGCGTTTTCGATAATGCTTTTTGAGTTTTCATCGGCCTGAGCTGTTCTTGCAGCTGTACCAAATCCAACACCTTGTCCGAAATCTTTCAACTGACGAGCACCAACGTTAGAAGTCATGATAATGATAGTGTTTTTAAAGTCAATTTTACGACCTAAACTATCTGTTAAATATCCGTCATCTAAAACTTGAAGCATCATGTTGAATACATCTGGGTGGGCTTTTTCGATCTCATCTAAAAGAACCACACAGTATGGTTTTCTACGAACTTTCTCAGTCAATTGACCACCTTCTTCGTATCCTACGTATCCTGGAGGCGCTCCAACTAAACGAGAAATCGCAAATTTCTCCATGTATTCACTCATATCAATACGAACCAAAGCATCTTCAGAATCAAATAATTCTTTTGCTAATACTTTAGCCAACTGTGTTTTACCAACACCAGTCTGACCTAAGAAAATGAATGAACCAATTGGTTTGTTCGGATCTTTAAGTCCAGCTCTGTTACGTTGAATAGAACGAGCGATTTTTAAAACAGCTTCATTTTGACCAATTACTTTATTTTGAATCAATTCAGGCAATTGAGCCAATTTGTTGCTTTCTGTTTGAGCAATTCTGTTAACAGGAATTCCAGTCATCATAGAAACAACATCGGCTACATTATCTTCTGTAACTTCAATTCTGTTGTTTTTAGAATCTTCTTCCCATTGTTCTTGTGCTGTAGCAAGATCTTTTTCAATACGTTTTTCATCATCGCGAAGTTTGGCTGCTTCTTCATATTTTTGCTTTTTAACAACCATATTTTTCATTTCGCGAACTTCTTCTAACTGACGTTCTAAATCCAAAATTTGTTTTGGAACATCGATGTTAGTGATGTGTACACGTGAACCTGCTTCGTCCATCGCATCGATCGCTTTGTCTGGTAAGAAACGCTCAGACATATATCTGTTTGTTAGCTTAACACAAGCCTCGATTGCTTCTGGAGTATAAGTTACGTTGTGGTGATCTTCGTATTTATCTTTTACGTTGTTCAAAATCGCGATTGTTTCTTCAACAGAAGTTGGTTCCACAATTACTTTTTGAAAACGTCTTTCTAAAGCACCATCTTTTTCAATATATTGTCTGTACTCATCAAGAGTAGTAGCGCCAATACATTGAATTTCTCCTCTAGCTAAAGCAGGTTTGAACATGTTTGAAGCATCAAGCGAACCTGTTGCTCCACCAGCGCCTACAATAGTGTGGATTTCGTCAATAAAAAGAATAATATCGTCGTTTTTCTCCAGCTCGTTCATTACGGCTTTCATTCTTTCCTCAAATTGTCCTCTGTATTTTGTACCCGCAACTAAGCTTGCAAGGTCAAGAGTTACAACACGTTTGTGGAAAAGGATACGCGATACTTTCTTTTGGATAATACGTAGCGCCAGTCCTTCTGCAATAGCAGATTTACCAACTCCAGGTTCTCCAATAAGAAGCGGATTGTTCTTTTTTCTACGGCTTAAAATTTGCGATACACGCTCAATTTCTTTTTCACGTCCTACAACAGGGTCTAATTTTCCTTCTTCGGCCATTTCTGTTAAATCTCTCCCAAAATTATCTAAAACCGGAGTCTTAGATTTTTTGTTTGACTTATTGGCGGGATTATTAAAGCTGCTTTCTTTAAGACTGTCATCTTGTCCTGAATCATCATTATATGATTCGTTTCTTGGCAAGTTTTCTAAGAATTCTTCTTCGTTTGGAGTCATATTTAAATACTGTTCTTTAGCTACGTCATAATCTATTTTTAGTTTATTCAATAGCTTGGTTGTTGGATCGTTTTCGTTTCTCAAGATACATAACAGCAAATGTGCCGTGCTTATCGATGAACTTTGAAATACTTTTGCTTCAAGAAAAGTGGTCTTCAGGGCTCTTTCTGCCTGTCGGGTAAGATGAAGGTTTTTCTTTTCTGCATTTACTTCAACGCTCAAGTTGGCAGGGCTAAGTACTTCTACTTTTCTGCGTAAATGATCTAAATCGACAGCTAGGTTATTAAGTATATGAATAGCTTTTCCGTTACCATCTCTTAAAATACCTAGCATAAGATGCTCTGTGCCAATAAAGTCGTGCCCTAAACGAAGAGCTTCTTCCTTACTGTACGTAATTACATCTTTTACTCTTGGTGAAAAATTATCATCCATAATATATAATTGGTATTGTAAATTTAGTGAATTACTGTTTTAAAAACAAAAACCGTACCTTCAAGAACTACTGTCAGCTAATAGACGAAAAAAAAGAGAATAAAAGAGTTAAAAAACGCTTAATTTATTAACTAAAAGCCGAAATAAAGTTGTTAATAAATCATTTAAATAAGTGTAAGGAAATAGCTGAAAAAATTTTAAAAAAACGTATCTTGGCACGCTTTGAAACTAATGTAATTATTAAAACATAACAACTTATGTCTGAAGGAGAAAAGTTAATTCCTATTAACATTGAAGATGAAATGAAATCAGCTTACATCGATTATTCGATGTCAGTAATTGTATCGAGAGCGCTTCCTGATGTTAGAGATGGCTTGAAACCAGTGCATCGAAGAGTTCTTTACGGAATGTATGATTTAGGTGTAACATCAAGATCTGCCCACAAAAAGTCTGCGAGAATTGTAGGGGAGGTTCTGGGTAAGTACCACCCGCACGGAGATACTTCTGTATATGATGCAATGGTGCGTATGGCTCAGGAATGGAGCATGCGTTATTTATTAGTTGATGGTCAGGGTAACTTTGGTTCTGTCGATGGAGACAGTCCTGCAGCAATGCGTTATACTGAGGCCAGAATGCGTAAAATCTCAGAAGATATTATGGCAGATATCGAAAAAGAAACAGTTGATTTTCAGCTGAACTTTGACGATACTTTATATGAGCCAAAAGTAATGCCTACACGAGTTCCTACTTTATTAGTAAATGGAGCAACTGGTATTGCGGTTGGTATGGCGACTAATATGCCACCACACAATTTAACAGAGGTTATCAATGGTACTTTAGCATACTTAGATAATAATGATATTGAGGTTGACGAATTAATGACACATATTAAAGCTCCTGATTTTCCAACGGGAGGTGTAATATATGGTTATGAAGGCGTTCGTGAAGCTTTTAAAACGGGTAGAGGGCGTATTGTAATGCGTGCTAAAGTTGGTTTTGAAGAAGTGGACGGAAGAGAGTGCATCATTGTTACTGAAATTCCATATCAGGTTAACAAAGCCGAAATGATCAAACGTACGGCTGATTTGGTTAACGAGAAAAAAATCGAAGGTATTGCGAACATTCGTGACGAATCTGACAGAAACGGTATGCGTATCGTTTACATCTTGAAACGTGATGCTACACCAAACGTAGTTTTAAATACCTTATACAAGTATACGTCATTACAATCTTCTTTTAGTGTAAATAATATTGCATTAGTAAAAGGCCGTCCGCAAATGTTGAATCTGAAAGATATGATTCATTATTTTATTGAGCACCGCCACGAAGTTGTAGTTAGAAGAACACAGTTTGAATTACGTAAGGCAGAAGAGAGAGCTCATATCTTAGAAGGGTTAATTATTGCTTCTGACAATATCGACGAGGTAATTGCGTTAATTAGAGGATCTAAAAATACAGATGAAGCTAGAGAAAAATTAATCGAAAGATTTAAATTATCAGATATTCAAGCTCGTGCTATTGTTGAGATGCGTTTACGTCAGTTAACAGGTCTGGAGCAAGATAAATTAAGAGCTGAGTTTGAAGAATTAATGAAGTTAATTGAGCATTTGAAAGCTTTATTGGCAGATGTTAATTTGAGAACAGATTTGATTAAAGAAGAGCTTACAGAAATTCGTGATAAATACGGTGACGAAAGACGATCTCAAATTGAATATTCTGGAGGAGATGTGAGTATTGAAGATTTGATTGCTGACGAAAATGTGGTTATTACAATTTCACACGCAGGTTACATCAAACGTACAAACCTTACAGAATACAAAACGCAAAATAGAGGTGGAGTTGGGCAGAAAAGTGCTGGAACAAGAGATCAAGATTTCTTAGAGCACATGTTTGTGGCAACAAACCACCAATATATGATGTTCTTTACCCAAAAAGGAAAATGTTTCTGGATGCGTGTTTATGAAATTCCAGAAGGAAGTAAAACAGCAAAAGGTAGAGCAATTCAGAACTTGGTAAACATTGAAAGTGATGATAAAGTAAAAGCTTTCATTTGTACGCAAGATTTAAAAGACAAAGATTATATCAATACGCATAATCTTGTAATGGTTACCAAACAAGGTCAGGTAAAGAAAACTTCTTTAGAGAAATATTCTAAACCAAGAGCAAATGGAGTTGCTGCCATTACAATTAAAGAAGGAGATGAATTAATTGGAGCTCAGTTGACAAACGGAGAAAGCCAAATTATCTTAGCGGTTAAATCTGGTAAATTAGTTCGTTTTGAAGAAACTAAAACACGTCCGATGGGAAGAACAGCTTCTGGAGTTCGTGGAATTACTTTAAAAGATGAAACTGACGAGGTAATCGGAATGGTTACTGTAGATAAAAACGATATTTCTACCTCTCAAATCTTAGTTGTAACGGAGAACGGATACGGAAAACGTACTAAATTGGTTGACGACGACGGAGAAGACGTGTACAGAATTACAAACCGTGGAGGTAAAGGGGTTAAAACACTTAATATCACGGATAAAACAGGTAAATTGATCTCGATCAACGCTGTTACTGATGCAGATGACTTAATGATTATTAATAAATCTGGATTAACGATTAGAATGGCAATCGAAGATTTACGTGTTATGGGACGTGCAACTCAAGGTGTTCGATTGATTAATCTTAAAGGAAAAGATTCTATCGCTGCTGTAACAACTGTAATGAAAGATGATGCCGAAGAAGTAGAATTGGATGAAGATGGAAATGTAATTGGTGCAATTGAGAGAGTTAAGCCAGATTTGGAGGTTCTAGAAGATGACGGATCTGTAGAAGAGGAAGATGACCCTGATGATGAAGTAGAAGAGGAAGACGATGCTGAAGCAGAAGACGAAGAGTCTGAAGAATAAGTGAAAACAGAAAATTAAATACAAACAAATAATACCATTATGAAAAGTAAATATGTAATACTTGCATCAGCATTACTGATCTCTGTAGCTACGTTTGCTCAGAAAGATCAAATTAAGAATGCTGAAAAGGCATTAAAAGGCGGAGACGCACAAGGCGCTATTGCTCAATTGAAAGATGCAGAGAACTTAATTGCAAATGCTAAAGATACAGAACAGGCACAATACTATTTCGTTCAAGGAAATGCTTTTCTTGACCTTGCAAACAAAAAGGTTGAAGAAGGTAAAAACTTATTAGCAGCAGCAGACAGCTACAAGAAATTAATTGATGTAGAAAAAGCTTCAGGAAAACAAAAATATTCTACACAAGCAGCGGCATCAATTACTAACATTAAAGGATTATTAATTAATTCTGCAATTGCTGACACGCAAGTAAACAAACATGCTGAAGGTGCAAAGAAATTGTTTGAGGCATATGAGTTAGATAAAAAAGATACAATCAACTTGTATTATGCGGCTTCTACAGCTGTAAATTCACAAGATTACGATCTTGCTTTGCCAATGTATGAAGAGTTGAAAAAATTAAACTTTTCTGGAAAAGGAACTTTATACTTAGCTGTAAACAAAGCTAACGGAAGCGAAGATAACTTTGCTAATGCTAAAGAAAGAGATTTAGCTGTTAAATTAGGAACTCACGAAAAACCTAAAACGGAAGCTATTCCTTCTAAAAGAGGTGAAATCTACAAAAACTTAGCTTTAATTTTAGTTCAGAAAGGACGTACTGAAGATGCTAAAAAAGCAATCTCTGATGCTAGAAAAGCAAACCCAGAAGATTCTTCTTTAATTCTAACTGAAGCGAATTTATACTTAGAAAGCAAAGATTACGAGACATACAAAAAATTAGTTGGTGAAGCTTTAGAAAAAGACCCAAAAAATGCTGATTTAGTATTCAATTTAGGAGTAATTAGCTCTGGAGCTAAAAACAATGCTGACGCAGAGAAATATTACTTAAAAGCAATTGAAATCAACCCTGAGTATACAAATGCTTACTTAAATCTTGCTGCTTTAAAATTAGAAGCTGAAAAACCAATCATCGACGAGATGAATAAATTAGGTACTTCTGCTAAAGACATGAAACGTTACGATGTTTTAAAAGCACAAAGAGAAGCTGTTTTCAAAGGAGTTATTCCTTACCTTAAAAAAGCTAACGAATTAGATCCTAAAAACGAGGATGTTTCTAAAACATTATTAGGAGTTTACAACGCTCTTGAAATGACTGCAGAAGCTAAAGCTTTGAAAGCAAAAATGTAATTACAAGTTTTAAAATATAAAAAAAACCATTCACCGCGGTGAATGGTTTTTTTTATGCTTTTAGCTGATTAATTCAGCAGATAAAGTAATGGTGGTATTTAATAGTTTTGAAATCGGACAGATTTCTTTTGCTTTGGCAGCTGTTGAAGTAAACTCTTCTGCAGAGATTGAAGGAACTTTTCCTTTTAAATCTAAATGAATTAAAGTGATAGATCCGTCTTCAAAAGTTACTGTCGCTTCTGTGGTTAAATCATCGGCTGTAAAGCCTGCTTCGTTCAATAAAAAACTTAATTGCATGGTAAAACAGCCCGAATGCGCTGCTGCAACCAATTCTTCTGGATTTGTACCAACGCCATCAGCAAATCTTGTTTTAAAAGATAGTTGTGCATTATCTAAAGTGGTGCTTTGCGTGCTTATTGTTCCTTTTCCTTCCATACCGGTTCCTTGCCAGTTGGCGTGTGCTTTTCTTGTAAATTTCATATTCTCCTTATTTAAAAATTAGTATTAAATGTTATTTGTTTGATTGCCAGTTAATAGTGGTAACTCAAATATAATCAATATTTTGCAGAATAGTTTTATGAAATTTAATTGTATTGTTAAGTTTTGGGTTTTAGGCTGGAGTGATTTTTAACCGTAAATGCGCAATCCCGATAGTTATCGGGAACGCAAATCACGCAAAGTTTTTAAGTTTGTTCGAGGTTTTGTAATCTTTGTCAAAGTTTAAAACTTTGACAAAGTTTTGTATCATAATATTAAGACAGCATTTTGCGAACTTTGTGGTTTAAAAAAAAAGATGCAATGATACTCATTGCATCTTTTAAATTATAAAGAAAATAAAATTCCAAATTCCAATTAAGCGTTGCCAATTGGAATTTGGAATTTAAAAAATTGGAATTTCAAGTATTTATTCTTGTCCCAAGTTTCTTAATTGTTTCAATTTATCTTTCCAAACTTCAAGGCTTTCTTTGTGAATGGCAATGTTTTTACGAACCTCTGTAACTATTGAATTCTCTTTTTTAGCATTTTTAGTATTGGTAAAGAACTGAATGTTGTTTTCTAACTGGAAGATTTCATTTTGAACTTCTTCAATTTTACGCATAATAAAGATTTTTTCATTGTCTAATTTACGCGTATCATTGCTGTCAGATAAAGAATCAATTCGGTTTGCAAAACGCATCATTTCAGATTCTTTTTTGCTTAAGCTTAGTTTCTCAAAAAGAGCATCTAAGATTTTATTGAACTTCCCTTCGATATGCCTTCTAGAGAAAGGAACTTTACCAAATCCTTTCCAAGTTTCAATATGTGCTTTTATGGCATCCAAATCTGTTTTGTGATCTCCAGTCAATTGGAAAGATCTTAAAGTGTCTAAGTATGCTTTTTTGTTGTCAAAAGCAGCAACTTCTTCACTGTTTTCTTCCGATTTATGCTCTTTTAATTTATCAAAATAATGGTTGCAGGCATCCTTAAATTCTTTCCAGATTTTATCGGAATATTTTTTAGGAACATGGCCAATTTGTTTCCATTCTTCCTGAATCTGTTTCATTACTGGAGTTGTAGCTGAGAAATCAGTGCTTTCCTGTAATTCTTTAGCTTTTGCAACAAGAGCCAATTTTTTATTTAAATTATCGTTTTGGTCTTTTTTGATATCCTTATAGAAAGAATTTTTGAAAGCGTTGAAGTTTCGAACAGCAGTTTTAAAAGTAGCCCAAGTTTCTTCATTTACTTCAGAAGGAACTTTTCCTGCAGCAAAAAACTCGTTTCTTAACTCTTCTACTTTCTGAATCTGAATAAGCCATTGTGAATGAGAATTTACTTTTTCGCTTCCAAGCGCTTCTATTTTAGCAATAATTTCTTTTTTAGTTTCAAGATTTTTTTGCTCGTTTGCTCTTTGGCTTTCAAATAAAAGTTCTCTTTTATCGTGTATTTTTTTAGTCAATTCGCTAAATTGATTCCAGATGGCATCACGGTGCTCTTTAGAAACGGGGCCGATTTCTTCTTTCCAGATTCTGTGTAAATCCTGTAATTCGCGGAAAGATTTACTTACATCGGTATCGTTTACCAATTCTTCAACGCGCGCTATAATCTTTTGTTTTAGTTCTAAATTATGTTTAAAATCTAAATCTCTAGCCTCGCGATCTAAGTGTAGATAATCGTAGAAGTTTTCTACATGAAAATGGTAATTGTTCCAAACGTGATTGTATTTGTCTTTTGGAATTGCTCCAGCATTTTTCCATCTTTCTCTTAATTCATTAAAATGCTTAAGAGTGTCTTTGATGTTTTCTTGCGGATTGATTAATTCCTTTAATTCTTCAACAATAGCCAGACGATTCTCTAAATTGCTTTTTAGATTGGTCTGTAAATGTTTAAAATGAGCATTTCTTTTATCTCTAAAAACATTATAATATTCGTCAAATTTTGATTTTAAAGGAAGGTGATATTCAAATTCTTCATTAGGATCTGGATTAGAAGCTAAAAATTCTTCTTTTTTCTCCTCTATAAGATGGTGATACTGTAGTAAAAATGCTTTTTTGATTTCTTCAATATGATCTTTTACAGACATTACTTTGTCTATATTAACCAATTTTTTAAGTTCATCAACAAGAGCATCAAGTGAGAAAGTGTTGTAATCCTGCATAGGAATGTCATGACGATCCTTTAAAGTTTCGTCCTCACTTTCAGCAGCATTTGAATTTGTAATGACATCTAATGCTTCTTGATGATCATTTTCTTGTTTTTCTACTTCATTTTCAGTTTCTGAGACCAAATCTTCGGTCAAAGTTTCAGAATCTGATGTTTCGATTGCATCATTTGCTACAGAATCATTTATTTCGATTCCAGATTTTCCGTCTGCTTCATGCAGGTTATCATTCTTTTCTTCTAACATCTTTAAAATGTATAAGGTTTTTATTTTAAACAATGCGAAAGATAGTAAAGGTGTTTCTAACTACAAAATAAATCACTTGTTTATACGGTATTTTACGACGAAATTCCTATTCTTTCCGGAAGTTTTCTAGTATGTTGAATCTGTTTTTAGTGAATTACTGAAGGATATATAAATTCAAAATTGGCATTGTATCTAAAATAGACTCTTAATAATCCATTTTTTTGGGACTTATATTGCTATTTCTTTAAAATTAAAAAAGAATCAACACTCCAACTTCCATTCCCCAATTATAGGTTCTGTTAGGGCCGAAACCAGCGCTGGGGTGTATGTAAACAAGATTTGAGGGTGTAATTTTTCGTCCAAATTCAACAAAAGCATTATTTTGGAAACCTTTAATAACAGTATTATATCGAAGTGCTACATCTCCAGAAATCCAGTTTTTTCCAAAAAAATGCATTAATAGATTTTCTAAAAGAGCAGTACTAATGTCGGAACGATCACTATTTCCGGCAAAACTCTGCTGATATTCAACGGTAGTTAATAGCAGAAACTTTTTTTGATTGAAGTATCTTCCGTAAACCATAGCAGGCATGACAACCCATTTTCCGGTTCCAAAATTTGGATCTTCGGCTGTGTTAGAATAAACTCTGGTTCTTACCGCAATACCATTGTTATTTCTTAAGTAAGGAATAAAACTGATTCCGCCTCCAACATCTCCAATGGCCGTCTTGTTGGTTGAAGTTGTGTTGGTAGAAACCAAAGGAAGATCAAAACGTAGATTCCAGGCTTTATTGCCAATTGGCAGTAAAAATCGAACCTGTGTGGTGTTAAAAGAACCTTTATCGGTATCTAGATACTCATTGTAAAACAGAATTGTTTTAAGAAAATAATGGTAACGAGGCTCAGATAACGGACTTTTGAGAGTGTCTGCGTTTTGAGCTGAAAGTAGGTTGTGTAATAAAAAAAATAAAATGCTAAGTAATTGTATTTTCTTCATAACCACTTGTTAGTTAGTGGATTAAAAATACAAAAAATACGTTAACATTTTATTTTTTGATACTTATTTTATTTGTTCCAGATTTTCCATGCTTTTTCAGCTTGAAAAATAAGCATATCGTGCCCATTTTTAATTACAGCTCCCATTTCTTTTGCTTTTCGTAAGAAAGTGGTTTCTGCTGGATTGTAGATTAAATCGTAAGCAATGTGTTTTTCTGTGAAATACTCATACGGCAAATTCGGACAAGCTTCAATATTTGGGCTTGTTCCAACTGGCGTACAGTTGATTATAATTTGAAAATTGTCAAAAGTGGTAGCATTAATTAAATCATAGTCAATGATGTTTTCTTTCGCTTCTCTAGAAACAAAAGTGTACGGAATATCCAATTCATCCAAAGCAAAAGCTACGCCTTTCGAAGCGCCTCCTGTTCCTAAAATAAGCGCTTTTTTGTGATGCGGCTCTAATAATGGCTTAAGAGACTTTTTGAATCCGTAATAATCGGTATTGTAGCCTTTTAATTTGCCGTTTTTGGTAAATTTAATGGTATTAACAGCGCCAATTAAAGTGGCTTTTTTTGATAATTTATCTAAGAATGGAATAACTTGTTCTTTGTACGGAATAGTAACATTTAAACCCTTTAAATCAGGATTGTTTTTAATTAATTCTGTGAAGTAATTAATCTCCGAAATGTCAAAATTCTCATAGCTGTTACCAGCAAAAACTTCATTATTAAATTTTTCTGTAAAATAACCTTTTGAAAAAGAGTAGCTTATGTTGCGTCCTAATAATCCAAAACGTCTTCTTAATAAAATATCAACCATTCTTATTTACGATGTTTTTCTATATAATTTTTTACTGTTTTTTTTGCCCAAACAACAGGGAATAAGTCTTCAATTAAGATATAATTATCAAAATTTAGACGTAAGCCATTGCTTAAGTGAAATTTAGCTTTTGTATTGTCTTGAATCATAAAATACAATCCAGCCAAACGATATTCAATTTCGTTTTCTTCAGGGAAATATTCTGAAGCTTGCAATAAAGTTTGAATAGCCGTTTCAAATTCTCCTAAAAACTGAAGAATATCAACCCAGTACAGCCAAGTGTCTAATGCATAATCTCCAAATTCAACCGCTTTTCTAAAACCAAATTCGGCTTCTTCAAAGAAATTCATTTGTTTGTTGATTGTAGCATATCTTTTCCAGTACAAACGATTCTGATTGTCAATCGCTAAAGCTTTATTCACAAAAAATAATGCTTTTTGATAGTTTTTCTGGCGAAGGTGAAAATCTGTAATCGCAATCCAGCCTTTGTCTAAAAGCGGATCTTCATGTACAGTTTGGTTATAATATTGAATTGCTTTCGCTAAATTTCCAAGTTTTTCATAACATTTTCCAATTCGAAGAAGGGCATACGAAGTCGCATCGTCCAATTCGATGGTTCTGTTATAACTTTCAATTGCTTCATTGTATTTTTTTAGACGCTCGTAAGCTTTTGCTTTTTCCATAAAAGCGCCTAAAAATTCATCATCAATCAGAGTTGCATAATCAAATGCACGAATTGCTGCTTCATATTCTTTTATGCCATAATGAAGGCGTCCAAGCTGATGCCAAGCGATTTCGCTGTAAGGGTTTCTGTTGATATAATCGTTTAGATAAATAATAGCTTCTTGATTTTGGTCTAAAAACTCAAAGCAATACACTACGTTATAGAGAGCAGATTGATCTTCTAAGTCTTCTTCAAGACATTTGATAAAACTGTCCTTTGCAAGCTCAAGGTTATCCATAAAAAGATATTCCATTCCGATCAAATTGTACACATCAGCGTAATCATCAGTATATTGAAGTGCGATTTTTAACAGTTCAACCGCTTTTTCGTGCTGATCTCTTTTTGAGCAGATATTGGCTTTCTGGATGTAGATTTCCTCGTTGTTGGGTTCAATTGCGTATAACTCATTCAAAAGCTTTTCAGCAATGTCGAGTTTGTCATCATAAACCAGCATTTCTACTTGTACTAACTTTAAGCCTGTAGATTTTGGATGCTGGTCTAATGCAAGTTTTAAGGCCTTTTTTGCTAAATTAGCCTTACCTATGTCTAAGTAATGAAGAATAATTTCTTCGAATTCTTCAGAATCAAAAAAGAGCACTTTGTTAGTTTTTAACATCGACTCAAATTTGGATAGGGATAGGTTATAATCTTCTTCTTCGTTGCTTAATTGCATACTTCGTATATTTGAAATTAGCCTGTTATAAATTTAGGCAACCATATAATCGCTGTAAGGATAAGAAATTAATTGTTTTGAACAATTTAATTAACAATATATGGCGTTTTTTATTCTGTTTTGGGAAGAAATCTCTTTTGTTGTCAAGGGATTAGCTTCGGTTTTGTCATTTTTTTATTTGTAGCAGAAGACTTTTTTGAAATAGAAATGGAGATTTAATTTCTGTCAGTTTTATTAAAACAGCGCTCCAAATAGTTTTGTATTTTAGTTATTGCTCTTCTGCATTATTTCGTCCATTACGTCTAAAATAATGGCACAACCTTCTCTAATTTCGTATTCAGAAATAGTCAAAGGAGGTGTAATTCGTATCGCGCATCCTTCAAATAAAAGCCAGAATAAAATAAGTCCTCTGTCTTGACAGGTTAAAATGACTTCGTTTGTAATATCTGCCGATTCTGTCATAGCGGCAAGCATTAATCCTTTTCCTCTAACTTCTTTAATCAAAGGATGTACCAAAAGCGATCTGAAGAGTTTTTCCTTCTCCAACGTTTCTGCCATTAAATTTGTTTCAGTTAATTCTTGCAAAGTAGCCAAGCAAGCTGACGCAATGACAGGGTGACCTCCAAAAGTGGTAATATGTCCCAGTTTTGGATTTTCTGTTAAAAGATCCATTTTTTCGGCAGAAGCAGTAAAAGCACCAACCGGCATTCCGCCGCCCATTCCTTTACCCATAACCACAATATCTGGAACAACATCATAATTTTGGAAGCCAAAAAGTTTTCCTGTTCTTCCAAAACCGGGCTGAATTTCATCTACAATCATTAAGGCTCCAACTTCATCACAGCGTTTACGGACTTTTTGAAGGAAATTATCTTCTGGCTGAATAAAACCAGCGCCTCCTTGAATAGTTTCTAAAAGAATGGCTGCCGTTCTTGTAGTGATTTTTTGCAGATCTTCTTCGTTATTGAAAGTAATAAAATCAACATCTGGAAGCAAAGGTCTGAAAGCTTGTTTTCTTTCTTCAAATCCCATAACGCTCATCGAACCCATGGTGTTTCCGTGATACGCATTATGACATGAAATAAGCTGACTGCGTCCTGTAACTCGTTTGGCTAATTTTAAAGAGCCTTCAATCGCTTCTGTACCAGAATTGACCAAATAGGTTTTGTTTAAAGATTCTGGAAGTAGAGAGGCCATTAATTTGCAATATTGAACGGCTGGACTCTGAGAGTATTCTCCGTAAACCATTACATGAGAATATTTGTCTAATTGATCTTTTATCGCCTGATTTACTCGTGGATGCTGATGTCCTAAAGTACAAGCTGAAACTCCAGCAACAAAATCTAAATATTTTTTATCGTTTGTGTCGTATATGTAAGAGCCAATGGCATGCGAAACTTCCATTCCGAGTGGGTAAGGAGAGGTTTGCGCTTGGTATTTTATAAAATCTGGATTCATTTTTTTAAGTTGCTAAGGTACTGAGATACTATGATTCTAAGTTTTTTTAACTTTACGCTTAAGTTAACTTTTTTTAGACGTTCAAAGTTGTAAAGGTACTGAGGTTCTAAGGTTTTTAAACTTTACACTTCAGGTTATCGTTCATGAACTAATTATTCTCAAACCACTGTAAACTATGACTGTGAATGAAAACTACTTAATTTTAGGCTTCGGTTCCGCTTTGGCAGCTGGTTTCTTCTTGTCGTAATTCAAGGTTTCTTTCCTAATTTTCAGTGGAACGTTTTTGCCTTTTTCCTCTTGATCTTTTCCTTCTTTAATCAGTTTTTCATTGAGTTCATTATCTTCTGCAGAAAAAATATCCTCTTTAGATTTTATTCTTTCATCGCCTCGCCATTTCATTCCTCGAAGTTTTCGAGCATTTTCTGGAAGTTCATCTTCAGGAAAAATATCACCGTCCACTTTATTAAAGAAAGTAATGGTTTCGATCGCATTATTTTCCAATATCATGTTGATTTTACTGCTGACATTTTTATTGATACCAATTAATTCGTTGGCATCATTTCTCATGTAATAAATGACTTCGGTGTTTTTAATGACATCAACATCATGCAGTTTTCCATCCCGGAATTTTCCAAACAAATTAATTCCCTTGACCTGATTGAAACCTGTTCCGAGCGTGTCCTTGGAGAGGACAAAAGTATTATTTAGCACCTTCAAAGAATCAATTTTCCTCGTTTTATTGTCGCCAATTAAGTGCATTACATCGCCCGTAATTTGGTTGTCGCCATTCCAAAGAATCGGATTTCCTATAAGTTTTGTCAAAGCGCTTTTAGAATCTGAATGTATAGAATCGCACTTACCGCTCATATCTGTTTTATAAAAACGGACATTGTTAAAAGCGCGCAGAATTCGTTCGCCTTCTTTTCCTGTTACCATTAATTTTTTTCCGTGAATGTAAACCGAGTCATTCTCAACTAAATTGATGGCAACAGCTCTTTTGGTTACAAACATCGAATCCTTGAGTTTGTAAAGCTCTGCATAATGGCCTTTTACGATTCCTTTGTTAATCGAATCGGTAATTTTTACATTCCGCGTTGCCGATGCAAATTCGATATTTCGATTATAATACAAACTATCACCTTCTATAAGTCGGTCATCGTACTTAATGTAGGACCTTCGTAGAAAATGGGCTAAGTTTTTCTTTGTATCATAAAATCCTTTTTCAGTATAAATGTAATTGGCTTTACTTGTAATGGTTGAAGGACCAAGAAGATACGTATGTCCAGAATTGCTGTAATAATCCAAATGGTTTGATTTAATCACATATTTCGGATTCGTAATCGTAACTTCAGTCAAGAACTGGAATTTCTTTTCTTTTACATAATATCTTCCAGATTTACTCACCAAAGTATTGTCTTTGTTTACAATCGTACCTTTTGTATTATAAAATGCTTCTTGAATATTTCTGTCAAAATTAATGGTATCAGTTTGCAAAGTGGCGTCAGGAGAAGTTAAAACCGCATTTCCTGTAGCAAAAGCTTTTTTTTCATTTCCGCTATATTCTGCATATTTACTATTCAAGAATAAAGTATCTCCTTGTACTAATTGTACATTTCCGAATGCTTTTAAATAATTTTCTTTTTGAAAAAAGTAAGCTTTGTTGCAAGTTAGCACAACACCATCATGATTCACTTTTACATTTCCAGTAAGTAAAAGCGCATCAGGTACATTAACTTGATCCACATCAGAAAAGTCAGCATTCTCGATGACAATTGTTTTCGGAGATTGAGCAGGTTTTTTTGCTTGCGCGAAAGTGAATTGAACGCTTAAAAAAGACAGACAAGTAAATATGAAAAAGAGTGATTTCTTCAACTGATTAAATTTTTGTCAAATTTATAAAAAAGGATAGAACCTGTGGCGGTTATTAGCATTAATTTATAATTAGTCATTAACAGTCTCAAGTTGAAATTGGGCATTATTTAATTTTTCAACAAAATAGCAAACTCTCACGTTGTAGTAGTTGTGTTTTGAGCTGAAAACGGTGTAAATTAGATAAATCGTTTTCGAAGTTTTAAAAAATGAGCTATTTTTAGAAAATTGTTTTCATGCTTTTTAGCGATGAAACCAAAGAGACAGGATAAGAATAGCCCAAAAAAATATGATAAGTAAAAAAATAATAGCAGTCGGAATTACATTAACTGTACTTTTTTCAGCCTGTAAGACAAAAGATTTAAAAATGAGTACTGCAAACGAAAATGCTACAACAGATAAAAAAGTTGTAGTCTATCAAGTATTTACACGCCTTTTTGGAAATAAAAATACAACTAATAAACCGTGGGGAACTATTGAGGAGAACGGTGTTGGAAAGTTTAATGATTTTACAGATAAAGCTCTTCATGAAATAAAAGATTTAGGGGTTACTTATATTTGGTATACGGGAGTTCCGCATCATGCTTTAGTACGTGATTATACGACGTACGGAATTTCAAATGATGATCCAGAAGTGGTAAAAGGGCGTGCAGGTTCTCCTTATGCCGTAAAAGATTATTATAATGTAAATCCAGATTTGGCTGTAAATCCTGCAAAGCGATTAGAAGAATTTGAAGCTTTAATAAAACGCACTCATAATGCCAATTTGAAAGTGATTATTGATATTGTACCCAATCATATCGCAAGAAAATATGAAGGAAAATCGAATCCAGAAGGGGTAAAAGATTTTGGAGCAGATGATGATATTACGGTGGAATATAAACGAGACAATAATTTTTACTACATTCCGAAACAGCATTTTGAAATTCCAGACGGAGATATTCCTTTAAACGGAGAAAAAAATCCAATGATTGATGGTTTTTTTGACGAAAATCCGGCAAAATGGACAGGGAATGGTTCTCGTAAAATTAAACCAGATCAAAACGACTGGTACGAAACGGTAAAAGTAAATTACGGAGTGCGTCCAGACGGAGCTAAAGATTTTCCTGAACTTCCTGCTGGCTTTGACCAGAAATCCTATCAGGAACATTTTGCTTTTTGGCAAGACAAAGAGGTTCCCGATTCTTGGAAAAAGTTTAGAGACATCGCGTTATACTGGACAGCAAAAGGTGTCGACGGATTTCGTTACGATATGGCCGAAATGGTTCCGTATGAATTTTGGAGTTATATGAACTCTTCGATTAAAATGAAAAATCCGAATGCATTTTTGTTAGCTGAAGTCTATAATCCAAATGAATACCGCAATTATATTCGCTTAGGAAAAATGGATTATCTGTATGATAAAGTAGAGACGTACGATAAGCTGAAAGACGTTATTCGCGGAAAATCTTCGCCTGATGAATTAACAAAAATCCAAAACGGAATGTCGGATATTGAGCATCACATGCTTCATTTCCTAGATAATCATGACGAACAGCGTTTAGCAAGTCCAGAATTTGCAGGAACTCCAGAAAGAGGAAAGCCTTTAATGGTAGTTTCGGCAACAATTAGCACTTCGCCAACAATGATTTATT
This sequence comes from Flavobacterium sp. CFBP9031, assembly GCF_034044945.1. Taxonomy (NCBI): domain Bacteria; kingdom Pseudomonadati; phylum Bacteroidota; class Flavobacteriia; order Flavobacteriales; family Flavobacteriaceae; genus Flavobacterium; species Flavobacterium sp. CFBP9031. The sequence continues at coordinate 96,006 of NZ_JAXCWF010000002.1, forward strand.
TTGGGCAAGAAGTAGGAGAGGCAGGAAATGAAGATGCAGGTTTCGGAAAACGCTCGAGAACCTCGATTTTTGATTATATCGGAGTTCCAAATCATCAGCGCTGGATGAATGAAGGTAAATTTGACGGAGGAAAGCTTTCTGACTCAGAAAAAGAATTACGTGATTTTTATAAACGTTTATTGAATTTTACAATCAAAAGCAGTGCTTTAATGGGAAGTTTTGAAGAGATTCAATCTGCAAATAGACAAAATAATGAAGGTTACGATGCGCTGTTGTATTCTTACGCACGTTGGTCTGAAAATCAAAAACTGATCGTAATTGCTAATTTTTCTTCTGAGAAAGGAAATGAATTCAATTTGAAAGTTCCGTCATCGCTTATTTCAAAATGGAATTTAAAAGATGGAGAATATCAATTGAAAGAGCAACTGTATCAAAACAAAACATTGGTATTGAAAGTGCAAAATGGAGAAGGAGTAGCCAAAGTTTCTATTCAGCCTTCAGAATCTTTGATTTTGGAATTAAAATAAACTAGCTCATCTTTTGAGTTGATTTTTAACACATAGAAACATAGCTTAGAAAGCTTGAAAAAGGCGTTTCACTAGTTTAAATGCATATAGTTTATGTGTGGAAACTAGTTTCTTTCGTATTCTTTTTTTAGTATAAAATCTATGTTTCTATGTGTTAAATATTTTTTTGTTTTTAAATCTTTTTAAGCAACGAAAGAATCTCTTTAATAGAAAATGTTGCGCCGCAGACAAATTCGTCCGAAGCGCCGTAATAAACAGTTAGTGTATCGCCATCTGGATCAAGAATATGACCGTTTGTGAAAACGACATTTCCAAAGAAACCGCTCAGTTCGTAACTTGTTTTAGGAAACATAATAGGAGTTTCGGTTCTCGAAATCACTTTTGTGGGATCTTCTAAATCCAATAAAAAAGCGCCTAAAGAATATTGATGAAATTCGTTGGCTCCATGATAAATTTCTAGCCAGCCTAATTCTGTTTTTATCGGTGCGGCTCCTGCGCCAACTCTTTTGCTGTCCCAACTATCTTTTCTGGTTTTGATAATGCATTTATGATTTCCCCAATGAATTCCATCTGGAGAAGAAGCAATCCAAATGTAATTTCCGCCAATGTCTACACTACTAGGGCGATGAAGGGCATAAAACAAGCCGTTTATTTTTTCTTCAAAAATGGCACAGTCTTTATTGTGAGGAGGAAATATCAGTCCATGTTTTTCGAAATTCTTCCAATCGGTTGTGGTTCTTAAGCCAACGCCCACGCCGCTAGGAGAAACAGATGTAAAAGTGAGGTAATATTTTCCTTCAATGAAAGAAACCCGGCAATCTTCAATTCCGAACGTTTCTAATATTCCTTCGCCAACCAAATGCGGATAATCTTCAGGTTCATAAAATCGTTTTCCGTCTTCGCTGCATAATAATCGAATGTGCGATAAAGTGGTTAAATAATCAATGCCTTGATAATTAATGACGCGTGCATCTGTTGCGATAAGTTCAGGATGATCTTTTAAAATTTCAATAATCTGAATGGTTCCTGCTTCTGTTAGTATCGGAAAGGAAATAATGTTTTGAACTTGCTTTGGTCTTTCGGCAACACGCACCGCTAGCCAGATTTTGTTTTGAAACTGAAACACACCCGGATTCAATAGACAGGTAATTTCGAGACCTTCTCTGCTTGGCGGTATATCCGACGGCGATAATATTGGGTTTTCGGTAAAACGATTGGCAATGTCTTTCATGATCTTCGTTTAAGTACCTAAAAGGTATAAAAAAAAGCTGATACTTAATTGCATCAGCTTTTTTTCTATACTTTTTTAACCTTTTTGAGTGCTTCAACGTAATATTCGTTCACTTTTTCCCAATTTATATGATTGTAAAAAGCGTCAATATAACTGCCTTTTCGGTTTTGATAATCTAAATAATAAGCATGTTCCCAAAGATCAATTCCCATAATTGGAGTTCCTGGAATCAAAGCATTCTTCATCAATGGATTATCTTGGTTGTCGGTTGTGGTAATTTGTAATTTACCATATCGGTCTACAACCAGCCAAACCCATCCAGAACCAAACTGCTTTTCTGACTGTGCTTTAAATTGATTGGTCAGATTGTTAAAAGAACCAAATTCTTTATTGATAGAACCAGCAAGAGTGTCTTTTGGGGTCTGCTCTTTTGGTGTCAGAATATTAAAATAAAGCGTATGATTGTAATATCCTCCAGCATTCTGACGGAGTTTTAAATTGGTAAGAGGCATTTTTTTTAAAATGTCTTCAATAGGCATGTTTTCAAACTCAGTCGAAACAATTTCTTTATTAAAAGCGTTGGTGTACGACAGGTAATGTTTAGAATAATGTGTTTCTAAAGTTAAGGTTCTAATGTCGGGAGCAAGACCGTCATAATTAAATGGCAGTTTTGTCATTTCAAAAGAGCCTGGATCGGCTTTAACATCATTTGGTGAACCAATAGTAATTTTTTCTTCTTTTGTTGGAAGAGGAACTTCAACTACTTCTGTCAGTTTATCTTCTTTACAAGAAAATAATAGTAAAAATGAAGTTAAAGTGCTTAAAATAACAACGTTTTTCTTCATAATGTTTTATTTTGATGTTAATGAATTGATGATCTCGATATAATTTTCTTTGGCTTCATCTACAGACATGTGGCTAATTTGCATCCAAGCATTGGTTTTAAAAGCATCTCTTAAATCAAAATTTTCAGATTGATTATAAACTGCTGTTCCAAAAGTAGCTTGTTTGTAAAAAGCGTAAAGTCTTAACTGCACGTCTTGCGGCAGCGAAGCCTGAGTCATAGTCAATGCAACTTCTACAGCTTCAGCAAAGCGAATATCTAAATCTTTATCAGTCATTTATGCTTTTGTAGCAATAATTGTTTTTCCGCCAATTGCTTTTTGATTTAACTCCACATTGATTGGTGTACCTAAAGGTAAAAATAAATCGACTCTTGATCCAAATTTAATGAAACCAGCATCAGTTCCTTGAACAACCTGCATTCCCTCTTTAGCATAATTTACAATTCTACGAGCCAATGCACCAGCAATTTGTCTATATAAAATCGCGCCGAAAGTTTCATTTTCAATTACTACTGTAGTTCTTTCGTTTTCTTCACTTGCCTTAGGGTGCCAAGCAACAAGGAATTTTCCAGGGTGGTATTTGCTAAATTTAATGATTCCATCCATTGCGTAACGTGTTACGTGCACATTGATTGGCGACATAAAGATAGAAACCTGTAAACGTTTATCTTTAAAATATTCTCCTTCATAAACTTCTTCAATAACCACCACTTTTCCATCTACTGGAGCAAGGATATGATCACTGTTTCTAATTGCAATTCTTTTCGGATTTCTGAAGAATTGTAAAATAATAATTAAAATTACAAGCGCTGCAAATTGCACAAGCATTCTCAGCCAAGCAATATCAATGAATTTATCAGCAATTAAAAGTACAGCTACAGTAAATACAGTACCTAATAAAATGGACGGGCCTCCCTCTTTATGAAACATAATATAAAATTTGATAAAATAAAAATATAATTGGTGCTACAAATATAACACTATCTAATCGATCTAGAATACCTCCGTGACCAGGCATTATCGAACCGCTGTCTTTTATGCCTGCAATTCGCTTGAATTTGGATTCTATTAAGTCTCCAATAGTTCCAAAAATGCTGACAATTAATGCAATAATAGTCCAGATTAAGATTGATGTATTGCTAAATTCAGGTTTAGGCTGAATATAGAGTTTAGAAATCAAAAAACCGGCAAAAGCGGCAAACACAACACCACCCAGGAAACCTTCAATTGTTTTTTTAGGAGAAACTCTCTCAAATAATTTGTGTTTTCCCATTGATTTTCCAACTAAATAGGCAAAAGTATCATTGGTCCAGATTAAAACAAATAAACCAATAATAATTTTCGGATTATAATCATTTGTTCCAAAAGAGATTTTTACAATAAATACAAAAGGAAGCGTAATATATCCAAGCAGATATAGGTATTTTGAAGAAGTGCTTACTTTTTGAACTGAATCGTAAAATAAAAATAGGATGCATTTTATTGAAACGACAATAGTTATAGCCAGAAGAATTAAATCGAGCTGTTTAATATTGGTTTCTAAGCTAATGTTAGTGTTAAAGGTATCGTTAAGAAACTTGGTTGTCTGTTTGTTGTAATGACTTACCAAAACAATTGAAGTATAAACTAAAGTTCCAAAAAGAATAGAGAACACTTTGTTTAAGTTTACGATATTAGAAAACTCGTATATCGTGATAATTAAGAAAACGCCAAAAAGAGTAATGAAGCTTTCGGTAGAAAACAATATCGAAGTTAGTAATAAAGCGATATAAACAGCACCAGAAATGGCCCTCTTCAGTGTTTCGTTCATCTTAAAGATCTTCTAAAAGCAGTAAATAAAGGTTTTTCGCAACACTTCCGTATTGTGTAAAATCTTCGTCTTTCGCTTTTTCGAAATATTTTATTGTAGTGATATTAGTAGGATAGTCTCTTTCGTATTTTCGTTTTATAGCGCTTAATCCGTCGCTTTTCATTGGAAGGATTTGGCTTGTGGTTGCTATAATAACAATATTTGCAGGTAATTCGTTTGGTTTATTTTGTCTGATTTGTTTTGATGAAAATAAGATAGAACCTTCATCGGCTATAAGGTTTTCGCAGCTAGCCAATAAAAATTTTGGGTTAGTTGGAGCGATATAAAATAATTTATTTTCTTCCAGTAGGCCAAATAAGCCTTGCTCATAGCATAAAACTTCATTCTCGAACCAGTCGTTTTCTTCTAAAATGTTTTCAAACTGTTCAGCAACTTCTCCCATGTTTTCGCAATACAAGAACTTTCCTCCATTTTTTTTGAAGTTGAAAATAAATTGCTCGTCTAAAGATAAATGACTGTTCTGCGCAGATGAACCTGCATATTCGCTTTCGTTCTCTTCGTCAGAAGCGGCTTCACTAGAGCCAAATATTTTTTTGAAAAAATTCATTTTTTATATGAAATGCTTTACATGTTAGTTGAAAACGTTCAAAGATAAAAAAATCTTAATTCAAAAGTCCCTTTTGAATTAAGATTTTAAAAATTTATTACGTTTTTCGTAATTATTTATGAAACTACTTCTTCTAAATTTTTGTCAAAAGTACGTTTTCCGAATATGTTTTCTAAGTCATCTTTAAAGATTACTTCTTTTTCAATCAGAATATCAGCAAGTTGATTTAACTTGTCTTTGTTTTCCTCTAAAATCTGAATCGCTCTCTGGTATTGACCTTCGATTAACTCTGAAATTTCTTTATCAATAATTTTTGCAGTTTCATCAGAATACGGTTTAGAGAAATTGTATTCATTTTGTCCAGTTGAATCGTAATACGTAACGTTTCCAATTTTATCGTTCAATCCGTAAATAGTTACCATTGCACGGGCTTGGCGTGTTACTTTTTCTAAGTCGCTTAAAGCACCAGTCGAAATTCTATCGAAAGTTACTTTTTCAGCCGCTCTACCGCCCATAGTTGCACACATCTCGTCTAACATTTGATCTGTTCTTACGATTTGTCTTTCTTCTGGTAAATACCATGCAGCTCCTAAACTTTGCCCACGAGGAACAATTGTAACTTTAATAAGTGGAGCAGCATGCTCTAACATCCAACTTACAGTAGCGTGACCAGCTTCGTGAATTGCGATTGCTCTTTTTTCGTCTGGAGTAATGATTTTGTTTTTCTTCTCAAGACCACCAATAATTCTATCTACAGCATCAAGGAAGTCTTGTCTGTCAACAGCCGCTTTGTTGTTACGAGCAGCGATAAGTGCAGCTTCGTTACAAACATTAGCAATATCAGCACCAGAGAAACCTGGAGTTTGTTTTGCTAAGAAATCTAAATCAAGACCTTCAACTTTTTTGATAGGAGCTAAGTGTACTTTGAAGATTTCTGCTCTTTCGCGAATGTCTGGTAAGTCAACAAAAATTTGTCTGTCAAAACGTCCTGCACGCATTAAAGCTTTGTCTAAAACGTCAGCTCTGTTTGTTGCTGCCAAAACAATTACGTTAGAGTTTGTACCAAAACCATCCATTTCTGTTAGTAATTGGTTCAAAGTGTTTTCTCTCTCGTCGTTTCCGCCAGACATATTGCTTTTTCCTCTTGCTCTACCAACAGCATCAATCTCATCAATAAAGATAATAGCAGGAGATTTTTCTTTTGCTTGTTTGAATAAGTCACGTACACGTGAAGCACCAACTCCAACAAACATCTCAACGAAATCTGAACCTGATAAAGAGAAGAACGGTACTTGCGCTTCACCAGCAACAGCTTTTGCCAATAAAGTTTTACCAGTTCCCGGAGGTCCTACCAATAAAGCTCCTTTTGGAATTTTACCTCCAAGATTCGTGTATTTTTCAGGGTTTTTAAGGAATTCAACAATTTCCTGAATTTCTTCCTTAGCACCTTCTAAACCAGCCACATCTTTAAACGTAGTTTTGATATCTGTTTTTTCGTCAAAAAGTTTCGCTTTAGATTTTCCGATATTGAAAATCTGTCCGCCACCTCCAGCGCCTCCGCCAGACATTTTACGCATAATAAAGATCCATACACCAACAATGATGATGATAGGAAGTAAGCTGATTAAAATATCGCTCCAGTTATTTTTTTGAAGGAAGTTGAAATCTTTCAGTTTCCCCTCAGTAACTGCTTTTTCTAATTTAGTTTGAAAGATTTGATCGTTACCAATTTCCAAAGTATAATGTGGACCTTTGTTTGGTTGTTTGAAAATATCTTCAGCTACTTTTTTGTTTGCTGGGTCTTTAAGAGCCGCAGCATTTAAATATACCTCAGCTTCTGCTTTGTTGTAAACAATTACTTTTTCAATCTGGCCTTTTTCCAAAAGCGTATTGAACTTAGAAGATGTTAATTGAGCAGGTTCGCTTAGGCTTGATCCTCCTGTAGCAAAACTTATGAATAAAAAAACTAAAAGTATTGCGGTATATATTAACCAAGGACTTATTTTAAATTTATTCGGATTTGGATTATTATCTTTAGCCATTTAATGAAAGTTTCTTTAGTATTTGTTCTCGATTGAAGTTATTTTGGCATCGCCCCAAAGGCTTTCGATGTTGTAATATTCGCGAATGTGCTTCTGGAAAACGTGTACCACAATGTGTACATAGTCCATAAGAACCCATTCTGCATTATCTGTTCCTTCTACGTGCCAAGGTTTATCTTTTAAGTCTTTTGATACAATTTTTTGAATTGAGTTTACGATGGCGTTAACTTGGGTGTTTGAGCTACCATTGCAAATAACAAAATAGTCGCATACAGCTGTATCTATTTCTCTTAAGTCAAGAATATCGATATCATTTCCTTTTACTTCCTCAATCCCTTTGATTATGTTCGCCAGTAGAACATCATTATTAATAGTCTTTTTCGCCATGAATTATTTTATATGAATTTGTAAAGTTACCAAATTTTGTGATTATTTTTGAACCTTAACAAAATATTAAATTAAGATATTTAAATTATTTAATGAAACTAATCAAACTCGATGCCATAGATTCTACAAATGACTTCTTAAAAGCTTTGTCAAGTCAGGATGAACTGGAGAATTTTACAACGGTAACAGCTGAAAATCAGACAAAAGGGAAGGGGCAAGTTGGAGGCTTATGGAAGACTGAAGCTGGTAAGAACTTAACTATGAGTGTCTTGGTGAAAGATTTTCTGTTTAATAACGACGAAGTTTTTAATTTAAGCGTCTTGGTTTCTTTATCGGTTGCAGAGGTTTTAAAATCGTTAAATATTCCTAATATATGCATTAAATGGCCAAACGACATTCTGTCATACAATAAGAAGTTGGTTGGCATATTAATCGAAAATACCTTAAAAAGCGATGGCAGAATCGTGTCAGTTGTCGGAATCGGAATCAATGTCAATCAAACCGATTTTGACGAATTGCCAAATGCTTCTTCGTTGGCAGTAATTTCAGGAAAAACTTTTGACAAGGAAGAGTTGGCAATCTTAATCGTTGAAAAACTAAAAGAAAAAATTCAATCTTGGAACACCTCATCGCAGACTTTCTGGGATGACTACTTTAATTTTTTATTTAAAAAAGGAATTCCAACTGCATTTAGAGACAATAATAACCAAGATTTTATGGGAATCATTCAAGGCGTTTCTACATTTGGAAAACTGCAAGTTTTATTAGAAGATGATTCTGTTGTAGAGTTTGAGATTAAAGAGGTTAAAATGCTTTACTAAGTTGCTAAGGTTCTGAGATGCTAAGATTCTAAGTTTTTTATTTTAATCTCGCAAAGTCGGTAAGGCGCTAAGTTATTAATGTTTTATCTTAAAAAAAATCTTTGCGTCTCTGCAGCTTTGCGAGAGCATAAAAAAAAAAATGCCCAACAAAAGTCGGACATTTTCATTTATAATTCACAATTAATAATTTACCATTATTAAAGCTTGTGCATATTGTTTGCTAAAGTTTCAATAAACTTACTGATTGGACCTTTAACCATCATCGCCATCATAGCGTTGAATTCTCCTTCAAAGAACAATTGAACAGCACTTTCTGAATCAGAAATAGTATCAATGTTTGAAGTTAGTGTAAACGGAAGTTTATCACTTGCAGCACCCAAAACAATTTTGTTTGGAGCTACTTTATCTTTCATTTTCAATTTGATTTCAGGCATCCCTTTCAATCCAAAAATAAAAGCGTCTTCGCCAGTCACTTCAAATTTAGCGATATTGTCTGGCATTAATTTTTCGAAATTCTTTACGTCAGTCAGTTGATCAAATAAATCCTGTGCTGATTTCTGAACAGTAACTTTTGGACTTTCTAAGTTCATATAGTGTTTTTTGTTTTGTTTTTTACTGTATGTTTTTTTACCGCAAAGGGCGCAAGGTTTTTTTTATATACTTTGACTTTATTTAAGTTCGCAAAGCTGAAATTTTTAAATAAAATCCCAATTTTTTAAATCCCAAACTCCAAAAGGAGCAAAGCGACTTTAAAATCTAAAATCTAAAATCTAAAATCTAAAATCTAAAATCTAAAATCTAAAATCTAAAATCTAAAATCTTACTCCTGTCCCCAAGTCGATGGGCTTACGCTCCATTCTTGCAGAGTAGACTGCTGATCTTCTGTGATGTATTGTTTTTGAACTGCTAAGTCTAATAGGTTCTCGTAGTTGCTTAAAGTGAACAAATCAACATTAGCTTCTTTGAAGTTTTCTTCGGCAACGCCAAAACCGTAAGTAAAGACAGCTGCCATACCTTTAATGTTTGCACCTTCGTTTCTTAAAGCTTCAACAGCCATTAAACTGCTTTTTCCAGTACTAATTAAATCTTCGACAACCACAACATTTTGTCCTTTTTGTAAAAAACCTTCCACTTGGTTTTGTCTGCCGTGTTTTTTTGGCTCTGGACGCACATATACGAACGGAAGACCTAAACTTTCGGCAACCAAAATTCCAACTCCAATGGCTCCAGTAGCAACACCAGCGATCACATCGGGTTTTCCAAATTGTTTTTCGATGTTCTTAGCAAACTCATCACGAACATAGTTTCTGATGCTCGGAAATGAAAGAATTAACCTATTATCGCAATAAATAGGAGATTTCCAACCAGAAGCCCATGTAAAAGGATTTTCGGGATTCAATTTAATTGCATTTATTTGCAAAAGCAATTCGGCTGTTTTTTCGGCAGTATCTTTATTAAAAATCATAGTACAAATGTATAAAGTTTTTGTAAACGACAAACCACTTTTTTTGACAAATGAAATCTCGCGCGAAACAGATTTCCAATTGTTCTTGTTGGAGAGTATTGATATCGAACAGCTTATTATAAAAATTTTTCAAAATAAAATTCAAAAAGCCATTCTATATCATCCCGACGAAAGTGAGATCATGAAAACCCTTAAAGCCAAGATTCCGGTAAATAAAGCGGGTGGAGGCTTTGTCTACAATAAGAAAGGCGAAGTCTTGTTTATCTTTAGAAACGGAAAATGGGATCTGCCAAAAGGCGGAATCGAGAAAGGGGAAGACATTGAAGCGACGGCTATGCGTGAGGTAGAGGAGGAGACAGGAGTAAACCAGCTTCGTATTACGAATAAACTTCAAAAAACCTATCATATCTTTAAACGCAACGGAAAATACAAACTAAAAATCACGCATTGGTTCGAAATGCAGTCTGATTTTGAAGGAACTCCACACGGACAAATCGAGGAAGGAATCGAAAAAGTTGCCTGGTTAAACCCAGAACAAATCAAAGAAGCACTTAAAAACTCATACGAAAACATCAAATTGTTATTCGAAGAAGAAAAAAAGCCAATAGAAAAAATGACGGCACCAATTGCTTATCGCTCGGGCCCAGATTCTAAATAAACAGATATTTAGAATTTTTTTGAATTTGATTTTAAAAAATTGATAATTAGCCATTCGGGCGTGCCACCAATAAAAAAAAGACCCAATAAACTTTGCGTTCATTGGGTCTTTTTTTTATTGCTGTCGGGCTTTCGCCGCTACTTCGGTAGCTTGGCTCTATCCCTCACGCAGAGAAATACTAACCTTTCAAATGCCTAATATAATTATCAAGCAAACTTTGAATCTGTACACTTGCAACAGGATTGGCAGAATGGACATTAAACTTTAAGTTACTTAAATCTAATCCAGATTCGTAAACTAGCCATTTGGCACAAGCATAACCATCTTCTGCAACATTATCATTTTCGTCAAGACCAAGATCATTGTCGAAACTAATTAATTCAGGAAGGCCTTTTTCTGAAATTACTTTTTTAAAATCAAGAAAATTCCTGACGACGATAAAATCGTCGTCAGTCAGGGTTTTGTAAACCATTGGAACATCTCGTAAATCGTCAAGAAAAAGTTTGTATGACATCAGTTTAGAATTTACTAATCTTAAGAATTACCATTTAAAGCTGTCAAAAGATTATTTTCGTTAAACACGGCATTAATGATATTTCCGTCTTTTTCTGCTTTAATTTCATTTCCGTTTGGAGTCAATTCATAACCTTTTTGAGAAAGATAATTGGTAAAAGCATTTCTGTGATTCTGAATTTCAAATGTCGAAATCAACTCTGGGAAAACAGTCAGAATTCTAGAGAATTCCTCACTTTCAGAGTTGTCAATTGCATCATCTTTTATCGTAACCACCATTGTTCCTTGACCGTAATTTCCAAGATAATAGCCGCTCAAATTAAACATTTCAGTTGCAATCATTCCTATTAAATGCAAATCGTTTTGCACAGCATCAAATTTTCCAACGCTTAATAATTCTATATTATTTTCTTCACCATATTGCTTTAATAAAAGCGCCTGTTGCATAATAGATTCTGCATAACCGCCCACTTTGTTATCCCAAAGCCATAGCCAAGTTTCTGACGAATGCGAAAAAGAGCCCAAAACCTGCATTGGAAAAGTAAGATCGTCTCCAAAAGTAATTTCTTCCTTGTTCATGTCAACATTCCAAGAAAGTTCACCAGTTACGCTGTAAAGATTTCTTTGTTTTTCTAAAGCTAAAGCTCCATATTTTTCTAAAAAATCATTTTCAGAGGTAAAATGTTTAGCAACATTTAGCTGATTTGTATTTGATTCTGTATTTTCTTCTTGCTTTTTAAAAAGATTATTGAATATTCCCATTTTTTTGTGGCTTGTATAATTATAAAATTGAAATTCTTGATTTTCTAGCTAAGTTTTATTCACTATCCTCATTTTTAATGCCTTTTAGAAGAGCATAAATGGCCATTGCATGCCCTTGTCCTAAAGCAAAATCATTTTTAAGCCAGTTTACAATATCTCCGGCTTTTACTTCTGCTTTTAATTCTCCGTTTGAGGTAAACCCTTTTTGTTCAGCGAGAGTTCTAAATTCAGCTGGACCATTTCCTGTTTTTTCTTTAATCGTTTTTAGATATCCTTGAAATGACATAAAATAGAATTTAAATAGTTAAGCAAGACGAATGTACAAATTAAAGTAAGATTAGTATTCGCTTTTCAAAATTTCTTTAGCTCAACTTTGTCAAACAAATGGTGTTTAGAACTTTTTTATCACTTATAAGTATATAGATATTCAGTTCTAACTGTTAAGGGGCTATATTTTGTGCTGTAGCGCACATTTGTAATAGTTTTTTTCTCTAAAAGATTTTTGTCATTTATCACATAATCATATTTAATATGATTATTATGTAACGCAGGATTACTGGGTACAGAAATAGTTCTGTATTCTGATATCAGGTTTTTAGAAAAGCTAAATAATGCGTCTCCCTCACCAGTTGTAAGCCCAACTGTATACCCAATAAAGTATTTATTAAACTTCCATTTTTCTCCATATAAAAATTTACTGTAGTCATATTCGTTTTTTAACGAGCTGTAAGAGTACGTTGTTGTATTTGATGACATATCGGGATCAAATGATGTAGAACTTACTATATTGCCATTATCATAGTTGTATTCTTTCGAATAGGAACTTGGTTTATTGATTTTTTTGGGTTCTTGGTTTGAGTTTAGCAAAAACTCTGAAGAATTCATGAAATTATTCTTGTAATAAACAGAAGAAACAATTTTATCAGTCAGGTACGTAAAAGTAAATTTATCATCGAGATTATTTGTTTCGCTATTTGGTAGGTCTCTTTGGCTGTTAATTTCAACAATTCGTTCTTCGTTATCATAATAAAAAGTAGTTACAGTGTAGAGATTTTCGGGGTATTGATATCGTACTGCTTTAGAAAGTAGTCCTTTGCTATTGTAACTGTAATTCTCATAATTTTCTTCAGTTCCGTTGCCAGAATACGTAACCTTTGTTAGTTTATCATTGGAGAAATGCATGATCTTAGAATAAAGAAAAACATCATCTCGATACTCATTAACCTTAATAGTCGACAGATTGCTGTTGACCTCGTTGCCAATTGGTTCATCGTTTATACAGGAAACAGCTGTGAACCCTACTAAAAACAAAATAAATTTTTTCATTTTTTTATCTTTTAAGTTATACACTTAAGTAAAAAAATAATGAAAAGGTTGCGCTTACACCTTAAAAATGGAGTTTATAGTAAAGTGGTGAAATTTCTTGGTAGTTTAAATAAGGTCTCGAAGAATAGCATGAGATCTTTTATTTTTTCTAGGATATAGAAAAGACTAACAAAATTGTTTTTATTAGTCTTTTTTTTGCTGTTTTAATTTATATGCTTGTCGCTAGCGTGAGCTTCCCGCTCGTGACTATTTTGAATTATCTTATATTTGATTTACTTAAAAAAAACATTTAATATGAAAATATATGTTCTATCTATATTTTATTTCTTTTTTGTGAGTAAGATATTCTCTCAGAAAAAAGACACGCTTTATTTTGATATAGATAAATATTACACCATTTCACCCACAATTAATCAAAATTTAGAAAACGAAAGCTCGCGCAAGCGGGGGACTATTTTACGTCAAGCAGTTGGCGATTTCGGTGTTTTTGGGCTTTTTGGAAGACGCGTATAGTTTAATCCCGTCAGTTAGCAAAAATGATTTTAAGCCTACCTATAAATTAAAATAAATCTTACATTAGCAAAACCAAAAATACAGTTTGATAGTTATGGATTACTTTGATGAACAAAACTCAAAATTTTACGATTTCCTTAATGAAACATTTAAGATTAATAAGGAACGAAATTGGGATAACATCGCTAAACAAATTACTAAGGAAAAGATTGTTCGAACATATCGATATTTTTCAAAGCTATATCCGCTAAATTTTAATTATACAGAGGAATTGGTAAAATCAAATACCGATTTTACGAACATTCATTACAGCACCCTAAAAGGCAGTAAAATAATTGATGAGGTTGTTAGGTTTTCCCTTTACTCAGATAAAATAATAGTTTTCCATCCTCTTCAAAATCCATCAGTGACTAGTCACGCTTACGACCCAACAAAAAATCCAAAATTGTGGTTACCTGATTTTTTAGAGTCTTTATATTTTTATACGGTTCTACAAAAGTGGGTAAGAGCAGGTATAGTAAAATTAATTGTTAATCCTTGTGAATATAATTTAAAACTTCGGAGCGAAATTGATACTCTTACTAAAAAAAGATTTTCAGAAGCAGTTAAAGCAGATATTACAAAAGATAGAATTTTTCAAAAGGAAATTCTACAAGATTTAGCCACCCAATTTGCGGATATTTTTCACAATAAAAATAGAGAGCAAATAATTGAAAACCTTTTAGTGATAGAACAGCCTTCATTTAGCATTCAGGAAGCCGAAGATTTTGCTGATAGAATTATAGAAATAATGCCTAAAGCTAATCCTCTTTATAAGAGCTTAAGTAGTGATTTAAAAGGGAGGCAAACAATAAATCCTACAAAAGGCGGTGGTTCATTAGATTCTCTTCTTTATGTTGCTGATAAAACAGGAGGTAATTTATACACTCCATCCGAAACTAATTGGAATATAATTAAAAGTTTTGGAGTAAATGATTTTTGGGTTAAAACGAACAAACTGTATTCGGATATTCCTCTGCCTTTTTTAAACAATGTCGATACTAATTTTGCTCTTGAGTTGAAAAAGGAGAATCGATTAGCAGGTGTTCGGCAAGAATTAAAAAAGATTTATAAAGAGCTTGATAGTACTACAATAGATAATTTCAACCCTCAAAAATTGAAATTTATACAGGAGGGTTTTATGGAAGAGATAAATAAAGCAGAATCAGAATGGAAATTAATAAGAAAACAAGCTGAGACATCTAGGACGCAATGGTTAGGAGCAAATTTAGCTGTACCTATTGTGACAAATCATATTTCACTATTACCCTTAGTAATCGGTTCGGCTGCTTGGTTTTATAAAAATGAAGTTGACGTTAAAGAAAAGCTTAAAAATTATCGACAAAAATCTCCAGTTTCAGTTTTTGTAGATTTAAAAAATCAAAGACAATCTTATTTTACGGAACTTAAAAATTGTATATTTTAAAAAAAACGGAATGACACATACAGACAAATGTAGATTAGATGTTTTAAATTATTCTTTGGCACTTGAAACAACAGCAAGTTATACCTTGGGATTTATATTTGATAGAGAAGATTTTCAAAATACAAAAAGCTTCGGTAATACATCTTACTGTTTATCATTTAACCAAAAAATGCTTTTGCTGCTTGATTATGGGGCAATTGAAAAGGATGATAAAACTATAATGAATGATGTGATGAGCATTCGAAATCAATTTCTACATAACGCTAACTGTCTAACTTATCAAGATGCTTTTAATTCATTAGATGGTTTGCAGAATAGATTTATGAAATTGTTTAGTAATAATTTCGTAGATGATTCTGATATAGAAAAAAATCTAGAAAAAAGTGTTGCAGATGCCTTTGAATACTGTAAGAATGTTTTTATGTTCATAACACTTAAAGGAGGAATAAAAGATAAGTTAATGATGAAAGCGGAAAGAGACACTTACAAATTAAGTTTCGAGAAAATATGCATTCTTGGCGTCTTTAAAATGGATGAATTTAGAACTCAAATAATCAATGATGAATTCCAATTTAGTAGCAAAGATATTCTCTTAGAAAAATTTGATTCTTTAATTCTAGATGTATTCAGAATTAAAGAAGAAGATTTAGAAGAACTCGATAGCGCGGATTTGTAATCCATGCCCACAAAGAAAAGCAACCTTGCTTTTTATAGTTGTTTTAGTTACAGGAATGATTGCTAATTTGCACTATTGTGATTTCAAATGTTTAATATAATTATCCAATAAACCTTGAATTTGCTGGCTAGCTACAGGATTCGCAGAATGTACATTAAACTTTAAATTTTGCAAATCAATTCCAGATTCATAAACCAGCCATTTGGCGCAAGCGTAACCATCTTCTGCAACTTGATCATTTGCATCGAGACCTAAATCATTGTCAAAACTAATTAATTCAGGGAAGGCCTTTTTCAAGAATTACTTTTTTAAAATCATCGAAATTTCTAACTATAATAAAATCGTTGTTAGTGAGGTTTTTGTAAACCATATTGACATCTCTAATATCGTCAAGAAAAAGTTTGTATGTCATTTTTAAAGGTTTAAAAATTATTTAATATTTTGTCATTTCGAGGAACGAGAAATCACACTAGTAATTCCATCCAGAATATTGACAATCTTTGTCGAGCTACGAGTGTGATTTCTCGTTCCTCGAAATGACAAACGTTGTGCAACAAAACTTTGAGCAAGAATTTTGACAAAGTTTGACATGTACAGCTTTGCGTTCTTATCGCAAGCCAAACCCAATCTAAATCAAAAAAAACTTAGCGCACTTTGCGTTAAAAAAAATCAGGTAATCAAAAAATCTACAAAACTCGATAAACAGGATACTGCATATGCGCCTTTTCATAATAAACAGAATGTTTGTAAATCCAATCCAATTGCGCTTCGGAACTTTTAGCAAACTCGCGGTCGTTTTGTTTTTTGGTTTCTAATTCTGCTTTTAGAGCTGGGTTATCTTTTAAAAGCTGTCCAGCAGTATCTTCAAAAATATATTCTGAGTAATGTTCTTTTTGCTGTAAAATAGCATCGAAGAAATTCCAGTTAAAGAACGAATCAACGCCTTCGGGTTCAAAAGCTTCTACGATATATTTTACGCCCTTTTGGTTCGTTGGCACGATGTAATCTCCTTTGGCGAAAGCCATTTTAACGATTTTAGAAGTTACGGTAGTGTTTCGGTGTAAATAATGCCCTTCGTAAGCAGACGGAACGGTTTTAAAATCGGCAATTCTATAGCTTTCGACTTCTATAATCGTATCGTTTTTAATTGGTTTAAACGAGATATTATTGTTTTTCAAAAGTTCAATAATATTCCAATATCCTCTCGGAATAACATAAGCCGTAGGAATCACAACTTCTTTAACCGATTTAAATTCTTTGATGTACGGAACATCTTTTTTATACGGTCTGCTTCTGTCGTAATACAAACGATTTCCTGTTGTAGCGTCGCTTTTTTTGTAACCGGCTTCATAACCTAAAAACGAAAAAGTAGTCGCTTTTGTACTGTCCAATTCCCATTTTAAAGTGTATGATTTTTTTGGCTGATATTGCTCTAAGTTTTTTACTTTTAAATCTTTTATTTTTTGGTAATTTGCATCAGTAAAATCCAAAGTCGATTTCATGTATTCGTAGGTCATTTTTACACGCTCGGCATATTTTTTCAGCATATGTGTTTCGACCACAAAACCAATCGTATTAAATAGCGAAGTATACCCCGTTGTATATCGCGGACTATCCACAAATTGTCCAAAACCTTTATCTGGAGTATCTTTAAACGAATCGACATAAGGCGTAGTTTCGATTTTCTTTTTCTGAAGATCTTTTACCAAAGCCGGCATCATTTCATTATTCATAAAATCACCCAAAACGGTTCCAAGTTTGTTGTGCTGCGTCATAATGTACGTCAATTTGTATTGATAATCAGAACCATTACTTACGTGATTATCGATAAAAACATCGGCGTTTATTTTCTGAAAAATCTCCACAAAACTCTTTGTGTTTCGCGTATCCGATTTCATTAAATCACGATTCAAATCGTAATTTCTGGCATTTCCTCTAAAACCATAAATCTCAGGTCCGTCCTGATTGGCGCGCGTTGTCGAATTTCTATTTAAAGCACCGCCAATATTATAAACTGGGATGGTAACCAAAACAGTATTTTTGGGCGCTTTCATTTTTCCTGTTGCCAAATCTCTGTAAAACTGCATAGTTGCATCGATTCCGTCTGGTTCTCCAGCATGGATTCCGTTATTTACAAACAGAACAGCTTTGGTTTTCTGGATTTTGTCAAAATCAAATTCCTTGTCAGGATTGAAGGTAATCATGTGCAAAGGTTCACCAGAATCCGTTAGTCCCATTTCTTTCATTTGAATAGTCGGAAAATCGGCAGCGAGCATCTTCCAATAAGCAATAGTTTCTTGATACGAAGCAGATTGATTTCCGTTTCCTTTCTCAAAAAAAGTATCGTATTTTTTATTGTTTTGAGCAGTAATGGCTACAGTAAAAAGTGAAAAGAGAATGGTAAAAAGTTTCATGGTTTTGGGTTTAATAGGAATCAAATATATAGTTTTTTGTTTCAGATTTCAAGTTTCAAGTTGACAAGCTTTGCGTTTATTGGTTTCACGCAGATTTTACAGATTTGAGCAGATTAAAAAAAGATTTTTAAAAATAATAAAAATAAAAATCTGCCTAAATCTGCAAAATCTGCGTGAAATAGTTTTTTACGATTTCTGCATAAACTTGACTCAAGACTGAAAACTGCGACTGAAAACTGAATACTAAAAACTGTACACTGCCAACTATTTTTCTCTACTTTTGCAAAATGAATAAAAAACACCATTCCAACGATATACTTTCAAATTTAGGGATTAAAAGCCTAAACGAAATGCAGGAAATGGCACATGATGCTATTTTAAACGAAAACAATACTTTATTACTTTCTCCAACAGGATCTGGAAAAACATTGGCCTTCCTGCTTCCGATATTGGAATTATTGCAGCCAGAAGTGTTGTCTGTTCAATGTTTGATTTTGGTTCCGTCACGCGAATTGGGACTTCAAATTGAACAGGTTTGGAAAAAAATGGGAACGCAGTACAAAGTCAATATTTGTTACGGCGGGCATTCAATAGAAACTGAAATCAAGAATTTAAGCAATCCTCCAGCGGTTTTAATTGGAACGCCTGGAAGAATAGCGGATCATATTGAAAGAGAAACTTTTAGAACAGATAAAATTCAGACTTTAATTTTGGATGAATTTGATAAATCGCTTCAATTAGGGTTTCACGAACAGATGTCTTTTATTATTGGAAGATTATCGAAAGTGAACAAAAGAGTTTTGGTTTCGGCGACGTCTGATATTGAAATTCCGAAATATACTCGAGTTGTAAATCCGGTTGTTTTGGACTTTATTCCAGAGGAAGAAGAGAAAACCAATCTTTCGATGAAAATGGTGATTTCGCAAGCAAAAGATAAACTGCAAAGTTTATTCAATTTGATTTGTTCTTTAAAATCAGAATCGGCAATTATTTTCTGTAATCATCGTGATGCTGCAGAACGCATTAGCGATACTTTAAACGGAAAAGGAATCTATTCGGTGTATTATCATGGCGGAATGGATCAGGAAGAACGTGAGCGTGCCTTGATTCAGTTTCGAAACGGAAGTGTTACGTATTTGGTTACAACCGATTTGGCTGCGAGAGGTTTGGATATTCCAGAAATGAAACATGTTATTCATTATCATCTGCCTTTAAAAGAAGACGAGTTTACACACCGTAACGGACGTACAGCGCGTATGCAGGCAACAGGAACGGCGTATGTAATTATTCACGAAAGTGAAAAACAATTAGACTACATTGATTACGAAATGGAGGTTTTGGATGTTGAAGGTAAAGTTTCTTTACCAAATCCGCCTCAGTTTCAAACTATTTATATCAGTGGCGGTAAAAAGACCAAACTGAACAAATTTGATATTGTTGGATTCTTTTCGCAAAAGGGAAAACTAGAAAAAGACGATTTAGGTTTGATTGAAGTAAAAGATTTTGTCTCGTTTGCAGCTGTAAAATACAATAAAGTAAAAGATCTTCTGAAGAATATTAAGGATGAAAAAATGAAAGGGAAGAAGTTTAAAATAGAAGTCGCTCGTAATGTCATCAAGAAAGAAGAAGAGGAGAAGAGAGGGAAGTATTAATTTCTGATTTTAGATTTTAGATTTTGAATTTTGGAATTTAGATTTTGGAATTTGGAATTTGGATTTTACAATATTTATTTTATTGTATTTCAATAGTTTAGGATTGCTTGGCTAAGTTTTACAATTTTATGTTAAAAAAATAACGAATTGATAGGTGTTTTTTCAATATTTCTGTGTTTTTTTGTGTTCGTAAAATTGTAACCCCAAATACTATATGAAAAAGATTATTACTCTTGCCGCATTGTTTTTTACTTTTATTTCGTTTGCACAGGTTAAGGTTCTAGAAACGGTTCCTGTAGAAAAATTAGGAAAAGTAAATAACAACTACATTCAGAAAATTGGTGACGAATACACGGTGTATTACACTATTGTTCAAAGTGATGACGATTCGACTTTGAGAAAATTTTCATTTAAGAACATCGATAATGCTTATAACGCTTTATACAACATTATCATGGGCGGATTTACAGCTTCTCCGTTGTACGATATCAAATTAGAGTTACCTAACAACTACATTTGGTTACACTACACAGGAAACGTGGTTCCAGACAAAGCTACAGTTCAGTTTATGGTTTCTGGTAAAGAAAGAGACGCAGCAACAAACAACGTTTCTGAGCCATTCGTAAAAGATCAGATCAATAAATTATTCCAAAAATAATTTTTAGATATATGTATAAAAAGCCGTTCTATTTGAACGGCTTTTTTTTGTTTCAAGTTTCAGGTTGATAAACTTTGTCTTTAATTTTAACGCAAAGCTCGCTAAGTTTTTTTTCTAATTTTAGGCTTTATAAAACGCAAAGTTCGCAAAGCTTTGTGGATAAAACTTTGCGAACTTTGCGTAAATCATTGTGTGCTTTGCGGTTAAATAGTTAGTATTCTAAAAAAAAACTTAGAATCTTAGCACCTCAGTATCTTAGCAACTTTATTTAAATCTTCTTCACATACTGTGTAATAATCACAATCTGCTGTCCATCTACTTTTCCTTCAATGTATTCGGCGTTTTCGTGATCTAAACGGATGTTTCTAACAGCAGTTCCTTGTTTGGCAACCATGCTAGAACCTTTTACCTTAAGATCTTTAATTAAAACCACAGAATCTCCATGTTGTAGTACCACGCCGTTACTGTCACGGTGAACTAATTTATTTTCGTCATCTTCGCCTTCTCCTGTTGCTTTTGCCCATTCTAATATATCTTCATCTAGGTACATCATATCTAGTAATTCTTGTGGCCATCCTGCAGCGCGCATACGGCTTAACATTCTCCAAGCTACAACTTGTACGGGAATATTTTCGTTCCACATACTGTCGTTAAGACATCTCCAGTGATTTAAATCAACGTTGTCTGGATTTTCAATTTGGTCAATACAAGTGTTACAGGCTAATACAGCTTCATCAATTCCGCCTTTTTTGGTTGGCAGGACTTGATAAACTTTTAAATTCTCTTCATTACCGCAAAGTTCACATTTAGATCCGCTTCGTTTGCTTAATTCTCTCTCGATACTCATTGTTTGGGTTTTATTTTAAAAATGCGAAATTACTTATAATTTGCTTCGCTGGCAAGTTTTATGGTTTGTTATTGCTTTATTTCGCAACTCTAACCGCATCTGGAACCAGCATCTCATATTCGCCACCATGGCGCAATACATCGCGCACAATGCTCGAACTGATAAATGAGGTACTTGCAGCTGTCAATAAGAAAACGGTTTCTATTTTAGACAGTTTTCTGTTGGTGTGTGCAATTGCTTTTTCGAATTCGAAATCGGCTGGATTACGTAGGCCTCTTAAGATGAAATTGGCTTTTTCTTTTTTAGCCAAATCAATTGTTAGTCCTTCATAAGTAATTACGGAAACTTTTGGTTCGTCTTTGAAAGTTTCTTCAATAAAGCGTTTTCTTTCTTCTAGTGAAAACATGTATTTTTTTTCGGCATTGACACCAATGGCAATCACAATTTCGTCAAATAGAGGAATTCCTCTTTTGATAATGTCTTCATGTCCTAACGTAATTGGGTCAAATGATCCTGGAAATATGGCTTTTCGCATTTCTTTATGTTTCTAAGGTTGTGGGATGCTATCCCGATAGCTATCGGGACTAAGTTTTATTTGGATGGTGCTGAATCTTAGTTTTTCTTTGTTTTGGAATTTGGAATTTTTCTTTTTTGGAATTTATTTTTAAGTTATTCTAAGGGTATTTATCGCTTCGACCCATTCTTCTTTTTTACATACATCACATTTTGCTGTTCCTTTTTTAACTTCTTGTGTGTGTCCGCAGAAAGAACAAGCATAGATTCCGTCGGTTGGAATAAATTTGTTCTTAGCATTAAACATAGAAGGTAAAATAGGAAGTCCGTATTTTACTTTCTCATCTGGATAAAAGAAGACGCTTATCTCGCCACTGGTTTCTATAAAGGCGTGCTGTACTTGTCCTAAATGCTCAATTGATCTAATGCGCAATTCAGCAAAAAACTCGTCTTGCGCCAGACTTTCTTTTTTGAAAGTAGAGATTGAAAACTTCCCGTCATTAATTAAACATTCGGTTTTACCTTCTATAAACTCTTCAAATTTTTTGCTTTTTCCTGTGAGCCAAGTTACAGAACGATACAAAATAATAATGACCAAAAAGACAATTGCTGCCGGAACAATTCCGACATCTTCATAAAACATAGGATCGCCAGCAGCAGAACCTAATGCAATTATGATTACGGTTTCGAAAATTGATAATTGTTTAACACCTCGTTTACCAGCCAGTTTAAGCGTTAACAGTAAAATGGTGAACATTACTGTCGAACGAAATATTACTTCCAAAAGAAAAACTTCTGGCAATTCGTTAAAAAATAGTCTATTCCATTCGAAGATTTCTTTCATTTTTTTTAAGGTGCTAAGGTTCTAAGTTGCTGAGATTCTAAGTTTTTATTTTGTTGCTGGAATTTTGTATTCAAGTTCTTTCGCTTCTAATGGGTATTTAGCTCGTTTGATTTTTATTATTTCATTATTATCATAAAGTTCAATGATTGCTTTTTTTGAATAAGATACTTTTCGATCTGAATAGTTTTCATTTTTATCTAAATCATCTACTTCGTAAGGCATATAAGCATCAAAATCATTATGTGTTGTAAAAATGCTGTCGGTTGTTATTCTATCTATTTAAAAGATGAATAATAACCGTTTGAAAACTTTAAATTATAAACATCACCTACCTGAGGTTTTTTTATTAAAATTGCTGTTTTGTTATTGTTGTTAATATAAGTATTTATACTATAAATAATGGCTAAAAGCATTATAATGCTTCCAGAAAACATCCAAACTGAACTTTCTAATTTTTGATTTCGTAATTTTTCTTGTGCGTTGGAAGATAAATCATTGTAATCAAATAAAATTTCACAGTTACCACATTGTACATTTACATATTTCCCGACGGGAAAAAGAGGAATCATAGTAATATGAGTATACGTTTTGTATATACTAAAATGCAGTGTGTTTTTAATCTCGCATTTGGGACATTTTTCATTTGAAATTATCCCATTTTTCACATTTGAATCTCGAGTTCCGACTAGAAAGAGCATATTTTATTAAGGTTCAGAGAGGCAAAAAATTAAATTGTTTTATAAAAAACAAAGATGCTAAAATCTTAGAATCTTAGCACCTTAGTATCTTAGCATCTTATTTCAAAGCTAACTCAATCGCATTTGTGAATAAATCTTCCAGAGAAATTCCGGCTGCTTTTGCTTGCTGCGGAATTAAACTTTCTGTTGTTAAACCTGGAATGGTATTCATTTCAAGCATATGAGGCTCGTCATTTACGATAATGAATTCGCTTCTAGAGAAACCTTTCATTTTTAAAACTTCATAGGCACGTTTTGCTGTTTCGCCAACTTTTCTAGTCATTTCGTCAGAGATTCTCGCTGGCGTGATTTCCTGCGATTTCCCTTCGTATTTTGCTTCGTAATCAAAGAAATCATTGTCTGATACAATTTCTGTAATTGGCAATACTTTAATTTCTCCTTGATAGTTAATTACGCCAACAGAAACTTCAGTTCCGTCAAGGAAACTTTCGATAATAATTTCGTTATCTTCTTTATACGCTACTTCAATTGCGATTGGCAATTCAGCTTCGGTTTTCACTTTTGAGATTCCGAAACTTGAACCTGCTTTGTTTGGTTTTACGAAACAAGGAAGCCCAACTTTTTTAACGATTTCTGCTGTGTCGATTTCGTCTCCTTTGTTCAAGTAATAAGAAATAGCTGTTTTGATTCCGTATGGTTTTAAAACCGACAATAAATCTCTTTTATTGAATGTTAGTGCCGATTGGTAATAATCGCAAGAAGATTGTGGCAGACCGATTAATTCGAAATAGGCTTGCATTAATCCGTCTTCGCCTGGAGTTCCGTGAATGGCGTTGAAAACACAGTCAAAAGTAATTTTCTCGCCGTTTACGGTAACTGAAAAATCATTTCTATCGATTGGGAATTCGGCATCATTTTGATCAACATAAACCCATTTTTCTTTAAAAATGTGAATACGGAATCCGTTGTATTTTGTTTTGTCAAGATATTGATACACGACATTCCCGCTGATTAAAGATATTTTGTATTCGCTGGAATAGCCGCCCATGATGATGGCAATGTTTTTCATTGTATATTTTTATTTTTTAATTGTTTCAAGTTTAATGTTTCAAGTTTTTGCCACAATCTAAGCTATAGCTAAAAGACGGAGCGGGTGAACTAATTTTCTTAAACGTTTTTTTATTCGTTTTGATTGTCAGACTGAGCGAAGTCGAAGTCCCGCGTGCTGAATCACTTTGTATGACTTCGACTTCGCTCAGTCTGACAATAAGAAAACGTTCTTATGAAACCGAGTGTCCTAGCCCCGATAGAGCCGGTATCCTTTTTGGCTGCTTTTTCTGCAGACAAAAAGATATAGGCGAAAGCGGGAAACAGCTTCTGAAAATTATCCTTAGTCTTTACTCAGGATGACAATCTCGGGACTTTCTTGTTTTAAACAAAATTATCATTTTTTTTGAAACGAAATACTTTATCTTTGTCGCTATTAAAAATAAATTTATGAGTTTACGTCAGTATTTAACAAGCCGAGTTTTTTTCTTGCAATTGCTTGCGGCCGCAGCTATTATTGCGGTTATTGGTTATTTATTCATGCATTGGTTAACTTTTACAACAGATCACGGTCACGAAATTGCGGTGCCGAATTTGTCTAAACTAACTGAAGAGCAAGTTGAAAATAAATTGGATGAACTGGATTTAGATTATGTTCTTTTGGACAGTGTTGATTACAGAAGTGAATACCCAAAATATAGCGTTGTAGAGCAAGATCCACTGCCTGGAACGATGGTAAAAGTGGGTAGAAAAATTTATATTAAGATTAATGCATCTGGTTTTTCTTCTGTGAAAATTCCAGATTTAATCGAAAAAACATATCGTGAAGCTGTGCCAACGTTGAAAGCGTTAGGTCTTGAGCCAGGAACGATTACGTATATTCCGAATCTTGGAAAAGATATGGTTTTGGAAATGCGTTTAAAAGGAAGAAACTTAAAAGTAGGAGATCGCGTTTTGAAAGCGTCTAAAATCGATTTGGTTTTAGGAGACGGAAAAGCAAGTTATGTAGATGAAAGTCAGGCAACAGATAGTACTGCAGCGCCTGTAGAAACCCCAAGTGATGAACAATAATATTGAAGAAAATTTAGATCTGGAAGACGAATTATTTGAGCACTACAGATTTGAAGTCCCAAAAGGTCAAGCGTTTTTGCGTATTGACAAATATTTAATGTATTTGATTCCGAATGCCACACGAAATAAAATTCAGAATGCGGCAACTAATGGAAACATTTTTGTGAATGAGATTCCAGTAAAATCAAATTACAAAGTAAAACCTTTTGATGTGATTACGGTTATGTTGTCGCATCCTCCGTTTGAAAATCATATTCTTCCTGAAGATATTCCGCTGAATATTGTCTATGAAGACGATGCTCTTTTATTGATTAATAAAGAGCCTGGAATGGTTGTGCACCCTGGTCACGGAAATTACACTGGAACTTTGGTAAATGCTTTGGCGCATCATTTTGATAATTTGCCAATGAACAGCAGCGAGCGTCCAGGTTTGGTTCATAGAATCGACAAGGATACTTCTGGTCTTTTGGTTGTGGCCAAAACAGAAGCTGCAATGACGCATTTAGCAAAACAATTTGAGGCTAAAACTACCGAACGTGAGTATATTGCTCTTGTTTGGGGGAATGTTGTGGCTGAAAGCGGTACAATTGAAGGAAATCTAGCGAGACATTTAAAAGACCGTATGCAAATGGCGGTTTTTGATGATCCAGAGATTGGAAAACCAGCTATTACGCATTATAAAGTTTTGGAGCATTTTGGTTATGTAACTTTAATTTCTTGTAAATTAGAAACAGGTAGAACGCACCAGATTCGTGCGCATATGAAACACATCGGACATCCGTTGTTTAATGATGAGCGTTACGGTGGGCATTTGATTTTGAAAGGAACGACTTTTACAAAATACAAACAGTTTATTGAGAATTGTTTTAAAGCTTTACCACGTCAGGCGCTGCATGCAAAAACGCTTGGATTTGTTCACCCAAATACGGGAGAATTAATGCGTTTTGATACAGAATTGCCTCAGGATTTTCAGGATTGTATTGAGAAATGGCGTGTTTATGTGAAGTCGCATAACACGGAAGAAGAAAATTAATTAGATAATTTGTCAATTTGAAAATTAGATAATTCTTATACTAAATAAAAAAAAGCTCCTTGTGGGAGCTTTTTTGTTTTATCGTAAATTTCATTGTCGTTCCAATATTCTGTAAAGATGCACTGCAGTGCGTCTCTACTTTGTGTTCTAATTGTCACATTGTCTAATTGACAAATTATCTAATTTAATTCTGAATATATTTAATTCTTAAATTGGTTATTTTAACTTCTCCGTTGGTTATGAAACCTAGTTTTCCTTTTTGATTTAGATTGCTTTTTTCGAGCGAACATTCTAAAGTTGTTTTATCGTCTACAGAAAAGAATAATTGGTTGTTTAAAACTTTAATTTTTACAGCATACCACTTGTTGTTTTCTAATTTCATTGTTTTTTTGAATAAGGTTTTTCCACCTCGTTTGCCATATGAATCGTCTTTTTTATCATAGATCCCGTCACCAATTACAATGTTTTGATCAATTTGGTATAAGTAGGTTCTAATGTATTTTCCTTTATCCAAATTGAGCATGATTTCGAATAAAGATGAATTTGTCATGTTGACTTTAAAATCAATTTCATAATTCTTTGGAAGCTGTTTTTTTGAAACCAAGACTCCCCAAGGCGAAAGAGAACCGTTTCCTGTCAGGGTATCATTTTTTAAAATCCATTCTTTAGAATCGATTGTCCAATTTGATTTTAGTTTTTTTGAATCCTGTAAAATGTATTCTTTTTTAGAAGTCGATATCGTGCTTGAACACGAACTTAAAATCAGTAAAAAAATAAATGTAATGCTTATTTGCTTTATCATAATTTGGTGTCGTTCCGGTATTGCGTAGGGGTGTATTGCTGTATGTCTAACGTATTGTGAATATTCGTTGCGGAGACGTACTGCAGTGCGTCTCTACAGATATGCTTTGCGTTCTGTCGATAATTATCTAATTGACCTATTATCTAATTAACTCATTTTAATTTAATTCTGATTGCTATTTTATTTTTCCGGTTGATCCCGTTTCTGATGGAAAAAGTTCGAAAACAGAAGTAGGAGCAAGGCCTTGTTCAATTCGGTGCGAAACGTAGAGTATAGAAACATTGATTTCTTGTTTTATGGTGTTGATAAGCTGAATTACCAAATCTACATTTTCGTCGTCTAAACCTTCTACAGGTTCGTCTAGAATCAATAATGGCGGATGTTTTAAAACGGCGCGAACAATTAACGCCACACGCTGCTGCCCGATAGAAAGATCTATAAAACGCTTTTTGCGCAAATGCGTCATTTCAATCACTTCGAGCCATTGCGTTACAATATTTTTCTGATGTGTTGTAGGTTCTGTATACAATCCGATTTGGTCAAAGAATCCCGATAAGATCATCTGTTCTACCGTATGGCCCTTCTGAAACAGATCCATCATAGAAGTAGTGTAAATCCCGATTTGTTTTTTAATATCCCAAACACTTTCGCCAGTTCCTTTTTTTCTTCCAAACAAAAACAAATTCTGCCCAAACCCTTTCGGGTTATCTCCTGTAATCAAAGATAAAATTGTGCTTTTTCCAGAACCATTTGGACCAATTAACTGCCAGAATTCGCCTTGTTTGATTGTCCAGGAAATGTTGTCGAGAATCTTTCTTTCGTCATAACTTACCGAAACATTTTCAAGCCTTATTAGCTCATCTTCTGGAAAAGTATGAGTTTCTGTTGCTTTAGGAATTGCAGTTGTATTTAATGTTTTGAAATGATTTTCGGCTTTTTTAAATGGATGCAATTCGAATGTGTTATCTTTAATTTGAGCTTTATTGGGCACAAATTCAAGTACATCAACAGTACGATTTAAAAGCTGAATAATTGCAATATCATGGGTTAGATCTTTTAACGAATCGGCTAAAATTACTCTTGAAGCCTGATCCAAATGATCAAAAGGATTATCGAAAATAATGTAATCTGGTTTTTGATTGATGCAGTATTTTAAAAACTCTTTTTTACGTTCGCCAGACGAAAAAGTGCGAAGTTGTCTGTGCGAATCTGGAGAGGCTTCTACGCTGTCATATTGAAATTCTTTTTCGATGAATTTTTCGATAGCAATATCAGAAAACAGTATTCCTTTTTGATTATTAAAAACGGCTAATTCTCCCGTTGCTTCGCCATTTAATATATTGTCTATTAATTTCTTTTTATTTACCTGATTTGATAAAAGTATATCCCAGTGTTGCATTATATTTTTGTAAGTATTATTTATTTTCTTTCAACGCCATTTCGCGATCGTTTCTTGACCACTCGCTCCAAGAACCTGCATATAATTTCGGAATTGGAAGTCCAGCGTAATCCATCGCCAATAACGTATGACAGGCTGTAACGCCAGAGCCGCAATGGACAATTGTATTTTCTGGTTTTATATCTTTAAGAACAGCTTTGTATTTTTCTGCCAATTCTTCGGCAGATTTAAACAATCCGTTTTCGTCTAAATTCCCAGTTAAAGGAACGTTGATAGCTCCAGGAATATGTCCAGCAATTAAATCCAGAGGTTCTATTAAACCATCATAACGGTTTTTGTCACGAACATCGATTACGATATTTTGATCGTTTTTACGAGCTTTTTCGACCTCGTCAATATCGGCTAAAAGTAATTTCCATTCTTGAGAAGGATAGGCTATTTTTTCAAAAGTCTCATTTCCAGAATTGGTTGGAAAATCAGCTTGAATCGCAGCTTGATAACCGCCATTTAAAACCTGAATCTTTTCATGTCCAATGGCACACATCATCCACCAGAAACGTGCAGCGAAATTAGAGCCATTTTTATCATCGTAAACGACAACATGATCGGAAGGTGAAATTCCTAATGCAGAAAGTGTTTTTGCAAATTGTTCAGGAGAAGGCAAGGGGTGTCTTCCGCCATTTGCAGGATTTTCTGGAATTGCTGCCAAATCACGATTTAAATCGACAAAACGAGCACCTTTTAAATGCTCTTTTTGATAATTTTCAAAAGTATTTGCGCCAGGCCGAGCATCAATTAAGATAATTGAATCTTGAATCTTTAATAATTCTTCAATGTTTATAATAGGTGAAAATGTAGTAGACATGTTGAAATTGTTTTCATGATTTATTTTCAGTTGATTAGTCAGCAAATGCCTGACTGTAAAAAATTAGAAAAGTATTAGTTGTTTTATTATACTTCAGACAATCCCAATTATTGTAAACAGGGCTTGTCGAAATACAAAGTGTGTTTTCGAAGTTTTTTTTGGAAGCTTTCTTTGAAAAACATCCATCTTTCAATGCAAAATTTTCGTCTTTTGATATATCAGTAATCTTAACTGGTGGTGACTCTAAATAGTATTCGGGATTTATTCTAATAGCGTCTTCATTTGTAATTAAATGCTCGACAGCAAATTGATAATCTAGCGTTCCAAAAGAATAACTGCCGCAATCGGCATTTTCTAAGCCATTTTCAACTTTTATATCTTTATAAAGCTCTGCATATGTATTTGTTGTGGCATTAAACAATAAAATTTTGGTTCTATTATTTTTTGCATCATAAACTATAAAAATATAATCTTCACTGTTATTTTGAAATATACTGCCTTTTGCAAAAGAAAGCAGTTCGTAATCTGCGTTTGTTTTGAAAAATTGATGCTGTTTTTCATCTAGTTTTGCTGTGAACTTAGCACTAATATTTGAGAAGAGCTTTTCGTTAGAAAGTTGTTTTAAGCTTTCTCGAGTGTCTAAAATTCTGTCTGTAAATTGAGGATCATCATAAACCGAGATTTCATAATGAGCTGTCTTTGCAGTATTCTCAGTTTTATTTGCTTTACTGCTTTCTTGTACAATTTCTTTTTTAGGATTATTTTTCTCTTGCTGTTTGGAATTACAGGAAAATAAAGCTAGTGTAATAAGAACGAAAGCAATTTGGTTTTTCATAAAAGAATAATGTTTTTGGGTATTATAAATGGTTTAATTTTGGTTGTTTGTACAATTTATTTTTTCTTTGAATTTCCAAGCCAAAGCAAGGCATTTAAAATTAATTGACTTTGTGTTTTGTTTTCAAAAGTATATGATAATGTTTTGTTTGTTCCGCCTTCATAATCAATATCATTATGTCCCATATTTACGTACAGCATTTTGTATTTTTTGTTTGTCCAAACCACAGGATAGTAACCGCTATGCCAGATTTCGTGGGCTTTTGGACCAGTTCCGAGTGGAAAACTAGATTCGTCAATAGCTACTAAAATTTCGATATCTGGATTTTTGGTTAAATCATTCGACCATCTGTACCATTCATTTGGAGCAGAAGAGAAGGTTTTAGGCAAATTTTTGGTTACAGGGTGCTCATTTTCTACTCTTAAAACTGCCGAAGTTGGTTTCCAAGTATTGCTTCCATATTCGCCAGCACCTAAAAAGGTGTTGTGATACCAGTTCCAATCTTGATTGTAGCTAGAATCATTTAAAGCGAATGCAGAGAAATGAAATCCAATAAAACCGCCGCCATTTTCCATATACTTTTGAAAAGCTTCTCGCTGTTCTTTTTTCTCAGGTCTTGTATCTAAAAATAAAACAACCTGATATTTCGCTAAAAACTTAGCATTCAAATTATCCCAATTGCTTGTAGAATCGTATTTAAAATGATTTTCTGCAGCTAATTTTGGAAAGTATTTATTGGCTTCGTGCACAAAACTAATATGCGCCTGATCGTTTTTTGCCGTATAAAAAGCAATGACTTTAAATTTTGAATGTTCTTTTTTGTTTTGAGAAAAGCCAAAGAAAGAAACTATTAAAGCTAAAAGTAAAATGCTTTTTTTGAAGATGGTTTGGTGGTTTTGGTTGAAAATAGTCATGAATATTGAAGCAATTAAACAGGAATTTTTTCGATTAAAATTTCATGTTCCGATTTATCAAAATAAGTGCAAGTCATTTCAATAATATCAACACGCCATTTTGCAATTCCAGCTTGTGCGCAATGATTGCAGAAAGTCATATAATCGGTTTCGCCATGCTGATGTTTTACCAAATTTTCTATAAAAAGTTCTTTGTTTGGAGAATCAGCAACTTTAATTTCTGGATATTTTTCTTCGGCTGCTGCGGTATAATTATTTAATCCGTAGTAAACAGTGCTTCCGTCGTGAACGTAAGTATCATATCCTTTTACGCCTAAAATGATTAAATCCTGGATATAATTTGGAAAATCTGCACCACTTTTTACTTTTCCATGCGCTTCTTTTATTTGTTCGATTGTAAACATATTTTTAATTTTAGATTGTTGATTTTAGATTTTAGATTTTGCCACGACCCGAGCGATAGCGAACAGGCGAAGCAATTACACGTATTGGCACTAATTTTATTTTAATTAAAAGAAAAATTAATTCATAGCTGATAAATTATTTCAAAAATACGATTAATGATTTTATAAACGAATCAAAAGATTCGATATGTGGCAAATGCCCTGTATTTGGAATTTCTACGAGTTTTGCATTTGGAATTTCTTTCTGTGTTTTTTTACCCAACTCAGCATAATTTCCCATTGTTTTTCGCACTTCTTCAGAAACCAGTGGTTTTCCTAAAGCAGTTTTATCTCTCGTTCCTATAATTAATAGCGTTGGACATTTAATATTTTTAAATTCGTACAAAACAGGTTGCGTAAAAATCATATCGTATAACAGAGCAGAATTCCAAGCAACTCGATCATAGTCTGGTGCCGTTGTCCATCCTGCACCCAGTTCTGCCCATTTTTGATAATCTGCATTCCACTTTCCATCGTAATAATTTGCCATTTGGTATTGTTTGATGCCTTCGTAATTCTGTTTTAATTCCGATTCGTACCACCAATCAACAGGCTTGTACGGAACAACTAATTTCCAGTCTTCCAAACCAATCGGATTTTCTAAAACTAATTTTTCTGTTGTTTCAGGATACATCAATGCAAAACGAGTTGCCAGCATTCCGCCCATAGAATGTCCTAAAATGGTCGTTTTTTGAATTCCCAAATGATCTAAAAGCTTCTTGGTGTTTTCGGCTAACTGCTGAAAAGTGTATTGAAAATGGTCTGGTTTTGTCGATTTCCCAAATCCAATCTGGTCGGGAACAATTACACGATAACCTTCTTTTGTCAAGGCTTTAATAGTAGTTTCCCAATAAGCGCCATTGAAATTTTTTCCGTGAAGTAACACAATATTTTTTTGATTGTAGTTTTCTGGAATGATATCCATGTAGCTCATTTTCATGTATTGGCGCTGACTGCTCAATTCGATAAATTGAACAGGGAATGGATATTCATAATTACTTAAATTAATATCCAGTGCTTTTATATTTCCTTGCTGGCCAAAACTTAAGAAAGGAATTAGTATAAAGAGTAGTTTGAGTATTTTCATTTTAATGGCATTTGTTATTAAGACTTATAAAATTAAACCGAACCATTTTTAAAACAAAGTATAATATCTTAAAGTTATCAGAAAAAAAGCTTTCAAAATATTTTCAATGTTTTTAGTGTTAATAATCGATGATTTATTGAGTTTTTATCGATTAAATGAAGCTGATTATGAAAATAATGTATTTTGACGAGTAATGTAGCACTTCAAAGAACTTCTTTTATTAACAGGAAAAATGTATGTAATTTAGTATCAGAATGTTGTAAGCCTTAAAAAAATAGTATTATGAAAAAGACACTACTTTTGCTCCTGCTCACTGTCCCCACATTTGCCCAAGAACTCAATACTTTTGATTTCGCCGTTATAAACTCAACCTTAATTTCTCCCAATATAGATCTCGATAAAGGCCGGAGTGTCGTCGCGGCAAATCAAGATCAATATTCAGCTTATTTTCAGTATGCTCTTACCATGTGTGAAGACGATATCATTTTTGGTGCTGGAATTGACAAATCCGAAATCGATCGCACTTATGTGGGTTACATAGGGAAAATTTGCGAAAAATTTAGAGCTACAATTGGTATCGGTTATGTAGATTCTAGAAGCGGTTATGAGGGAACTTTTACAGGTTTCAGTATCTCATGGCATTTTTCTGAAAACACCTATATTGGCGGAAATCTTGAAAATTTGCATTCGTCAATTATTGATTATGAAACTGACGAAAGTTTTGATTATTACAAAAAACTGGTTCCCAAAGTTTTTGGGAGTTATGAAATTATCCCGCATGTAATTGCTTTTGGGCAGTTGAGTTCGAGGGTAAATGATATTGCTTTAAAATATCAGGTTCGCCGATTTTCTGCTGGTGGATTTTATTCTGGACATTCAGTTGGCGGAATTTTCGGAACTGTTAATGTCGGAAGATTTGCCTTTTCATGCAGTACTACTTTTGAAAAAGTAAACTTTGGATTAAAGTTTGAATAACGAAATTAAAAATACAGTTTGGTTAAGAGAAAAATCCCAAAAACAATATTTAAAATTGTTTTTGGGATTTTTTATAAGATTACAATTTGCTGGTTTATAGTCCAACAAAATCATCACTTTTCGGGAAAATACTCAAAGCCTGAATCGCGATTTCTGGCGTTGGAGAAGCTAGTTTTCTCAGTTTTGTGTCCATCCACGCACCATCAACCGTGATTGTTGCGCAAAGTGTATCGTCTTCTCTTCTAAATTCGTGAATGATTGACCAACGAGAAGCATCGGCTTTCATTTTTGAAGTTTTAGTATGAATAAATATTTTGTCTGAAAGTTTTAACTCTTTTCTGAAAACACATTCTTCTCTAAACAAAACAGGACCAAAACCTTGCGTTTGCATTACTTTTAATGTTAAACCCAATTCTTCTAAAATTTCGATACGATGTTGTGCACCAAAATCATAATAAGCGCTGTGACGAACGTGAAAATTAGGATCAAGATCTGACCAACGGAAAGATATTTCTTTTGTAAATGAAGCCATTTTTAATATTGTATTTTATTGAAAAACCGAAATTACAAATAAAAAACAAACGAATAGCACAAAATTACTATGCATGCATAATTTTTTTTCATTTTCACTTTATAAATAGCGGTCCAATAATCTATTTTGAAAGCAGTTTTTTAATTTCGCTTGCTATCTTATCTAGGTTTCCTTCCGCATTTCCTACTGCCACATATTGTATAATTCCGTTTTGATCGATTAAGAAGTTTTTCGGAATTGCATTTGTAGCATATTGATTCCATATTATATTATTTGGATCAATGCCGAAATTAAAATTAAGACCATCATTTTTTAACTTCACTACTTTTTTAGCCACTGCAGTTTCTTTTTCTCCGCTTGAGATTGCTAAAAAGACAAAATTATCATTTTTAAAAGGTTCGAGAATTTTTGATGGAATATCGTAAAACTCTTGTAAGCAAGGTGCACACCAGGTTGCCCAGAAATTAACCAGTACCACTTTTCCTTTTAAGTCAGAAAGTTTTACCTCTTTGCCGTCGACAAGTTTTAAGGTAAAGTCTTTGGCTTTGTCGTTTACATTTAAGAGAAATTGTTTTTGTTCGACTTGAGGTTTTGGATCTAAGGCAGTGTCTTTAGTCTTTTTATCGTTTTCGATTTTTTCTTGTTCGGTAAAAACTTCTACGACCACTATAAATTCTCTGTCGCCAATTTTATCGCCAAATTTTTTTGCTAGTTCATTTCGCTTTTCTTCACTAACGCCTTTATTCATTGATTTGACATAACCCTCATTGCCATATTTCATAACTTGATCCATTGTGGCAATTTCGTTGTTGATAATAATAACGGTTTCAGGTTTTTTTGCGACTTGGTTTTGCGCATAAAAGGATTGAGCAATTAGAAAAATTGCTAGAAGGATAATTTTTTTCATGTGATTGATTTTTGATTGTTTAATGATTGATGATAAGGTAAAAATACGGAATTAAGTTTTCATAATTACATTTTAGATAATTCAACTTCCAGTTTGTCAAAGTTTTCTTCGTTTTTATCGACAACATAAGGCTTTAATTTCTGGCATTCTGCTTCAGTTTCAAAAAGCATTTTAAAAATTACTTTGGTTTGATTTTCGGCAATAGTTTCAAAAGTGGTTAAGATTTGAAAAAGTGGTTTCGAATGGCGTTTCCAAGCAATAAGATTGGGTTTGTCTATTTTGATGAATTCGCATTCATTGGCATAATTTCCAACTTCTGGGCCATGCATAATGAAGCTCCATTTTCCGCCTTCGCAAAAGTTAAACTCATGAAAAGTATTGGTGAAACCTTTTGGTCCCCACCAATTTTGTAAATGTTCTGGATCGCTCCACGCTTTAAAAACAAGTTCTTGCGGGAAATTCAGGATACGTGTGGTTACAATTTCTGAATCTGATGTTGTAGTAAGAATATCTGAAGTCATTTTCTTGATAGTTTTTAAATGAAACAAAAATGCACAGTTATAAAATTACGTTATTTTTTAGATGCTTTCAAGATTATCCCATTCGTATTCAATTTTATTGATTTTCATATAATAAGGAATAAGGAGTAGAATTTCTAATCTAAAAGAAAAATGGTCTTTTCCTGCACTAAAAGGAAGTATAAACAAAGAAGCAACACATATTGCAATACCCACAAGTGCATCTATTTTGGCAATCATAATGGCATTAGGTTTTTCGAACCAGAGGGAAAATGCTGCAAATGCTTTTAAAAGCATAATAGAAATTATAAAAATTCCAGTTCCAGAATAAGCGGTGTCGGTTGAAAACCCGTAAAGTGATAAATTTACATTCGGAACAAAAAGATTTATAATTAGAGAACCTATTGCACAAACTCCCATGAGCATAAAAATCCAACAGAAAACTTTTATCCACCAAGGAAGAAGTTTACGTCTTATTACTTCCGGTTTTTCAAATTCGTCGAAG
Source organism: Flavobacterium sp. CFBP9031 (assembly GCF_034044945.1). Classification (NCBI taxonomy): domain Bacteria; kingdom Pseudomonadati; phylum Bacteroidota; class Flavobacteriia; order Flavobacteriales; family Flavobacteriaceae; genus Flavobacterium; species Flavobacterium sp. CFBP9031. Next base: position 132,213 of record NZ_JAXCWF010000002.1, read on the forward strand.
TGGCCTTTTAGTTCATGTTCCATAGTTTTTGGTTTAAATTGGGTTAGTTAGTGTAGTTATAAATTTATTGGTTTAGCTGTTTTTTTTCTTCAATTTCATTTATTTTTTTGACAATCCACGGCAGTGTTAATCCTTGCCCGATTAATGTCAATAATACAACTGCAACAGAGATAAATATAATAGCATTTCTGAGCGGAAAAGGAGTTCCGTCTTCTAGAAATTTGGGAAGTCCAATGGCAATGGCCAGTGATACTATGCCTCGCATTCCAGACCAGCTTATAATTAAGCTGTTTCCAAAATCGAGAAGAGCATTTTCGCTTACTTTTCTTTTTCCGTTTTTATTCTTCTGAAAGGCTTTTTGCAGGTTTTTCTTTTGAAAAAACACTCTTGTCATTCTAGTTAATAATGCAACGATTGTAATTATTATGGCATAGCCAATATAGGGTAAAATCATTCCGTCGTCGATGTCTTTTAATATATATCGAAAATTGAGTCCGATTAAGATGAAAATCAATCCATTGAGTAAGAAGATAATAACATCCCAAAGACTTTTAGAACTGTTTTTTAAGCGCTCAGGAAAAACTTTATTGCTTAAACGCGCCATTGCCAAACCTAGAATAACAACTGCAATTACTCCAGAAACATTTAGGTGCTCTGCGACAAGATAGGTTACAAATGGCATTAAAAGCATAAAACTTACAACGACATTAATGTTATTTCTAACCGTCCTTAGTATGATTCCTAATATTTTGCCCATTATCGCACCAACCAAAAAACCTCCTCCCAATAAGAAAACAAATTGAAAAGCGGCTTTCCAGATTATAAAAGTAGCACCCATAACAGCAGCAACTGCAAAACGATAAGCAACAAGAGCAGAGGCATCATTTATAAGACTTTCACCTTCTAATATTGTAAGTGTTTTTTCGGGTAAACCAAGACCTTTTGTAATGTTTATTGCTGCAACGGCGTCTGTCGCAGAGAGAATGGCGCCTAGTACAAAAGCCAAAGGCCATGTCATGCCTGGAATCATATAGTGAGAAACAACTGCAATCCAAAAAGTAGTAAGAAATACAAGTGGAATTGCTAATGTACTAATAGTGCTAAGATTTGTTTTAAAATGTTTGGGTGAGATATTAAAAGAAGCATCATATAACAATGGCGGAAGAAAAATCAGGAAAATAATTTCTGGATTGATTTCTATCTCCTGCATGGTAGGGATAAATCCGATGGCCACTCCCACAATTACAAGCAGAATCGGGTAGGGAAGTTTGGCTTTGTCTGCAAAAGCTGATAGTCCTATTACGATTGCAAGTATAAAGATGATAATGCTGTAATTTTCCATTCTTTTAATTTTGAGAAATGCTAATGTAATTAATTTCGACTTAGTGAAAGTATCCTAAATTTTATAAAAATAAGTTCTTATGAAAACCGATGCCCTAGCCCCGATAGAAGCGGCATCCTTTTGTGCCGGGGTTCGGCATAAAAGATAGAGCGGATAGCGGGAAACAGCTTCATAATAGCTTCATAATGACATGAAAAAAATATGTCGTGCCACGAATGTCAGGTTTTAAAAATGTCATGTTGTCAGATGATTTTTAGGGCACTGACGCTAAAACTGACAATTTTATTTAGTTTTTTATATTGGCACAAAGATTGACTTATGCCACCTGAGTTATAAAATTAAATCAAAAATTAAATATATAAAAAATGGGTAAAATAATCGGAATTGACTTAGGTACGACGAACTCTTGTGTTTCTGTAATGGAAGGTAACGAAGCAGTTGTTATCCCTAACGCAGAAGGAAAAAGAACTACACCATCTATCATCGCTTTTGTTGAAGGTGGAGAAATTAAAGTAGGTGATCCTGCAAAAAGACAAGCAGTAACGAATCCTACAAAAACGATTGCTTCTATTAAACGTTTTATGGGACACACTTTTGCTGAAACTCAAGAAGAGGCAAAAAGAGTTCCTTACAGTGTTGTAAAAGGTGACAACAATACTCCACGTGTGGATATTGACGGTCGTTTATACACTGCTCAAGAATTGTCTGCTATGACACTTCAAAAAATGAAAAAAACTGCTGAAGACTATTTAGGTCAAACAGTAACTGAGGCAGTTATTACTGTTCCTGCATACTTTAACGATGCTCAGCGTCAAGCTACAAAAGAAGCTGGAGAAATCGCTGGTCTTAAAGTTATGCGTATCATCAATGAGCCAACTGCAGCTGCACTTGCTTACGGATTAGATAAAAAAGGAAATGATCAAAAAATTGCTGTTTACGATTTAGGTGGAGGTACTTTTGATATCTCTGTTCTTGAATTAGGAGACGGTGTATTTGAAGTATTATCTACAAATGGTGATACTCACTTAGGTGGTGATGATTTTGACCAAGTTATTATTGACTGGTTAGCTGACGAATTCAAAACTGAAGAAGGTATTGACTTACGTTTAGACCCAATGTCATTACAGCGTTTGAAAGAAGCTGCTGAGAAAGCTAAGATTGAATTATCATCTTCTGCTGAAACAGAAATCAACTTACCTTACGTAACTGCTACTGCTTCTGGACCAAAACACTTAGTGAAAAAATTATCTAGAGCTAAATTTGAGCAATTATCTGATACTTTAGTAAAACGTTCTATGGAGCCAGTTGCTAAAGCATTAAAAGATGCAGGTTTATCTACATCTGATATCGACGAAGTAATCCTTGTAGGAGGTTCTACTCGTATGCCAAGAATCGCTGACGAAGTTGAAAAATTCTTTGGTAAAAAAGCTTCTAAAGGTGTTAACCCTGATGAGGTTGTTGCTATTGGAGCTGCTATTCAAGGTGGAGTTTTATCTGGAGATGTAAAAGATGTATTGTTACTTGACGTAACTCCTCTTTCTTTAGGTATCGAAACTATGGGTGGTGTATTGACTAAATTAATCGAGTCTAACACAACTATCCCAACTAAAAAATCTCAAGTATTCTCTACTGCTGCTGATTCTCAACCATCTGTTGAAATCCACGTATTACAAGGAGAAAGAGCAATGGCTGCTGATAACAAAACTATCGGTCGTTTCCACTTAGATGGTATTCCACCAGCACCAAGAGGAGTTCCTCAAATCGAAGTAACTTTCGATATCGATGCTAATGGTATCATCAAAGTTTCTGCAACTGATAAAGGAACAGGAAAATCTCACGATATCCGTATCGAAGCTTCTTCTGGATTAACAGCTGAAGAAATCGAAAAAATGAAAAAAGATGCTGAAGCTAACGCTGATGCTGACAGAATTGCAAAAGAAAGAGCTGAGAAATTGAACGAAGCTGACAGTACTATTTTCCAAACTGAATCTCAATTGAAAGAGTTAGGAGATAAATTGACAGACGATCAAAAAACAGCTATCGAATACGCTTTAACTGAATTGAGAATGGCTCACCAATCTCAAGATCTTGACGCAATCCAAAAAGGATTAGACAATGTAAATGCAGCTTGGAAAACAGCTACAGAAGCAATGTACGCTCAAGGTGGTGAAGGACAGCAAGCTGCTCCACAACAAGAGCAGTCTTCTGGAGATAACGTTGAAGACGTTGAATTCGAAGAGGTCAAATAAGTACTGATTAACATCAGTTAACAATAGTTATTAAACCGCTGTAAACGAAATGTTTACAGCGGTTTTTCTTTTTTGTTCTTTTTCGTTTATGCTGTTTTTTAGTCGTTTTTTATCATATATTTGTACCATATTTGTACCGGCACTTAAAAGGCGATAATGTGGCACTTATGTATACTTATGGCACTTAAATTGGGGATAAAGGCGATGAAAAGAATAAACAAACAATGTCTTGTATGCGCGGAAGTGTTTCTGCCCAAGACCGTAACTTCTGTCTACTGCTCGCCAAAATGCAGTAAAAAAGCATACAAGCAGAAGGTGAAGCAGCTTAAAAATGAAGCTGATATCAAAGCGATGATAGAGAAAATACCGCAGGATAGGGCATTTCTTTCCGTCTCTGAGGCTGGCATGCTTTTTGGAATTGCCAAAAGAACCCTCTACAGGCTTGTGGGGCAGGGAAAAATTCCGTCAGTTAATCTTGGAACCCGCCTTGTAAGGATCGACCGCAGAGTAATGGAAGGGATGTTCGGCCCTGCCCGCAGCCTGCCGCAGGTTGAAAGCCAACCGAAGAAAAAATTATACAGCCTTGAAAAAGAAGACTGCTATTCCATCGGTGAAATAGCTGAAAGATTTCAGATATCTGAAGGTTCTGTCTACAGCCATATCAGGAAATATTCAATACCTACCAGGCAGATCGGAAAGCATGTATATGCTCCAAAAAGCGAAATTGATAACTTGTATAACGGAAATGATTTTATATGAAACAATTAGCAAAAACCAAGGTGACTGTGCGTCTTCGAAAAGCAGAAGACCGAGAGGAATGGTATGTCTACATAGAAAGCTATCCTGTTGAGGTTTCCGGAAAGAAAACGCCACAGAGAATCCGTGAATACTTAAACAGAACCGTAAAAACCGTGGAGTGGGACAAGCAGAGAACCGCCCGTACAGATGCGCAGGGCATAAAATCCTATAAGCCCAGACGCAGCGATAACGGAATAATAATCACCAGAAGCGAAACCGACCGTGAAATTATGCTCTATGCCGACGGAGTGCGTAAAATCAGGCAGAAAGAATATGATAATACAGATCTGTACAGTGATGCTGAGAACCTATTGGCTGAACAGAAAGAAAAAGCAAAAGAGGATTTTATCAAATACATTGCCTCTGTGGCAGCAAAAAGGCATGCCCGAAGCTCAAAATCCATTATGATCAATTGGGAGCGGACCATAGAGTTTTTAAAAAGCTATTCCAAAGGCAGGCTGGTGTTTTCCCAGATTGACAGCAGAATGGCGGAAGATTTTAAGCTGTTTCTGCTGGCTGCGCCGCTCGGAGGAGGCAAAAAAGGAATACTTTCCCGCAACACTGCAGCAAGGTATTTTTCCATATTTAAAGCGGCTTTAAAACAGGCCTTTATCGACGGATATCTAACCGTTGATTTGTCTTCAAAAATAAAAGGCATACCTGAGCAGGAATCAAGACGCGAATATCTTACCATTAAAGAATTGAACGTGCTGGCTGAAACGCCCTGCGAAAAAGATGTCCTTAAAAGAGCCGCGCTTTTCTCAGCGCTTACCGGCCTGCGGCATTCCGACATTCAGAAACTCCGCTGGAAAGAGATAAGCTTGGAAGACGGCATGGCCAAACTGCATTTCACCCAGAAAAAAACAAGGGGTGTCGAATATATGCCTATTTCTGAGCAGTCTTTGCAGCTCTGTGGAGAGCCAAGGCTTCCCGGGCAGCTTGTTTTTGAGGATCTGCCGGACCCGTCGTGGATTTCAAGACCTCTGAAAAAATGGGTTGAATCTGCCGGCATTAAAAAAAACATTACATTCCACTGCTTCCGCCATACATTTGCAACACTGCAGCTGTCCAGCGGGACAGACATCTATACGGTCAGCAAAATGCTGGGGCATACCAACGTAAAAACTACTCAAATCTACGCCAAAGTAATAGATGAGAAGAAAAACAGAGCTTCGCAGGCAATACAATTGGAATCTTTAAAGAAAAGAGCGTAATGAAAATAAAGTACTTCGAATATATTACAGTTTACCTGTCTGTTTTTTTAGTCTGTTTTTTTGTCGGTGCAATCGGAAGACTGGTGCTCTTGGAAAAAGGTGCGGATGAATATACGGCCGGTGTTTTTTTTTGGATCAGCACTGGATTTGGAGTTTTAATGTTTGCAATTCTAAGCCTGTTTCTAAACGAATTGGCTGCAGGAATACTGAATCGTTTTTTGAAGGCTGAAAAAAAGCAATCGCCTGAAAGCCTCATTACAAGTGAGGACCTTGTAAAAATAGAAGAAGGGCTTCAGAATGGTTTAATTAAGCCCGAAATGCCTGAAAATAAAAATTCAGCCCTTGATATTGAGAAGATAAGGGAGGAGCGTCAAAATGCAGTCAGAAATCAAAAACAGGAAAGGATTGATACAGCCATCCGTTATGCAAAGCGGGAGTTTGCGCTGTACGTTTCGGATGAAGATCTGGAACAATTGGGAAGGAATATAATCATATATGCTGAAGGCATAAATTTCGAAAATATTAAGCCGGTAAAAGTAAAAGATCTGTCCAATCTGGATCTGTATCATTTTGGCTGGAATATCTGGAATTGTTTTAAAGCCAGCAGGCAGGACAGAGCCGCACAATTTTTAAAATTGACTTTTGCCGACGCTTTAAAAGATGTTGAGCAGAAAAGCATTAAAACGCATCTGAAAGATGATGAACAGAAAGGTCTTTTAAAGATTGTTGAAGATCTTACATATTTTTAAATGCCGATACTTGTAAATCACTGTGTTTTTCAGGTGTTTCTCCCGTGAAGAAGGACACAGCAGAAACACTTTTTTCATTTGCAACATAACTATTAAAAACGACAGTTATGGACACAAACGAAATCTCTTTTGAGAACCTGCCCAAAGCAGTAGCGCACTTAGTGAAAGAAATTGCCGAGATCAAAGTTCTGATTCAGAATGTGCAGGTATATGAATCTAAAGAAAAAAGCATTCCAATCGGCATTCATGAAGCAAGCCGGCTGATAGGGAAAGCGAAGCCTACAATTTACGCTCTTGTGCAGCAGAGAAAAATTCCCTGCTATAAATATGGCAAAAAGCTGTATTTTTTTGAAGAAGAGCTTTTAGAATGGATTTCTAAAGGGAAAAGGAAAACCGTAGAGGAAATCGAAACAGAAGCGATGAAATTGAATCATAACCGGAAGAAATAGCCGGCAGGAATACCTTTGCCGCTCGATTACATCCTCAAAAAGAAAAATACAGCTTCTTTTTAGTATTTTGTGCTTTAACACGATTTGAACCGTTCCAAGAGCAGGATTGAACCTTAAGCCCGAAACCGCTTTCAATGCAGCTTCTGTTTAACGTTAACTAACTGATTAACGGTGGTATGTTTTTGTTAGAAATTTATTAAAAATACTGGATTCTAAACTAAATTAACCCAGCTTTTAAAATCCCCATTAACATTGATCCAAATTTCATGAAGCAGGAAATGAGTTGCATTTCATGCCAAAATTTGTAATGATTGATTTCTGCTGGCTGCAGACTTAACTTTTAGCCACAAAAAAAGTATTAGCTCTACCTTTAATTTTCAAAATACTTGCCCGAAAATGTACAGGCAAGTATTGTTATGAAAATAATTCCAGCATAAATTTTAGCCATTATTATTTTATTTTTTTACTGCGAATAATTAATAAAATAGGAATCATTTATCGCTAAAAATAATATTGCTATCGAATTCCGTTTTTTCAAACAAACTATACACTTTATGACGCAAAGAAATAGGGGTAACTTCAATAAAATAAGTAAGCAGTTCTTTTGTTGTTGGGTAATTAGGAATCTTTGATTTCAATTTTCCGTTAGAGCTGTTCCAATCACGAATAAACCTTTTTAAAGCAAGATTCACCTTTTCTTCGCCAATGTAATTTTGAAGAGCTGACATTGCTAAAATTCCTTTTGCATTGAATATATAATCTTGTTTTTCAACTAATTCTAAAGGAACTTCTTGTTTGTCGTATCTTTTCTTTGCCTGCATATAGACTTCTTGTTCTTTTTGCAAAAGCTGCTCTATTTTTTCTTTGGGATATTTCTTTTTCATGACCATTAAAGCAGAATATTGGGCCAGGGTTTCCAAAATCATATTTTTTCCTTGAACATTTGCCGCCTGCAGCTGCATTCCCCACCATTGGTGTGCTAATTCATGCGCTGTTCTGTAGAGAATAATATCGACATCTGATTGGTCATCAATATTGAACATAAACTCATTGGATTCAGAGAATGGTGTTGTTCCGGAGAAAGACTCTGCTTGTTCCATGTAATTAGGAGTTTCTATGATACGCATATTGCTATGTTGATAAGAGCTAAAATTCGTAGAAAAATAATCAAAAGATAATTTGAAAGCCTGGGTCATTCTGTCCACGTTATAGTAATGTCCTTTTTGATAATAGATTTCTAAATCTACCGGAGTTGCCGAACGATCATTTTTAGGAAACCATCTGCTCTTGGAAACTTCATAATCTGCCGATATTATCGCATACTGATTTACTATTGGTTTATCTGTTTTATAATCAAAATAGGAACGATTACCTACTGTCCATCTCTTTTGTAAAGTGCCAGAAGAAATTGCTTTTTGACTTTTGTCTGTCCCGATAGTAACTTCAAAATTGATTAAATCAGCGCTGCCTCCAGTACTTGAATAAGTTAATTCCGTTTTATCGTTTCTTTTGGGCATTCCTTTTGCAGGCGGCAGTTCAAATTCTGTCCTAATTCTAGTATCATCAAGCTCATATTCTTTGCTGTAGCCCAGAGTTGGTAACGTTTTATTTGTCAAGTATGCACCATTTTGAAGGACACTCTTATTAGAATCATTTTCTTTAAAACCTTTAGTTGTATACCTCTGCTTAAATTTCATTTTAACAGCTTCACCTGCTTGTAATGGTTTTTTTAAGGTGTAAATATAAAAGCCGTATTGGTTATATTGTTTATCTGCAAAAGCTTCTCCCTCAAAACTGACTTCTTCTAAATTTATTTCTGATCCTATCGGTTTTTGCAGATAGATTTTATAAATAGGTTCTTTTAAGGTATTGGTAAGTATGTAATAACCTTCAAGGGTATAATCTCTGGTTTTTGGATACAGCTCAACTTGCAGCTTAACATCCGTAATTTTAGGCTGCGGCAGATATTCAAACCTTTTCAGCATTTTTTCATAATCTGCCCTAAATTCTAATTTATCATCGGTACTCTCATATTTGTTCAGGATATTGGTATTGTAGAAAATATAACTTCCTAGTAAAGCAAATACCAGTAATACTGACAATACAAATTGGAGCATGGGTTTTGTTAATCGCTGCATGCCAAACTCGATACGTTTTTTAAAACTGGTTTCAGTGCCTCTGACAGAGAGAATCGAAGCGAGGATTAGCAAGAGAATGCCAAATGCAATCCAATATGCCTTAATCCACAAATAAGATACTAGAAAGTGACCGTAACCGTTCATGTCTGAATAGGAATCCAAACCACTCCCGCCAAATTTGTAAAGATCGTGCTCGAAGCCAAAAAAATCCAAAACAGTATTTAGGATAACAAAAAACATTACTAAAATAAAGCCTGTGAATTTATTATTTGTTAGCGCCTGAAAGAAAAAAGATATAAAGGTGTACAAAACCAGAAAAGGAAAAAACTCAATAAAAAAACCATAGAAATAAACATCCAGTTCATAGTGATACCAGCCATTTGCCGTTTGAAAGGCCATCCCAAATATAATCAGAGAGAGTATCAATACGATGTATATCAATAAAAGGCCAAGGAATTTGCCCAGTAGGATTATAATATCTGATATGGATGCTGCGCCATAGATTAGATCCAGCTTAATTTCTCTTTCTTTCCAGATGAGCTCGCCTGAATAGAAGATCAGTATTATTGCAAAAAAGTAAAGCGATAATTCTTTTAATTCTTTTATAACAAGATAGGTTGTAGGATAACTGGCAACATCATATGCAATATTCAGATTAATAGAGTTTATTAAAATGATAATTAATGCACAGATGATAATAGCCCAGAACGATACCTGCTTACAAATGGATATAAAATAAAACCATGTAAGCTGTAATAGCTGAATACATTGTGATTTAAAATTATACTGTATTAATACTAACGGTATTTTGAGATTCTCGTCAGCGGCAGTATTTAAGTCATGAATAGTCTTTATTTTTTTTTCTTTAGGTTTTTTGTTTTTTGCTGTGCTAAAATTAAACTTGAAGTACCCTACTATTAAAATAAGCATCCCTAGAAAAACCCAGAATAATTTATTGTAGAGAAGCACGCCACTAAAAGGAACAAGCGTTGAATTGCGTTCTGCCGCTGTAAGCAAGGTATTCATATCAGTGAGCGTTGTCAGGGAAAAAGGATCTAAAAGGGCTTGCAGGAAATCGTTCTTTATAGATTTTGTCAATAGAAAGGGAACAAAAAGAAGTACTCCCTGTGTATAGACTACCATTAAGTTTCTGCTTAAAGCGCCACTAACAAAAAACAATGCCGATGCAAAAAACAGCATGGGCAGCACTACAATTATAAAGGGCTGCAGATAAGCTAAAAAGTTAAAAGGCATTAAATTTTCCGGATAACGCCAAGGCATAAATTCCCCAAGGGTAAATCCTAATAAAAGCCCTGTAAATACAAACAATAATACTGCAAAAGAGCCTAGAAAGCGGCCTAATAAATAATCCCGCTTTTGTATTGGATTAACAAATAGTAGAGATTCTATATTGTATTGATAGTCCCGCAATACTGAAACACCCATAATCAAAGAAGTCACCATCATTAAAATTGCGGTAACAGCAGCCATAGCTTTTGCTATAACTATAGGCGCATTTGTTTTTACGGAACCCATATCAATCCCTTGAAAGACAAAGTCCACACCCGCAAGGGAGAAGAAGAATATAAAAATAAAAAAGATATAGGTGTCAGGGCGTTTTATTCTGTATTGGATTTCGAATTTAAATATGTCGTACCACATGGTTAATCGTTAATTTTAATAGATTAGAATAGAAAATTTTACTTGATTAAGTATTCAGGAGAATTAAAGTTTCTTTTTAGAACTGGCAAGAATCTGCGAAAAGTACACATCTTCTAAACCGGCATTTACTGAGATAAAACCATTTTTCGGATTGTTTTCACTGATGACATGAATTATAGGTTTTCCAAGAAATAATTTTTCTGCAATTACGTTGTATTCTTTCTTATACTCTTCCAATTCATTTTTATGAATTGTTTTTTGATATATTTTTCCTTCAGTCTGGTTTATTAGTTCCAAAGGATTTCCTTTAAGAAGCACTTCTCCCTTATTGATGATGGCCATGTTGGTGCACAATTCCTTTACATCATCCACGATATGTGTTGATAGTATTACCACTGTGTTTTCACTAAGCTCGCTTAAGATGTTATAAAACCGGTTTCTTTCAACAGGATCGAGTCCGGCAGTGGGCTCATCAACAATAAGTAATTTTGGGTTATTGAGTAATGCCTGCGCGATGCCAAAACGCTGTTTCATTCCGCCTGAAAATCCGCTGAGGTTTTGGTTTTTTACTTCATATAAATTAGTCTTATGCAATAGCGCATCCACTATTTCGCGGCGTTCTTTTTGATTAGTAATTCCTTTTAACACCGCTAAGTGGTGCAGGAGAACTTCAGCAGAAATTTTAGGGTACAAACCAAATTGCTGGGGCAGGTATCCCAATACTTTTCTTAGTTCATGTTTCTGCGTAAGGGCATCTATATCTCCGAGTTTCACGCTGCCGGAGTCTGCCTCTTGTAATGTGGCGATTGTTCTCATTAAAGTTGATTTTCCTGCACCATTGGGACCTAAAAGGCCAAACATGCCTAGCGGAATATCCAGCGTTATGTTTTGCAGTGCGTTTACACCATTAGAATAGGTTTTGGAGAGATTGGAAATACTAAGACTGTTCATTTGTTTGAGTTTAAATTTTAAACAAACGTATTTTCTTAGCTGATATCAATAAAGTAAATGTGATGAACCAGTGTGTTTTGTGATACAAATATACAGGGTGCTCATAAAGTGTTTTCATCACTTATTTCTGGCCGTTGAAAGGGCTGTGCGCATTGTTTGTCAACTTATTTTATCAATAATTTTTATTAATTTACATTTGTGATTATGATTTTAACAACTAACAATAACAAGAGGAATATCATCGGGGCAATTGCTTTAGTTTTAGCAGGAGTTCCAATAGTGGTAATATTTTTTATAGTAATTACCTCGAATAAGGATTCTGTAGTACTTTTTGAAAACTATAGTCCAAAAGTCAGCATTCCGATTATCAGTTTTTATTTCCTGCTCTATCTGGCATTATTTTGCTTTGGCATTTATTGGCTGGTAAAACAAATTTTGTTTATTATTAAATTAAAAAACGAAAACGGAAAAATGGAACTGCTGCATCTGCAGAATCAGGTAAATCCCCATTTCTTTTTTAATATGCTCAATAATTTGTACGGCTGGGTGGCAAAGGATCAAAAAAAAGCACAGGAGTTAATTTTGAAACTTTCCGATATGATGCGTTACAGTATTTATGAAGGCCGGAAGGATTTTGTTACGATAGGAGAGGAAATTGCCTATTTAAAAAACTACATCGACTTGCATACTTTACGCTATCACAAAAAGATAAACGTAAATTTTGAAACTACTGTGGAGGATGATCAGCTTAAAATAATTCCTTTACTTTATATAATGCTTTTGGAGAATGCATTTAAACACGGTGTCGAAAATTTAAGAGAAAATGCATTTGTTACTATTAAACTTAGTTCAAATAATAATACTATATCTTTTAAAGTAGAGAATAACTATGATACGGATTTAGTAAGTCAATCATCTGGTATCGGTATTAAGAATTTGAAAAGAAGATTAGAATTGGCTTATCCAAAAAAGCATGAGTTCTGGGTTTCAAAAAATGATACTATATACAAAGCAAATTTAATCTTAAAAGTGTAATGATCAGGTATTTAATTATAGATGATGAACATATAGCCCATGCTATTATTGAGGAGTACTGCAGCATGCTTCCCAATATGCAGTTAAAAAAGAATTGTTATGATGCCTTAGAGGCCCTTGATTATTTAAGAAATCATACTGTAGATTTAATTTTCTTAGATCTAAATATGCCCAAATTAAAGGGATTTGATTTTTTAAAAACACTGGCATCTGCACCCAAAATTATTGTTACGACGGCTTACCAGGAGTACGCAATTGAAGGTTATGAACTAAATATTATTGACTACCTCTTAAAACCATTTGGTTTTGAACGTTTTTTAAAAGCGATAAACAAAATTTCCAGTTTGACTTCTAAAGTAAGTATCAATCCTGGGCAGGATGAATATTCAAGAAGCATTTTTTTACGTGCAGATAAAAAACACATACAGATTTTTATTGGTATGATCTTATATGTCGAAGCATCGGGAAACTACGTTAAAGTAATTACCAAAAATGACAATTCAATACTTGTTAGAGAAAAACTCTCTGATTTGATGGAATTACTGCCTAAAAATGATTTTATGCAGGTACATAAATCCTTTGCTGTTGCCATTAAACATATTAAAAGTGTGGAAGGAAACAGGATCAAAATCGGTGATTTTACAATTCCTATTGGTAAACTGTATAAGATAAATGTAAATGGGTTATTAAATTCAAAATTATAAAAGCATCATAATGTTTTCTTTATAAGTTTGTCCAATAGGTACTTTATATTTATCAATTAACATCCTGTTACCTTCAATCTGTTTAATTTTATCTTTTGCAGCAATAAAAGATTTATGGGTTCTTATAAAATTAAATTTTGGAAGAAGCTGTTCAAAATCTGAAATTTTCTGATGGCTTATAATCATGTCATTTTTTAGATATACTTTACAGTAATGTCCATAAGCTTCTATAAACAGTAAATCGTCAAAATGAATTTGATGGTGCTTTTTATCACCTCTTAAAAAAAAGCTATTTATATTTGGTTCTATTTCGTTTGGCGGCAATGCAACACTACTTTTTTTATTTTGAGCACTATCAAATGTCTTGTTAATGGCTTTTAGAAATCGGTCAAAGCTAAAGGGCTTTAGTAAATAATCAGAAACATTAAGTTCATAACCCTCTAAAGCAAATTCTTTATAGGCTGTTGTCACTATTATTTTAGGTGGATTGGGTAATGTTTTTAAAAAATCGAAACCGGATAATTTGGGCATATTGATATCTAAAAATAGCAAGTCTACTGCATTTTCATTTAAGAATTCCATAGCTTCAAAGGCATTATAGCAATTTCCTTTCTTTTCCAAATGGTGCAAGTTTTCACAATAGTTTTCAATAATACGATGCGCAATAGGTTCATCATCTATAATTAAATAGTGTATCATGTCATTTCTATTTTTAGATGTAATTTATAAATAGAATCTGTAATGTCAATTTTCATTTGGTGTTTGTTAGGATATAATAGTTTTAAACGCTGTCTCAAATTGTTTAATCCAATACCGGGAGTTTGAGATTCCCGCGATTCAAAGTTATTCTCAATGTCAAAACAGATTAGATTATTATAAGTTTTTAGATTAATGTGAATATAAGCATATTCCGTTAAACGCTCTACTCCATGTTTAAAGGCATTTTCTAAGGGAATAATAAAAAGTAAAGGCGCAATTTTATAGTCAGCCTGCCCATCATGACTAAAAGTAATATCGACCTTTTTTTGATATCTTATTTTATGCAGCTCAATGTAATTCCTTAAATATTCTATTTCATCCTTTAATGGTATGATATCTTCTTTTCCCATATAAATGGTATAGCGCATTATTTCAGATAATTTTAAAACAACATATGGAGCATCCTCGGATTTCTCTATTATTAGACCATATAGATTATTTAAAGTATTGAAAAAAAAGTGCGGATTGATTTGGCTTTTGAGTAACGATAACTCTGCTTTGGCTTTTTTTGACTCAATTGTTTTGAGCCATTTCCATTGCTGATAGAACCAAATTAAAAGTAACACGAAAAAGGGAGCAGTCAGGATAATTTTAATCTCTTTTTCCTGCTGAAAATAATTATTAAAATTAGTATGAACCCTTATATAGTAGAAGTAGCCTAGAGCCAGAACATAAAAACCGAGTACAATCAATGCATGCTTCTTAAAATAGGAAGGCGCTATAATGGAAAAAAAAGATAATCCAATACCAACTAATCCTATAAATGTTACCGGATTATCAATTATTTTGGAATTCATGTCGTTTATAATGATTGCCCAAAAAAAGGCAATCAAGATAAGCAGCTTTAAGCTAGTGGCTTTATGCTGTTTTAAAAATGAATAATAATGAATAGGCAGTGAGATTATCAGCCAGCTAAAAATGAAACTCAGTGTGTTGGACAATAGGGCGGTATTATCAATGTAAATAAAATGAAAATATAACAAAACAACCACTATTATCCTTTGGATCACCAATCCATATATAAAAGCTTTGTACTTTTTAAGAAATTCAGCCATGAGTCAAAATTAACAAAAATTGACTTTTTTTCTCTTCAATGTGCATCAATTCACTAAAATGAGACATAAACACTAATATTTTCGACTTCAACTAGATTTGATTATGCAAATTAATTGTATGTGCTAACTATTTAAAGGTTCATGAAAAAAGTTTTAAACCATTTTAGTCTGCAGATAGGTTTGCTGTAAATTATAAATATTTAAAAATAAAACATTATGAAAAACCATTTTAAAATGATGCTGCTAATGCTGCTTTTAATTGTACAAAACGCAATGGCACAAGACAGTAAACGGCTATTGGATACAAAAGACAGAAAGGCCATTGTATCGGCAGTGAAAACTCATATTGAAAAATCTTATATCGATTTAGATTTGTCAAAAAGAATGACAATTGAACTGGATAAAAATTTAAAGTCTAATAAATATAAAGAAATTACAAGTCCTGTTGAGTTCTCTAAAATACTAACCCAAGATTTACAACGTATCAGCAAAGATTTACATCTAAAAGTTCGATTTGAACCTGAGCATATTGCCAGGGAAAAGAATGTTATTTCTCAGGAAGCGCAATTAGAAATGGAGAAAAGAATGGCTTTGCAAATGGCCGAAATTAATTACGGATTTACAGAGGTAAAAATATTGGACGGAAATATTGGCTATTTAAATTTAAACCAATTTGCAGATATAAAATATGCAGAAGAAACAGCAACAGCTGCAATGAATTTTTTAAGCAATACCAACGCATTCATTATCGACCTGCGCGCTAATGGAGGAGGTGTTCCAAATATGATGCAGTTATTATCGAGTTACTTCTTTGAAGAAAAACCTGTTTTATTAAGTGATTTTTATGAACGGGAAACCAATCAAAAAACACAGCTATATTCGTTTGAAAATGTAAACGGAAAACGAAGTGCAAACAAGCCGCTTTATATTCTAACCAGTAAGCACACTTTTTCGGCGGCAGAAGCATTTACTTATACTTTAAAACATTTGGATAAAGCTATTGTAGTTGGCGAAGTTACCAAAGGTGGTGCCAATAGAACTAAACGAATTAATTTGAATGACGGATTCACAATATCAGTGCCTTACCTGCGGTCGATTAATCCGGTTACAAAAACAAACTGGGAAGCAAAAGGTGTTCAGCCCGATATAGAAACTAGTGAAAAAGAAGCCTTTGTCTATGCGTATATAGATGCTGTAAAAAAAACAATGAAAAAAAATAAGAGTACTGTATTGAACAAAATTGGCTATGCGTTTTTACAAGATAAACAAATGGATAACGCACTGATTGTATTTCAGGAGAATGTAAAATTATTTCCAAATGATTCCAATTCCTGGGATAGTTTAGGTGAAGCGTATTTTCTAAATCAGGATAAAGAGAACGCATTGAAATCGTATAAAAAAGTTTTAGAATTAGATCCTAATTCAGAATCAACAAAAGCAATGATTCAGAAATTAGAAAGTATGAAGTGATACGAAATCTATAAACAAAATTAAGATGAATGTATTAATCCAAAAAATATATAAAAAATGGCGCCAATTGTCTTCAATCGGCGCCATTTGGCTATAGTGGCAGGAACGGACAAATTTCTATAAATTTTATGGAAGATTTGCGGAAATTGGCGTACTACTGGTAGGGCGTGACTTTCAGTGGCTTGGGCAATTTGATGCTGACTGGCTCACTGTAATTAATGAGGCTCAAAGTATGACAATATTTTTAAGGACTAATCGTCCACGTCCGGATAAATAAAGAAATTCATATTATTGATCTGTCAAATGTATTTAGATTTCATAAATATTCCCAGTGCTATTGAAAGTACGTCCTTGTATATTCTAATTGGTATGTTTGATTTATGTTGTTGTTTTATTTCTGAGACATTTATAACAGCGTTATTTTATTTCCATTACAGCAGTGACGGCAGGCTTTGATAACTATAGCTTTAAATAGTATGCTTTGCATGTATTAAAGGGAGTATCACGGTAAATTCAGCCCCACTGTCTTTTTCGCCAGATGCACTAATTCTTCCATTGTGTCTTTTTACTATTTTTTGGCACAATGCAAGCCCCAGACCATTGCCCTCGTATTGGTCTTTGGAATGGAGACGTTCAAATGGAGTAAATATTCTTTCACTAAATGCCGGATCAAGCCCGATACCATTGTCCTTAATTTTGATCTCTACAGATTTTATTCCTTTATGATCGATTAGTGCTGAAGAAATGATTACCCTTGGGGGCTGGTCTGCTTTTGAAAATTTTAAGGCGTTTTGCATCAGGTTGTAAAAAAGCTGGCTGATGAGAATAGGGGCCCCTTCCATTTCAGGGAGTTCACAAGTAATTAAAATAGCATCTTTTTCTTTAATGACAAGTTCAAGATCCGTTTTAATATTTTCAATAATTTGATTGAGGTCAATTTTCTCGAAGGGCTGACTAGTTTTGTCAAGAGTAGAATAGGTTAAAATGCCTTCTATTATATTTTCCATTCTCTTTGCGGACTGATCAATTTTTAATGTATATTTTTCTGAATTTCTATAAAAACCAGATTTGCTCTCATCACTAAGCAGCGTATTGAAAATTTTAATTTTTCGAACAGGCTCCCGGAGATCATGGCTGACAATTCCTGCAAAATGAAGAAGATCATTATTGGAGCGTGTCAGCTCTTCTGTCTGATTTTCAACCTGTTTTTTTAGCTCTTCTTCAAATGCTCGGTGTTCTTGAATATCCTGAATGACACCGATAATAGTTTTGGGAATGCCGTTTTCATTATTTATGATTTTACCGCTAATTTTGACCCATTTTGCAGATTGATCATTGCTTATAATTCTGGCTTCATAGCTTATTTCTCCGGTATTCAGAGCCTCCTTATGCGCCTTTTCCCGTACAGGCAGATCATCGGGATGCAGTCGGGAAATCAGTTCATCAGTGCTTATTTCTTTATCAATAGAGCAGATGGCATTAAAATTCCCGGAAGTTTTAATTTTTTTTGTGGCCAGGTCAATTTCGTAGGTTCCTATACCCGAAGCGTCAATTGCCATGGTAAGTTTTTCATTTGAACTTTTCACCTCTTCTTTAGCCTTATTAAGATCTGTTACATCGGTTCCTGTATTGAGTACACCGTATACTTCTCCCTTTTCATTAAATAGGGGAATAAAACAGTAATTAAAATAGTGTTCGGTCATGATACCCTCGATAATAAGGTCCACTTTTTTATTTTTGGCATGAAATGCAATGCCGGTTTTCAGCACAGTCAGCGCCTGATCAAAAATTTGCTGATCCTTAATTTCAGGGACTATATCAAGATAGTTTTTTCCAATTACCTGATCTCCTTTACCCCAGGTCTTAATCATGGCAGGATTGGCAATCTCAATGGTTAAATTATTTCCCACATACACTGCAACAGGCAGGGGAAGGGAATCAACTATATTATTCAAAAGCATCGGATTTTGGTACATAGCGATTTTGTTTTGGTACCTGCGAATCTAACTAGAATTTTTTAAAGAATCTTTACATTACATTTTTAAAGTGTTTCACAATTTAAATTAAAATATTAAAACTATTCAATTGTATATTATTTGGTTTTAAAAATAAAAATCTCAATTTCAGTAAGTTCCGATTAAATAAGCTATCTTTAAGCAATTAAATACATTAAAATGCAAGAAGGTACAGTAAAATTTTTCAATGAAGAAAAAGGTTTCGGATTCATAACTCCTAATAATGGAGGGGACGAAGTTTTTGTTCATGCTTCAGGTCTATCAGAAAACATTCGTCAAAACGACGAAGTAAGATATGACATCGAAGAAGGCCGTAAAGGTCCAAACGCAGTAAACGTAGTTGTAGCATAATATACTATCATAGTTAACTTATAAAGGCACCTCTAATCAGGTGCCTTTTTTGTTTTATGGATGTGGTGTATATATTATTAGTATTTATTTTTCAGGAGCTCTTCCCGCTGTAAGATGCACCCGAGCGACAGCGAACTGGCGAAGCAATCTTTTGCCCAGCCTCGGGTCAATTGTATGTAATATTATTTTTTAGGAGCTTTTTCCCGCTATTCGCTGCAATCTTTTGCGCCGAACCCCGGCACAAAAGGATTTCCATTGCACACAAGCGAAGCGAACTGGCGAAGCAATCGGGGCTAAAGGCCTATGGGGCCTTATTTTAGAATTCATTCAGCATATAAAGATTTGTGGCGTTTTCCCCACTGTTCCATCTGCTGGATTATCGGTTTTAATTCACAGCCGATTTCTGTCAGCTCATATTCTACTTTAGCAGGGATCTGGGCATATGCCTTCCTCTTAATGATATGATCCTGTTCCAGTTTTCGCAGCTGCAGGGTCAGCATACGCTCTGTTATATTGGGTATGGATTTTCTTAATTCGCTAAAACGCATTTTGCCCTGCAGCAGCCAGGAACAGATTACAAGTGACCACTGGCCGCCAATTATGTTTGCCGCGTAGACCTCTGAACACTCTTCTCCCAGGATTTTCTTATTTTCAAAATTGGTGCTTGTCACCTTAACTTTCGACATAACTTACATTTTTGATAGTACCTTACAATTGGCTGTCCATACAGCCGCTATGGCTTTTATGTTATAGCTTTGCAGCACTATTTTAATTAAATAATATAAAGTTCAAAATTAAATCAAAAAAGGCAATGATGAAAAAAGGCTTCACAACTATTTTATTATTGACGGGGGTACTCAGCATTTATTCTCAAAATGAAAACCTGAAATTAAAAAAGACAACGAACATGAAAAACACAGCTTTATTAGTTAATGCAAACCAGCATGTAAGAAAAGGAGAGTACGAAGCGTATCTATCGTATCTCACTGAAGATACCAAATGGGAATTTGTAGGGGAAAGGACCCTTTTAGGAAAAGAAGCAGTTAGGCAGTATATAAAAGATTTTTACCTTGCACCGCCGGTATTTGATATGGAAAAAGCCATAGAACAGGGCGACTTTGTAACGGCGACAGGCAGCATTGCCCTCAAAAATGTAAATGGAGAGTATGATCACTATTCCTATTGTGACATCTGGCGGTTTGATAATGGTAAAATAGCCGAACTCAAGGCATTTGTTATTGAGAAAAAATCCTGACTTATCTAAAAACTGCATGTTATGCCTGCTAATTTTTAAAGAAAAAAAGTTTCAGAGTTTGATTTTGTGCTAATGAAGAAAAAAAAGCGTGCGTGCCGGCTCAAAAGGTGCGCATTTTCTCTTTCACGAATTATCCAGTGCACCATCCTGACAATCTTTAATTTTTTAAATAAGGCCAGCAATATTTATAGGGAATTTAAAAAAAGTAATTAGGCGCCAAAAAAATATATTTAAAATTTTTAATTTCCCCAATATTTTTCCAGTAATCCTTGGTTTTATAATTTTACCAGGTATTTTGTAAAACGATTTCTCCGACTGATTCGTTTTTATTTCCAACTGTTTTTATAATGCTGTACCTTGTATAATTTTCAACTGTAACTTCAATAAGATAAGTTCCTGAGTTAAGGTTTTTTATTAAAAATTCTCCATTATCATCTCTGGCTTTAAAATCTTGGATTATTTTTTTTTGATTTGTAAAAGTATTAAGTTCAAAAACCTTAATCGAGAATGATTCAATAGGACTAAATCCACTATCTACAATCCTTCCCCAGATGTTAAAAGTTTCCTTCAGTGATGGAGCAGCAAAAAGGGGAATAGAAAGCAAGATAATGAAAAGTATTCTTTTCAGCATAACATTATAGGGGTTAAAACAGTTGATAAAGAGTTTTTATACGAAAGCGAAACTCTATGATTAGAGATTAGGTAATGGTTTTATTTTTTATAATTTATCTTAATGATTTTAAAGTCTCCTCCGCTGCTGTCTGCTGTAAACAGCCCTATTTTTCCAGGTGTTCGATTGTTTAGTTTTTCAACCATCAGCGAAGGGTCGGTTGCATTGTTTATATATGCTTTAACAGTTGTTCTGTCAATTACTAATTTCATGATAAACCAATCATTAGGGTTTGGTGGATTGATGATTTCTTTCTCAAAAACCGCATTGCTTTCCTTTCTTAATTTTTCCCAGGTAAAATCGGGATGCGAGATGTATTGCACAGCATGAATTCTCCGGACAGAATCTTTAGCAAAAAAATTGAAAGGACGGCAGTAAACAGCATCATAATTAATATCATCGACACCATGAAAGGCAATCCCAATAAAACTTCGCTGGAAAACATCCTGTCCCCGCATTTCGATTTCAATTGTGCCGTTTTTAAAGTCCCGGACAGGCAGCCAAACTATGCCTTCCTTTTTACTTTCCATTATTTTTAGATAAGCGCCGCTGTCACTGGAAACGATTTTGATCTCTCTATTTACTGATTTTAGCTTTCCTTTTTTGTACAGGCTCGCGAGTTCGAGGGTTTGTTGTCGTTGGCCCAATAAAAAGCAGGGGAGTAATATCAAAGTGAAAATAGAGCTAAATTTGATTTGCTTTTTCATTGAAATGCTATTTTAATTGTCTGCTAGTTTAAGTGTCCTACTGAGAATAGACCATATTTACTAGTGATTTCGATAAGGATGCTTGCTGTCTTTTGATAAAGATATTCTCATGTACAAATATATCATACATGTAAAATAGAATAGTTACCAGTTAGATAACAGAACTACCATTTTGATAAGCATTTCTGAATTCTTTTGGTGAGATCCCTGTCTGTGCCTTGAAGAAACGTGTCAGATGATTGGCTTGGGAGAATTGCAATAGGTATGAAATTTCATTTATATTAAGGTTGGTATAAGACAGCAGGGACTTTATTTCAAAAAGAATAAATTCATTTACCATTTCAGAAACGGTAACCCCGAACTGCTTTTTGATGCATTTGTTTAATGTTACCCTGCTGATACCTAACTGCTGCGCGTAATGGTCTATATTTCTTGTCGTGCGGACTTCATTTTGCAGAATCTCTTTAAACATAAATGCAATGCTGTTATTTTCTGTTTCTGAAGACAGAAGGTAATGCTCTGCATAGGCCCGGTTGAGTTTGATTAGTATAAAGTACAGCAGTGCCCTTATAATATGTTCGCTGTCGGATCTAAATGTTTTGATCTCACTGAGCAGCTCCTGAATTATATTCGTTAACTGTTTAAAGAAGTCATCATTAACCTTTAGATAGAGCGGTTTGGTTTTGTTGTAGAAAAACTGCAGCCTGAAAGAGAAGAGTTTATCTGAGAAGAAATTAGATAGGAAGCTGTCCTGGAAAAAGAGGAAATAACATTCGATCTTATTCTTGTCCAAAAACCATCTTCTTTTTTGAAATGGGGAAATAAAAATGACTGTATTATCTGAAATTTCAATTCTCTGCTGGTCCAGTTCTAAACAGCCGTTTCCTTTAGAGAAAAATATAAGTTCATAAAAATCGGTATGATGAAGCTCACTTTCAAAAAAATAATGGGGGATGTCTTTATACGTGCCAATATCAATTAGGAGCTCAACATTATATTTATTTTTTAAGAATTTAAATCTCTTCATTTTTAACGTTTTTCTCATTAGTTAGATGCGGATATTTAAATTGTAAGATTGACCATCTCATTTTGCTAACGATCATCGATACAAATCCAATGCAAGCCGGTAAAAATAGTTATTTAAACGCAAATTATGCGATAGGTTTGCATTCCAAGTTTGCACCTATCCAGGTTTTGAGAGCAGCTATTCATAAATCTACGTTTTTTATCCCAGAAGCATAACCGAGAAATTCATCGTAACTTATTTGGTGAACTTCGACCAGTCGTAATCAAAAAGGCCTTTGCTCGCTCTCTTAAAAACAAAGTATAGGTCATGTATGCCTGCCTGCTTCCCGGTAAAAGTGTGCTAAAAGGGTAAATGATAAATGTTTTAAGGAAACTGGGTGTAGAGCCGCAGGCTATTGAACAGCCTGACCTCAGTGTTCCGGAAAACAAAATGATGCTGGCTTTTTATTTGGCTGCACCTGAGGTTGAAAATGACAGAAGAGCACTAAATACATTTCAAGGGCTTAGACGTGGAAAGAAAGAGGGTAGGCATATGGGAATGGCTGCTTATGGATACGCTAATAAAATAACGGAGGATGGAAAAAAGTATATTGCCATTGTACCGGATAAAGCTGTAAAGGTTATTTGGATTTTTGAACAGATTGTAAAAAATATTTTTAGTACGGAATCTATTTATCAAATGGCCAAAGAAAAAGGTTTTGCTATTTCTAAGAATAACTTGTGGCTTATTATAAGAAATCCACTTTATTGCGGAAAGATTGTTGTTCCTAAGTACAGAGATGAAGAGGAGAGATGAAGAGGAGAGATGGGGCAATGGGCAGCATGAGCCAATAATCAGTGAGGGATTATTTTATCGGGTACAGGATGTTCTTGGACCTTGACGGGATTCGAACCATTACTTTTTACTGGAGATTTGAAGCTTCTACCGTAAAGATTAGTTAGTTAGTTAGTTAGTTAGTTAGTTAGTTAGTTAGTTAGTTAGTTAGTTAGTTAGTTAGTTAGTTAGTTAGTTAGTTAGTTAGTTAGTTCTTGTTTTCTTTTTGATTGTTTTTAATTTTTGTTTTGGCCGGTGAAAGTGGGGATTGTTGGAGTGGCTTTTTATTTTAATATTTTGGCTGCTTTGTGAAATATGTCGTGAAAGAATTGTTGATATTATTTTGGAGCAGGGATTTAATACAGTTTCGAACCTAATTTCGTCAGCAATTGATTTTATTGGATTTAGAATTTTCCAAAAGCCAATGTGCCACGATTCTGCCACAAAACTTTGAGAGGAGAAAATCTTAAAATTCACCTTAGTTATTTGTTTGAAAAAGGTCCACCCCAAATTGAAATGGACCAAGATTTTACAATGAAACTGAAATAAATGTTCAGTGCTGAAAAAAAAATCTGACAATGTGGGAAACCGTAAGGATATCTGATTTAATAAAAATACTTTTGATTAAACTGATTCAATTCTTAATAGAAAGAACTAAGTGCACGTAGTTAAAAACTGATAGAATTGAGCAATTTTAATGTCATCAAAATTAATAATAACCTTTAACAAAATTAACAATGAAAAAATTAGAATTAAAAAATTTGACAGTAAAGAAATTGAATAAGGAAGAATTGGCTACAGTAAAAGGAGGAAATATACCTGCGCAGACATCTGGTCAATGTAATCAAGATTCTGTGTGGCCAGTAAAATGTACATCAAGAGCATGGAATTGTACTACTAACTAATTATTTCAGAATACTTTGTTTATTCACTATTGTTAAATAAACAATTGTATTAGATAAGAGTAATTTTCATAATTAAATGGAAATTGCTCTTTCTTATATATATAAATATTTATAAAAAAGATAAATAAAATTGCTTGTAGAGTTTTATGATATGGATGAAATATTTTTAAAGATAGAGCAAAAAATTTGGGAGAGTTTTCATGACGAAGGAAAAATAGGTTTAATGGATGGTCTTTCGGGAATAGCTCTTTTTTATAATAGTCTATTTGAAGTTTTTGGAAATGAAGAGCATCATGATAAGCTTTTAAGTATTGTCGAAAAAATTAATAACCTCATTCAAGAGGAGAATACTTCAATGACTCTCTGTAGCGGAATAGCAGGATATGGCATAATGCTTTTAAGAATAAAAAATAATATTATCAATGTCGATAAAGAATATTTTGAAGCTATAGATTTATTGTTGCAAGAAGAACTTAATGAGCAAACAGTAGATAATAATTATGATTATTTACATGGTTCAATGGGGATTGCAAAATATTTTATAGAGCGTTACAAATCGACCAAGGATTCTCTAGCACTTGAAATCTTGAGCAAATTTACAAAAGAACTTATAGAAAAAATTAATTATAGTTTTGATGATGTAGTAGTTCAGTCCGTTTTTTCAAACAAGCATTGCTATTATTTTGGTTTGGCACACGGTGCAGCAGGGTATATAAATTTTTTAATTGATTTAAAAAGAAATGTTCCTGAAATAGAGGACGACATCGAAATACCATTAAAAGCTATAAAAGTTTTTTTAAACAATTATAAAAGGACAAATGGCTCAAAACAATTTTACCCGAATTTAATTATTTTAGAAGATAATTCACAGTTTGATCCATTGATTAGCTGGTGTCAGGGAGATTTGGGTATTTCTAATGCATTATTTAATTTAGGATTATATCTTAATGAAAATTCTATTTCTGAGGAAGCGCTAGAATTAATTAGAAATTTAGAAGATATTTCACTAATTGATTCTGGTGTAAAAGATTATACGATGTGCCACGGTTCGATCGGAATTATCCTTCAATATGATCTGATCTCTCAAGTTTCTGATACCGATTTCAATTATTCAATAAATAAATGGAGAAACATTCTATCTATTCAAACAAACGATTTTAATGAATTTTTAACCTATCATAATGGTTCATACGTGAAAGAAACTAATCTAATAACGGGCTTGGCAGGTGTAGGTATGGGAGAGCTTACCTTAAAAAAACACATTTCATCCCAATGGCTAAATATATTTAATTTACATTAATGTCAATTATTCCCTGATTAAAAAACAAAGTAAACCTACGTAAAGAATGATTTTTTTTGATAATATAGTAAAAAGAGTTGCAAATTTTTCAGTCCAATCTCATAATGAAAATAGAAAAAATAGAGTTGATTTTTTTAAGAATAATCAATTATTCAGACTTTCGATTTTAATTTCTTCAAGATCTTTATATGAAGATGTCAATAAAAGTAAGGATACAAAAGTTAAGAAATCTCTATCTAAATATTTTATCAGGGCACATTTTAATCCCACTCCATTTGGAGTATTTAATAGTGTTGGCGTGCTGAATTGGGGTAGCTCCACTTCGATAAAAAAACAAGAAGCATTGGCATTATCTGTTAAATATGACAGCCTGTTCTTATCAGGTCATATCCATTCAGATTCTGCGGCAGATTGGTTAAATAAAAGTTATTGTTTAAACCCTTCAATACATTTTTTAAATAGTACGAGAATTAGCTTTTATAAATCGGATGTTGAAAAGGGGGACAAAGTAGAGCTAAAATATGTGGAAATTGATTATGACGATAATTTAGAATGGGTAGTAAATAGATTTAAAAAAGCCGTTTTGCTTGAAGAGATACTAAACGAGATAATTTTAGATGGCTTTCAGAGAGATGAGGTAGAGCATTATTTAAAAAACATTATTGACTGCGGATTAATCATTGAATGTTTTCTTTTTTCTCCCTATGCAGAAAAATTATCAAAACCTAATTTCTATTTGCCTTCAGACCTTATAAAAAAAGATTTTCATCTATTGCACAATACAAGCGAAATTAATGATTTTTCGAAACAATATCTACTTGAGCAAGATGCTTTTTTCAAATCTAACAATTCAGGTGTAAAATATTCTCATGCGGTTAATTCATTTGATAGGGAGTTGGGGACTTTAGATTTTCATTTTAAAGAAAAAATTAAGCGTTATATTGATTTTGCTATTCAGTATAACTCGCACTCCACGCACAGGAATGATTTGCTAAACAAATTTAGCAGCAAAATTTCTGAACGTTACAATGATGGATTTATAGCGATGAGTAAGATATTTAATCCATATTCAGGTTTAGATTATACCTCTTTAGCTACACAATATGAGTTAAAATTAGATAGAAAAGTACTAGGGAAAATATTGGCTGAAACCGAAAACAATATCTATATGGATCTGCCTATTGATCCCAATATCGGAAAAAAGACGACCAAACTTCCCGCTAGCTTTAGTATTATGGCTGAAATACTAGTTTGTAAAAAGACGAATAAAGAAATTTTATATATTAAGTCATTAGGTTCTACTTCAGCTTTGAATTTAGTGGCTCGTTTTAGTGACATAACAAATGATCTGTGTCAAGAAATTGTTAGTTTTGAGAAAGAAATCAATGAAGGGAAGATAGTAGCTGACATCAATTGCATAGGTACATTTAGAAGTATAAATGTTTCGGCTAAAAAGCAATTTTATGACTTTTCAATACCTATTAACACGTCTGTTAATGAGGTAAATTCTATTTTAATGTCTGATATTTTTCTACATTTAAATGGAGGAGAAATGCGACTCG
The DNA here is from genome assembly GCF_034044945.1 of Flavobacterium sp. CFBP9031. Lineage (NCBI taxonomy): Bacteria > Pseudomonadati > Bacteroidota > Flavobacteriia > Flavobacteriales > Flavobacteriaceae > Flavobacterium > Flavobacterium sp. CFBP9031. Next base: position 159,393 of record NZ_JAXCWF010000002.1, read on the forward strand.
TATCTAAAAAGTATAAAAAACAGATTCTGCCAAAAATTACTTCCTCACTAAATCCTAATCTATCTGATTCTGAAGTATATAAATTTTTATATGATTTCGAATTTTATAACCAGGAAATTTATGGGATTAATTTTGATTTTAATTCGTATAGTTATTTTAAACCTTTTGTTCCAAGAATCTATCTTGAAAAGGATGTGTTGCTTTATCCGGCACAACTTTTATTGGTAGATAGAGATTATACTTTTGAGGAGTTTAAAATTTATTTTTCAGAAAATATCAAGGATTATAAATTCTCAACACTAATTAATTTATCTGAAGGCAGTGGTCAACTTGTGCTTGATACAGAAAATGAAGATGACATTAAAATCATTTTTGAAAAAGTCAAGGAGAAGAACTTTATTTATATAGCTGAATCCTTATATGATTCTTTTTATCCGGAAATTAGAGATAAGGCAGATTCAAATTATGCACATGAATTAGTTATAAGCGTTAAAAACAATGAATATTTTAGAAGCGACATTTCGTATGAAAGTATTGAGGAATTGTCCAACTGTGACCAAACAATTCCCATAGTTTCAGATTGGCTTTATTTGGAGTTATTTACAAATTCGTATTCTAGTAAAGATATTTTAAAATACGTTAGTAATAATATTCTAATAAATAAAGAAATATATTTATTCTTTTTTGTTAATTACCATAATCCTGATAGATGTATCAGATTAAGATTCAAAACTAATTCGCAAAAATGTAAAGAAGATATAATTAATAAAATTCACCATCTTAAAAATATAAATCTTATAAGTAATTATCATATAAAATTATATGATCAGGAAATTCAGAGATATGGTGGGATTAAATTAATGGAATTAGCCGAAACAATCTTTTCACTGGATAGCAAAAATGCTATAATGATGCTAACTGAAGGAGAATTATCGGATGAAGATGTTAAAATAGGGGCTATACTTAAAATAAAAAGTTACCTTGAACTATTTGATTTTTCAATAGATGAGATGATTGAATATTGCGAGCAATCAATTAAATTTTTCGAAAATGAATTTGATTTAACAGCAGATTTAAGAAAATCACTGAATAAAGATTTTTTAAATTTAAAATCTCAAATAAATAATTTTGCTTTCAATAGCTATTTGAGTAGCGATTGCATAAAAAGAAATATCGAAACAGAATTAGAAATTAAAAAATCGTACAGGCAGCGTTACGTTTCAATTTTGATACATATGAGTATGAACAGACATTTTGAAGATAATCATAGATTTAATGAATTTAAAACCTATTATTTAGCTAAAGCCTATTTAAACCAAATTAAATTTACAAAAAACGCATGATGAAGAAAATATTATTTATAGCATGTGTTTTCTTTTTCCAATTTGGATATTCTCAAGATAAAGTTAGTGAGGTTGAAAAGTTAGCATTAACAGCAAAGGTTTGGGGTTTTTTAAAATACTATCATCCAAATGTTGCAGACGGAAGCAAAAATTGGGATAAAGAATTGTTACAGATGCTACCTCAAATTGAAAAGGTGCAGACAGCAAATCAATTCTCAAAAATCATTGAAGATTTGGTAGACTCATTGGGAACAGTAAGAGAAGAAAATATTATTTTTTTGAAAGATGTTGCCTATTTTGACAAAAATTTTGATCTGTCTTGGATAAGTGAAAATAAGATCTTCTCGAACGATCTTTCCCGTAAGCTTAAGTTTATAGAGAAGAACAGGTATCAAGGCAAGCCCTTTTATGTTGGTCAAACGGAAGCAGGCAACGTATTTTTAATGAATGAAGATATTTCCGGCTTTAACTGGCAGAAGCAAGATCTGCGTCTTTTAGCACTTTTTAGATATTGGAATGTCATCGAGTATTTTTACCCATATAAATATTTGATGGATAATAATTGGAGTAAAACATTAGAACAGATGCTGCCTAATTTTTTAAACTTTAAAAATGAAGACGATTTCAAAATAGCAATGCTGAAATTAGTTGTTAGGATTAATGATACCCATTCAAGTTTTTATTTCACATTATCTAAAAACAGCGGAAAAATTAGAAAATTTCTGCCTATGAAGTGTATAATTTTGGATAAGAAAATGGTGGTAACTGAGATTTTAAGTGATACTTTGGCTAAACATTATGATATTAAGATTGGAGATGTTATAACCAAAGTAGATAATAAAACTATCTCGCAAATAATGGAAAATGAAAGAGATTATATAAGTGCTTCTAACGAGTCTGCATATCTTCGAAATCTAGTTTCAGAAATTTCTTCTAGTTATAATGATTTTATGGATTTAGAAATCTCACGTAACAAAATTATAACTAATAAAAGGATTGAATGTTCTGATTATAATTTATCACATAGTAACGAATTTAAAAAATCAAAAAGCGAAAAATATTATTTATTAGAAGATAATATTGGTTACGTAAATATGAGCAAGCTTAAGATTTCTGATGTTGCCGATATGTTCGCTAAATTTAGAGGCACACAGGCTATAATTTTAGATTCTAGAAACTATCCTAAAGGAGCAAATTTTGAAATTTCAAATTTTCTAAATTCCACATCCAAAGCTTTTGCGAAATATACTATTCCCGACCTTAGCTATCCTGGTAAGTTTTACTGGCAGAAAGAACTGCATTTTTGTGGTGCCCAAAATAAAGATAACTATAAAGGAAAAGTAATTGTACTGGTCAACGAAAACTCAGTAAGCCAATCTGAATGGGCTACAATGTGTTTTCAAACGGCAGATGATGCCACCGTAATTGGAAGTCAGACGTCAGGTGCAGATGGTAATACGAGCCATATTGATTTTGTTAAAGATTACGATGCTCCTTTTTCAGGAATTGGCGTTTACTATCCAGATGGGAGAGAAACTCAAAGGATTGGAATTGTTCCTGATATTAAAGTTGAGCGTACAGTTTTGGGTATTCAAAATGGTAAGGATGAAATTTTAGACCGTGCCATTCTTTTTATTAAGGATAAAAAATGATGATAAATTGATTACAGAATGTCTTTATGTTATGACCACATAATGTACCGCACTAAATTTATAGCGAAATGGTTGAGTTTATAAATTTACATGCTGATTCTGTCGCATCAGTTGCATAACCATTATCTTTAGGCCTTGAAATATATTAAATGAATACCAAAGGTCATTGTTATCCCAACGCTATTATTTTGCAGACCGTTTATCTCAAATTGGGTAATGTTGTGGATTAGGTGTTTTTATAGTTTAAACGATTGACTGACTGAAAAAGAAGATTAAATTTTAATTATTGAATAGATAAAGAGACGTTCAGCAGATCGTCTCTTTCATTTTTGTCTTTTAATGCGCTTTAAAATGCTTTTGCCTTTCCTTAGCGTTTCAATTCGGGTCATGAAAATAAGATGTAATTTCTGCAATGGGAAATGCATAAAAAATGGATTTCAATCTAACGGAAATAAACGTTGCAAATGTTGCGTTTTGAATGGTGATGGGCGATAGGGCTGGAACGTCACTTTATTTAAAGAGCAGATTATTAAATTCTCTTTTAAGCTTTAGTTAGTTAGTTAGTTAGTTAGTTAGTTAGTTAGTTAGTTAGTTAGTTAGTTAGTTAGTTAGTTAGTTAGTTAGTTAGTTAGTTAGTTTAAGATTTTTTTTATCTTTATTTTGGCTGGTGAGAGGGGAGTTGGGAAAAGAGTGCGGTTGATTTTACTGGCAGATGTATTTGATAGTTATTCGATTTCTGACGGTTTCATAAGATTTTGCAAGAAATGGTTAGAGTTTTATCCCTTGCAAAAGAGATTTTTTAGTTTTCTCCATCTCTTTATTTTTACTTTGATTTTTTATGCGGATTGTAATCTCATTTGCAAGATGCAGCTCGACTAAGGCTTAAATTTGGTTTGCCTTCTTTCAGAACACACAGTGACCTCGACTGAACAATTTACAAATCATTTTATGAACGATTTAGAGAAATTAGTCTATTTTCAAGTTAGTTTGTTAGATATTTACTTTAAATTTTAATTATAAAGCGGTTTGTATATATCGTAAGGGTCAAATGTTAAAATTCATTAATTTTGATGAACACTAAAAAATGAACAAAAAATCAAATTTTTACAGATAAATTTAAATTATAATTTTGAAAATATTCATATCAAAATTTGTCGAAGATAAATTTTGATTCTTATTATTTTGTTTTTTACAATTTTCAACAATTTCAGGAAAGGTAAAAGTCAAAATTATCAATGATTAAGTAAAAAAAAGACAACTTGAAAAGTTGTCTTTTGAGCAGTAAAATAGAAAAGTTACTTTTTGCAATCTTTCGGAGCACAAGTACCCGAATTGTCATTACAGCAATGCGTTGAACATTTTTCAGTGCAGCTTTTCTTAGTATCAGTTTTTGATAAGTTCGCATAAGCGAAGATGCTTCCAGCAGACAATACCAATGCTGCAAGAGTAAGGTACATTTTGTTTTTCATAATTTTAATTTTTAATGATTAATATTACTTAAGACGTACTAATCTAAAAATGATGCAAGCTTTGCTGATTTTTTTTCTAACAGCCTGAATTTTGTATATAGGAAGCTTCCATAAATGATTCTTGGATATCAGCATTTTCCTCCGCTGCATGATTTTTTAGAGGTAACATTCATAACATTTCCACGGCGGTCTAATTCAATACTGCAGCAGTCCAGCAGCATTTCCTTTAATCTGGATCTGCCTCTCTGCACCCTAGATCTTATGGACGGATAAGCAAGGCTGTATTTTTCTGTTAAATCTTTCTGTTTGATTCCATGTATTTCACTATCCATGATAATATCCCGATAGTCTTCCGGCAGCCGCTCAATGAATTTTATTAGACAACAGTCCAGACTTTCTGTATTATCAAAATCTGTTTCATGCATTATTTTTTGCATGATGCATTCGGTCAGTTCTGATTTCTTTTGATTGGAATTTTTTCGGTAATAGTCAATAATGGAATTTCTTGTGATGGTGAAAATCCAGCTTTTTAATTTGCTTTCATCAGTCAGTGAACCTAAATTCTCGTTTATCTTTATAAAAACTTCCTGCAAGACATCAGATGCATCGCCCGTATCATTTATACGGGCCTTAATATATTTGCCCAAGATGATGTAAAACTGATTGTGAATAGTATTTATTTCCAAACTCATAGATTTTATGCTCTGTCTATACAGAAAGTTAGATTAACAACAATTGATTTTACTTCTTAAATTATTCCAGATATGGGCTGTTTTTGGCATGCATAAGAAAACATGAAGAATTGCCATTATGCTAGCTCCCGGCAAAAGATTTATAATTAATAAATTAAAAAAGTTTGGAGATTGATTTATATTAGAAATCATTAATTCCCCATTTTCAAAAGTAAATCTGATGGAGAGGTACACTGCAATTGACGCAAAATGAAAGCCATTTACGAATAAATGGACAATATATTCCCAGCGTGGCAGGCCTCCCATAAACTGTCTGCTGTCTTTTTCTATAAAAGCGTCGTAGCCGAGTACCATTATATCTAAAAGGACAATGATTAAGCCTATTACAAAACTAGTATGATTATCTTGTTTCAAGAACAAAAAATAAAGGATGGCTGGAAAGAAAAGAGCTCTCAAAGTATGGGTAATGTGCTCGGTTTTACTTTCTTCCCGATTGTGGAGCTGGTATTTGAAAATATGCAGATAAAAGCCGTCATACAAGGCCAAGACTGCAAAAAGGACAAGAAAGAAGGATGAAATGATAATTGCTGTTTCCATTTTATTTATAATTGATTATAAAAGCAAAACTATTGGAAAGTATAATTAGCAAAAAGGACAAATGTCCTCGAATTTACTGGGCAATTTCTTTTCTGATCCTGCTCAGCGTCCTTCGTGTAATCCCTAGATAGCTTGCAATATCATTTACTGAAGCCTTGTTTACAACTGCAGGCTGTTCCTTAAGCATGCGCATGTATTTTTCCTTTGCGCTTTCATTGCACAAAACACTTGCATACTGTTCCATCACCATATACTGCTGCTCGGCAATTGTTCTTCCGATATTCTGCCAGAGAGGACTCTTTTGATAGAGAATCTGCAGGTCATTAAAACTGATTGTTATAAGTTCCGTATCTTCTACAGCCTGAATGCAAAGTTCTGAAGGCTGCTGCGAAATAAAGCTCTTGTAGGAAGCTGTCAAATTATTTTCTGCGCAGAAACACGAAGTCACTTCTTCGGATTTTTCATTTATATAGTAAGTTCTGAGCAGTCCTTTTTTAATAAAAGCGGCTTCATGTGAGGTTTTGCCTAATTCTGCAAAAAAACTGTTTCTAGGTAATGTCCTTGTTTTGAAATACGGGCTGTAGTTTTCAAATTCCTGATCGCTTAGAGGCACTACGTTCTGTAAAAATAATTTAAAATTTTCCATAACAGGCTTTTTTTTCAATGTATTAATGTGCTTTTCAAACCATAAGCGAATAAACATCGGGAAAAGAACTCTCTTCAATTGCTCTATTCTGCTCTTCAATACTTTTTAAAGTCTGCTCCAATGCGTGGAGGTTTGCATGCATATCCGATATTATTGCAATTCTCATATTCTTTTAAGCAGTTTCTGCTGGCAACTGTTTTGTGAAATATTTCTTTCTGAACCAGAATGCAAGGTTTACCAGTGCAATAAGAGCAGGCACTTCCACCAAAGGCCCGATAACACCTGCAAAGGCCTGGCCGCTGTTTATTCCAAAAACTCCGATTGCCACGGCAATTGCCAATTCAAAATTATTTCCGGTTGCTGTAAAAGCGATAGAGGTGGCTTTTGAATAGTCGGCACCAAAATATTTCCCTGTAAAAAAGCTGATGACAAACATCAAAGTAAAGTAAATCGCCAGCGGTATTGCAATACGCACAACGTCCATTGGGATCTGAACGATCAGTTCCCCTTTCAGGCTGAACATTACAATGATCGTAAAAAGCAATGAAATTAGAGTAATCGGTGAGATCAACGGCACATACCTAGTTTCGAACCATTCATAGCCTTTCAGCACAATAAGTGCATAACGGCTTATGATTCCAAGAGCAAAAGGAATACCTAGATAGATGCCGACACTCTCGGCAATCTGGGCAATACTAATATTCACCTCGAAACCGTCATATCCAAAATAGGGAGGAAGAATGGTAATAAAGATGTACGCGTATACACTGTAAAGCAGCACCTGAAAAATACTGTTCAGGGCAATAAGTCCAGCTGCATACTCACGGTTTCCGTCGGCCAGATCGTTCCATACCACAACCATTGCAATACAGCGAGCCAGGCCGATCAGAATCACTCCAATCATGTATTCAGGATATCCGCTTAAAAACAGGAGCGCCAACAAAAACATCAAAACGGGGCCTACGATCCAGTTCAGGAATAAAGAAGCACCTAAGACTTTAGTGTTTTTGAAAACCTGACCCATCTGCTCGTATTTTACTTTTGCCAGAGGCGGGTACATCATCAGGATAAGTCCTATTGCCAATGGAATGTTTGTGGTGCCGCTGGAAAAAGAATTGATGAAATCTCCGCTTGAAGGAATAAAGTATCCTATTGCCACGCCTACAGCCATAGCAAGGAAAATCCAAAGGGTTAAGAAGCGGTCAAGGAAGCTTAATTTTTTGCGTCCGACCACTGGTGCACAGTTATCTGCTGCCATTTTATTTTTTTATTTGTGAGAATACGTAAAACATTTCAGTTCCTATCTGCCCGCTGCGCTCCAGATAAGTTTCTTTCTGCTGAGGGGTTCCGTCAGAAATTTTTGGATCTTCAAAAGTGAGCGGGATTCTTTTCTCAGCGCCTGCTATAAACGGGCACCCGCCGTCAGCCTGCGAGCAGGTCATTATTGCGGCAAATCCGCTTTCAGGATTGAAATCATCATCATAGGTTTTGGAAAAACCGATGACAGGAAGTTCGTCAGCTGCATATTTTATGGAATAAACGGGGTTTGATCCCTCTGAAAGCGTTTTGATTCTAAATCCCGAATCCTTCAAAGTTTCAGCGGCCATCGGGAACAGGGCAGTAGCTTCAGTTCCCCCTGAATAGCATGAAACGTTTTTGATATTGTAATAGGCAGCCGCAGTCTGCGCCCAAACCTGCGAGAGATGGCTTCTTCTGGAATTGTGCGTGCAGATTAGGTTTAGTCTGGTTTCCAGATTGCTGTCCACTTTAGTCTGAATGAAGTCGATTAATGGCTGCAGGACTGCTTTGCGATCTTCGGAGATCTGCTTAAAATCAAATGATTTAACGGTATTCTCAATTTCTGAATATAACATAGTTTTTTGGCTGTAAAGGTTTGTTAATTATCTGTTTAATGATTAGCAGCATCCTCCGCCCGGAGTGCATGAATTAGCATTGTCAGTATTTAACTGAGATAATTTTACTTTAGGCTTATCAGATGGAATACCGCATTGCTCCTGAGCAAGACAGGCTGTCTGTTTATTTAGTAAAGTGAAGTTTTTACCGTTAAAATCCAAATCGTATTTACCGATAGTAGTGTTCTGGTATTCCACTTCAATTTCGTTGTCTTCAATTCCCAATACTTTTTCTGAAAGCTCAATGATGTGGATCAGCTTCTGTGGTTTAAGCCTGTGCTCGTAGTCGTTGGCATCCCAAAGCTGGAAGTTTACAGCAGTTTCTTTTCTTAGTGTTCCTCCGCAGTCGATGAAGTTTTTGGTAACTAAGCCTACTTCGGTTACGTGAAAATATTCCGGTACAAATGTGCCGTCCGGCAGTTCAAAATTTACAGCTTCCACTGTTTTAAGCACTTCTTTAATTTCTGAAAGTTTCATATTTTTATATTTAGTTAGACTATATTTTTTATTAAATAATTAGGGAGCTTCTTCTTTCAAGAAGCGCAGTATCCCTCCAGATACCATTCTGTTTTCCGATTTTCTCCCTTGTTCCAAGTATCCTGAAGCCTGCTTTTTCATGGATGCGCAGGCTTGCTGTATTCTCGGGAAAGATCCCTGCCTGAAGCGTCCAGATTCCTTCCGCTTCGCTCTGTCGGACAAGTTCATTTAAGAGGGTAAGCCCAATTCCCTTTCCCGAATGTGCAGGATCCACGTATACACTCACTTCTGCAACTCCCGCATAAACGCAGCGGGAAGAAACAGGGGTAAGGGCAGCCCAGCCAATCACTTTGCCATCTTCCTGCATTGTAATTCTGCAGGATGCCAGATGGGACTGGTCCCAGTCTTCCCATGAAGGGGCGCTGGTCTGGAAGGTGGCATTGCCGGTGTCGATTCCTTTTTGGTAGATTATTTTTACCTGATCCCAGTGTTTGTCCGAAAGTTTTCTGATTTCCATATCTTTTAGATTAACAGCATTCGCTTCTCTTTTTTGCAAGATTTGCTGATATATGCTCAAAAAAGCCTTTTATCTTTTCCAGTCCGGGTTCATTGATGCAGTAGCAGATAGAATTTCCTTCGATGCTTCCTTTAATCAGACCTGCATTTTTCAATTCTTTCAAATGCTGTGAAACTGTCGGCTGCGAAAGGGGAAGTTCGTTTACAATATCTCCGCAGATGCAGGCATCCACTTTTAATAAGTATTCCATAATAGCAATACGCGCAGGATGGCCTAATGCTTTGGCTAAAACAGCCAGCTCATTCTGGCTTTCTGTAAAGTGATCTGTTTTTGTTGTTCCCATCGTCTTATATTTATATTGCAATATTACGATATACAATTTAAAGAAAAAAAGATTTTATGTTTTTCTTTTGCTGGGTAAGATGCATGATCCGCAGAGGGCGCCCAGATTGTCCATAGCCGCGGTAAAGAAGGAAAGCAGTACCTGAATTATTTTTTAACGGCAGCTGAAAATGAGGCAGAGCTTATAAAATCATAGGTGCGGCGGAAGATTGCGGACAGACTCTATTGCCTGAGGGGCATACGCTTAGGAATTATACAGCTGGATTAGTTTTAGATTTGATCCGGGATTAGGTGGTAAGCAGAAAAGGAGCCCTGTTAAAAAACAGGGCTCCTTTAAAAAAAAATAAAAATGAAAACTACTAATTCCAGCCGCCGCCTAAGGCTTTATAAACATTAACAAAAGCATTCATCTGCTGTTTTTTGGTTTCGATAAGTTCAAACTTAGATTCTAAAGCATCTTTCTGGGTCAGTAAAACTTCCATATAATCTGCCCTGGCAGAACTAAATAAGTTATTGGATATCTGAACAGATTCGTTTAAAGCATCAACTTGTTTTGACTTCAAATCATAGCTTTTTGCTGTATTTTGAATTTTAGAAAGCTGATTCGCAACTTCAACATAAGCGTTTACCAAAGTTCTTTCATAATTGTAAACTGCCTGAATTTGTTTGGCGCTTGCAGTAAGATAACTTGCCTTAATAGCATTTCTGTTGATCAGAGGAGCAACCAAATCTCCGGCTATGGAATACAATAGAGATTCTGGAGAAGTCAGCAGATACTTGGCATTGAAAGCTTCATAACCAATTCCTGCTGAAATGCCCAGCGATGGATAAAATTTAGCTTTAGCGGCCTTAATGTCGAGTTTTGCAGCGATTAGTTCCATTTCTGCTTTTTTAATGTCGGGACGATTCTCCAGAAGCTGAGAAGGCACTCCGGCATGAATATCTGCAGGAGTTATAGAACTGAATGTATTGCTGTTTCTGGCAATTTTTTGAGGAAAACGCCCCAACAGGAAATTGATTTTATTTTCTGTTTCGGTTATCTGCTGCTGTATGTCAAACTGAATGCTTTGCGTGCTTAAAATCTGAGCCTCAAACCGGCGTACAGCCAGTTCGTTTACCCTTGCCGCTTCTTTTTGTATTTTTACGACTTTTAATGCATTGGTCTGAATGTCAATATTTTGTATGATGATTTTCAATTGATTATCCAACGCTAAAAGTTCGTAATACGAATCGGCTATTTCTGCAATCAAATTGGTAACTACAAAATTCTTTCCTTCAATAGAACCTAAATAACGGTTTAAAGCTGCTTTTTTAGCATTATGCAGTTTGTTCCAAATATCGATTTCCCAACTTGAAGTCAGCGCAAAACGATAATTAGGAAGCGGATCTGGTGTTTCTTTCCCAGGCATAATTTCTGTTGTAGCTTCACCAGAACCTGTGCTTGTGTATCTTCCTGACTTCGTTACATCTGCACCGGCGCTAAAACCTACAAAAGGCAGGTATTCTCCTTTTCGTGCTTTTACTTCGCTTCTGGCAATTTCAATTTCCTGAAGTGTGATGTTTAATTCCTGATTGTTTTTTAAAGCGATATCAATCAGATTTTCTAAATTTTCGTCTGTAAAATAACTTCTCCATTTTACTTTTCCGGTATTTAGAGTGTCTAAGCCAGTGTCAGCATAGTTTTCTGGCAGTGTTTTGTTTTCTGTTTTTTCTACAATAGTTGTCGTTTTACAACCCGCTATGGTGAGTAATACGCAGGCAAGACCTGCGTATTTTATATTTCTGTTATTCTTCATTTTCCTCCGTTTGATTGTTTGTTGAAAAATCATGTACATGATGCATAAAATCATCAGATAATGAACTTTCTTCTTCTCCTTTAATTAGTTTTCGGCCTTGAGCCAATGAACCAAAAATGTAGTATAGCCCGGGAACAATAATTACTCCGAAAATGGTTCCGAAAAGCATTCCACCAAGCGCGGATCCTCCAATAGTTCTGTTACCGATTGCACCCGCTCCAGAAGCGAAAATCAACGGAATCAATCCTGCAATAAAGGCAAATGATGTCATTAAGATTGGTCTGAAACGAACCTTAGCGCCTTCAATAGCGGCTTCGAGAATGGTAGCGCCCTGCTGGTGTTTGAGGACGGCAAATTCGACTATCAATACGGCATTTTTACCGAGCAGTCCGACCAACATAATTAATCCGATTTGCGCATAAATATCGTTTTGTAAGCCCATCATTTGAAGAATGACAAACGAACCTAAAATTCCAACAGGAATCGATAAAATCACTGAAAACGGAATAATAAAACTCTCATATTGCGCAGCTAACACAAAATAAACGAAAGCCAATACGACTAAAAAGATGTAAAGTGATTCGTTACCTCGTCCAGCTTCATCATAAGAAAGACCTTCCCATGCAATATCATATCCTTTAGGCAATGTTTTAAGCGCTGTTTCCTGTACTGCTTTAATGGCATCAGCAGTGGTGTATCCTTTTGCAGGCTGACCCTGAATAGCAGCAGAATTATACATGTTGTAACGCGTGATCTCATTAGGTCCCTGTGTTTTTTTAAGCGTCATAAAAGCAGAATAAGGCACCATTTCTCCATGATCATTTTTTACATAGAGATTCAATATATCTGACGGAAGTCTTCTGAATTTTGGATCAGACTGCACGTATAATTTAAAGAAACGTCCAAATTTGATGAATCCTTGTTCGTAGGTACTTCCGATTAGAATGTTGAGGTTTTCCATCGCTTTACCAATAGAAACTCCTTTCTGCATCGCTAAATCATTGTTGATCTCTAATTCATACTGCGGATAATTGGCAGCGAAGAATGTAAACAAACCAGAAAGCTCTTTACGTTTGCCTAATTCGGCCATAAACTGCTTGTTGATTTTGTCAAAGTCCTGATAATTGGTATTGGTTGTTTTGTCTAACAAACGCATAGAAAAACCTCCAGAAGAACCAAATCCTGGAATTGCAGGCGGTTCAAAAAACTCTACAACAGCACCCAGATCTTTAGATTTCTTTTCTAACTCTTCCATGATTTCTGTAACAGAATGTTTTCTGTCCGACCATGATTTCAAGTTAATCAAACACGTTCCAGCATTAGAACCACGGCCTTCCGTCATGATTTCGTAACCCGCCAAAGAAGAAACCGATTCAACACCTTCAACCTTTTCACAGATTTTCTGCAGTTTCTGCGCTACCTGATTGGTTCTTTCTAAAGTTGCACCCGGTGGTGTTTGAATGATTCCGTAAATAGTTCCCTGATCCTCACTCGGAATAAATCCAGAAGGTAAAACTTGATTTTCTATAAAAATGAAAGCACAGAACGCAATTAAAATTCCGAAAGTTAGAACTCTTCGGCTCACAATTGTTTTTAGAACGACAACATAACGGCCTGTAAGTCTTTCAAACCATCTGTTAAAAGCATCAAGAGACTTCGTCAAGATATTTCCTTTTTTCTCTTTTCCGTGATTGTTTTTCAAAAGAATCGCACAAAGAACAGGAGTAAGGGTTAAAGCCACGATTGCTGAAATAATAATCGAGCTTGACATGGTAACCGAAAATTGTCTATAAAAAGTTCCAACCGGACCCGACATAAACGAAACGGGGATAAAAACCGAAACCATAACGGCTGTAATGGCGATAATCGCACCTCCAATTTCACCCAAAACTAATTTTACAGCATGGTAAGGCGTAATATGCGGAAATTCTTCAAACTTGGCATGGACGGCCTCGACAACGACAATCGCGTTATCAACTACAATTCCTATCGCTAATACCAATGAAAATAGGGTTACCAAGTTGATTGACATTCCAAACATCTGGATCACAAAGAAAGCTCCAACCAAAGAAACTGGAACGGCAATAATTGGAATTAAAGTGGAGCGCCAATCTCCTAAAAATATAAATACAACTAAGGCAACCAAAATAAAGGCATCTCTCAAAGTATGAACCACCTGATCGATAGAAGCATCTAAGAATTGCGAAACGTCATAACTGATTTTATAATCCATTCCTGGAGGAAAACTTGCTTTCATTTCTTCCAGTTTCGCTTTAACGTCATTGATTACGTCGCTTGCATTACTTCCGTAGTTTTGTTTTAATACAATTGCGGCAGAAGGATGACCATCTAGATTGGAGTAAATATCAAAGAATTCACTTCCTAATTCTACTTTTGCAATGTCTTTTAAGCGAATGCTTTCACCTTCAGAATTCGCACGGACAATTACATTTTCGTATTGTTTTGGCTCGTCGTATCTTCCTTTATAAGTCAATACATATTCTAAAGATTGTGCTGCAATACCAGAACTTTGTCCTAATCGTCCCGGACGGCCAATAATACTTTGTTCTTGTAAAGCTTCCATCACTTCTTCAACAGAAATTTTGTAAGCTCGCATTCGGTCAGGATTCAACCAAACACGCATGGCATATTTACGGCTTCCTAAAATTTGAGTTCTCGCAACACCTTTAACACGGCTGATTTCCGGAATCATTTTTACATCAGCGTAGTTGTAAAGGAATTTTTCATCCATGCTTTTGCTTTTCGAATAAAGATTCACATACATCAGCATGCTGGGCTGAATAGGGGTAATAACAACTCCTTCACGCTGAACCAGTTCAGGTAATAATGGCATTACCTGATCGACCCTTGTTTTGACTCTGATTACAGCTTCATTAGGATCGGTTCCTGGTTCAAAAATGATTCTAAGTGTTGCTTCTCCAGCACTTGTGGCATCTGTCGCCATATAACGCACACCTTGTGTACCGTTAAGCGAATTCTCTAAGGTGATTAAAGTAGATTTTACCAATACATCGGCACTTGCTCCCGGATAAGCAATAAAGATATTTACAGTTGTGGGCGCAATTTGAGGGAATTGCGAAATAGGTAGCTGTTTGATCGACAGCGTGCCTATAAATACAATTATAATCGAAATTATAATTGCAAAAACGGGTCTATGTATAAATTTATTAAACATTTCTTTTTCTTTTAGATTCGGTTATTCCGCATACAGTTCTAAGTTGGACATAACCGATTCGGGTTTTAAAACTTCGTAGTCTATTTTTTGATTTTCTTTTACAAGACGAAGTCCCTCTAAAAGTATTTTATCATGAATCGACAAACCTTCTTTTATTACAAATAGGTGAGGCATTTCGGCAGCAATAACAACCTCTCTCGATTTTACTGCATTGTTTTTATCAATTACATATACATATTTTTTGTCTAAAACCTCAAAAGTTGCTTTCTGAGGTATCAGCATAGCATTTTTCAGTTCTATCGGCATCTGGATGCTTCCGGTTTCCCCGTGTCGTAACAATCTTTTTGGATTTGGAAAAACAGCTCTAAAAGGAATATTTCCTGTTTCATTATCAAAATCGGCTTCAATGGTTTCTACAACTCCGGGATATTGGAATTTTTTATTGTTGGCCATCAATAAATAAACTTTCATTTTACCATTTTTTCCTGCTTTTTCCTGATAATCTAAATATTCAGATTCCGGTACATTATAATATACCCACATTGAACTGTTGTCTGCCAATTCTGTAAGCAGTTCTCCTTCATCAACTAAACTTCCCTGACGGACATGAAATTTATCGATGATTCCGTCAAAAGGCGCTCTGATTTCTGTAAACTGAAGATGAACTTTGCTTAAGGCCATTTCAGCATTTGCTTTTTCCAGTTTGGCTTTTGCCATTGCCAGTTCATTTGGAGAAACCACTTTTTCGTCAGCTAATTTTTTAGCATTTTGGTATTCTATTGAGCTGAAACTTACTTCTGCTTTAGATTTTTTTAATTCGGCTTCATAAAGCGCAGGCATAATTTTAAACAACAGCTGGCCTTTTTTAACCATTTGTCCTTCATCTACATAAATTTTTTCAAGGTAACCGCGCTCTTGCGCTCTTATTTCGATATGTTGAATAGAGTGTATCTGCGATACATAATCTTTTGTAATGGTAGTATCTTTTTCAATTGGATTCGTAACCAGAAATTTGGTTTTTTGCTCTTTTTCTCCTTCTTTTTTAGAGTTGCAGCCTGCAAAAACTAATGCACATAAAGACATGAGCATGAAAATTCTTTTCATAATAATTTCAGAATTAAAACGTAATGATTTTGATTTTTTTAACAGCCTTAAATAAGGCTGAAGTATTCCGCATCCGTTTGCCGGCTTAGAGAAATCATCTGCCGGCAAAGGATAAAACGGTAAATTGGAAATAGTTTGTGACTACTTAGGATAAAAAATCAAATTCTGAAAACTTGAAATCGAAGGTATACTTTATTAGAAAGTAAGGCGAAAATTTTAAAGTTATTAGCCTTTTTGTTAAAGGCAGGACACACTGCAAATTTATTGCGGCGCAGGAAATGTAAAAAGCAGCTGCTTTTTACAAGCTGTTTTTGAATGGTGGAAAAATTTTCTTCATTTTCTTCATTATCTAAAAGACAGCATTTTCTTTTGAAGGTTTCAACAGAATGTCTTTTAGCCAGATAAGCTCCCATATCGGACTTTATTTCCCGAAGTGCTGCAGGGTGCGGTTTTTTCTCTGAGAATTGGCTGCTGCTTGTATATACACTGCCATATCCCATTAACAGGACAACAAGTGACAGGGTAAAACTAGCAAACCATTTTTTCATAGGAAATACAAATTTAGATAAAGAATTTTATAAAAACAATCACTGTAATTTACTAATTTATGGCAAATGGTAATTTGGGATTTTTTAGGCAATTTATTAAAAAAAATCATTTATTTTTAGCCCTCATATTATGAATTGGCAAATAAATAGAGATTATGCCTTGTCTTTTTTTATCAAAAGCCGGCCGTTTTAAAGAAAATGAAAAGCTGGGCACCAATTGCTAATATGAAGTATGGTTCCAATCCAGGTCTTATCAATGCCTTTTGCATATCAGCTCTTAAAAGCAGGCTTTTTTATATAAGGGCTGATGATGAAAAGACCGGATAAAATGAACGGGATACCCAGCCGGTGCCCGTTGACAGCAGAGGGGCTAATTAGTGTGCCTTTGCAAAATAATCTTACTTACGTGATTGGTCCTAACTGGCATTATTCATAATACCGGGTGCTGGTTCATTTTTATGCATGGATCTTCTTTGGCATTTTAAGCCCTAATGCCTATTTTTGTCCAATGGCAAAACTTATAAATCTCAAAATTTTCGCGCATTTTTTCCAATCTTCCGCAGCAGGAGGGATTCTGCTTTTAATTTGTGTGCTGGTTTCTCTTATAATGGCCAATACTGGGCTCGGAGTACATTTTAATGATTTGCTGGGGTATCCTTTGGGATTTGAAGCAGCGGGCCTGCAGCTGCGGTATCCGATCCTGCTGTGGATCAACGATGGTTTGATGGCTGTTTTTTTTCTGCTGGTAGGCCTTGAAATCAAGAGGGAAGTGATAGAAGGTGAGCTTTCATCTCTTCGCCATGCGGCCCTGCCGGTGCTGGCAGCTGTTGGAGGGGTCATGGTTCCCGCATTGATTTACTTTCTTTTTAACGGACAAAGTCCTGATACTGCCAAAGGATGGGGAATCCCTATGGCAACCGATATTGCTTTTGCTCTTGGAATACTTTCCCTTTTAGGAGATAAGGTTCCATCAGGGCTTAAGATATTTCTTGCCGCACTGGCCATTGTGGATGATCTGATTGCTATTTTGGTTATCGCGGTTTTTTATTCCTCGGAACTTCATTTTCTGTATCTGGGTTATGCAGGGGGTATATTTGTACTGCTTATGATTTTTAACCGTTTGGGGGTAAAGAATTTGTTTTTTTATCTCCTGCCCGGTGCGGTGATGTGGTATTTTATACACCATTCAGGCGTTCATGCCACGATAGCCGGAGTGCTTACGGCCTTAACGCTTCCCACTAACGAAGAAGAAACGGATTCCCCTTTGGAAAAGCTGGAACATGCTTTGGCTCGTCCGGTAAATTTTATCATCATGCCTGTTTTTGCACTGGCCAATACTAACATTGCTTTTGAATCCGAAATGCTGCAGGGACTAACGGGGAATCTCGGACTTGGAATTATTCTGGGGCTTTTCCTGGGCAAACCCATCGGCATCTTTGTAATGTCTTGGTTCTCGGTAAAAATCAGGGCAGCTGATCTGCCTGCTCAGACGACATGGACTCATGTGCTGGGACTGGGGCTTTTAGGCGGAATCGGCTTTACGATGTCCATCTTTATAGCGCTGTTATCTTTTCAGGAGCAGGCCTATCAGAATGAGGCGAAATTTGCGATACTTACTGCTTCTATACTGGCTGGGGTATCAGGTTTTGTATTGCTGAGCTGGTATAATAAAAAGAAACAGCAGCAGTAGTTTTTTGTTGATTCTTCTTAAGGGCTTACTGTCTTTTAAACAATGCGGCATCTTTCACTAAAAGACGTTCATTGAGCCATTTGGTCAGTTTTTCACTGTCTTCTGCTGTTAGGTTTTTTGAGGCATCGTAAATTACAGCGGTGATCGTTGAGGTGCTGTCTTTATAATTCACTAAAGTGTTTTTGGCAATGGAAAGCGAATGGACATCAGGAAATAAGGTTCTTATTTCTTTTAAAAGCTGTTTGTTGTCAAATTTGTTTTTTGCCAGCTCTTTTTCCAGCTGGATTATTTTAACATCCTTTACATTCATTTCATTCTCGCTGCTCTTGATCTGATTTAAGATATCGCCTTTTATGTCGTTAAAGCGGTCGGTGCTGTCCTGTCTGATGCGAAGGCTGGTGCCGGCAAGGTACTTATTGCTGTTGAGTCTGCTTTTAAGGCTCTGAATCTCCTTATCGGAAAATCGTTTCGATAAGAAAGCAAGTTCGAGTTTTTTCTGCTTCGCGTTAAAATCCGTCTTTTTATAAACCACCGTATAACCCTTGCTGCTGAACTCACTGTCAACAAAAAGCTCTGCATTTTTTTTAAACTGCTGTTCCCTGTATAGGGAGTAGGCGAGATAACTGCTGGGAACGAGCATGGCAGTAATGAGAAAAGCAATAATATACTTCACCCTTTGCTGGTGTTTTTCATCCACCTGTTTAACAGCAGCATAATTCAGGTATTTAATAATTAGAAAAGTAGCGATACCGATAAAAACGCAGTTGATGCAATACAGGTAGAAAGCTCCTAGAAAAAAGCTCCACTGGGCAGTTGCAATCCCATATCCTGCGGTGCATAAAGGCGGCATCAATGCCGTTGCAATAGCTACTCCGGGAATAGGATTTCCTTTCTCTGACCGCGTAACGGCAATGACCCCGACAACACCTCCAAAAAAAGCGATAAGAATATCGTAAATGTTCGGGGAGGTTCTCGCCAGAAGCTCCGACTGCACATCCTTGAAAGGACTCAGATAAAAATAAAGCGTGGAGACCACCAGACTCACAACCGTTGCATTGAGCAGGTTTTTGAGTGATTTTTTAAGCAGTGAAAAGTCATAAATGCCCAGGGCAAAACCAGCCCCTACAATAGGCCCCATCAGAGGGGAGATGAGCATCGCTCCGATGATAACAGCTGTTGAGTTTACATTAAGCCCCACCGAGGCCACAATTATGGCGCAGGCCAGTATCCAAAGATTGGCTCCTTTAAAGGAAATGTTTTTTTTAACGGTCTGCAGTGTTTTTTCTC
The DNA here is from genome assembly GCF_034044945.1 of Flavobacterium sp. CFBP9031. NCBI lineage: Bacteria > Pseudomonadati > Bacteroidota > Flavobacteriia > Flavobacteriales > Flavobacteriaceae > Flavobacterium > Flavobacterium sp. CFBP9031. Next base: position 178,662 of record NZ_JAXCWF010000002.1, read on the forward strand.
TGTCGTCTTCTCCTTCTCTAAGATTCAGAATATCAGTAATTTTTCTCATGAGCTGTCTAAGTTAGTGTGAGCGCTGTGATATTGCATTGCTGTATTTAAATATAGGATTTATTTTAATAACAGGGATGGAGTTCAAACAGATTAATTAGTGCAGCGGCTTATTATCCATTAATTTTATCCTTGTGGTATTCTTTGAGCCATTTTTCCATTTTTTGCAAAAGCTGTATTTCTTCTGGATCACCTGCTGGATCTAAAAGGCCGATGATTGTTCTGTCGTAATTGAATTTCTTATCTTCAAAAATACAGCTGAATTTGGGAACTTCGTTGTGAGATACAAGCCATTTTCCGTGCTCTGTTTTTTTAATTTGAAATTTTTTCATAGGAGTTTAAATTTGTCTGGGTGCCTTAATTATAGTGCTGTTATGATAGACAGGCACCGAACTATTGTAAACGGCTGACAGCAGTCAGTATTGTTCACGCAGATTAATTCTTTTCAAAGCGGCAGGATCTTGGAGCTTTCGGTATTGATATAAAATTAATCCACAGCCTTATAGCCGATACAGAATAATGTTTCGCCTTGGTTTACCGGCAGTCTTCCTGCTTTGTAGAGAATTGTGCCGCTTTGGGGCGCTGTGATTATTTTCACATTACGTCCGAAAACATCTGTGATATAGCCAATTTCCTCTTCTTTTATCACTCTGCTTCCAGCTTTAAAACTGCTGTAAAATAATCCCTGGCCGGGTCCTGAAACATAGGCCTGCCTGTTGTATTTGTTTTTTGCAGGAGCAGCCGGTATCACTTTTTTGCTTTCATACATTTGCAGCTCTTTGAGCATGCGGTAAACTGCATTTTTAGTAAAGGAAACATCTGACTTCTCGCAGCTGCCAAGCTTTCCAATTTCAATGCTCAGCGCCGGGATGCCCAGCCTTACGGCCTGCTTAAAGGCATACATCGCCGGCTGGCCTTCGGCAATTACATAGGGATAACTCACAATGGTGGAAAAACCGCTGTTTTCACTAAGACGGGAAACCAGCCGGGTCTGCTCTTTGAATTCCTTGTTATCATAATAACAGATAAAGGGTATGAGATCTTCATTGACATCCCCGCCATGCAGATCCAGAAACACGTCCGTGGCGTCAAAAACCTGAGTGGTTATAAAATCAGCAATTACCTCGGTGATACTTCCTGTTCTGCTGCCTGGAAAAACACGGTTTAAGTTCAGGTTGTCCGAGGGGTTTACAAAAGGAGTTCTTTGGTAGAAGGACTGCAGGTTCATGATGGGAATAATGATTAAATTTCCTTTAAGCTTTTGAGGATTTATTTCCCTGCGAAGCTGCAGCAGAGAGGCTATGGCGGGATATTCCATTCCGTGAATACCTGCCGTTATGGTAAAAGTGGGACCGCTCTGGCTTCCTTTGATTAGAGTTGCGGGAAGATCTGCCGTAATGGAATCCAAGGTGCTTAAATGAAATATGGTGTCTTTAACACCAGGCTGGAGCTGGGATAAGATCTTTTTTAAAGAATTTTTTTGAGACTGTGCTGTTTGAACTATTAGTAAGGAAAATAAAAAAAGGAGTAAATTTTTCATGCGTATTTTAAAGCGGCTGAAGCGCTTAATATATTATTGTTTAGTTGATTTAAATTAAAAATAATAGCTCGGGATTCAATTTGCTGCAGGGAGAAAAACAAAAGCTGAACGAACGGCTCTTTACCTTTTTTTAAAATTTGATGCAGTCTGCATTTTTTTTATTAGCTGGAACAAAAATGTTCCATTGTAATAATCCCTAAAAGTTATTATTCAAATGTCATGGATTTAAGCCTGTTTCGGTAGGATTCCAAAATATCTGATTTAGCCATAAAACCATAATACCTGCCGTTTTTTTCTACAGGAAGAAATATTTTACTGCTTTTCTCAAATTTATTCATGACGGTTTCCATGCTGTCAAAGAGATAGATAGTTTGAACCGGCTTTAACATTATATCTTTTACCATTGTATTTTTAACTTGAGAAGTATCAAAAATGATTTCTCTGATGTCATCAAAATAAACCAGTCCCTCGAGCTCATTCTCCGGGCTCACTACTCCAAAAACGACCTGATCGCAGTGTGCCAGCAGATCGGAAATCTTTTCCATATCCTGATCTGCTGTAAGGGTCAAATAATCTTTTTTTACAAGATCCTCAATATTGAGCGTGCATAAAATATTGCTGTCTTTATTGCTGGTGAAGGCATTTCCTTTTCGGGCAAGGTTTTTTACATCGAGAGAATGTTTTTCAAAACGTTTTGAAACAGCAAAGCTTACTGAAGCCACTATCATAAGGGGTATCATCAGATCGTAGCCTCCGGTTATTTCTGCAATAAGAAAGATCGCTGTCAGCGGGGCATGAAACAGCCCGCTGAGAATTCCTGCCATCCCTACAAGGGTAAAGTTGCTAATCGGAAGATCCGTTAAACCAGCCAGATTTAACAGCTTTGAAAAGAAGTATCCAGCATAGGATCCCAGAAATAAGGAAGGGGCAAAGTTCCCGCCGTTCCCGCCGCTTCCAAGGGTTATCCCGGAAGCAAAAGCTTTTAGGAACATTGAAAATCCAACGAAAGCCAGCAGTATCCAGCTGCTGGTGCTGTATTGCTCAAAGAGTGTGTTTTTTAAAAGTGCTCCCGGGTTCTTATCGGCCAGGATTTTGATGCTTTCATAACCTTCACCAAATAAGGTAGGGAAAACAAAAATCAGAATTCCCAATACCGCTCCTCCAATTAAAGCTTTTTTATAGGGGCCAAATTTTAAGTGCGCAAAAAAATGTTCTGTTTTTAAAAATTTCCTGGCGTAGAAAACCGCTGTAAGACCAGTAAAAAGTCCCAGCAGCACGTAAAATGGAATATTATGATAGTCGAATGTCTGCTTTTCTCTAAAAACCAGCAGTATATTTTCATTTAAGACCACCGCTGAAACAAGCGCGCCTGTTGCCGCGGCAATCATAATAGGGGTAAAAGCCGCGATTGTAACATCTACCAGCAGCACCTCGACAGCAAAAAGCACACCGGCTATAGGAGCGTTAAAAGCGGCCGCTATACCGGCTGCAACCCCGCATCCAATGAGCAGCGTCCGTTCCTGGTAGCTTAATTTGAACTGCTGGGCAAAATTGGAACCAAAGGCGGCACCGGTAATTACAATTGGACTCTCCAGCCCGGCCGAACCCCCAAGCCCCACAGTAAGGGAACTGGTCATGATCTGGGCGTACATTTGTTTTTTAGGGATAATGCTGGCTTTTCGCGCGACGATGTACAAGATCTGAGAAGTCCCTTTTTCGAGGCTGCCTCCTAAAATCCTGTTTACCACAAGTACAGTCAGCAGTATCCCAATCAAAGGAAGTATGCTGTTTATAAAACTTAATTTTACTATTGCGTTGATATAAGCTGCAAAGGAAAAGACCCAATGGGCAAAGGCCTTTAAAAATATTACAGCAAAGGCAGCAGTAAATCCAATTAGTACGCTGGCGAGAAAAATGAACTGTTTGCGGGTTAATTTTTTCTGTCCTTCAATCAGGATGTATTTTACTTTTAAGAGCTGTGTTACGACTATTTTCATTGATTAGTAATCAGGTGCGGGCAGCCAGCGGGCAGTATTAAAATATTCAGCCTGGGTCTTGCCTTGTTAGTTATCTCTATCGTTTTTGTCTGCAGTGCAGAGCTGGATTTATTATTTTACTTAGCCGCAGCGGTTCTCTGCAGGCTGAAATTTTTATTTTAGCAGTAAACAGGCAGAAGATTTCTTCTTGTTCTGGTCTTTCCGCTGCGAATGCCGGCTTGTAATTGCTGTAATCCTTTTTTATTGGTGCTTATCAGTGAAGAAATTTCTGCAGTATAAATTGAACAGCACCTGCGAATATAGTTTTTAAAAAGCATCGCCGGGAACAAGTGCCCAGACAGTACTGAGCCTTATTTATGGATCCAGAGCTGACAGCAGTGTCTTTGACTCCCTTCACTAAACTATGCTTATTACTGTATTGTGTTTTGCTGTCACTGCTGTTAAGCGGCAAATAAGGAACTGCCGAACAGTTCTGCCTCAATAATGAAAGCCCGCTTTAGAAAAGCTGGTAGAGATGCAGATAATTATGACGCTGAATTTGGTAAATAACTTCAATACCGTAAATTAAGCTGTTTTTAAAGATTGTAAAAAGTGCTGATTTAGTGCTGTAAGGAATATTTAAAGCATCGCTTTCCGAAGCAGTTGCACGGTATTTTACTTTACTTTTAAATTTAAAATGAACATCCAGCTCTTTATATTTTATTACAAATGCAGAAGTGATTAAAGTATTGTCAAAAGAGATAAAGCCAGTTTTTAAGTGCCCGCCGCAAGATGGCTCAGGTGATCTGTCTGATGCGCTTCTGGCTGTGAAGGCAAGCAGCGATATTAGAAAAACGTATAGTAACTTTAAATGCTTCATTAGGGAACCTGCAGGGATTGTATTTCTCCGGAAAGAAAGTGTAACAATATAAGTGATGCAAATATACTGATTTTGAAAAAGAAGAATTATTAAATGACCTAAAAGCTTTATTTTTTTTTGTACGGGTCCTTTGTGCTGAATTTTAATTTTTTCATGGTTAATTTTCCTGTGCCGGATCAGCAGGTTTTTGGCCTTTACGAATTGTTTTTTGAATTTTTTGCTAAGTTGTATACTAGAAATACAAAGCTGCCTCTTCAAAGGGGTTAATGTGAAAAATCAAACGTTAATGTAATGCTGATTTTAAAGGCGGGGTTTACGGCGCGAGATATTTTGACTGCCCTTACTGCTGTTTAGAATTTTAGCAGATACGGCAAGCTCTGTATAAACAAGCAGGCAGATAATTGCTGTTTCAAGTGAAAAGTACATCAGATCAAAAGCTGTAAGCTTGCTGTAATGAATAAATAAAAAGGCAGTGGTCAGCGCGCAGTACAGTAAATTGGCAGAACTTATTATTCTGATGTAAAGCGTCCATTTTGTTTTTAAAAATAAAAAGCATACAGCGGAGTAAAAGCATAAACAAGCCGCTATTGAGAAGAGTAGAGTTAATGTTGTCTTGGGCATCCCAAAATAGGGGCTTAGATTTGAAAGCACTCCACAAAGCAGCACAGCAGTAAGCAGAGCTCCCACAGAGTCAATTAAGAATAGTCTTCTGGGATTTTTTGCCAGATGACGGGTTACTTTTTCAAAAATTTTATTCATCCTCTACTGCTGTTCTCTGATTTAAAGGTAATGGTTTTTTATCAGAGATTCTTATCTGTTCTTTTTACGCCGGGACAATTTATCCAGATGCTGTGATGTTATTCAAAGATAAAGCCCAATTGGATTGGGCTTTGTGTTTTTACATAATTAATTCTATTTGTATCTGATCAAGCTATTTGTCTGCATTGTGGAAGAAAACAGGAATGTTCTTTCAATTTGGTTGTAGGCAGCATCGTCAATTGTGTATGATGCTTTTTTTTTGGGAGCTCTTCCCGCTATCCGCTGCAATCTTTTGTACCGAACCCCGGCACAAAAGGATTTCCACTTCTATCTGGGCTGGGGCTGCTGAGGAGCCCTGTTTTGATAAACCCGCCAGATACAATTAAGTACAAGGCGGGCTGTCCATAAACATAATCTTCCATTTTATGTCTACTTAAAAACGTGTCAGTGTATGCTGTAATATCTGCAAATTGAAATATACAATTTACCAGAACACTATAGAGATAAGAATCTCCCTGTTTATTTATTTGTTTACAAGGGGCTAAAGATAAGAATCGGACTGTTTTAAAGGAAGGGTCACTGTAAATTCAGCGCCGTTGTCTTTCTCCCCCAAGGCAGTAATAGAGCCATTGTGCCTTTGGGCTATTTTTCTGCACAGGGCAAGTCCGAGCCCGTTTCCTTCGTATTTGTCTTTAGAGTGAAGCCTTTCAAAGGCATCAAATATTTTCTCTGCAAAAACAGGATCCAGTCCAATGCCGTTGTCCTTTATTTTTATTTCCAGCATCCCGATGCCTTCTTGATTGTTTATAATAGTAGAAGTGATTATCACTCTGGGCGGTTCCTCTGCTTTTGAGAACTTAAGGGCATTGTGCACCAGGTTATAAAAAAGCTGGTGGATCAGTATCGGCGCCCCTTCTATATGGGGAAGCTCACTTATGACCAGAATAGCTCCTTTTTCATTTATGATCAGTTCCAGATCGGTTTTGATATTTTCAATGACCAGGTCAAGGTTTATTTTTTCAACAGGCTGCGATCTTTTATCCAGGGTCGAGTAGGCAAGGATGCCTTCAATGATATTCTGCATCCTTTGTGCGGACTGGTCTACCTTTTGCAGGAATTTTTTAGCGTTCTCACTAAAATCGGCTTTGTACTCATTTTTTAAAATACTATTGAACGTTTTAATTTTTCGAATAGGCTCTTTCAGGTCATGGCTCACAACACCTGCGAAATGCATAAGGTCATCATTGGACCTGCGCAGCTCCTGTGTTCTCTCGGCGACCTGTTTTTTGAGTTCCTCTTCAAAGGCTTTCTGCTCGTGGATATCCTGTATGATCCCGATAAGGGTGCCGGGGGTGAGCACCTCCAGGTAGTTTTTTCCAATTATCTTGTCCCCTTTGCCCCAGGCCTGCATAATAGCGGGGTTGGCGAGTTGTATCTTTAATTCGTCCCCTGTATAAACAGCGGTGGGCAGCGGGGTATTATCCACAATGTCCTTCAAAAGCAATATATTGTCATACATCGTTGGGTGGTTTAGATTCTAACGAAAGTAGATTTAATTAATTTTAGTGTGTTACGTAAATATAAAAGAATGTTTCATAATTCCAATAGAATATTTTAACTGACTGCCAGATAATCAAAGTGTAGTGCAGTGATTTATTTAAATAATTAGTACTGGCTGGAAAATAAAGCTGTTTTGGGAGCTTCTCCCGCTATGCGTTTCACCCGAGCGCAAGCGAACTGGCGAAGCAGTCTTTTGGGCTGAAACCCGGCACAAAAGGATTTCCGCTGCACACGAGCGAAGCGAACTGGCGAAGCAGTCGGGGCTGGGGCTGCTGCTGAGACAGCAGAAGCTTCAGGCAAATCTGTATCAACTGCAAATCACGATTACTAAACACTGATAAAAGCAGCTCAAATACAGCGGCTGTCAAAGTCTATAACAAGCGCTCGTTCTCAAGGATTAAAATCCGGCAGTGTAAATATATTAACAATATTGCAGAACAGGATCATCGTTTTATCAAGTGGCGCATACAGAACGGATTAGGTTTTAAAAGTTTTGAATCTGCAGAGAGAACTCTAAGCGGAATTGAAGTTGTGAATATGCTTCAAAAGAATCAGATGATTGAACCGGGGATATCTATGTTTAAATCATTCTGTAAATTGGCGGGCTGATTTTTAAATCACTTAAATTCTTATATTTTATTCTGACAGATGGGGCAGAACCTAAATTTTCCTATTTAAAAAAAACTGGTAAATTAAAAAAGCATGCACCCATATGGGCGCATGCTTTTAGATTATAATCTTTTGGTTCTAAATTAAATTTTAGTCTGATAAACAGATTTTCCGTCTAATGAAACTTCAATTAGACCAGTCTTTTCGGTAAATGTTGTTCTTAAGACACTTCCTTTAAAAAGAGAAACATCACCGTAAACTTTTCCCGTTTCATCGGTAACATATTCGAACAATAATTTTTTGTTGTCCGGTTCGATTCCCAGCTTATAACTTGAAAACTTTGTTCCTTTTAAAGCGAATGACTGCTGGGAATCGATTATTTTATCATCCGCATAGAAATTTGTAACTGCCTTGTTCAGCGTAATGTCCGGATAATATTTATTTACTTTTTCAAGCAGGGAGTACTGAGCGGTGTTAGCATCTTCGAGTTTAGATGTAATGGTCTGCGCAGATGAGGCTGCTGTAAAAATAAGAGCTAAAAGTAATGTGATTCTTTTCATAATTTAAATTTTAATTGTTAGAGTTTTAAAATAATCTCTAAAACTTCATAATATCCATTTTTTTTGCATGATATATGATATTATTTCCATCAAGGTACTAAATATTTAGCCCTGTCCGAAATAAAAAGCAAATTTTTAATAAAATTACTATAAGAAAATGTATGCTTGCATCAGCTGCAGATTCGAACCTAACTGTTGGATCCGCTAGCATAACTCATTTTCTACTTTTACAATATTGGTGTGCCACGATTGTGCCACGAAACTTCAATTGGTAAAATGTTTTTAGAAAACAGCCTTAACATTTTGTGGCAAAAAAGGTATCCATTCCAAATGCAATGTGCCACGATTCTGCCACAAAACTTAATTTAAGGTTTTACACCTAAATAAAAGTGCAATTAAGTCGGGAAAAGGACTCGAACCAATGTTCTTCGAAAATGATCTTGGAGTGCTGCTGTAAAACTTAGTTAATTGGTTATTTTTCTTTTTCTGTTATTTCTTTTAGATTTTTTATTTAGATTTTGGTCGATGATAGGGGTGATGGATGGAAAGCAAGAATAAAATAGTATCAAATTTTTCAATATTGTCGCTTGATTGCAGGTTTTTAAGACATTTGAACAATAAACTATAAGTGTAAATAATTTATACTAAAAGTGTAATTTATTATCTTTGTAAGGATGAATAAAAATCTCTATATAATTGCAGGCTGTAATGGTGCTGGCAAGACTACTGCTTCATTTACAATACTTCCGGAAATACTAAATTGTAAGGAGTTTGTAAATGCGGACGAAATTGCTAAAGGACTTTCGCCTTTCCAGCCTGAAAAGGCTGCCTTTGAATCGGGAAGAATAATGCTCCACAGAATCAATGAATTATTGGCAAATGATGAAGTTTTCGCCTTTGAAACGACTTTGGCCACAAAAAGCTATAAAGCGAAAGTGATTGCGGCTCAGGAAAAAGGATATAAAGTGGTTCTTTTATTTTTTTGGCTCGATAGTGTTGACCTGGCAATTGAAAGGGTCAAGACCAGGGTTCTGGAAGGAGGACACCATATTGAAACCGATGTTATTAAACGCAGATATAAAAACGGAATAACTAATTTGTTTGCTATATATTTGCCTATAGTTAATGAGGCATTGATTTTTGACAATACAGCTGTAAAAGCTGAATTGATAGCACAAAAAACTTTGGGCAATGATATTGAAGTTATAAATGAAATGAAGTTCGATAAACTCACAAAGAACAAGTCATGAGAGAATACAAATCAACAACGACACCGACTCAGAAGAAGATTATAGAGGCAATGGATAAAGTTTCTGAAAAATTAATTGAGTTTAAAAAGAAAAATAACAGCGATCTGGTTGTTATGCAGGATGGCAAGATTGTAAGGATAAAAGCCAGTTCTTTATAAAAAGTATAGCTCTAAGCATCGAGAGCTCTCAGAAATGAGGGCTGTTTTATCTTTCTGTCTTTAGTAACTTAGTGTTTTTTCTTTTTCGTATCTAAAGTTTCGAACCTAAATTTGTCAGGCTTTGATACAGCTGATTTTTCATTTTTCCAAATTCCGATGTGCCGCGATTCTGCCGCAAAACTTAAAGCGGTGAAATATCTTTAAAAAACACCTAAACTTTTTGCGGCAAAAAAAATAGCTGCCCGTGAGATAAAGAACCCAGGTTTTTCATAAAAACAGCTCTGCTGTCTTTTGCCGGGAATTTCAGCAAACTCTTAAAGGGTGAAATAAATGATGCTCTTCTGATTCTGTTTCTCTTTGCAAGATAATTGATATAGCCGTAATCATTTAGGTCTCCGGTACATCTATGACAGGTGACAGGGCCGCTTATTTCAGCAGTCTTCATAATTTCATGCCTGCAGGCTTTAATAGGATTGATATAACCTGCAAACTGCCGGGGAATCTGATTTAGGAGTGATTATGGCTGATTGTGTATACTATTATTTTTTAGGAGCTTTTTCCCGCTGTACGCTGCAGTCTTTTGTGCCGAACACCGGCACAAAAGGATTTCCACTGCCATCGGGGCTGGGGCTGCTGATCAGCCCTAGTTTATTTGGAGAACTGCATATTTGAGCCTAATTGTTGTCCTTGTAATCAATACTCAATTTTTGTTTTTAAAATACCATAAGCCGCAATTCTCTCACAAAGCTGTTATTGCTTCCAGTCAAAAAAACAAATAAGGTGTTCACAAATATACTCAAAGATAGACTTTTACGCCTTGGTTTTGCTGGATTTCTAGCTTTCAAAAACAGCATGTGCCACGATGTTGCCATAAAACTTATCTAGATGAAAAAATCTTCAAAATTCGCCTTAATTATTTTCGGCAGAATTAGTATCAATTTTCTCATGATGTTAGGGAAAACAACAAAATTGAATCCAGTTTCCATTCAGCAATAGACGCATGTCTTTTTTTTTAACCTAGGCCTAAAGAAACTATTTTAGAAAGCCATTTCTAATTTTCAAATTTACAGCTGTTGTTCATAACAAACAACAGCTGTAAAGATAGAGAGAATTGAACTGATAATTTATTACCAGAACTTCACGTAAAGCGCAACAATAATCAATAACGTAATTACCATTAATACTGTTGTCTGTGGCTGTACTTTGAACATTCCAGGTTCTGTCTCGAATGCTTTAGGGTTTACTTTTGGTCCAGCAAAACTGATCAGAATCATTGCAATCATTGTAAATAAGAATGATAATCCCATACAGATGTGGAAAGGAATTTCGAAAGCTCCTTTTCCGTTAGGGTAAGCTGTGTATAAAAGTGTATCGTTTCCAAATAAAGCAGGAGCGTATTCGTTGAATAACACAGATAATAAGAATCCTAAAATAACACCAACGATTGCTGCTGTTCCCGTTGTTCTTTTCCAGAACATACCTAAGAAGAACATAGCAAAAACTCCAGGGCTGATGAATCCTGTGTATTTTTGGATGTATGTAAATCCTCCGACACCGCCGATTCCTAATACATCATTCCATGTAAATAAAACCGCTAAAAGCATTGCAGCAAAAACAGCAAGACGCCCGATATTTACCTGTTGTTTTTCACCAGCTTCTTTTTGAATGTATTTTTTATGAACGTCTAATGTATAGATTGTAGAGATACTGTTTACTTTACCAGCTAAAGACGCTACAATTGCAGCAGTCAAAGCAGCAACAGAAAGTCCTTTTAATCCAGTTGGAAGGAATGTTAAAACAGCAGAATAAGCTCCATCTTTTCCTCCAGCCAATTGAGGTAAATGTCCGTTTGTATATAAAACGTAAGCAGCAATACCAGGAAGCATTACGATAAGCGGCATTAATAATTTTAACATACCAGCAAATAAAATACCTGTACGAGCCGTTTGCAAATCTGCTCCAAGTGCTCTCTGCGTAATGTATTGGTTACATCCCCAGTAGTTTAAGTTGATGATCCAGATACCAGCAGCGTAAGATAACAATCCAGGGAAAGTCAAATATTTATCAATTTCAAGCTGGGAAGAAGTTGCAGTTGGTTTTGGAATAATCATTTTAAAATGCTCAGGAGCTTCTTTCATTAAAACTTTGAAACCTGCAATTGCATTTTCACCAACACCAAAGTATTGTCCAACAGTTGTAAGAGCGATATAAGAAGTTACTAAACCGCCAATGATTAATACAGCAACCTGAATAACGTCTGTATAAGCTACAACTTTCATACCTCCAAGAGAAATAAACAGAGCAAAAACAGCCAATCCAACCATAATTACATGAAGATATTCTCCGCCAGCAAGACCATTAATAGCAACTGCTCCTAAATATAAAATAGAAGTTAAGTTTACAAAAACATATAAAAACAGCCAGAAAACGGCCATAATAAGCGCAGTAGACTCGTTATAACGTGTTTTTAAGAATTGCGGCATTGTGTAAATTTTGTTTTTAAGATAAACAGGAATAAACCATAATGCTACGATAATCAAAGCAACAGTAGCAAGCCATTCGTAAGCAGCAACAGCGATTCCTAAGAAGAAACCTTCACCACTCATTCCGATGAATTGTTCTGCAGAGATATTAGAAGCAATAAGAGAAGCTCCAATTGCCCACCAAGTTAAATTTCCTTCAGCCAAAAAGTAAGCTTTAGCATCATGTTCGTCTTGTTTACGTTTGCGGTAAACGCTGTAACCGTAGAACGAGACTACGATAAAATAAATAATAAAAACTGCATAGTCTGCGAAAGCGAGGTTTTGGTTCATTGCATTTAATAAAAGTGGTTAATAGCGAGTTTTTTAATTTCTAAATCTATTTTTCTAATGTTATAGTTTTACCTGTAAAGTTGATTCTTCCGCGTTGAATATCATTAGAACCATCTGGCTGTTTTCCTCCAACAAAAATGGTAAACCAGCCTGGTTCTACAACACGTTCCTTTTTCTTGTTGATCATAGAAAGCTGTCTTGGAGTAATAGTAAATGTTACTGTTTTTGTTTCTCCTTTTTTAAGATGAATGCGCTCAAAACCTTCTAATTTGCAAATTGGACGAGGAGTAGAAGCTTTTTCATCTTTTATGTATAGTTCAGCAACTTCATCTCCATCACGCTCTCCTGTATTGGTTAGGTCAACAGAAATTTTAAAATCTGCGTCAGAGTTGAAATCTTTTGGAAGCTGTAAATTAGAGTATTTAAATTTGGTATAACTTAATCCATATCCAAAAGGGTACAAAGGCGTTTTACGGAAATAGCGGTAGGTTCTGCCTTCCATATCATAATTTTCAAATTTAGGAAGCTGATCTACTGATTTATAGTAGGTAACAGGAAGCCTTCCTGCCGGATTATAATCTCCAAAAAGAACATCTGCAATCGCATTTCCGCCTTGCTGGCCAGGATATCCTGCTGTTAGAATTGCTGGTACGTTATCATTTGCCCAATTGATAGAAAGAGCACTTCCATTAATTAAAACCAATATTAAAGGCTTTCCGGTAGCTTTAACGGCTTTCATAAGCTCTTCTTGATTGGCCGGCAGATCAAGACTTGTTCGGTCACCGCCATTAAAACCTTCTGCTTCCACTTTCATTTCTTCACCTTCCAAGCGTTCATTTAGTCCTAAAACAAGAACTACAGCATCGGCGCGATTGGCAGTTTGCACCGCTTCTTGAACTAGGTTTTCCTGAGGTTCTGCCCAAAATAATTGTGCAATCGAGTCTCCATAGAAATTCTGGTATTTAACTTCTATTTTGTATTTTTTTCCTGCTTCTAAATCTATTTTCTGAGGGCGAAAACGCGGATGATGTTTGTTTTTGCCTCCACTAGGTTTCCCGCCATTAATTTCAACAGTCATAAAAGGTTTTGACCATTCTGAAATGTTATAAGTTCCCGATTTAGGAACCGTAAGATAACCAGTCCATTTTACACTGTAATTCCCCATTTTCAAACGGGGATCTGGGGTATTGATGTCCCATTCGAAATCAATATTATCATCAATACGAGTAAAAAGAGGTTTTCCGTTCCATTCTTTATTGTCAAAATATTCACCAATTAAACCTTGCGTGCCGTTTTCATTCTGAAAATATATTGATGGTATAATATTCATTTCAGGAACTCCTTTTGCCAAATCTGTTCCTTTGGCATATAAGACTTTTGAATTGGGTTCCAATTTGTTTTGAATACCTTTTAAAACCGTAATCGGATTGCTGGGAACTCCGCTATAATTTCCCCATAAAGATTGTATATCATCTGCATTTGGCCCGATTACAGCAACCGTTTTGATGTTTTTAGAAAGTGGCAGCGTATTATTTTGGTTTTTTAAAAGAACGATACTTTTTTGAGAAGCTATTCTAGCAAGATAATCGTTTGCCGCATTATTGTTTGTAGAAAACGGAATTTGCGCATACGGAACAATCTCATCTGGATCAAACATTCCTAATTTAAACCTTGCAGTAAATAAACGTTTTACAGCAACATCAATATCGGCTTCTGAAATTATTTTGCGATCAACAGCTTCTTTTAGAGACTCAAAACTACTTCCGCATTCCAAATCCAAACCATTTTTAACTGCTAATGCAGAAGCGCTTGCCGCATCATTCGTGATTTTATGGTATTTCCAAATATCCGTTACAGCACCACAATCGGATACGATGTAGCCATTAAATCCCCAAACATTTCGAAGAATATTAAAAAGAAACGGACTCGCACTTGCTGACTCGCCTCTAAAACGGTTGTATGCGCCCATTACAGAATAAACATGTCCCTCTTTTACCAAGGTTCTAAAAGCAGGAAGATAAGTTTCGTATAGATCGATATCGCTTATATTGGCATCAAAAAAATGGCGAGAAGGCTCTGGTCCAGAATGCACGGCATAATGTTTGGCTGTTGCAATAACTTTCAAATATTTGTCATTTGCGCCTTGAAGTCCGTTTACATAATTAAGACCCAATTGGCTTGTTAAAAAAGGATCTTCTCCATAGGTTTCATGTCCGCGTCCCCAGCGTGGATCACGAAAGATGTTTACGTTTGGCGACCAAAAGGTCAATCCTTGGTACATCCCGTGTTGATGTCTTCTTAAATATTCGTGATGTTTGGCGCGAGCTTCATCAGAAATGGCAGTGGCAACATCCAGTATCAATTGGCGATCCCAAGAAGAAGCAATTGAAATAGACTGCGGAAAAACGGTTGCATATCCCGCACGTGCAACACCATGTAATGATTCGTTCCACCAATTGTATTCTGGAATTCCCAAGCGGTCAATTGCCGGAGCAGAATCCATTAATTGATTTATCTTTTCGTCCAATGACATTCTCGATACCAAGTCATTGACACGCTGTTCGGTTGGCAGATTGGGATTTTTGTACGGAAAATTTTCTTGCGCAAAGGTGGTTAAAGCAAAAAAATGTAACGCAATAACTATGGATTTTCTTTTCATAGGTTTTGGATAGTGTGTTAGATTTATTATTTTTTGATTATTGCTTTAATAAAAAAGCAATATGAATTTATAAAGATTTAAATAGGACAGACTTCTAAACTTCTGACTCGCAAAATTAGATTTTTATACTTCTAAAGACAGGATAAAATGCTATTTAGAGTATGCTATAAAGCTTAATGCTGTAGTTTTATGATTTTTATTTAAATGCAAAAGGTAGACAAATTGCTATTTTTATGGTGGTATTCTGCTGAAATAACGACTTCTTTTAGGTCAGGAAAGGAATTTTGATATTTTTGTGATTAGCTTAATTTTATAAAGTTTGAAATGAAAAGAAATCTAATCGTATTTTTTCTTTACTGGATAGGGATTTTGTGCCATGCGCAACCTTCCGGTACGCTAACTCATTTTGCAAACGATTTAAAGTTAAGACAATCCCGCATTCTGGATATTCAGCAGGATAAAAAAGGATTTATCTGGCTTTCTACTTTTAACGGATTGATCCGTTACGATGGAAGCAATTTTCAAAAATTTAGGGTAAAACAAAATGGATCTCTAAATTTAATTTCTAACCGTGTTTTTAAATTTAAGTTTGATAAAAGCGACCGAATCTGGATTCAATCAGAGAAAAATGATATTTATTATTTTGATACTCGACAGCTAAGTTTTCATTATCCAATTGAAGCGGGGGCTTTAAAGGCATCCAATATCGCTTTTGTCGATTTTAAAGTGATGCCATCTGGAAGAGTTTGGCTTTTTCCCGAAGAGAAAAATTATCTAATAGCTTTTCAAACCAATAAAAAAGTTAGAAAAATAACTTTTGATCCTACAAAACGCTGCGGGAAAATCCGTGATATTTTTGAAGACAAACAGGGATCGACTTGGTTTTTTACTGAAGCAGGTACTTGCAGACTGGATAAATCTGGTGGAGAACCTCAATATTTCTTTTTTAATGGAAAGTCTTGCGTGTATAATACCTTTTTAGAAACTAAAGAAGATATATTTTTTGGAGGAAGTAACGGAGAATTGGCACGTTACAACAAAAAGGCAAGTACCTTTTTTGACTTCCTGCTTGATATTAAAGAAGATATCATTTATACCGAACTCGTTGCCAATACTAAAATGCTTATAGTAACCGCAGGTCAGGTATTTTATTTTTGTGATCTAAAATCAGGCAAACAAGAATCGTATAGCGGTAAGACTTTAGCTGGATTTCCGAATAAAAAAATCAATTTTTTAGGATCAACGCGTTCTAGACAATTTTGGTTTGAAGCTCGGGGTGAAGGCGTGTTTCAGTTTGATCTTCTTACCAAAAAGATAAAGAAAATGTCGGTTGATAATAGTGATTCTGCAACTGCGGGAGGAGAAAGAAAAAGTTTTCTGATTACTTCGCAAAATGGAACAGTATGGATTCAATCAAGTAATGCGCCATTTTCTTATTGGGACGAAAAAAAAAACAAATTGTCTTCTATAATAAGCTGCATTAATGAATCGAAAGAGTCGATTTCAGATTTGATGCACACGGCAATGTTTGACAGATTGGGAAATCTTTGGTTTTGTTCTTTCAAGCAAGGTTTAGATTTAGTTACTTTTAGCAATAGTTACTTCTCTACTTTAAATCTAGATTCTGCAAACGATCATCATAAGCATAATGTGCGAAGTTTGATGAAAGACAATAATGGTAATCTTTGGGTAGCTAGCCGCAAAGAGAAAATTGCTTTATTTGATGTCCAGAAAAAGAAGATCGGATTTTTGGCTTCTGATGGAACATTGTCGGCATCTGGCCCTGGCTGGGGAGCAGATATTTACAGTATGCTCCAGGATAATAAAGGCAGAATTTGGGTAGGAACAAGAGGAAATGGATTATTTTGCTTAGTTCCAACCGATCAGCCTTTTCGATATAAAGTCACGCATTATAAGAATGATGAAAAGAGCATTTACGGTATCAACTCCGACGATATTTTTAAAATTTATCAAGCAACAAACGGACAAATTTATATTGCAACTTGGGGTGGTGGAGTAAATATTGTTCGTGAAGGAAACAGGGGAATTCAATTTGTCAATTTTAAAAATGAATTAAAAAATTATCCGATAAAAACGGCAGATAAAGTCCGTTCGATTGCAGAAAATAAAGACCGCAAAATATTTTTTATTTCGTCCTATAAATTATTTTCTTTTTCAGAAGAAACTAAAGTGGCAAACAAAATAAAATTTAATGAGTATTCACAGGTGTCGGGAAATGATATTCTGGATATTTTAATAACGCACGATAATCAGATGGCGCTGGCAACCAATGGCATGGGGTTGATTTTGGCCGATTTAGACAAGAAGGGCCAGCTGAACGTGAAATCAATCTGGAACGAAATGGTTTCTTTTCCAGTCGAGGGAGTTGTTTCCATTGCAGAGGATAAGGCAGGAAAAATTTGGCTGATGAGCGATAATCAGATTGTGCGTTTTGATACAAAGAATAATAGCGCGGAGACTTTTCCAGAATTAAAATCAATTATTGGAACAGAGATTTTTTCTGAGGCAACAAAATGCGAACTGACCAATGACGAAATTGCCGTAGGATATTCTAATGGCGTCATTTATTTCAAACCCGGAAACATCAAGCCTTTTCATTTTAAACCATATTTAGCAATTTCTGGATTTTTGGTTAATAATAAAGAATTGAACGAAATAAATCCGGAAACTCCCAAAAATCCTGATTTGTTGCACGAAGTCACACTAGAACACAATCAGAATTTCTTTAGAGTTCAAATTTCGGCTTTGGATTATTTAAAAAGCGAAAATATCGTGTATCGATATAAACTAGAAGGAATTGATAAACAGTGGAATTACATTAAAGGAGGACAATCTATCAATTATACCAATTTAGGACGCGGAAACTATACCCTTCTAATTTCTTCAACAAACGGACATAATTTATGGATGAATAATGAAAGAAGCATTAAAATTACGATCAGTCCTTCGATCTGGCTAACTAATTTTGCTTATTTCTGCTACTTAGTATTGGCTTGCGGCTTGTTTTTCGTTGTCAATAGAGCCATTCTTACCATTCTAAAGCTGCGTGGCGATGTAAAATTGGAGAAACAGATGAGCGAATTAAAGCTGAAATTCTTTACCGATATTTCGCATGAAATTCGTACGCCGCTCACCATGATTTCAGCTCCTTTGGAAGTGATGCTTGCCGATGATAATCTAAAAGAGGCTGCAAAAGGCCAGCTTCGAATAATTGAAAAAAGCAGCAATAAATTATTGAATTTGGTCAATCAGATTTTAGATTTGAGACGAGTTCAAGATAAAAAACTCGCAATTCGCGAAATCAATCTGGGTGAGTTTGTCTCTCAAATGTGTGAAGATTTTGAAGAAATGAGTAATCAGAGCAATATAAATCTGAAAGTTAGCATCAATTCATCAAATCCTAAAGTTTGGGCAGATCCAGACAGTTTGGATAAAATTTTGATCAATCTGCTTTCTAATGCTTTTAAATACTGCAATAAGGGTGACTCCATCGAGGTAAAAGTGGAAGAGTCCGAGAAACATGTGTTTTTAACAGTAAATGATAATGGGCCAGGAATTAGTCCGACGCTTCAAAAAAGATTATTTGTACGTTTTTCAAATTACAATGAAAACCTGTCGAATCCGAGTACCGGTCTTGGGCTGTCAATTATAAAAGATATTGCAGTTAAACACGGAGCAGAAGTTTTGGTGGACAGCACGCAAGGGAAAGGAAGCAGTTTTCAAATTGTGTTTTTAAAAGGATATCAGCACTTTAAAAACGATGTTGATATTTTATTGGAAGAAACAGAAGAGCATTTTTCTGACGATATGATTTTGGAGAATGAACCAGAACACGAAATAACAATAGAAGAACCAAGAAGGGAAAGCCCAATCGGACTTGTGGTAGAAGATGATCCTGAATTGCGCGCTTTTATGGTCTTTATTTTAGAAAGTGATTACACAATTTATACCGCAGAAAATGGCGATGAAGGTTATACAAAAGCAGAAGAAATTTTGCCAGATTTCGTCATCAGCGATATTATGATGCCAGAGAGAAATGGAATCGAAATGCTAAAATCGATTCGAGATAATCTGTCAACCAGTCATATTCCGGTTATTTTGCTTAGCGCAAAATCATCGATAGAAAGTAAATTGGAAGGATTAGAATACGGAGCTGACGATTACGTTACAAAACCTTTTAATGTCAGTTTGTTAAAAGCAAGAGTAAAAAATGTTTTGGAACAACGAGCCCGTTTGCAGCAATTGTTTTCCAGCGGAAGCACAATTGACATTTGCAAAGAAGAACCGCTGCAAATTTCAAACAAAGACCAGAAATTTATGTTTCAGGTTATTGGATTTGTAAAAGAAAATATGTCTAATTCTGATTTTACGGTTGACGAACTAGGAAAACTAATGGGTATGTCTCGCGCTAGTTTTTTCAACAAACTTAAAAGTACTACCGGGGCTTCTCCTGTTGTTTTTATTCGTGATATGCGATTAAGCGAAGCAGCGCGACTTTTAAAACAGGATGATTTATTAATAAAAGAAATCTGTTTTGAAGTAGGATTTAATGATCTGAAATACTTCGGAAAATGTTTCAGATCAAAATACGATCATACGCCGGCTGAATATAGAAGACAATTTCGCTAATAGCAATTAAAATATAAACAGCATTGTTATTGAATACAAGGTTTCGGCCTTAAGCTATGTTTTATTCTCAAAGTTTAAAAGCATAATCTTATCAAACAGCACCAAAGGTTTAAATCTTGGGTGATGCAGCGCATTTGTCCCAATGTTTAATAATCATGGGCTATATTTCTCTCCAGCGAATTTCTCCGCAATCCTTTAAGCATAGTCCTACGTTTGAACCCTGGAGGACGAAAGTAATATAATCAAAGATTGATTATGATATCCGTTTTAATTTATTATATTTTTTTTGCTTTAAATAAAAAAAGTAAGAAAAATTTAACGAATTAATGACTATAGATGCTGAAATAGCGATTTGTACCGTCCCGAAAAGCAAAAATTACCCCAATTTGAGATAGGCTATTTCTAGTTTTGCTTCATAATCCTACTTGATTTTTTAACTAACTAACTTTAAAACCAAAATTATGAACCAAACCAACTTTAACATTCAATTTCCAATTTTGGACCTTTGTCCTAAAATCGACCAAGAGAGTTTTTTTTGTCATTTTTAAATTTAACAGATATGAAAATGATTAAAAACCTGATTCTAGGAGCGGGGCTATTTTTTCTTCTAAATTCGTGCTCTAATGATGATTTAAAATATGAAAGTCATACAGTTAAGAAACTAGATTTTCAGTTAAATGGTGTCGCTTGGAATTTAAATGTAGGGATCTCAACAAGACCTCTTTTTGTGTACAAAGAAAATGGAGAATATGTTGCAAATTACAGTTCGCTTTATCCTTTTTCTTTAAACGACGGAAAATTCAAATTAGTAGCATCAGACTTTCCAGAGCAAATGATTCCGTCTCCAACGAATCTTAACGAACTAATTGTTCCGCAACCGGCATTGGCAAACCAGCCAGTAAATCTTTCAGATGCAATGCCGTACGCTTCGCCTTTTGAAGATCCTTTGACGCTGAACATTGTCACGCGAACGGGAATTCTGCGTTTGAAGACTCTAGACATTACTGCCGACAAAAGTTACACCACAATTAAAACTACGGTTTTGGTAAAAAGAAGCGGTTACAAAGTGGTTGACGGAACGTACATTAAAGAAGACATGTTTGTAACAAGGAGCAAAGTAACCGCAAGCGGCGGAATAAACTACACAGACGATTTTGTTTTATTTCAAACAGGTGAAGAAGCCAATAACGTTCACGTTAAAATAGAATGCCTGAATCAGAACATGGAAGTGGTAAAGACCAAAGAATTGCAAACAACTTTTGCCATTGAAGCCAATCAGGTTACGAATGTCGATTTTCTTATAAACGAACCTTAATAAACTTCTTTTCGAAACAAACCAATACGAAATAAGATTAGCCATTATTTGGATTTAAAAAGTGATGTGATAGCCATAAAAGGTTAATGTGTTGACTTTTAATAATTTCTTTTATAGAATCCGAAGAGAGGCTTTTAATCCAATAAAAAATATTCTAGTTATGATTATAAAAAAATATATCTGGAGCATTTTAGCCGTCCTGTTTTTAACAGGGGGGATTTATGCTCAGAAGCGTACAACCGTGAGCGGTTCGGTTAAGGATAACATGGCGGGTATTCCGGGCGCAACAATTATGGTAAAGAATGAAAACACAAATACCGTTACCGATTTTGATGGTAAATTCAGCGTAGCGGTAGCAGATCCAGAAACTGCAGTTCTAATCATCAAATTTGTGGGAATGAATGATGAAATTGTGCCCTTAAAAGGACGCACATCAGGCATTACGGTAACCATGAAAGAATCGAACAGCGAATTGAACGAAGTTGTTGTAATTGGTTATGGTACGCAAAAACGTAAAAACTTAACTGGGGCGGTCGCCAGTATAAAAGGAACCGAATTGGCAAAAGTGCCGACATCCAATGTGGCGGAAGCCTTGACGGGAAGACTTCCTGGGGTTCAGGTTACAACTGTTGACGGTTCGCCTGGAGCAGATGTGAAAATTAGAATTCGTGGAGGAGGATCTATTACTGAAGACAACTCGCCATTAATTTTGGTTGATGGCTTTGAGGTGGCTAACTTAAATGATATTCCACCGACAGATATCGAATCTGTAGAGGTTCTGAAAGATGCAGCCTCTACAGCCGTATATGGAGCAAGAGGTGCAAATGGAGTTATTATTGTGACGACTAAAGTTCCTAAAGCAGGAAAAGTAGCGGTAAACATTCATAACTATACGCAAATTAAAACGCTTGCCAATCATTTGGACGTTATGGATCCGTATGAGTTTGTTATGATGCAATATGAATTTGCACGTAAAAGCACTTCTAACCCAACTGGATTTTATAATATGTATGGCAGACCAAGCGAATTTTACATATATAAAGGAAATAAGGGAACAGATTGGCAAAAAGAAATTTTTGGAAGCAATCCGATTGCAAGATACACTGATATCAATGTAAGTGGCGGGAGCGAAAAAACAAAATTCAAATTTACGTTTGTAAACCAAGACCAGCCGGGTGTTTTGCTTGGAACGGGAATGCGCCAGAATTATATCTATTTGATTTTAAATTCAAAATTAACAGACAATCTAACGTTCGAATACCAAACACGTTTAACCAATCAAACCATTGAAGGTTCAGGAACAGATGGAGTGAGCCTGCTTAGGGCTTTGCGCGAAGCGCCAACGGCAGGACTAGAAGAGTATATGACCTTACCGGAAGACAATACTTATTTCGATCCGGATGATTACGAAATTAAGCCTCGTTTTAATCCATTCGAGGAAGCAGAGAAAAACTACCGTCAGCGTACGACGAGAACATTTAATACTACAGGAGCTTTGACTTGGACCATCAAAAAAGGATTGACTCTTCGTTCTTCATTCGGTTATGAATATAAATATTCTGAAGACGGACGTTTTTGGGGTACAGACACCAAAACGGCATTAGAAAATAATAATCTGCCTCTAACGTATTGGGCGATGACCCAGTCGCCTCGCTGGCAGTTGAATAACGTATTGAACTACGGATTTAAATTAAAAGAGCGCCACGATTTCCAATTAATGATAGGGCAAGAAATAAAAGATCAGGAAAGCTCAATTAAGTTTTTCCGCACGCGTTATTTTCCGGAAGACATTACTGGAGAAAAGGCGCTAGACAACCTGGCTTTGGGAACCCCTTTTGAAAATGGTTCGAATGCAGAATCTCCAAATAGAATTTCTTCATTTTTTGGAAGGGTCAATTATGGTTATGATGACCGTTATTTATTTACGTTTACTGTCCGTGCCGACGGTTCTACAAAATTTGGTCCAGACAACAGATGGGGAGTTTTTCCTGCTGGCGCGTTTGCATGGAGAGTTTCAAATGAAAGTTTCTTAAAAGAGAGCCGGACGGTTTCCAATTTAAAACTTCGTTTAAGTTATGGAGCTTCTGGAAATGATAAAATCAAAGGCGATTTATATGCAAAATATTACGGCGTATCTAGAGACCGTTCTGTAGGATGGGGAGAAGAAAACCATTATTACTATAATTTTTATAACGACAAATATCTGAACAATCCAAATGTAAAATGGGAAACGACTTATACGGCGAACGTTGGTCTTGATTTTGGCTTTTTTAAAGAAAGGCTTACGGGAACTTTAGATTTTTATCATAACACAGTAAAAGATTTATTGGTGCCATCAGATATTGCATCGGTTTCTGGTTTTACAAAAATGATGACCAACGTTGGACAGACTTCTAATAAAGGTGTCGAATTTGCAATCAACGGAAGTGTGATTAAGAAAAAGGATTTTCAAGTTGATTTGACTTTTAATATTGGTTACAACAAAAACAAAATCGACAAATTGGCGAGCGGAGAGCAGGAATGGATTTTAAGTTCGGGCTGGGCAGGAACGCAATTGTTGAATGATGATGACTACCGTGCCTATGTAGGCGGGACAAAAGGATTGATTTATGGATTTGTAAACGATGGCTTTTATACAATGGATGATTTTGAATCTTTTGATGCTGTAACCAAAACGTGGAAATTAAAAGAAGGTGTTGCCAATTCAAAGAATCTTTCTGGTGATCCGGTTCCAGGTAATGCGAAGTTTAAGAAACTGACTCCTGTAGATCCTTCAGATCCAAATAGCTATGTAATTGGAGATAAAGACAGGAAAGTGATTGGAGATACAAATCCTGATTTTTCTGGAGGTTTTGGTGTAAATGCCATTTGGAAAAACTTTGATTTAACAGCATTCTTTAATTTTATGTATGGGTTTGATGTTTATAATGCCAATAAGATTATGACAACTTCTTTCTATCAGAACAATCAGAATAATTTTGGTATGGATGTGGGACTAAACAGCCGTTGGAGAAATTATGATGACATGGGCAACGATCTTCGCTATTTGCCAGAACAGCTGGCTAAACAGAACGAAAACGCTACAATGTGGAATCCAGTATCTATTGGCCGTCCTATTGCAATGTCTTACGCTGTTGAAGATGGCTCTTTCTTACGATTAAACACGCTGAGCATTGGTTATACTATTCCAAAACAAAACAGTTCAAAAGTAGGATTCAGCAGAATCAGATTGTATGCTACAGGAAGCAACTTGTTTGTTTGGACAAACTATTCCGGATATGATCCAGATATCAATCTGGAAACTGGATTAACACCAAATATTGATTACAACGCTTATCCAAGAACACGTAACTATGCTTTTGGATTACAGTTGTCATTTTAATTTAACAATATTAAATCTCATGATGATGAATAAAAAGATAATATTTAGTTTTCTGATAGTTGTTGCGCTGTCCTTTACAGCCTGCGATGAATATCTCGATGTACAGCCTGGATCGGGCTTTACCCAAGCAGAAATTTTTAAATCAGAAAAAGACATTCAATCTGCTGTTGCGGGTGTTTATACGCTCATGCTGACCGATGATGCTTATGCCAATCGTCTTGCTTTTGTTTTTAATACGAATACAGATGTAGAAATGTCGGGTGTTTCAACCAATACAGTAAACGGAAACGGTTCTGATATTGCCTGTTACGATCCAAAGCCCTATTGGACAACTTTAAATGGTACATGGAGTGCAATGTATAAAATTATCAATGCGGCAAATGATGTAATTGAAGGAATTGAAAGCTCTGATTTGTATAAAGGAGATCCTAAAAATGCCCCTTCTAACATTATGCAGATGTATGGAGAAGTGAAGACGATTCGTGCAATGGTTTACTTAGACATGATCCGAATTTGGGGAGATATTGTTTTTCGCACTAAATCTTCGACAGGAGATGAAAATTTTGCTGTCGGAACCACAGACCGAAATGTAATTCTTGAATTTTTAATTGACGATTTGAAGTCGGTTGAGCCTTTAATGAAAAATGCTAATGAATTGGATTATGGAGTGGAACGTGCTTCAAGAAGCTTCAATCAGGGACTAATAGGGCTATTGGCTCTTACAAGAGGGGGATGGACACTTCGCCCAGACGAAAACAATCCTGCAAGCATTGGACACATGGAAAGAGGAAAAAATCACGAGCAGTATTATGATATCGCAATCCAATATCTGGATAAAGTAATTCAAGGCAGACAGCATGATTTAAAATTAAGTTTTAGAGATTTCTGGATGAAGCAGAACAATTGGGAAACGCCGGTAAATGACGATGTTATTTTCTCAATTCCAATGCTGAAAAACTCCACGGGCGAGTACGGCTATTTTGCCGGAATTCCGATTGCTGAAGGGAATCATCCTTACGGAAGTGCTTCTGGGACTCTTAGTTTATGCGGAGAATACCTTTATTCATTCGACAATAAGGATTTAAGAAGAGATGTTACCTGCGCACCGCTGTCATACGATCAAAATCTAAATCAGATAATTCGTCTGGACCTGGCTCGTTTGGCTGTTGGCAAATGGTCTAAACTATGGATGAATGATCCGTTAGGAAGCACAAGCCAGAAAGGAACCGGAATCAATTATTCTTGGATGCGTTTTGCAGATGTGCTATTAATGTACGCAGAAGCGGTAAACGAAAGATTTGGTGCTCGTGAAGATGCTAAGGAATGTTT
The DNA here is from genome assembly GCF_034044945.1 of Flavobacterium sp. CFBP9031. NCBI lineage: Bacteria > Pseudomonadati > Bacteroidota > Flavobacteriia > Flavobacteriales > Flavobacteriaceae > Flavobacterium > Flavobacterium sp. CFBP9031. Next base: position 204,150 of record NZ_JAXCWF010000002.1, read on the forward strand.
AAGACGTGTGCGTAGAAGGGCTTTTGCACAAGCAGATTGGGGAACCAAAGTTGACGATTATGTAATGTCTAAATCATCGCCAGATTTATTCTTTAAGGCTATAATGGATGAGCGCAAATGGGAATTTGGGGGAGAAAGCAAACGTAAATTTGATCTGGCGCGTTGGAATAAATTCAGTGAAGTGGTTTATAATCAGTATTATAAATTATACAATTGGGGACGCGTAGCCAACGGTGCTTATGTTCCGGGCATCGAACAAGTTCCTGGAAGTATTTATTATAAAAACATTCCAGATCCGGTTAATTCAGGCAGAACCATTTTGGATATAAAAGGAATTGATGAAATTCTTCAGGCTCGTCCTGCTGGATATACCGAACTTCCCTTTGCTGTAAGCTGGTATTCATTGAATAACGATACGGCAAGTTACGAACCAAGAAACGATATCAAGTGGAGTTTCAGAGGATTCATCAACTACAATAATGCTTCATCGGTATCGCCAACAGATCCGCTGCGTTATTTATGTCCTTATCCTTCTAAGGTAATTACAGATCATAGAGGAGCAATTCAAAATTATTATGGATTTAATTTTTAAATCGTACCAAGCATGAAAAACTTTAGAAAAATACTTTGCATACTATCTCTTATAGGGTTAATTGCCTGTGGAGAACTGCTGATATCTTGTGAGAACGATGAGTTTAAATATCCGCAGGAACTAGATTTATTTCAACCGAAATTTGTCCTTACCGCTCCTTTAGTAAAGGGAAATTCAATCGCTGTTGTATGGTATAAAGTCAATGATGCAGCTTCTTATACAGTTGAGCTGCATTTAGACAATTATTATAAAAGTTTGTACAAATCGTATACTACGACAGACACGCAAATTTTAATGGATGATATTCCCTATAAAACACAGTTTTATATTAGAGTAAGATCCAATCATGCGATCGATGGACATAATTCGCAATGGTCGTACACGAATGCTTTAACAGAAGAGCGTCCGCCGTTTCAGCCTATTTTGCATGAAGTGGAAAAGGTAAACATTACTGAAACGGAAGTTACTGTAAATTGGGATATTTCCACAGAGAATCCAGTTGACAGTATTTCTGTAGCGCCTGCACAATCGGCAGAGATTCCTGCAATAGGCCGCAAACTTACTTCGGCAGAAATAGCAAAAGGAGAAGCTACTGTTGCTGGCTTGGAAAAAAATACATTGTACAACGTAAATATTTTCGACAACAATAAGCCGAGACGTTACGATAAGCCGTACAATCAGGTTTCTTTCCGTTCGGCAGGACCATCAGCTGCAACCATCATTGTTACAAAAGGTATAGATTTAGATGCTTTATTGAGAACAAACAATGATGATCCTACCATTCCAGAAGGAACAGAATATTTCCTTGAAGCAGGTTCGCTGTTTAAAATTACGCCTTTCACAATCTCAAAAGGGTTTAAATTGATTGGAGGAACCCAGGGAGAGCGCCCTCAGATCGAAATGAACGGAAACTGGAATATTGCAGAAGGTTCTTATTTGACGGAATTGGCTTTTGAAAACATACGTTTCTACCAAACTATCGATGCCGGCTATTTCTTTAATAGCGGTACAGCGTGGAAAATAGATAAAATTACGTTCTATAACTGTGTTTTCAACTATTTCAAACGCGGATTCTGGAGACATCAAGGAAACGGAAAATACAAAGAAATTGGTGAATTAGATATGAGCTATTGTACATTCGATCAAGTGGGAGGACATACAGGCCCTTACGGAACATTTGTTTTTGGTTCTGCCGGAGCAGATAACGTGAAGAAAGCCAAATTCTCAAATAGTACTTTCATGAGAGATTATTATCAGACTACAGATAAGAACAGAAACTTTAAAAACTTGTTTGATTATGGTACATCAGCTTATCCGATTCAGTTGGAATATCAGAATATTACGCTTTATGATTACGCATACAACAGATCATTAATCAATATTCCGAATGCCGTGGGATCTACTTTGATCTTTAAAAATGTATTAATTGCATCTGCATGCGGTAAAGTAATCCAAGCAATTGCAGCCAATACGCCAACAACGTACGGAAATAATTATACAACTACCGATTATCTGTTAGGCGCCGCTGCAATTCAGGGAACCGAATTAGGTATCAGTGCACAAAATTTATTTGTTGATCCTGCAAATGGCAATTTGATGATTAAAGATTCAAATTCTCCAATTGTAACCAATAGAGTAGGAGATACAAGGTGGTTGCCATAAGTTTAAGTTTTGTTAATTAAGTGGTTTCAGTACTTACATGAAGTATCCTTGTGGTTGAGGATACTTCAATGTACTGTCTTTCACAATAGATGAAAATTAGCTTAAAAAAAATAGCTCCGAATTATATTATAAAATCAATAAAATGAAATTCAAACAATTACTACTCGCTCCAGCATTATTTTGGTGTTTAGCAGCAGGTGCACAAGGCTGGAACGCTGATTTAGGAAACGGAAAATACAAAAACCCAATTTTGCATGTAGACTACTCTGATCCAGATGTCTGTGCAGGAGAAGACGGTTATTACATGACAGCATCTAGTTTTAATAGCACGCCAGGGCTTCCTATACTTCATTCTAAAGATCTTGTAAACTGGGAATTGGTTGGATATGCATTGCAAAATCTTTTTCCTATAGAACATTATCGCACCGTTCGTCACGGTGATGGGGTTTGGGCTCCATCAATTCGTTACCACAATGGCGAATACTTTATTTATTGGGGAGATCCTGATTTTGGAATATTTATGGTTAAAACTAAAAATCCGGCAAGTGTATGGGAAGAACCCGTTTTGGTTAAAGAAGCAAAAGGAATTATTGATACTTGTCCGTTTTGGGATGAAGACGGAAAGGCCTATTTATCTTATGCTTTTGCAGGAAGCCGTGCCAACGTAAAAACAGTTTTAATGCTTTCTGAAATGGCAGTCGACGGAACGAAACTAATAGGAAATCCAGCTTTAATTTTTGATGGACATAATGGCCATACCACAGTTGAAGGTTCAAAAATGTATAAACGAGAAGGATTTTACTGGGTTATGGCTCCAGCAGGAGGCGTAAAACCAGGATGGCAATTGGCAATGCGTTCTAAAAATGTTTGGGGACCGTATGAATACAAAGTGGTTTTAAACCAAGGGAATTCACCTGTTAATGGGCCTCATCAAGGCGGATATGCTGAAACGCCAAACGGAGAAGGATGGTTTTTGCATTTTCAAGATCGTTGGTCTTATGGGCGAGTTGTACATCTGCAGCCTGTGACTTGGAAAGACGGCTGGCCAATTATGGGGAAAGATTCTAATAAAGACGGAATTGGAGAGCCTGTTATGGAATGGACCAAACCAAATGTAGGGAAAAATTATCCAGCTACACCCTTAATTTCTTCAGACGAATTTAATAGCCACCAGTATGGTTTGCAATGGCAATGGCAGGCCAATCAGAATCCTGCTGAACATTGGGGCTGGTCTTCTGCAAATCTTGGTTTTCTGCGTCTGAATTGCATTCCGAGAAAAGAAGGAAACAAAACCATGTGGATGATGCCGAATCTTTTATTGCAAAAATTTCCAGGTGCGAATTTTACAGCAACAGCAAAATTGACTTTTGAAAATAACCCAGACGCAGGAGTGAGCGGCTCAGGTTTGATTGTCTTTGGAGAAGATTACGCTTATATCGCAATCGAACAGGATAAAATGGGCAATCTGATTTTGGTGCAACGCTCATTGAAAAGTGCTAGAACTTCTAAAGAATTAGAAAAAGAAGTGACTTCTGTTCCTTTAAATAAAAAAGAAGTTAGTTTACGCGCCAAAGTAGAAATGATTCAGAATAAAGAACCTTTTGATGCGAAAGTTACTTTTTATTACAGTGTGGATGGAAAGAATTTCAAAAAACTGGGAGAATCATTCAAACCAAGCGCAGGAAGATGGGTTGGTGCCAAAATCGGACTTTTTGCAACTGGATCTAAAACTATTAATGACAGCAGTTATGCCGATTACGATTGGTTTAGAGTCGAAGAAAATTAAGAGATTATGAGACATAAAGCGACCTATTATTTTCTTGCTTTGTTTGTTTGTGTAACTTCCTACGGGCAGTCAAAACCAACAGATAAAGAGGGAGTAGCGCCAATTGATTGGGCGATAAAAATGGCCGATTCAGATCAGAAACGCGTACCAAATCCAGTTTTTCTAGATGGCGTAAAATATCCGAAATGGAATTATACCAATGGTTTGGTAGCATTGGCTAATCAGAAATTGTATGATTATACCAAGAATCAAAAATATTGGGATTACGGACTTTCTTACGCCGAACAATTGATTGATAAAGAGGGTAATATTCAAGGCGGATATGAAATCGAGAAATACAGTCTGGATCTAGTCAATTCTGGTAAAATACTTTTTGAGATTTATCAAAAGACTAATGAGCCGCGCTATAAAAAAGCAATGGATGTGCTGCATAAACAATTAGAAGGACATCCAAGAAATTCTGACGGTGGCTATTGGCATAAAAAAAGTTATCCGTGGCAGATGTGGCTGGACGGCGTTTATATGGCAGATCCTTTTTCTGCGCAATACGGACAAGTATTTAATGATCCAAAGGCAATTGACGATGCAATTCTGCAAGCAGAACTGATTCAGAAACATACTTTTGATGCAAAAACAGGTTTGAATTTTCATGGTTATGATGAAAAACGTGCTCAATTCTGGGCAGACAAAACTACTGGGACTTCATCGCATATTTGGGGACGCGCACAAGGCTGGTATTGTATGGCCTTGGTTGATATTCTAGACTTTGTTCCAGAAAATCATCCTAAACGAAAGGTGGTAATCCAAATCATTCAAAAGGTTTTTGAAGCTGTCTTAAAAGCGCAAGATTCTAAAACAGGAGTTTGGTGGCAAGTAATGGATCAGCCGGGAAGAAAAGGCAATTATCTGGAGTCAACTTGTTCGACGATGTTTGTGTATTCATTTACAAAAGCGTACAACAAAGGTTTTGTTGGCAAACAGTTTCTTAAATCGGCACAAAAAGGTTTTAATGGCATTCAGAAAGAATTTATACAAGAAAATCCAGATGGAACCATTTCGATTACAAAATGCTGTGCCGTTGCCGGATTGGGCGGTAAAAATCGTCAAGACCGAAACGGCTCATTCGAATATTATATTTCAGAGCCTATAAGAGAAAACGATTCAAAAGCAGTTGGCCCTTATATTCTGGCTGGTATCGAATTGCAAAAAGTTCTAGACAAAAAATAATGTTTCAAAATTATAATAGATTATGATAAAAATTAAAAGAACACTTCTTCTAACGGCATTTCTTCTAACGGCATTATCTGGTTTTAGCCAAAAGAAAGGGACTTCAATTGTGGCAGAAAAAAAAGCCATTTCAAGTTTGAAAATTCCTTTTAAAATGCCAGAAGTGCAAATTCCGAAGTTTAAAAACGATACGCTAAATATTATTGATTTTGGAGCGGTTCCTAATACCGAACAGCTTTGTACAAATGCAATTAATACAGCGATTGAAAAGTGCTCTCAATCGGGTGGCGGAGTGGTCTTAATTCCTGCGGGCCTTTGGACAACAGGGCCAATAAAACTGAAAAACAATGTAAATCTTCATACTGAAAATGGTGCTTTTGTTTCTTTCACAAGCGATTTAAAACAGTACAAACTGATCGAATCCTATTTTGAAGGAAGTAAAGTGATCCGCTGCGAATCACCTATCATGGGAATTGATTTAGAAAACATCGCCATTACAGGTCAAGGAATTTTTGATGGAAATGGCGCCGTATGGAGACCAGTTAAAATTGGAAAAATGACAGCTGGACAATGGAGCGATTTAGTGAATTCTGGCGGTGTTTTGTCTAAAGACGGAAAAATCTGGTATCCTTCAAAAGGCGCTTATGAGGGGAATGAAGAAAGAAGCAAATTGCCTAAAAAGGAAACCGTAGAAAATATGGAACCTTATAAAGAAGCCCTTCGTCCGGTTATGGTAAGTTTGGTCAATTGCAAAAAACTGCTTCTAGACGGTGTTACGTTTCAAAATTCTCCTGCATGGAATGTAAATCCGTTACTATGCGAACATCTTACTTTACGCAACTTAACGATTCGTAATCCGTGGTATTCTCAAAATGGAGACGGCTTAGATTTGGAATCTTGCAGAATTGGAACGGTAACCAACTGCCGTTTTGATGTTGGAGACGATGCCATTTGCATTAAATCAGGAAAAGATAAAGAAGGAAGAGACCGGGCAAAACCAACCGAATTATTCGTGATTACAGATTGCATAGTGTATCACGCACATGGAGGTTTTACTATTGGAAGCGAAATGTCTGGCGGCGTTAAAAATATATATGCTAAAAATCTAACATTTAACGGAACAGATTGCGGACTTCGCTTTAAATCGGTTCGCGGCCGTGGCGGTGTAGTGGAGAATATTTGGATGGAAGACATCCGTATGAATAATATTCCAACAGACGCCATCAATTTCAACTTGTATTATTTCGGAAAATCATTATCTGGAGATAAAGAAACAGGAGAAGTAACCGTTGCCAAAGAGCCTATTACAGAGGAAACGCCTGCCTTTAAAAATATGTATTTCAAAAACATTTATGTAAACGGCGCGTCTCAGGCTTTAAAAATTATGGGAATTCCAGAAATGCCAGTTGCCAATATCGAATTTGAAAATATGATAATCCGTTCACATGTTGGCGTTCAGTTAAATTATGCAAGCAAAATTGCATTTAAAAATTTGGATTTAAGATTAGAGAAACCTGGAATTGCAGTAAGTTTTTCAAACAGCAAAAATGTGAGTTTGGACGGACTTAAATCGACGGGAGAAAATCAGATGTTTTGGGTTGGAGGCTTAGAAACAAAAAATATTTCATTAAAAACCAATGGAAAGAAAATAGTTCTGAATAAAGACCTAAAAGTTTTAGAATCCATAAAAGATGAGGTAAAAGTGGTAAACTAAAGAAATACAACATGATATTTATCAAATTTATAGCTGCTTCGATTTTCTTTCTGAATTTTTCATTTAGAAATGAATCTATAGATCAAATTAAGGAAAATTCAAAGGAAGTCAAGTCCAGTGATTTCACAGTGGATGCTAGTGGAAAAGGAGATTTTAAAACTGTGCAAGAAGCTTTTAATGCTGTGCCCTTATTTAAAACCTCACAAACTAAAATTTTTGTAAAAAACGGTATTTATAAAGAAAAACTAGAATTGGCTTTAAATAAAAACAATGTAACGCTGATTGGAGAAAGTAAAGGAAATGTAATTCTAACTTATGATGATTATGCTTCAAAGTCGAATGGTGAAGGAGGAACAATCGGAACTTCCGGATCAGCGAGTTTTATTGTCAGCGGAAATAGTTTTACAGCTCAGAATATTACGTTTGAGAATTCATCTGGTCCAGTTGGGCAAGCTGTTGCTGTAAGAATCGATGGAGATAAAATCATCTTCGAAAATTGTAAATTTTTAGGTTTTCAAGATACCTTATATCCGAGAGAAAGCAAAAGCAGACAATATTATAAAAATTGTTATATAGAAGGAACAACTGATTTCATTTTTGGAGGTTCAACCGCAGTTTTTGAGGATTGTGAAATCTTCTCTAAAAAAGGAGGTTCATATATTACTGCTGCCAATACGCCAGAATCGAATACGTACGGATTTGTATTCCTAAACTGTAAACTGACTGCAAATTCTGGAGATAGCTCTTATTACTTGGGAAGACCTTGGAGAAATTATGCTAGAACTGTATTTCTGAAATGCGATATGGGTTCGCACATAAAACCGCAAGGCTGGCACAATTGGGGAAAACCAGAAGCAGAAAAAACAGTCTTATATGCCGAATACCAATCGATAGGAAAAGGAGCAAATGTTGGATTTCGTGCCAATTGGTCACATCAGCTTTCTGTAGAACAGTTTAAAAGGGAATATTCGATGAAAGCAATTTTCAATGATTGGAAACCGAATTAAGGTTTTTAGAATTCATCTTTTGGAATTGACAATCAATTTAATAAATAAGGAATGAAGTTTCAAATTAGAAAATTTAAAGCAGTATTTATTGGGTTTTGCATCTTATTTCTTCAAAAGATAAATGCGCAATATTTGGAAGGACTGACTCAAGTTAGTGATACTTCCTTCACTAATAACAGCGCTTTCAAGAAAGCAGTAAAATATTTCCCAAATATTGCTTTGGTGCCAGAAATGCATTTTGATGACGTTGCAATGAAGAACGACATAGTGTATTGTAATCATGGAAAACGTAAAATGAAATTGGATGTGTTTTTCAATAAGAATAAAAAAGAAAAACAAACTGCAATTATAATTATTCATGGTGGAGGCTGGCGATCTGGAAGCCGGAGCCAGCACCATCAAATGGCACAGAAATTGGCAAGTCTGGGTTATGTTTGTTTTACACCAGAATACCGGCTCTCTACAGAAGCGCTTTTTCCTGCAGCAATTTATGATCTCAAAGCTTCAATTCGCTGGGTAAGAGAAAATGCAGAAAAGTATAATGTAAATCCGAATCAAATTGTTTCTCTCGGATTTTCTGCTGGAGGACAATTAGCTGCTTTTATGGGCGTAACGGGAAACATGCCTCTGTTTGAAGGAGAAATTACCAAATCAAAATCTCAAATAAATGCCATAGTTGATATTGACGGAACTTTATCGTTTGTTCATCCAGAAAGCAGTGAAACAAAAGAAACTAAAAATTTTGGAGCAAGCACGCAGTGGATTGGGTATAGAATGAAACACAATAAACAACTTTGGGAAACTGCTTCTCCTTTGTCTTATGCAAACGCTTCAACTCCGCCGACATTATTTATCAACAGTTCGATTCCAAAAATGCACGCCGGCAGAGATGATTTCAGAAAGATTTTAAGTGAGAACGAAATCTATTCTGAGGTTCACGAATTTGAGAATTCACCGCATGCTTTTTGTCTTTTCAGCCCTTGGTTTGAACCGACAATCCATTACATAGATCAATTTCTGGGTAAAGTTTTTAACTAAAGCAAAATTATTAAACCGAGAATGCATTGGCTAAACCGCAACTGTTAAATCAGCGTCCACAATTTTTTTAACGGAGAATTAAAATTTATAAACTATCAATAGGATTTGAAAAATAGGAAAAAAACCTTTTGAAATTATTACTAACTAAAACCATATCTAAACCAAAATGAAAAAACAATTTATTTATCTATTCCTCATGTTGTTTACAGTCATGGGGTTTTCTCAGACCATAGAGAAAATTGAAGCTGAAACTTTTAATCAGGCTTCAGGAGCACGAGCTGAAACCAATGCCGCCCGTTCGGGAGGCGGAAACGTTGGTTACATAAAGAACAATACCTGGATTAAATTTAACTCCGTTAACTTTACCGAATTTGTTACCCGTTTTGATATCGCGGCAGCAGGAGCGACCGGAGGAACAATCGAATTTAGATTGGGTTCTGCAACGGGAACTTTAGTGGGTTCTGCCACAGTATCAGGAAGTGCCAGTTTTACCGATTACAAGAAATTTTCGGCTGCCATTACGCCAACAACAGGTTCATATGATTTATATCTGGTGTTTTTGGGGACTGGTACAGGATATTTGTTTAATGTAGATTATTTCGAGAAAGTAACCGAGAATCCAAATGCCATAACGCACAAACTAACTGTAGATGTAAATCCGGCTTCATCTGGAACCGTTACGCTTAATCCTGCAGGAACCACATTTGCTAAAGGAACCGAAATAAAACTGACCGCCAATAAAAATTTTGGCTATAATTTTAAACAATGGATAGATGATAAAGGAGCTGTGGTATCAACAGCCAATCCGTTCACTTATACTCTCAATGCAGATGCAGCGCTTATCGCCCAATATGATGCTGCAGCAACTTATACTTTGAATGTAAATGCAAACGGAGCTTTTGGTTTAGGAGATTATACGATTTCTCCAGCAGGAAAAGACGGTGCATTTTCGGTTTATGAAAGCGGAACAAATGTTATGATTACCGCGGTTGAAAATGATATTATAAAATTCAGCAACTGGTCTGATGGCTCAACGTCGTTAAGCACTTCTGTAGTGATGAACGAGAATAAAACTGTTACAGGAACGTACGCCAATCAGACTTTCATTGCAGGATGGACATTCAAAAATGATCAATATGCAAATCCCAGGGTTGCTGAATTTTATTCTAAAGTAGAAAATAGACCTCAGTTATTTGCTTATAATGTTGCAGATAATGTTTTTGCGCCCAACGTAAGACTTCAAAACAGAGGCGGAAAAAGCGGATTTTGCGTTTGGAATACCGAAAGAGGAAATTTTTATTATTTTATGACGACACTTTCTACAGTGGGTTATAGAAATATTAATGTTGCTTCGGGATTATTAGGCTATTATTACGGTTGTGATGAATGGACGTTTCAATATTCATTAGACGGAGTAAATTTTGCAAATGTTTCGGCACTTACTACAATCAATACCAATGCCATTACCAATATCGGTGGCATTCTTCCTGCTGAAGCAGAAGGGAAAGAGAAAATCTATTTGAGATGGTTTCCTAACATTAGCGGACCAAAACATGGATCTGCAAGTGATGTTACGGCTACAATTTTATCAAATTTAATGATCAAAGCCGATGAAGTTTTGGTAACCGATACTGTTGCGCCAGTTTTGGAATCTTCATTTCCATCTGAAGCAGCGAGTTCTGTTGCGGCCAACGGAAGCATTATTTTAAACTATAACGAACAGGTTCAATTCGGAGCAGGAAATGCTGTTTTAAACGGCAAAAACTTAAGCGCCGAATTTGTAAACAAAACATTGAAATTCAGCTATTTCGGGTTAGAATATAACAAGCAATATACTTTTACGCTTCCCGCAGGATTTGTAAAAGATCTTTCAGGAAATGATGGGCCAGCGCTTACGTTGTCTTTTAAAACAATGGAAAAGCCAATCCCAACAAAACGTAAATTTGATTTGATTGTTGATGCAGATGCAACTGACGATCAAATTGCTTCAGGGAAATATGTAAAAACAATAGCAGAAGCTTTTAGTGCTGCGCCTAATAATTCGGCATCAAGATTTTTAGTATTAATTACAAACGGAACTTATAATTTGGGTGGAGACGGAACAAATCCGCAAGATGTGGTTTTAAGGCTTCCATCAGGAAAAAATAATGTTTCGCTAATTGCACAATCCAAAGACAAAGTAATTCTGCAGGGAAATCCAGGATGGGGAATTAAAAACGCTGTTCTTTCTATTGAAGCCAATGATTTGTACATGGAAAATGTCACGATCGAGCATAAAGACGGAATCACAACTTCTGGACAAAGACCAGCATTGAATCCTGCGGGAGACCGAAATGTTTATAATGGAGTTCGTCTTAGAAGTAAACAAGACACACAGGTTACAGGAGGAAAAAGAAGTTTTTACTACAAATCTACAATCGAAGGAGATGTTGATTTTATCTGTGGCGGAGGAACACACTGGTTTGAAGAATGTAAATTGGTTTCTGTTGCTTCAGGTTATATCGTAGCGCCAAATCATGATACGGCTACTCAATACGGTTATATTTTTAATAACAATACGATTACTGCTTCGACTAGTTATTATTTAGGACGTCCTTGGCAAAATGCACCAAGAGCGGTTTATCTCAACACCAAAATGATGACTGAACCGAATACGGCTGGTTGGGCAAGTATGGGAACAGTACCAGCGCTTTTTGCAGAGTACAATAGTGTTGATGGAAACGGCATAGCAGTAAATACCGATAACAGAACCAATATATTTACGGTAAGCGGCGTTGCTCAAACAGGAAACTATAATCCAGTTTTAACCAAAGCACAAGCAGACCAATTCACGATAGAAAATGTTTTAAGTGGTACAGACAAATGGGATCCGCGTGTCATTGTAGAACAAGTTGCAAAACCAGCAAATCTTGTAGTTTCAGACAAAAACACTTTAAAATGGGATGAGAATAAATACGCGATATGTTATATTATCAGCAAAGATGGTAAAATAGTATTGATTACTACAGAAACAACTTTTATAGATGCTTCTACTGTGGCAGGAACATATAATTATACCATTCAAGCGGCAAACGAATATGGCGGATTTAGTGATTTGAGCAGTATTATTATGGCTATTAATGGTGGAGTAACAAAATCTTCCGTTAGCTATTTGAATTCTATTGATGGTGCAGTTTTGTCAGGCTTGAGTCCGATAGAATATACTGAGGGCACCGTTCTAAAACTTCCGATTCCAACTTTAACAGGATACACTTTTTACGGATGGTCAGCCTCTGCAACAACAGCAAATGCGTTAACTGAAATTGCTGCAACGGCAACAGGAAATCAGACATTATATGCTTATTGGGGAGTTGGAGGAAACAACAAACCAGATGAAGTAACGCCACCGTCTAATTTTGATTATGAATTTACAGCAGCTGTAAACAAAAGCTGGGACAATGCAGGCAACTTTAACCCAGCTGCAATGCCTATCGCCGGCAAAACGGTTTCGGTTGCTAAAGAAATAGAAACAACGGCAAATGTTTTTCCTGCCGATATGATTTTGTCTGGCGCGGGAACACTTCGTTTAAGAGGCGCACACAAAGCGACGGGAACATTAACTTTTAAGGAAGGAACAAGAGTGTATTACAATACAAGCGGAGCGGGTATGGCTTTAGAAGCGCCCATGGTCATTTCTGGTAATGTAAGATTTGAAATGATTTCTGGAATAGCCAATCAAACTATAATGACTTTAAGCGGGCCTATTTCTGGAAATGGAACAATCTCGCCATTAAATACTGGCCAAGGGGTTAACGCCAATATAGGAACATTGCTTCTAAAAGGAGATAACAGCGAATTTATTGGCATTTGGGATTTGACGCAGAAAAGCACCAAATTTCCAGCATTAAATTATCGAACAGTTATTGAGGGGGCTTCTGCAAATGCGTTTGGCTTTGGAACAATTAATATCAGTAAAGAAAATTCTGTTATTTTCAGCCATGAACGTGCTGCAGGATCTAATTTAAATTTGAATATTTCAGAAAATGGCAAAGCTTCATTAAATACGGTTTTAAATGTGCAAAAACTTACTATTAATGGAGTAGAATTTAAAGAAGGAACTTACGATAAAACAACAAACCCAGAATTCTTTGTCGGAGAAGGAAAAATCGAAGTCAAAAAAGAAGCAACGGGAGGAGGAAATGAATCGGTTCCTGCATTTCCAGGAGCTGAAGGTTATGGAAAATATGTTACGGGTGGCCGTGGCGGAAAAGTAATTTACGTGACCAATTTAAATGATTCTGGTGCAGGTTCGCTTCGTGATGCTACTGGTCAGGCCGGACCTAGAATTGTTGTTTTTAAAGTGTCAGGAAATATTGAATTGAAAAGCGAACTGAATATTACCGACAATATCACAATTGCTGGACAAACAGCACCTGGAGGCGGAATCACTTTAAAAGACTATAATGTGAAAGTAAGAGGAAATAATGTTATTCTGCGTTATTTGAGATTCAGAATGGGAGATACTCATGATGTCGAAAATGATGCACTTGGAGGACGTTTTCAAAAAAATATTATCGTAGACCACTGTTCTATGAGCTGGTCAACTGACGAATGTGTTTCTTTTTATCAGAATGAAAATTTCACTTTGCAATGGTGCATTATTTCTGAGAGTCTTCGAAATTCTGTCCACGCCAAAGGAGCACACGGATATGGCGGTGTTTGGGGAGGCAAAAACGCTTCTTTCCATCATAATTTGTTAGCGCATCATGACAGCCGAAATCCAAGGTTGGGAGAATATGCCAATGATATTTTTGCTAAAACAGATTTGGTGGATATTCGTAATAACGTAATTTACAATTGGGGCGGAAACAGCTGTTATGGCGGAGATGCGATGAATGTAAACTTGGTAAACAATTATTGGAAACCAGGTCCTGGAACTTCAAACTCGACCAAAGAGCGCATTTTATCAACAGGAAGAAGTCTAGACGCTACTTCGCCATTATATGGAATTTGGGGTAAATATTTTGTAGACGGAAATTATGTGGTGGGATCGGAAAGAGCAACGCAGGATAACTGGACATATGGCGTTTACAGCCAATTTCATGGCAGCCAGCTTCCGGTAAGCGATGCAGATAAAGCAGCATTGAAAATCAGCGCACCACATGCTTTTGGAGAAATTACGACTCATAGCGCTACAAAGGCCTATGAATTAGTTTTAGAAAATGCAGGGGCAAATCTATACAGAGATGCTGTCGATAAGAGAGCTGTAGACGACACACGTTCTGGCAAGGCTGGTATTATGAATGGAGGTAACGGAAGCACTAACGGCTATATCGACACGCCTTCAGCAACAGGCGGATGGCCGGTATTGCCTTCTGGAGAAGCTCCTACTGATACAGACGGTGATGGTATGCCTGATAAATGGGAAACAGAAAAAGGATTAAATCCTGCAAGTTCTGCTGACGGTAATTTAAAGACAATTGACGGAAAATATACTAATGTTGAAGTTTACATCAACAGTATTGTTAATCACATTACAGAAAACCAAAACGGAAGTTTAGAGCTATATGTAAATCCGCAGAATTTTGTGGAAAAATACAATGCGGCAGAAAACGGCTCTAAATTTATCATGGCGAGCGGTACATATACGACGGCAACAGATCTAGCGGTTAAAAACCATAAATATACTTTTATGCCAGATGCTGACGCTAAACCTGTTTTTGCAGGATCTTTTGCTTCGGAGAATCCAGAAATTATTTCAGGAAGCTTCAGTTTTGATGGTGTTGATTTTGATTTGACAAATGCTGGAGCGAATGTGCTTCAGTTGAAAAAAGGTGCAAGCGTATCAAGTTTCGAAATTAAAAATGCCACTATAAAAGGAATCAAACAAAGTTTACTGATAGGTGATGGAGCTAGTGAAAGCCCTATTTCAAAAATTGTTTTAGAAAATTGTGTTATTGATGGAAGCGCAGCAGCAGGTGGAAGTTTTATTCAGCCAGATTCGCATATTGTAAATTCGATTTCGGTTAAAAATTCGACTATTTTCAATTACGAAAAAGGGAACAGTTTTTTGATCCTTCAAAACAAAAATGCCGCAGCTCAAACGGTAAATATAACTTTTGAAAGCAACACGATTTATAATTCAGGAAATGCAGATGGAAACGGATTTGTGTTTGTAGACAATCAGTACAGTGCTGCATCGGCTTACTCTTTCAAAAATAATATTATGCAGGACGAAAGAGAAAATTCAAAACCTATTTATCTCTTCAATTCTAATAATGCGGCAGGAGCAGGAAAACTATTGATAGACAACAACCTTCTTGTTGGTGTTTTTTCGCAAACAGTTAAAGGATCGGTTACGGTTAGCGAAACCAATGGTAAGACTTTAATTGGTTTAGGATTAACAGCACTTGCGTATCCAAATCCAGGGCAGGGAAACTTTAGCTTTTCTAAAAATTCACCTTTAGCGAAAGCTTCTTTGGAAGGAGGAGTACTGGGAGATCCAAGATGGTTAAAAGCAGAAGCAAAGTTTTCACAGATAAACTATCTAAATTCTATTGATGGAAAAACCATAACACTTGATCCAATCGAATACATGGAAGGTGCTATTACGAACTTAAAAACACCAAAATTGGAAGGTTATACTTTCTTTGGATGGTCAGCTACAGCGACAGCACCTGGACTATTAAAAACAATTCCAGCGACTGCAACAGGAAATCAAACTTTTTATGCATTTTGGGGCGAAGGAGGAAACAATAAACCAGATCCAAAACCAATTGTAAAATCGGGTGTTTCATACCTCAATTCACTTGACGGTAAAGCTATTTCTGATTTAACTCCGATAGAATATACGGAAGGTACAGCGTTGGCATTGCCAGTTCCTAGCTTAAAGGATTATACGTTTTACGGATGGTCAGTTTCGGCTACGACACCAAATACAATTAAAGAAATTGCAGTTACGGCGACAGGAAATCAGACTTTCTATGCTTTTTGGGGATCTGGCGGAAACAACAAACAGGATGAACCGCCTACTTTTTACAATATTTCCTATTTGAATCTGCCGGCTGGAGCAGCTAATCCAAATAAAACAAGCGCACAAACGGGAATTGCTTTTACGCTGGAAGAGGCGCAATGTTCGGGATATCGATTTTTAGGATGGTACGCAGATGCTTTGTACGCAAAAGAAATAACTGGTTTTGGCACTTCTCAGAAAGATAATTTCACGCTTTACGGGCGCTGGAAAAAGCTGGGAGAGTTTTTAGTTTTCCCAACAGTGGCTACAGGAAAAGTAACCTTGAAATCAAGTGCAGAATTTGACCAGTTGGCAATCTTTAGTATGAATGGGCTTTTAGTTAAACAAGTTGATGTCATTGGTTCCGAATCGGAGATTCCGGTCTCAGATTTACCCTCTGGATCTTATTTCATTAAAAGCCTTAAAACAGGCCAGACGGCTAGAATTATCGTGAAATAAATTTAAGATTCGGGATGAAATTTAATGTTCATCCCGAACTACCAAAAACTAGTTTTAATAATTAAATCATCGTAGACATGAATAATAATATAAAAATATTAGTCTTGGCTTTCATTGCATTACTGTCTTCTTGTTCAAGTGATAGTGATAGTAATCAAGATATTAATACAAACAATACAAACAAAGGATTTTTAAAAATTGGCAGCCAAACGATAGAACTATCGCAAGGCTATTTGGAAAATTATGGCATTCGAGGAAATGCTTACAATATTGATTTTTCGCTGCGATCTAAATCTATTTCTGCAACTGAAAATGGAGCAGTAGTATATTTCGAATTGTTTTCTTCGCTTCAAAATAATTTGGCAAGGGGAGATTATAGTTATGGAGGTTTTTCTGAAGCTACAGCTTATACTTTTACAAAGTGGGGACAATCTCTTTTAGGTACAAATATCAATAACGCAAAAGGAACTTTGTCGGTTACAAACGGAGTTAGTATTCGTCCAACAGGCGGCATTTTTAAAGTTATCGAAAATGGAGCCAAGTATAAAGTGAGTTTTACGGGAAAAGGCACGGCGACAGTGTTTAAAGACGGCGTTATTGCTTCAACTCAAAATGATGTTAGTTTCACTATCCAGTACTTTGGAGATGTGAAGAAATCCGAAGGGAAAACATTTGTTTCTACTGCCAAAAATGCATCGGCAATTGAAAAAGATCACGCTGTTATTTTTAAGTAATTCAAAAATGGAATATAAAAAATAATCTAAAAGATTAGATAGATTTATGCGATGCTTTTTGTGTAACGCTATCTAAGGACAAGTCAAAAAAGAGCAGCAAAAACAGGCTGTCTCACAACACGTGGAATAGCCTGTTTTTTGTTTTTTACTCGGAAAGAATACTATGGCCGCCAGTATATTATTTACAGCTTTTCACGAAAGTGAGCAGACTCTTCAACTATATGAAAATTTAAGTTCTTCAGATTGTGATTCAGAACTACATTTATACAAAAGCAGCAGTATTTATGCAGATACCAGCCACACAGAGCGGAAAGATCGACTTGAAGTCTGGCTGCGAAAGTTGTATGATTAAACTCATACTGGGAGTTTCAAAAATACGGAATACTGCTTATTTTGCTTTGAGGAAATTAATTCATATCCAGAATTGGTAAACAATAATTCCAATCTTCTTTTAATGTTGACCAGCCCTGCTCCGCTGGAATTTTTTATCTTTAATTTTGTGATAGCTGGTACCGAATTAACAGCAGTGAAATGAAAATGATTATCTTTAATTTTTAATCCGATGTTCACGAAAGATGTGTTGGAAGAATCTGCACTATGTTTAATGGCATTTTCGACAAGTATAATTAAAATATTGGGTGGAACTTTAAAACCTTTTATTTCCTTTTCATCGTATTCTAGTAGAAAATTAAAGTTATCCCTTCGAATCTTCTCAAGCTCAAGATAGTCAGTAATAAATTTTATTTCCGATGAAAGATAGATTTGATTACGGTCGGTTTCGTAAATAAGATGCCTCAGAAAACTGCTCAGTTTTACAATTATGTATGAAGCTTTTTCTGGTTCGGTAGCTGTTAAAACATTGATATTGTTCAGCATATTAAATAAAAAATGTGGATGTATCTGATTACGAAGTGCAGTAAGTTCACTGTCAATTGCACGTTCTTCCAATTCTTTTATCCTTTTTATGTCTTTTATCCATCTCTGTAAAAGTTTAAGAGCCGTTGACAGTAATAAAAAAGGAGTTAAAATAATAGTGAAAATTATTGATGCACCTACTAGGTTAAAATCTGATATAGGAGCTAAAAGGCGATTTGGCTCTAAAATAAAAATGTGAAAAGCAGCTAAAAGAAATGCTTCAAACAAATTCACCATTCCAAAAGAAATAATATAAAGTAAAGCCTTTCCTCTATAGATAAAATAGGGTGTAAGCTTGTACATATTTATGTAGAAAAGGGAAATTAGAAAAAAAAGACTAAATATCCAGTCCAAATGATCGAAAACGCCTTCGAATTCACCCCATCTTTTATCCTTTAAAAGCAGAAATCCAAGAAAAACAATGCCAAGGATATGTCTAATTATCCTATATTTTTCATTTGTTAGCCCATTAAATAGTTTATCTACCGTAATATCTTGCAAATTTATTTTTAGCTCAGTTTCACTTTTTGATTTGTCCATATTTTAGTTTGACTTTATACTTCTAGAGTGGATATTTATCAACCCAAAAAATGTTTGTGTATTTCATTTTGATAAGTTCTTCCTATAGGGATTTCAAGATCGTCAATGAAGATAGTTGTTCTGTCAAAGGAGTCAATAACGTTCATGTTCACCACATAAGATTTACTCACTCGCAAAAAAACTTCTGCTGGTAGTTTTATATGCAGTGTCTTAATATTCATTGCAGTTACGAATTTATCTTTTTTTGTATGAATTACCACATAATCTTTTAGCCCTTCAAGATAAATAATATCCTTAAAAAGTATTCTATGATATTTTCGTTCAGCTTTAATTATTATAAAAATTTCATTGCTCGTCTCGAAAGTACTTTTATGCGTCTGAAGTAATTTCATCTGAATAGCAGCCTTCTCAACAGCTTTATCAAATCTGGTTTGATTTATGGGTTTTAAAAGATAATCTAAGGCTTCTACCTCATAACTGTCAATAGCATATTGGGGATAGGCTGTAGTAAATATTAAAAGAATCTTTTTATTAATATTTTTTGCAAATTCTAAACCACTATCATCAGGCATTTCTATATCAAGAAAGATAACATCAACATCGTTTTCCTGAAGGAAAGCTTCCGCTGGAGCGACACTGTTAAACGAATTTAAAAGCTCCAGATTTCCATTTTTCATAATTAAATGTCTAAGACCTTCTCTTGCCAGCGGTTCATCATCTACAATAATACATTTCATGTTCTTTATTTGGGTTAATTATCCTGCTTTTTAAAATATTATTTGATTGTCAAATAAGGATAAATTAAAAATATTCTGTAAAGTTATGACTTTATTTATTGCATCACTAACAATCTGCTGGTAACTCTAGAAGAGCCTAAGTGCCAGGCCAACTTGAATCTGCTGGCTGTTTGATCTGCCTCCAAAATCGCTTATATCAGAAAAACCCCAAGAATATCGGCCGTAAATAATTAACGGATGAAGGTTTATTTCGGCACCTGCAACAGCGGCAAAGTCTGTGTTGTTAAATATTTTTTTTCCATTTTCCTTTAGACTTTTTTCGGAATCAGCAAGAAAACTGAACTGCGGTCCAGCCGTAAATGTGATAAAGCCTTCATTATTAATTCTTAATAATATTGGAACGCTGATGTAATTTAAACTTTTTTTACCTTTAAATGCATTGTTTACAACATCTGAATAGCTGTCTTCGATGGTTGTATTGGTTTGATTAAAAAGGACTTCGCCCTGAAGACCGATAGCGCTGGAAATGTCAACATAGATAAAACCTCCTGCCTGATATCCAAGTTCAAATTTATCATCAAAACTATTTCCATTAATTTTATTAAGATTTGCGCCGGCTTTGGCTCCAATATGTAATTGGGCATTTGTTACTGTCATTATAAAAAGAGAGATAAGGGTAATAATCTTTTTCATTTAAAAAATGTTTTTATTGTATGAATAATTTAATTGTTTAAAATCTGCATAAAATATATGCTCCAGGAGCCATTTTTTTTTTGCAGGATGATGTTATAAAGTTTTGTATATTTTGCCTGCATTCCCCTAAAAGCAGCTTGAAAGAGAGTTTCATTACATGTAAGCATAAGCAGGGATGAACTTAATCTAATTTCTTGCAGAACTTGTAAATCAGAGTATGCTCTTTTATTGAGCTGAAGCATTCTATACTCTTCAATTTGTGATCTTTGGAAAATTTTTAGACCTTCAGGTTCAATATGGATTATTGCATTTTTAAGAAGTTTTGCGTATGACAATGGATCATTGTGATAACTTTCAAGATCTAAAATAAGGGTTTCAATATTTTTACGTTCCCTATCTGTAAAAAGATACTGAGTGCTGCCAAGGTTTTTCATTATTGATTAAATGTAAGGGTTAGAAAATATATTTGTGACATCAATTACTGGCAATTTTGTTTGTTTTTAAAAGGCTGCTTCACATTTTTACATGATCCACAGCCCCTTATAATAGTTTTTTTATGCTGTCACAATTTCTGCAGTTCCACTGTACTAGGCCGATTCATGATATTAATAGAATATCTTGGTGATTTTTTGAATTATGTTTTTTCTACTGAGTATACTTTTATATTAGTAGAATAAATTTCTTTAAAAATGACTTAACTTGACCGTGATATTAAAGCAGTTGGGCAATAGCTTCAATATGGTCTGCTTCAACTGTATCATAAAACCAAACAGGATAGTCATAATTGGTCTTTTATCTTCCAGTCTTTAAAGAAGTTATCTCAGAGTAACTTTCCAATTTATCTTTCGCCCAAATTTCCGATCTAACCACTCCAATTTCAGGGTTATACCATTCTGTGACTTTTGCCTTTACTGGTATCCCAATAAAACCAACTTTTATTTTCAGTTCAAAATCATATGTTATCTTAATGCATTTCCAAGTACCTGCTTTTGTAGAAATACTCTCATTTCCTGTTACTTTACGGTTATTCACCTTCACAGATAGCTTCACATTTTTTCCTTCTGGGCTGGTTTGCTGATATTCAAAAACCATATTTGTTTTTAAATCCTGCCCCTTAATCATATTGTTCGGGTAGTTGAATGCGGCCTCCTTTTTTGTTTTTGTATCGACAGCTCCTACTCCCCAAAGTACCTGATTGACATTACATGAGTAATGAAGTGTTTTGTCTTCGGTTACTTTTCCATCCTGTGTTTTTACCGAATGGAGATCGGAAGTAACTTCGCCATTTTTGAGGCTTGCTCCTGTAACAGTCAAAGTTGTAACGCTTTTTATTTCTTTTCCGGCACCGTATTCTGTAGTCTGAATACTTGAGCCTTTTTTGCTGTAGTATGATTTTTCGCAAACCTGTGCCAAGGAATTAAAACATGTAACGGAAAAAAATATAAGACAAATGTTAAAAATTTTCATCTGTATGTTGATTGAATTGATTGCAAACTTATGGAGTAAAGAGGAGGGAATTTTTTAAATTATACAAATGCATATTATTATTATACTACTGGCTGTTTTTTGGATACATATGTAGAGAACTGCTTATCGGCATATTGATTAAAATCATATATGTAAAAATTTAGATTGTATTTATGTATTTTATATAAGAAATATTGCTCTTTGTATAAATTACGATAATCTCTCACCTTTTTGCTTTTTATTTGTCCACTGTAAAAAATAATAGAAAAGAAGACTTCTCTTTATAACAATACAAATCTTTATGAGCGAAAATTTAAAAAACAAATTAGGGTTGGTTTTATTTTTCATGGCCGCAGTGATTTCATTAACATCGTGTGATGACAATCAGATTGATATTTTTGGTTATGCTAAAATAAAAATTGTAAATGCCGCGCCGCATTCTAAAACACAGCATTTTTTTTTCATCAGCGGCATAATTGCCAGAGATCTTGATTATTCTGAAAGTACCAATTCTTATCTCTCAGTGAAATCGGGTGATAAGCTGGCAGCACAATTCAGAGATCAGAGTGATGGAAATACCATTGCCTCTGGCAGTATTTATCTGCAGAATAAAGACCGCTACACAATTTATCTTGCAGAAGATAATAGTGGGAGGGAAAGAATTTATTCATTTAAGGATGATCTGTCTTCACCACAGAAAGGAAAAGTAAAAGTTAAATTTATTCATTTGTCAGGTACAGGTCCTTCTGAAGTTTCATTCAGCTCTAATACTGCGGGAGTTTCTGCTGAAGTAAGCCGAAATAACCAAACCAGATATTACGAGCTAAATCCCGGCCCTATAAGCATCTCGGTAAAAAAAGCAGGACAGGATGAGAATGAGGAGCTTTCTTCTACAAGTACTCCTCAGTTAATCGAAGGCAAAATTTACACTATTGTATTTACTTCGTCATACAATAATTCGTATGATCTGCTGCTTTTCAGGCAAATATAAAATGGGTCATCTCGGGAATTATTTTCTTATCAAAATCCAGCATTATAGAGCTGTGGATTTGCACTGCACTGGCGGCCACTATCATTAATAAAGATGTTTTACCTCTGAATTATTTTTGCTGGAAATCTGTTTCAAATTTATAGTTGCAAGTACACTTGAAAAAATAATCGTTTTTTTTTTTAACATCTCTTTTCCAGCTGTACTAGTGTTAAAGTTTTAAAAGAAGTATTCCCTCCAGAATTTGATCTGCGCACAGAACATATATATTATTGTCTGTTATTTTTGAGTTAATATCTCAATCGAGATTTTTTCTTGACAGCTAAATCTATATTTTTAAAATCTTAAAACGATACCCCAAAAAAATGACTAAGAAGTTCCTAAAGAAAGCTGCAATTAGTATTACGACGTTATTTCTACTTTTAATAATTGTACTAACAATTGTTCCGTATGTTTTTAAAGACGAAATAACGGCTAAATTAGAAAGTATAGCCAATGAGAAACTAGATGCTGAAGTGCGTTTTGATCAGATTGGGCTTTCCGTTTTTAAACATTTTCCGGCATTGACCATTTATGCTAAAAATGTTAGTGTAATGAGCAAAAAGAAACAGTTTCAAGCAGCAAGCATTGTAAAGGCAGGAAGGGTGTCTGCAGGTCTGAATTTTTACAGTTTATTGAAGGGAAAGATTGTTTTAGATGCCGTATATCTCGATGAAGCAGATTTAAATCTTGAAATAGATTCTAAAGGAAACGCCAATTTTAATATTGTCAAACCTTCTAAATCGGTAGATACGGCAAAGACAGAATTCAATATTAAAAAGGTTGTTATAAAGCAAACCAATATATCATACAATGACAGAAGCTCACTTTTAAAATTTAAGGTTCAGGATTTGAACTATAAAGGCAAAGGCGATTTAAGTGCCGATTTATTTGATCTTGATTCTAATGTAAAAATTAAATCATTCGATTTTAGCTTAAACGGTGTTGATTATGTGCGAAATAAACCTATCAATGCTGAAATAATCACTTACATAGACGCTAAAGCACTTAAGTTTAAATTTGAGCGTAATGTTATCCGCATTAAAAATTTTCCGTTCTCATTTAATGGCCATTTTGCGTTTATAAAAGGAGGATATGACTTTGATCTGCGTATGCAGTCTAAAAATTCTACCTTAGAAGAAATGCTCTCCCTTGTGCCTCCAGCTTACGATAAGTGGCGTGAAGAAATGACCATTAGCGGTAATATTGATTTTAGGATTTTTGCGCGCGGAAGGTATATGCAGGACCTTTCAGAAAAGCCAATTGTTTCTGCTGATTTGCAAATTAACAACGGTACAATTGCTTATAAAAGAATAAAAGATCCAGTAAAAGATATCAATATATCAGCCAAAGCAGAGGTTAAAGAGTTAGACATTAATAAATTAAAGTTTGATTTGGATAATTTGTCATTTAATCTGGATAAAAAGAAAACGACAGTTAATTTCCATTCTGAAGGTTTTAAAAAGCTAAAAATTAAAACGGCTGTAAAAGCCGATTTAGATTTGGCAAAATTAAAAGAAGCCTTAAATCTTAATCAGAATGATATTCGTGGAGATATTGCTTTGGATTTAAAAGCCGACGGTATTTTTTTAAGAGATTTAGGTTTTAGTCCGCGTTTAAATAAAGTAGATACGATCATTAAAAGCATTCCTAAATTTCAGCTAAATCTTAGCCTAAAAAATGGATATCTTCAAAACATAAAGAAAAAAGATGCAGTAAAAAATATTCACCTAAATCTAACGGTGACAGCAAAAGACAGTATTTTAAGAA
>NZ_JAXCWF010000002.1:228518-494628 GCF_034044945.1 Flavobacterium sp. CFBP9031
CGGAAGCTCTTGGCAATTTTGTTCGAGGACGATTCGAACTCCATAAGTTATATCCTTTTACTGTAGATACCGAATTGGAATCTAAAATCAATCTGGCAGAAGTGCACAAATTTTATCCTCTAGATAGTTTAGAAGTTAAAGGAGATTTAAATTTAAAAGCAAGCATGCATGGAATTTTAAACCGCAAACAGAAAAAATATCCATCCTCAAAAGCAGTGGCAAGTATTAAGAATGGGTATTTGAAATCACTCAAATTTCCTAATATGCCAGTTGAAAATATAAATCTAAATGCTGCGGTCGTAAGTGAAAGAGGTACCGGAGAAGATTTAAATGTGAAATTGCAGCAAGCAGAATTTGTTCTGGCAGGATCGCCTTTTAAAGTGCAGGGAGAGGTTAGTAATCTTTACGATTTGGTTTACAATATAAAAACTCAGGGGACATTGGATGTTGGTAAATTAACCCAGATATTCCCCATTAAAGATTTGAGCATTTCGGGAGTTATCCAGACCAATCTTATTGCTAAAGGATCTAAAAAAGATATAGATGCGAAAAATTATGAGAATATTAAAAATGGAGGTAAGCTCGAAGCACGAAATTTAGTGATTAAAAGCGCTATGTTTCCTGAACCCTTTGAGATTTCTAAAGGAACATTTAAGTTTTTTAAAGATAAGATGCGCTTTGAAGAATTTAATGTCACTTATGGTAAATCTGATATTGTATTAAATGGATACATCCATAATATTTTAAGATATGTTTTTAATAGAAAATATCTACGCGAGTCTAACGAAAAGCTCAAAGCAGATATTAATCTATCGAGCAGTCAGATTGATGCAAACGAGTTTTTTGATATGATTGCAAAGTATACAGACCAGAAAGCCGAAGAAGAAGCAGCTCAAAAAACAGATTCTATACCTGTAAATGCAGTTGCTAAAAACAGTAATGCAAAGAATAAAAACTACGTAATTAGAATTCCTAACAGCGCCGATCTAAAAATCGCGGCAAAAGTCAATAATCTTCAATTTGATACTTATAAGATTAAAGATTTTGTTGGAACTCTAGTGGTTAATGATCGTAAAGTTCAGGTAACAGAAGCCGCTTTTAATATGGCAGGAACTAAAATAGCCATGACCGGTGATTATAAAGCGCTGCATCGCCGTTTAGCAAAGTACAATGCAAATTTTAAAGCTAGCAATTTTGATATCCAACGCGCTTATGCTGAGATTCCGATTTTTGCCGAATTGGTAAGTATGGCTAAAGATGCCTATGGATTGGTATCGGTTGATTACCAGCTAGGAGGAAGTATCGATCAGAATATGGATATTGACTTTAAATCTATTGAAGGCGAAGGAACATTGACCCTAGAGGATATTAAATTTAAAAATTTCAAGATTTTAAACCACGTAGCCAAAAAAGCAGATGCTGCAGATTTGGAGAAAGCAACTTTTAATAAAATTGCCATTCATTCGGCCATAAAGAATAATGTAATGACTATAACGCCGACAACCATGAAAATGGCTGGTTTTAGGGCGAAGCTTGAAGGGCAAGTTACTATGGATGGTAAAATAAATGTCGGATTTCGCTTGGGGCTGCCTCCAATGGGACTTATAAATATTCCGATGAAAATTACCGGAACGGCAGATGATTTCGAAATTTCAACCGGTAAATTCAAAGAGGATAAAACTTTCGAAGAAAAAACAGAACTCAAAAAACTTCAGCCAGAATATAGAAGATCAAGAGAAAAAGATACGTTGAATTAAATACGATCAGAATAATTTTTAAATTATTAGAAAATTAGAGGTGATTTTTTAATTATGAATGGATAACTAAAAAGCTCCTGAATAAACAGGAGCTTTTGTTAGATACTTGACCTCGCTAAATGTTATTTAAGATTTTTTCAAGTTGACGTTCACCTTCGATTGTCTGTGCACCTTTTTCCATCGAAGCAATCATTCTGGCAGCAGCAGCAGGTTCGCCAAACACCTTGCCTAGCATATTGCTTTCTGTGGTAATTCCATTTGTGTTGTGAAAAGCGGCGTTCACTGCATTTTTTGCAGCATCAATAACACCAGGAAGAAGGGAAGCCATGCGGGTTGCAAGGGTTGATACAAATGAATCAATCTCTTCCTCTGGAATTGCCCTGTTTATTATGCCGTATTTTTCAGCCGTTGCCGAATCATGCAGTTCTGCACCTAAAATTACCTCTAGCGCCCTTGACCTTCCTGCCAGTTTACTCAAGTATTGTGTTCCGCCTCCTCCGGGAATGATACCCATCAGTACTTCCGGCTGGGCAAGCCAGGTTTTTCCAGACACTGCAAAACGCATATCAAGGGCCATAGCCAATTCATTACCGCCGCCTCTTGCAAATCCCGATAGTTTAGCAATAGTTATTTGGGGAAGGTTGCGAAGGCGCTCATGAAGTTGCTGCATTGGGTTAAGTAAAGGATCTCCTTTACTGTCTGCCAGATTCATAAAGGAGGCCGGATCAGTTACAAAATTCATATCTCCATGAGCAATAAAAAACTCCGGGTTACTGCTTTGAAATACGATTACCTTTACTAAGTTATCTAAAGCCACCTTTTCTGCAAATTCTTTAAGTTCTGAAATTAGAACGGCATTTAGAACATTAATTGGAGGATTATTAAATGTAAGATATGCTACACCATGTAGAAGTTCTACCTCCATCAATTTATAGTTTTGGTATTGGGCTGGTTTGTTGTGAATTTCTTTTTCTGTATTCATTTTAGATGATTTAATTGTTTAAAAAACTTATACAAAATTGATTATTTTAAAAGATTAAAAAGCGGACATTTGTCTTCATTATTTAGGGACAAATGTCCCTTTCAGAAATTCTTTTGACTGCATTATTAGAAAATTATTATTTTTGATTAAAAAATATAAATGTTTGAAATCTTAAAAAAGCGGATGGAAGAAATCATGTGTATATCTGTAGAGGACATGCAGGGTTTGAAAGATATCCATCAAACAAAAAAAGTGAGGAAAGGACAAATCCTGCTCTCTGAAGGACAGGTATGCACACTGACATATTACATTGTAAAGGGCTGCTTGAGAGTATACCGTATTGATCAGAATGGAGAGGAGCATGTCCTGAAATTCGGAATAGAAAACTGGTGGATAAACGATGGGGAAAGTTTTAGTACCAAGGAACCGTCAAAAAGTTACATTCAAGCGCTGGAAGACAGTGATTTGATACTATTTGAGGAATCTCATTTTTCCAGACTTATACCGTCAGCACCTTCTTTACAGAAATTTGTAGAAGAAAAAACCACCAGAAGCTTTATTGCGAGCACAGAACGAATATATGAACAGATGAGTTTAAGTGCGGAAACCAGATACAATAATTTTATAAAAAAATATCCTAATATTTTCAATAGAGTCCCTCTTCATATGATTGCCTCGTATTTGGGTGTATCAAAAAAAACGCTAAGCAGGATTAGATCAAAAGTGTGATTTTGGGAGATGCTCAGCTGCTGAGGTTTCAACTTATTTCTTTTTAAAGTTAATGCCGTTACATAATTATATACCTCTTTTGATCGATACTTAAATTTGCAAATACAAGACAAACTTTAAATTTAGCTCAATACTTCTACTGGGAGAAAAATGTGGTGATGGCTGTAAGTTTTTTTTATGATATATGCGACAGTGGATACTTTTGAAAATGGTTTTCTAAAAGTTTAGAGAGAATAAAATTAAGCAGCTGGGGCTTTACATATCAACTGCAATGTGTTGTACAGATATTAAAAAATTCTGAGAGATGCGGCAGAACCATTCAGGGAAAAACAATAGATTAACTTCTGTGTGCTGGTTTTATTTTAATTAGAGACCCGCTTGGAAATATTTTACCGCGATTTAGACAGAATGAATCGCTTGGTTTAAGGAATTTTGAATTGTAATTATAAACATAGGAAGAGAATAAAAAAGTATATAAAGAGTTAGACAAACTGAAGTTACAGTAGTAGACATAAGGGATAGTAGATTGCTATTATAAAATGGCTACAACATTCAATATTTTGGCTACGTAGCTAAGGCTGGATATGCAGAACTTTGCTATGTAAAATTTTAAATAAATAAGTTATGTCAACTAAAAGTAAAATTGCATTAGTAACAGGAGGAAGCCGTGGACTTGGCAGAGATATGATTGTCAATCTTGCTAAAAACGGAAACAATATTATTTTTACCTATCACAGTAATAAGAGCGAAGCTGATAAGGTTGTTTCTGAGGTGTTATCGCTTGGACAAAAGGCTGTCGCGTACCCATTGGACCTTGGTAACATAAAAACCTTTGACAGTTTCGTGCAACAGGTGAGTGAGTATTTATCGGAACATGCAGGCTCGCCAAACTTTGATTACTTGATTAATAATGCCGGCGTAGGCCTATACGGTTCTGTAACGGATACTACTGAGGATGTATTTGACACCCTGATGAATATCCATTTTAAAGGAGTTTATTTCTTAACACAGAAATTACTTCCCCTAATTAATGATGGGGGTAGAATCATAAATATATCATCTGGCTTAACCAGGTTTACTTTTCCCAATGTTTCTGCTTATGCAAGCATGAAAGGAGCAATCGAAACCTACACAAGATCTTTGGCTAAGGAATTAGGCAGCAGGCAAATTACAGCTAACAGCATTGCTCCCGGTGCTATTGCAACTGATTTTGGAGGAGGTTCAACAAAATCTGATAAAAACAAAAGAAATGCAGTAGCATCAATCACAGCATTAGGACGTGTTGGCGAACCTGAGGATATTGGGGGAGTAGTTGCTTTCCTTTGTACTTCTGAAGCTGGGTGGGTTAACGCACAAAGAATTGAGCTCTCTGGAGGAATGATGGTTTAATATTTGTAAATTGGTAATATGATTCAACATCAGGTACATAGGGTAAAATCAATTGCTGAGTTTCATAAAATGAAGGGGCTGCCTTCGCCTCAGCACCCTCTAATCAGTTTATTTGATTATGAAACTTTTGAATGCTCCAATGATATCAACCACAAAAATTTTGTATTTGACTTCTATCATATTTCTATAAAGCGCAGCATTGATGCTAAATTTAAATATGGTCAAAGTCATTACGATTTCGATGATGGAGTTATGTTTTTTATAGCTCCGAATCAGGTTTTTGGCATTGAAAAGATTGAAGAATTGGCCAGCAGTAAAAGTGGATGGGTGCTCATGATACATCCTGATTTTTTATGGAATACTCCGCTGGCAAAAAATATAAGCCAGTATGAATTCTTTAATTATGCTGTAAATGAAGCGTTGTTTCTTTCTGAAAAGGAAGAAGCAACGCTTAATGCTATCGTGAAAAATATTGAACAGGAATATAAGGCTAATATCGATAAATTTAGCCAAAGCATAATTGTTTCCCAGTTGGAAACGATGCTTAACTATTCCGAGCGTTTTTATCAGAGGCAATTTTTAACACGTGGAGTAAGTAGCCATAAGATTTTAGATAATGTGGAAAAAATCATCGAAGAATATTTTAGTAATGAAAAAACATCTGGTCTCCCTACGGTTCAAGTTGTGGCTCAATCCCTGAATATATCTCCTATGTATTTAAGCAGTTTATTAAAATCAGTAACTGGTCTGACAACTCAGCAGCATATTCACGAAAAACTGATCCAAAAAGCCAAAGAAAAATTATCGACTACAGAACTGACAGTTTCTGAAATAGCTTTTCAATTAGGATTTGAACACAGTCAGAGCTTCTCTAAATTATTTAAAAATAAAACAAATATATCGCCTGTAAAATTCAGAAGTTTATTTAAATGATGGCAGCACAACTTATCATCTAAATAAAAACTGAATATGCAAATAAAAGCGACACATAAATTTAAGGTGCATTTTGTAATTTTGTATTGAAAAAAGTTATCCCTTCCAAATGTGACGCTCTACAATTTTGCCGCAAAACTCTGCCTTGTAAAATATCTTTTAAAAAGGCCTTAACTTTCTAAGGCAAAAAAGGCAGCCATTGTATAATATTGTTTTTAATTAAGCATTTTACTTAGACAAACATTCGATTTTTGTAACTTTGAGAAATGATGAGATCCGAAACATTAGAAGATTTTTACAGTGAACTTTACATTACAATTCCCTCAAACCTCAAATTTGAGACAGGTCATTTCAATGTCTTTAAATTTAATGGTCCAACAGGATGCCTTATAAGTCCAATTCCTTATAATCGAAGGGAATATTTTAAGATAAGTCTCATAATCGGTAGAAACAAGGTGCACTATGCTGATCAGACTATTGTTATTGAAAAGCAGGCGTTGTTGTTTGCAAATCCTCATGTGCCTTACAGCTGGGAACAGATCAGCGAGGATCAAAAAGGATATTCCTGTGTTTTTACAGGTACTTTTTTTCATCATTTTGGAAATCCGAAAGATTACTCCGTATTTAAGCCTAATGCTGTACCGGTTGTTGAGCTTTCTGATGAACAGTTAGAAAGAGCCGAACAGCTTTTTGCAGAAATGTATGCTGATTGGGAATCCCAATATGCTTATAAGTTTGACAGGATGCGAATACTAGTTTTCGAACTTCTGCATATAGGTGTAAAGGCACAGCCGGTTAAGGAAATTGAGATAAGTAACTCGAATGCGTCGAAGAAAATTACAAAAGAATTTTTAGAACTGCTCGAGAGGCAGTTTACCGATGAATATAAAGAAGGTATAATGCAGTTACGTTCTGCTTCAGATTTTGCTGAGCATTTGTCAATACATGTCAACCATTTGAATAAAGCACTACGCGAAACTATAGGTAAGCGAACATCGGCAGTAGTGCATGAGAGGATTATATTGGAAGCAAAAATTTTATTGAAGCATGGATCAAAAGATGTATCTGAAATTGCATTTTTTTTAGGTTTTAAAGAAAATACACATTTTAATAATTTTTTCAAGAAACACACAGGATTAAGTCCTAAACAGTTTCGCGCTATTTGATTTTTGTAATTATCAGATTGTTTTTTGTTAGCTGACCCCTGTCCCTGCATATAATTTTGTATCAATAATTTTAAATCGATACAATAATGTCAAAAACAATTTTTATTACAGGAGCTTCATCAGGAATTGGAAAAGCTACGGCTCTTTTTTTTGCAGCTAAAGGCTGGAAAGTAATTGCTACTATGCGTAAACCTGAAGCTGCAGCAGATCTAGCTGAAAACAGCAATATTACCCTGCTTCCTTTAGATGTCACAAATCCTGAGCAGATGCAGAAGACAGTTAAAAGGGCACAGGAATTGGGCCAGATCGATGTGGTTCTTAATAATGCGGGTTATGGAACAGTCGGCCCGCTGGAAGGAACTTCTGATGTAGAGCTGCAGCAAATTATACAAACTAATTTTACCGGAGTTATACAATTGACAAAAGCTTTTCTTCCTCATTTTAGAGAAAATAAAGGCGGGATGTTTATTACTATTTCGTCAATAGGAGGATTAGTTGCCTACCCCTTCTTTTCTTTATATCATGCAACTAAATGGGCAATTGAAGGCTGGACTGAAAGTATGGCGTTTGAATTGAATCAACTTGGCCTCCAGATAAAGACTGTTCAGCCGGGACCTACAAAAACTGATTTTGTCGGCCGTTCTTTAGTTGTGCCTGAGCATCCTGCATATGATGAATTTTTTGATAATTTCAAAAAAATATTCTTCAGTGATGAGGTTATAGGCAATCTGGCACCAGTCGAAACGGTCTCAGAAGTTATTTATGAGGCAGCGACTGATGGTAAAAATCAACTGCGTTATTTGGTTGGAGAAGTTGCTAATGATGATTACAAAAAGCGTTTGGAATTAGGCGCAGAAGAATTTCATCAGAATTTGGAAAAAGCATTTTTTAGTAAATAAAATATTAATACAAGTAACAGGCAGTATCTTGCAGCTTTTTGGGATGGGCTAAAAAAAATGCAGTGAAGTTAAGGGTGCAGAAATGCACCCTTAACTATTTTTTATAAAAATCTAATTTTCAGATTAGTGAGGATTTTTAAAAACCGCCTTAGTATCTTGTGTGAAATAAGGTATGAATTGTACAAAATGATTTGCCATGATTGTCGCACTAAACTCAAAATTTATCAAACGACACAAAAGCTTTAAAAATCTAGATTTCTCAGTTTTTTGCATTGATCTTGCAGCCCTAACAGGACAATTCTCGAATCATTTTCTTGATGATTTGAAGAAAATAAAAATCACTGAATACTAAATTTTCTGGTTCTAAATATCTGGGATAATCTCCTTTGAAATTTTTAAAAATATAATTGCAGATGTTTTTTTGATTAAAACATTTTTTGATTTCTTTAACAGTCTATGTAAGATAGTAGTTAATATTCTATATATTTGAGGAGCTTTAATATTAACAAAACATTACCTATGAAAATAAAACTACTTTATTTAATATTCTTTGTCAGCGTATCTTCTTTTGCCCAACAATACACCCTGATTCCCGATGCATATTTTGAGGCAGAACTAATCCGTCAGGGAATTGATTCAGGCACACCAGATGGTAAAGTTTTAACTTCAAAAATAAACACCCTGACTACCTTAAATGTTAGGGGAGTCGGTTTCATTGCCGATTTAACCGGGATTCAGGATTTCACTGCTTTAAAATCTTTGTTTTGTGATAGCAATCAATTAACGTCTTTAGATGTTTCCGAGAATACCGCTTTAACCTACTTGAGTTTTGGAAGCAATTACTTAACAACTATAGACGTTTCCAAGAATACTGCTTTAACAGAGTTACGTTGTTATCATAACCTACTAACAGTTTTAGATGTTTCTAAGAATACTTCTTTAACAATTTTACATTGTTATAATAATCAACTAAAGAACTTAGATCTTTCCAAGAATACTGCTTTGACATATCTAGATTGTTCTGATAATCAATTGGTAAGTCTTAATTTGAAAAATGGAAATAATTCTAAATTATCGACCAATAGTGCCTTTGATAGTAATAGCTTAAGCTGTATTCAGGTAGATAATGTGGCTTATTCTACTGCCAATTGGACAGCCAAAGATGCTGAGGCAAGTTATAGTTTAGACTGCTCAGCTTTTGTTCAATATACCCTTATTCCTGATGTGAATTTTGAGAAGAAGCTGATTTATTTAGGAATTGATTTTGGAGCAGTTGATGGAAAAGTGCCAACAGCTAAGATTGCTGCATTAACTTCTTTAGATGTCTCAAGCAGTTCTATTACTAATTTAGCTGGAATTCAAGATTTTACGGCTTTACAGTTTTTAAATTGTAATGGCAATCAATTAACGTCTTTAGATGTGTCCAAGAATATTGCTTTAACAAGATTATATTGTGAATCGAATCAATTAACGAGTTTAAATGTTTCTAAGAATACCGCTTTAGAGCAATTAACGTGCTATTCCAACAAATTAACAGCTTTAGATGTTTCGAATAGTTTAGCTCTGACATTGCTGTATTGTTATTCTAATCAATTAACGGCTTTGGATGTTTCTAAGAATACGGCTTTAATAGAATTATACTGTTATTCCAATCAATTGGCAAGCTTAAATGTTTCGCAAAATGTTTCGCTGACAGAACTAAGATGCCATAATAATCAATTAATAAGTTTTGATGTTTCTAAAAGCAGTGTTTTAACCAAATTATATTGTTATTCCAACCAGCTAAAAACTTTAGATGTTTCTAAGAATACTGCTTTAACCGACCTGTATTGCTATTCTAATCAATTAACAGATTTAGATGTTTCTAAGAATATGGGTTTAAGAAATATAGACTGCAGTTCGAATCAGTTAACGAGTTTAAATTTGAAGAATGGACGCAATGAATATCTCAATACCAAAAACTTTAAAAGTAACCCTGATTTAGGATGCATTCAGGCAGATAGCGATTATTATTCGAATAACACTTGGAAGTCATATAAGGACGCTTCTGCAAGTTATAGCAGAGATTGCTCAGCATACACCTTTATTCCTGATGTGAATTTTGAAAAGAAGTTAATCTCATTAGGAATTGATTTTGGAACTCCTGACGGAAAAGTGTTAACATCCAACGTTTATTGGTTAAACGACTTGGATGTTTCCTCCAGTTCTATTAGTGATTTAACCGGAATTCAAGATTTTAGAAATTTACAGACTTTACATTGTGAAAATAATCAATTAACGAGTTTGTATATTGCTAATAGTTTTGCTTTGGTAGAATTATATTGTCATCAGAATCAAATAACGGCTTTAGATGTTTCAAAGAATGCCGGTTTAGTATATTTAGTTTGTTATTCTAATCAATTAACGGCTTTAGATGTTTCTAAAAATATTAGATTAACAAAGTTAGATTGTTATGATAATCAATTAACGGCTTTAGATGTTTCTAAGAATACCAGCTTAGGAACTTTTTATTGCTATAATAATAAATTAAGAAGTCTAAATATGCAGAATGGAAAGAATGCTTGGTTTGTAAGCACCAATAACTTTACAAACAACCCTGATTTAACCTGCATTCAGGTGGATAATGCTAGTTATTCTACCGCAAATTGGGCTACAGCCAAAGATGCTACTGCAAGTTATTCGCATAGTTGCCCTGCCGTTATTGAAGTTAACGGTGAGTTCGAGAACAAGTTAATCGCTTTAGGGATTGATACTGTTAAAGACGGTTCTGTTTTATTGTCCAGCATAAAAAATGTAACCAGTTTAGATATTTCCAATTCCGGTATTACCAGTTTATCAGGTATCCAATATTTTTCAAACCTGGAAACCTTAAACTGTCAAGGAAATTTATTGACTTCAATAGATGTATCTTCTAACACGGCACTGAAATATTTAGATTGTTCAAAGAATCCACTATCGATTTTAGATGTTTCTAAAAACACCCAGCTTACAGAACTGTATTGTGATGGTATGGTAACAACCAATAAAAAAATCAATGCCAAAACCAGCGTTTCTAATCAACTAACGGCCTTAGATGTTTCTAAAAATGTATGGTTGACTAAATTGAGTTGTTCTAACAATCTAATAGTAAGTTTAGACCTTTCTCAGAATACTCTTCTTACAGATGTGAATTGTTCCAATAATAAATTGATCTCTTTGAATTTAAACAATGGAAAAAATAGCAAACTAGCTACTGTCAATTTCAAAACAAATGCTTCACTATCCTGTATTCAGGTAGATGATGCTGCTTATGCTAATGCCAATTGGTCAACAGCCAAAGATGCATTAGCAATTTATTCGAAAACAACTTGCACTTTAGGAATCGAAGATTTAATTTTTGACAAAATCGCCATTTATCCTAATCCGACCAAAGGAGAATTACATATTGACAACATTGTGCTAGAAAAGGCAAATGTGTACGAAACATCAGGAAAGTTGGTAAAAACTGTCAAATTTGCTAATGGCTCAAACACTAACAGCATCAATTTATCAGGATTCCCAAAAGGAATTTATTATGTGTATTTAGAAAGTGAAGGTTATGCTGTTGCTAGAAAAATAATTGTCGAGTAAATTAAAAAGCAAAAGGCATTTTACCATAACGGGATTCGAACCTTGTTCTGCTGCAAACACTGTAATTTATATGTTCTGCAAAATTGAAGTTGCTAGAATCGAACCACAAAAAAACCTGAGAAATATAGATTTCTCAGGTTTTATATTTTTTTAGTAGCCCTAACGGGACAATTTTCGAACCATTTTGTAACTGATCTTAAGAAATTGAATGTTGTTATTAAATTTAAATTTAAAACAACCTAATTGTTGTATGGTTTCTCTTTCGGATTACTATTATAGATTTTAAAGTCAGAGAAGGCGCTGACTCATATGTTAATATTTCTATTTTTTTTTATGATTTGGGTTATTATATTATTTTTACAAAATAATACTTCATATTATCCCATAGGCAAAAAGTAACAGTCCTGTTATTAAAAAAGCTGCTAAATCTGGAAATACACTTCATATGAATGAAGGACTAAATGGTATACCTTTAAACAATACAATTTATAGTGGGAGTCATGCAAGATATGACGCTATAATACAAAGTTATTTGGATGCAGTTCCTGCAAATGCAACACCAGATCAAGCCTATAGTGCTGTTTTAAATATTGTAAACAAAGTAAAGACTGCGATAGCAAATAACCCAGGGGTTCACATAAATCAATTAAATTTTTAATAAATGAAATTTTATAGTATAAAAAGTTCACTTAATTCTAAAGTGTTAGGGCATTATCCTCAAGTGAAAGATATTAAATACAATTGTGATGTTTGGGATGAACCCAAGTTTATAGAACATACTCATTTTGCTAAAATTAATTTTGTACCTATTACAGCCAATGCTATTTTACACGATAAGGCAAAAATCACAGATTTAATAAATGTATCAGGAATGGGATTTACTAATAAATTATTAGTTAGTAATAAATTAAAGGGCATTTTCGAACATTATAGAAAAACAGGATTACAATTTTATGAATCAAATTTAATACACAAGAATCATGAAGTTGATAATTATTGGGTATTGAATTTCTTTGAATCTGGTATGCATTTTATAAACTTTAATAGTTCGCAAATATATTTAACAGAAAATACATTTGATAAAGTAAGAGAGTTAGATATCAAAAATTTTAATGAATATCTCAATATGAAAGAAATTATTGATGAAGAAGGTTATCCCAAAGGGATTTTTATAGAGAAGTTTACGTTAGTAAATAACGTTGATGAGGATTTTTTCTTTTTAACAAATGTGCAAGGAGGTGTCAGTTATATTGTCTCAGAAAAACTAAAGATAAATTTAGAGGAGGAAAATTGTACAGGAATTGAATTTATGCCAATAGAGATTCAATTATCAGAATGGCTTCACGGTGGAGAACGTGATAAAATATATGGAAGTACTTAGGATATCTGTAAAGAAAAATATTACAACCATCTGAAAGAATTTACCATGTGCCCCCGATATATGATAGCGCTACTCAAGCGGCTCATTTCTCGTTCCTCTAATTAATCAGATCAGTATATTTATCCTTATGCCCTCTACATCAAAACTCGTCGGCAATGATTTCTAAAAATTTGGTAAAAAAAGAAAGAGAAAGACAGTACTAATTACTTTTAACCGAATATAACTTACAACGATAGCGCAGATTTGTAATCTGTGCCCGCAAAGAGAATCATAAAGGTATAAACGAGGAAAACACCAACTTTTTCAAGTGGTGTTTTGTCTTAGTAGCGGGAAGCATTCAAATATCTAACCAATTTATAAAATTATATCGTTTAAAATCATACTTAAAAAAGAATTATAAGCACCTCCAGATGCCAGAATACTGACGAGCAAAAATAAATTTTTCATAATTAAATGTATTTTAAAATTGTAAGGAATAAAATCACGTGTTTTTCAAAGTAAAACACATGATTTTATCAAATAGAATCAATTTTAAGATCTTTACAACTTTTTAAAATATAGTTTAATAAATCTATATTATTAATTATAATTCTGTACATTGATGTTAAGAGTGTTAAAATGTAGTATTATTTTTTCTTATTGCGGAAAAAGCTGCAAAGTTTGAAATAAAAATGAAATTTTTATTGATAATTTTTTAATTTTTTTAGTTTTGTGTTGAAAACAACTCCTAAAGGCAAGAGAATCTTCAATGAAGAATGAAAAAAGAGATATTGATTTATGGTATCAGATAAAAAAAGGAGATATTCACGCTTATCATCAATTATATGATCGGTATATAAATGCACTTTTTACGTTTGGCATGCAATACACTAATGACGAGGCCTTAGTGCAGGATGCCATACATGATATTTTTGTCGATCTTCATCGTTACCGTACTACAATTGCAAAAGATGTGGTTGTAAAATCCTATCTTTTCAAAACACTTCAAAATGATATTTTCAAAAAACTAAAATCGCAGACTAAAACCTTGCGTCTTGATATTGTTTCAGAAGGAGAATATCGAACAGATTCTGCCGAAGATGAACTTATCTTTAGCGAAACAACCTTAAATAAAAACGCCAGTTTAGCGTTAGCTTTATCTTCGCTTACCAAAAAACAGCGTTATGCACTTCACCTTCGGTTTAGTGAAGATTTATCTTATGAGGAAATTTCCTCTACTTTAGAAATTAGCTTAGAATCTTGCAGGACTTTGATTTACAGGTCTTTAAAAGAACTTCGGGCTAAACTTTAAAAAAACTTTAAAAAAACATTATTTTTTTTGTCTATGTTTTTGCCTTTTGATTCTTATAGCTAATAGAGAATCTAAAAGAAAAATATTTTGTACCCAAATTTCAAAATTTTACCAAAAAAAGATAAAGCTGATTTAAAAGCGAGAATTGCAGAAAGCATTGCATTCGAAAAACAGCGCAACCGAAGAAAAAGACTCCGCACACTTTCGTGGAGTGTAGCTGCTGTGCTTTTTATAGGCTTAGGAATTTCTGTTGTTTTTAAAAAAGAAGAAAAAGAAATAAGTCCGATTGAGCAATTTGCAAAAAGCAATATAACAGACGGCTCTTCTTTTGAGAAAAGTGATCAGGTTAAACTGGTATTATCCAATCAGGAATCTGTAACAGTTGGTGACAGCTCAACGATTGCTTATGATGCATCAGGAAATAAAGTTAAGGTCAATAATAAGCAGATAAAACAAACAAAATCTCTCGAAGCCCAATACAATACGGTTTTGGTTCCTTACGGAAAAAGAGCGCAGCTTAGTTTGGCCGACGGAACTTTGGTGTGGCTGAATTCTGGTTCTAAATTGATTTATCCTACTTCTTTTGATAAAGGTACAAGAGAGGTATTTCTGGAAGGGGAAGGAATTTTTGATGTGGCGCACAATGCAGCAAAACCATTTTTTGTAAAAGCAGCGAACAATTATAGTGTACGTGTATTAGGAACATTGTTTAATGTAAGCTGTTATGCCAAAGATGCAAAAGTTACAACTGCATTATTAAGAGGAAAAGTGCAGGTGGTTTATGCTAAAAAAGGCTTTTTCAATAATGATACACTTCAAGGCATTCTTAAACCGGGAATGATTGCGGCTTTAGATAAAAAACAGCAAACTATTAAAATGACTGTTCAGAATGTGGAGCCTTTATTTTCATGGAGAAAAGGCTATTATGAATTTTCACAGGAAAAACTTCCATTAGTATTAGACAAGTTAACACGTTATTATAATGTTGATTTTGTCATGAATAAAAAAGTAAGCCAGACCGAAACCTATTCCGGGGCTTTCAAACTTAATGATGATTTAGATAAAGTGGTCAAAACATTAGAAGCCACAACGGGTTTTGAGTTTGTTTATAATGACAAAACCAGAGAAATTACTATTAACTAATTATTAATGACTATAAATTGTGAGTGCCTATGATGTAAGATAAAACCTGAGAATAAAATAATCTAACCAGACCAAAAAAAAAACCAAAAGATGCTCGAACATCTCTTGGCTTATGTAAAATTTTAATTGCACTTGCAATTATCGATAAACTAAAACAAAATTATGAATAAAAATCATGATATAGGCTCTCTATTGCCTAAAAAAATCATCAACCTTACTTTTATTTTATTTATGAGAGTATTCATTTTAGTTCTGTATTTAGGATTAACCAGTATCTACGCCAACGTTGCCAAAGCACAAAATGAAATCTCAGTAAAGGTTCAGGGAGCTTCATTGCAAACACTTTTTACAGCGATTCAGCAAAAAAGCGATTACGTATTTTTTTACAATGATGATTTATTATCTTCTGTTAAAAAAGTAAGTATCAATCAATACGCTACCGTTCCTGAAATTTTAGACACGGCTTTGTATAATACAGGGTTAACTTATACTATTATTGACAAACAAATTGTTATAAAGAAAAATAAAAAAACGCAGCAACAAGTACAAGAAGAATATGAAGTTACAGGAATTGTTACCGATAAAACAGGAAATCCGTTAGTTGGCGTTAATGTTATAGTAGTGGGAAAACAAGCCTGGGATATTACCCGCGAAAAAGGTGATTTCCGAGTAACTTTAGCGGCCAATGATTCACTTCGTTTTGAATATTTAGGTTATAAACCGAGAACAATTGCAATTAACAATCAAAGAAATATAAAAGTTATTTTAAGTCTTGATGTTACCGAGTTAACAGGAGTTGAAGTAGTAGCCTCAAACGGTTATACAGATATTCCTAAAGAAAGGGTAACAGGAGCTTTTGAAGTTATTGGTGCAAAAGAACTTGCACAAGTCCCTACAGTAGATATTGCATCGAGACTGGAAGGAAAAATGGCAGGAGTAAGTGTAGATCCAAGAACAGGTAATATAGCCATTAGAGGAACAAATAGTTATGGAGCAAATTCTCCACTTATCGTTATCGATGGTTTTCCTCAACCTATAAGTGATTTCTATTTAAGTAAAAGAGGAGTTCCCGGACAATCGATCTTAAGTTACATTAATCCGGACGATGTTGAGAGTATTACAGTTTTAAAAGACGCCGCTGCAGCTTCTATCTGGGGTTCTCGTGCTGCCAATGGTGTAATTGTTGTAGTAACAAAAAAAGGTAAAAAAGCAGAGCCTACAATTAATTTCAGCACAACAACTACAGTAGGTGATAAAATCGATTTGAGCAAATTGCGTGTCATGAATACAGCGCAGTATATTGACTATGAAAAAGATTTGGTTGATGGCGGATTTGCAGCAGACGATATTAGCAATTGGCAAGGTAAAAATCCAAGCGCTGCTCAGGAAATTATGTTTCAGCAAAAAAGAGGAACAATTTCATTGGCAGAGAGAGATCAGATGCTGGATAAGCTTTCGCAAAATGATAATCTGGATCAGATTGGCAGATATTTATTAAGAAACTCATTAACCACGCAATATGATTTGTCTGTAAGCGGCGGAAGTGAAAAAAGCACCTATTACTTGTCTTTGGGGTATAATAAAGATGAGGCAGCCATGAGAGGTAATCAATCGAAATCATACAACGTGACTTTAAATAATTCCTTTCAGCTGAAAAGCTTTTTAAAATTAAACACAGGAATAAATTACGTTTCTTCCAGTTTTCAGGCCAATACCGTTGCC
Source organism: Flavobacterium sp. CFBP9031 (assembly GCF_034044945.1). Lineage (NCBI taxonomy): Bacteria > Pseudomonadati > Bacteroidota > Flavobacteriia > Flavobacteriales > Flavobacteriaceae > Flavobacterium > Flavobacterium sp. CFBP9031. Next base: position 245,520 of record NZ_JAXCWF010000002.1, read on the forward strand.
AATGAAGCCTTATCCAATGTTTCATCAACCGCATTGCGTCCTTATGATATGATTGCCGATGAAAATGGAAATGGTGTTGACCGTTATATTCTTTTCAGACCAGAAGTTGCGAAAGGATTTGAAAGCCAAGGATATCTGCCATGGTCTTATAATTATCTTGACGAATTAAATTATTCCAATGTAATTACAAAAGGAGCCAACATAAGACTTAATGCCAGTTTAACAGCTACAGTAAACAGTTGGTTAAATTTTGAAGCATCTGGAATGTACACTTCAATTGGCAACAAAACCAAATCTTTGAGCGAGCAGGACAGTTATTATGTTCGAAATATGATCAATGAAGCGACCTCAGTAGATACTGCCGGCAAATTGGTTTATGGTATACCAGTTGGAGCATATTTGTATAATATGACTACATCTAATGAATCTCAAAGCATGCGTTTTCAAATGAATATCAATAAGAATTTCAATGAAAATAATGGATTGCACTTTTTAGCCGGTTCAGAAATCAGAGAAGAACGCAGAGAAGGATCAAGCCAAAGATATTATGGCTATAATACCGATACAAATTCATCACAATCTGTAAACCCGACAACATATTATACTACGATCTACGGTTGGCAGACTTACATTGGAACTTCAGATAATAGCATCAGTAAATACAGAGACCGTTATTTATCGTATTACGGATTAGGGTCTTATGATTTTATGAACAGATACCACATATCTGGAAGTGTACGTTTTGATGATTATAATTTACTTGGAGCTTCCAGAAAAAACAGAGCATTACCATTATGGTCTGTGGGAAGTAAATGGGATATTAATAAAGAATTTTTCTTAAGAGAAGTAAGCTGGCTAGACAATTTATCGGCAAGAGTTACGTATGGTAAATCGGGAAGTGCACCCGGCGGCGGATTCGGAAGTCAAAGTGCTATCATTTCGGTTGGATCTATTGATTTTAATACGCAATTGCCAACAGCTTCTATTTCATTACCGGAAAATCCTGAAATTAAATGGGAAACAACATCGACTCTTAATTTTGGTTTAGATTATGGCGTTTTTAATAATCGCTTACGCGGAAGTGTTGATCTTTATTACAAAAAATCAAAAGATATTTTAACCAATATACCTTATAATCCAACCTATGGCTGGTCTTATTTAAATTACAATACAGGAACACTTGAAGGACACGGAGTTGATGTAAATATTGGAGGACTTATAATCAATAAGGCTTTTAAATGGAACAGTAATTTCAATTTTGCCTATAATACCAACGAAGTAACAGATTCTCGTTTTAAGGCTACATCTACAAACCAGTATTTTGGTTCAAGTCCGATATTGGGTGAAACAATAGGATACCTGTACGCTTATAAGTGGGCTGGTCTGGATGAAACAGGACAATCTACCGTTTCTAAAAAAGATGGTACAATTATAAATGCTTCCCAAGGTATCGCGAATGTTTCTCCGGATGACCTGAAATATATGGGAACTACTGTTGCGCCTTATTTTGGTGGGTTAATGAATGATTTCTCGTATCATAATTTCACATTGGGTGTTCAGGTTACGTATTTCATGGGTCATGTATTTAGAAACACAGTATTACAAAATTATCCTACTTATTCTGGTGCTCAATATGGTGCTGTCGCAAAAGATGAACTTATTGCAGATCGTTGGAGACAAGCCGGAGACGAAGCTGTTACCAATGTTCCGGGATTAACAAATATTAGTTTTAATAGTTTAAACCGTTATCAAATGGCCGATATCAACGTCTTGCCTGCAGATAATATTCGATTACAGCAAATATCATTAGGGTATAATGTTCCTTCAGAATGGCTGGCAAAAACTTTTATAAAGTCGTTAAGCTTCAATTTTGCAGCGAGAAATTTAGGTTTATTATGGGTTAAAAATGACCAGGGTATTGATCCTCAATACTTATCAAATAATAACTATAATACACTTGCACCACAGCGTAATTATACTTTACAGTTTAATTGTAGTTTTTAATTTTAAAAAATAGATTTTATGAAATTGCTAAAATTCACACTATATATTTTCCTGCCGGTACTTTTATTAAACTCTTGTAGAGATTATGTCGAAGTAGAACCCGTTGGAAACAACAGAATCTTAAAATATACATCTGATTACAGAGGTTTGGCGAACAATTATGAAAGCATGACTGTTGGAGGAGGAATTTATCTGCTTGCGAGCGCCGATGCAGAATTTCCAACAACCTACCAAAATAGCGTTTCGACTATTTGGTCTAATGCTTATACCTGGCAGGACAAAATATACGATCCGTCTCAGGGTGACTCAGACTGGAACGGTTTATATAAGGCTATTTATTACAGCAACGTAATTATTGACGGAGTAATGGGAAGTCAGGACGGAAGTGACGCAGAGAAAAAAGAAATTTATGCTGAAGCTTTTGTTCACAGAGCGTTTGCGTATTTACAACTGGTAAACACATATGGTCCGCAATTTGATCCGGCTTCAGATAATTCTGCAAAAGCAGTTCCATTATTATTAGCACCCGAATTGTTTTCAAAATTAGACAGAAGTACCGTGGGTCAGGTTTACGATCAAATTATCTCAGATTTAAACAGTGCTTTGGATAATGATATTCAGGATGCAGCGCCATTTAATGTCCTGCCGTCAAAAAGAGCGGTTTATGCTTTATTGGCCAGAACTTATCTTTATATGGGCTCTTACCAATTGAGTCTGGATAATGCACAAAAAGCTTTGGCTTTGCAAAACGGTTTGATAGATTTTAAAGAATTAGCTACAGCATACAGCTATCCCGTTTTGGTTCAGAATCCCGAAGTTATATTCTCAAAAACCTTGTTGACTACTTATGACGGATCTCCTTTATCAAATGATCTATTAAATAGTTTTGACAGCAACGATTTGCGTTACAATTATTATACAATAGCAGGAAGCAATTTTTTTCCTACTTACACAGGTAGAGGATTTGGTATGACCAGATATAGTTATACTAACGGAATTAACGTTGGAGTATCGGTGCCGGAAATGTATTTAATTTCTGCCGAGTGTTACGCAAGATTAGGGAAAACACAGCAAGCAGTTGATAACTTGAATATTGTAAGAGCAAAGCGTTATAAAACGGGTACAACGTATCAGGTTTCTGCAGCAACAAGCAAAGAAGCTCTGGATCTGGCGCTTATTGAAAGACAAAAAGAGTTTGTAGGCAGAGGATTTCGTTGGTTTGATCAGCGACGATTAAATCTGGATCCTCTTTATCAAAAAACATATACCAGAGTTTTCAAAAATCAGACGTATACTCTCGCGCCTAATAGCGATGGATATGTATTTCCAATCAATCAAAACTATATTGATTTAAACCCGGAATTGGGTAATTAAAAACAACAACAATGTTAAAGAAAATAGTAAATATCAAATTTTTGGTACTGGCGTTCTGTGTCTTTACCTTACAAGTAACAAGTCAGGAATTAAAGTCAAGATTAACCGGAATGGTCGATGTTCCCCTTCCGGGAACGGCTTTGAATATGACGTATGACGCAAAAGGAGGACCGCTGGAAAATATCAAAGAAATCAATGGTTATGCTTATGTTTTTAATGATTACAGATGGGAAATTGAAGATCTTAAAATGAAGAAAAACGGCGCGGTCTGGACTGTAAATTATACTGTTCCGCAAAATTGCGGCTTCATGGCTTTTAAATTTTATGGAAATACAGACAATGGTTTAGTTAAAGATACAGGACAAGACACAGGTTATCTTTTGGTTGTCTTTAAAGAGCCAAAAGTAAAAATGCCGGGAGCAGATTTAGCCTGGGCAACGTTTAGAAACAAAGATTTTAATTCTCAGTTTGACAGTTATTTTAAAGATTTTACAATCGACGGAGATGCTGCAGAATATTGGTTGAAAAAAGAAGCAGCTGCTAATGGAAACAATTTTCCAAAATTTATTGATACCTATATCAAAATATTAAAGGTTCAGAGACCAGAGAAATTCGATGAATTAGGTCACCGCTTTTTAGGAGATTTTACAAAGAAAATGAACGGTCAGCCGGAGGAAGTTTTTCTAAAAGTTCACAATTTATATAAATTCGAACTAAAAGATCAGGCAAAAGCAGATTCTCTTGAAACGGTAATTCAAAAACAATTTCCAAAAGGCGCTTTTCAAAGATTTAAAGCCTATCAGAAAATAATGCCAATTACAGATGGAGCAGAGAAAAACAAAGTAATAAAACAATTTTTAATTGATTTTCCATACACTTCTGATGTACCTGATTCTCAAAAGTATTTTTATGATAACATTGCAAAAACGCAATTTGGATATTATTTTGAAACCAAAGATTACAAAAGTGTTTTAGCTTTAATTCCGACTATGAATTTTGCTAATTTGAATGATGCTTATCATCAAAATATATCTAAAGCTTTGTATTTAAAAGTAATAGATCCTGCTGTTATAGAAACTATGGCCGTACCAATGATTAAGCTGATGCAGGAAAAAGTAAACGACTTGTCCTATATGCAGGGAATTTACTGGTCGCCAAATCAGTCCAATCAAAATGCTAAGGATAGACTAAACGATCAATTGGTGATTCAGATTCGTATGTACGATATGCTGAAAAAATACAAAGAAGTTTTAGAAACTTTCGATTTACTGCCATTTCAAAAGCGTTATGAAAAAGCGAGTATTAATGATATTCACTTAAGAGCATTAGAAGCATTAAACAAGCCAACAATTGAGGTTCTTAAAAATGCAGCAAGAGCTAATGCATTATCTGAAACATCAACCGCTAAACTAAAAGAAGCATTTTTAAAAGAAGGAAAAAAAGAAGCTGATTTTTCGGCTTATTTAGAGCAATTGAAAAAAGAAAATAAGTCTGAAGAAAAAATTGCTTTCATGAATCCGGTTCCTGCACCTGCAATTAAGGTACAGTCAGCAGACGGAAAAACAAAACAACTGGCCTTGGACAGCGGAAAAATTATCGTAATTGATTTTTGGGCGACATGGTGCGGGCCATGCAAAAAAGCTTTTCCGGCAATGCAGCAATTGGTAAACAACTTTAAAGAAGACAAACAAGTTGAGGTTTATTTCATAAGCACTCAGGAAACCAAAGAAGGATACAAAAAAGAAGCATTGGCTTACTTAAAAGAAAAAGGATTAAAACTGGATACTTATTTTGACTTGGTTAAAAAAGGCGGAGGAACGAATAACGAATCGTTTTCTAAATATGCAGCTATCTTTAAATCAAGCGGAATTCCAAGAAAAGTAGTCATTAAAAACGGACAAATCCGATTTACATCTGAAGGCTATTCAGGAAATCCAGGTCAGTTGGTTGACGAACTTACAGAGGTGATTAATGCTTTAAAGAAAGAGTAATTTCTTTTTGAAAATCAAAAAATATGAAAAATATACTTTTACTATGTACACTCGCATTGAGTGTACATAGTTTATCGGCACAGAAAAAAACGGTCGACGAATCGGCTTACCAATCATGGCAGAGAATCAACAGTAAATCTTTATCGTACAATGGTAAATGGATGTCTTACTCCACCGTTTTTCAGGATGAAGAAAAGGAAAATAAAAAACAAACCGTAATTCAGGAAGCTCCAAAAGGAAAACGCTTGGTGCTCAATGATATCAGTGATTTAAAATTCATCGGTAAAAAAGACTGGATTCAGTACAGTAAAAAAGACAGTACGGTTTTGCAAAATTTAAAAACAGGCGTAAAAAAAAATTGGAAAAGCAAGCATTACACCAATGCTCTTGACGGAACAGATTTTTTGTACTATTCGCGTCCGGAAGCTGTTAAAGGAGATTTTTTTCTGCAGCGTGTGGTTTTTTATAATTTAGAAAGCAGCGACAGTATTTCTGTAAATAATATAAAATCGTCCCGTTTTTTAAAGAACAACTCAATTGTTTATGTTCAGATAGAGAAAGATAAAGTATTTTTAAAACACGGATTTCCCGGAGGAAAACAACAGACTGTTTACAGCGGAAAAGCAGCTGATTTCGGTGATTTTCAATTAAATGAAAAACAAGACGGCGGTACTTTTACTCTAAAAGGAACTAACAGCACCGATTTCAATATGCTGTATTATTTTAATTTGAAAACTAATGCGACAAATCTAGTATTCAATTATGATGATATTAAATTAAATGACCCTGATTATTCCATTTCCAAAACAGCTTACGGACTAAATGAAAACAGCAATTTTGTTTCATTATTAGTGAACTCAAATAAACGTCAGGAAAACACACAGATTCCCAAATCAAATATCGAAATCTGGAGGTCCAACCAGGGAAGTATGGAGCGCAGACAGGAAATGCTGCGAAATTCAAAAACACTCCCAAGCGAACCAAAATTTATTTATGATATCCAAAGCAAGAAAGTCATAAAAGTAGCTTCTGCCGGTGAATTTGATCAGGTAATTATTCCTGAATCGGGTAATTTCAAAGGAGTTTTTGCAATTGATAAAAAGCCATACACAATAGAAGTAGACTGGACTTTTAACGAACGCAGTGATATGTACTGGATCGATGCTTTGACTGGCAGATCTACAAAAGTGCTGACAGGAGTTTTTGGCGGTGTAGCTTTAAATCCGCAGGGAAGTTTTGCTGTTTTTTATGATGAACAGCAAAAAGTCTGGACCGTTTTTGACAATGCTTCTATGCAGTTTAAAAACATAAGTTCACAAATTCCTTATCCCGTTTCTGATGATAATGTAGATATGAAATCCAGTAATACTGCGTTCGGAATCGCAGGCTGGTTAAACAATGGAAATACAGTTGTCCTTTATGATGAGTTTGATTTGTGGGCAATAGATCTTACCAATCAAAAAAAGGCGTATTCCATAACACAGGGTTACGGAAGAAAAAATAATATTGAACTTCGTTATAACGAATCGGGTTTTATTGGCGACTTAGACCAGAGAAAATCGATCACTTTCACAGGTTTTGATATTGTGCATAAATCTAAAGGAATTTACAAATTATCCAACAATAATTCGATAGCAAAAGTATTTGCAAACCCAGACTACAATGTAAGAGTTGAAGCCGTTTCCGGAGATGATTCAAGTATTTTATTTGCCAAAGAAAGTTATACTGTTTTCCCCGATTTATGGTGGGCAACTTCAGATTTTAAATCACAGCAGAAAATTACCGATATTAATCCGCAGCAAAAAGAATATTTCTGGGGAACTTCAAAAATATTGACCTGGAAGAGCTTCAGCGGAAAAGAAAATCAGGGTAATCTTTACCTTCCAGAGAATTACGACAGTAAAAAAACATATCCGGTTATCGTTCATTTTTACGAAAAACATACGGAAGATTTCAATGTATATCAAGCCCCTGAGGTTAGTACTTCAAACATCAATATTCCAACATTAGTGAGCCAGGGCTATATTATTTTTCAGCCAGATGTACATTACACGTACGGAGATCCCGGAAAAAGTGTTTATAATGACGTAATCAGCGGTGTCAAATATTTAATTGCAGAAGGTATTACCGAAAAAGGAAAAGTTGGTATTCAGGGACATAGTTTTGGCGGTTATGAAACGTCATTTTTATTGACTAAATCTGATATTTTTACTTGTGCTATTGTAGGTTCGGGAGTAAGTAATTTTACGGCTAATTATCCTGTTATGCGATCAAACGGTATTTCGACTATGTTCAAATACGAAGCCGATCAATACCGAATGGGAAGTTCGTTATACGATAACCTCGATGGCTACATTAAAAACTCCCCGATTTTTTCTGCTAAGAATATTAAAACTCCTGTACTTATCTTTCACAACGATAACGACCGTGCGGTACCGTATCAGGAAGGACAATCCTTGTTTTTTGCACTTCGCCGTTTAGGGAAAACTGCTTTGCTGGTCAACTACAAAAAAGAAGGACATTCTCTGGAAGATGCAGCAAACAAAAAAGACTGGACCAACAAAATGCAGCAGTATTTTGACTATTACCTAAAAGGTACAGCAAAAACAGACTGGATGTAATATAAGCCGATACATTAATACAATCCAAAGACTGTTATTTGAAGGTTTCTTTTGAGACCTTCAAATTAACAGCAGTAATTTCTTATACCATTTTCAAATTACAATTCAGGAAAAATCAATCAAAAAAAAAATATTAACCAAAATGAAAGCAAAATTATTTCTGGCGCATTTTATGATTCTGGGTTTAACTCAGGTATCGGCACAATTTAAAACTACAATTCCCTTACGGAAAGATGTAGTTCATGGCAATTTAAACAACGGAATGCAGTATTTTATCCTTCATAACGAATGGCCAAAAGACAGAGCCGATTTTTATTTTGTTCAGAATGTTGGAGCTATTTTAGAAGATGACAACCAAAACGGTCTGGCTCACTTTTTAGAACATATGGCTTTTAACGGAACGGAGCATTTTAAAGGAAAAGGCATTATCAATATGCTTGCAAAACACGGTGTAACGTTTGGACGTGACATTAACGCGTATACTGCGCATGATGAAACGGTTTACAATTTAAGTAATGTACCGGTTAAAAATCCCGCTTTATTAGACTCGTGTTTATACGTTTTACACGATTGGTCAGGGTTTTTATCTCTAAAAGATAGCGAAATCGACGCCGAACGGGGTGTAATTCATGAAGAATGGCGTACCAGAAGAAATGCCGATTTAAGAATTGGATCGCAGTTAGAACCGGTCATTTACAACGGTTCAAAATACGGAAAAAGAGATGTTCTGGGAGATATGGATCTTATTCAGCATTTTAAATACAAACTATTAAGAGATTATTATAAAAAATGGTACCTCCCAAACCATCAGGCGGTAATTATTGTTGGAGATATTGATCCTGCAAAAATAGAACAGCAGGTTAAGAAAATAATGGGGTCAATTCCAATGCCAGCCAATGCTGCCGAGCGTACTTATGAAGCAATTCCGGATAACGATAAATTGTTGTACAAACTGGCTTTGGACAAAGAAGCTCAGAAAACATCTATTTCGTTAAACTTTAAAAAGAATAAACCGCTGATTGAAGATTTTGCCGTATTTGAAAATAGTATTGCAGAACAATTGGCTTTGCAGATGATGAACAACCGTTTTAGAGAATATACGGTAAACAACGAAACTGCTTTGTTAAGCGCAGGTTTAAGTTATTCTGGTTTAACCCGTTTGACTTCTTTTTTTACTTTGACCGTAAATCCTAAAAACGGAAGATTGTTAGAAGCTTTTCAGCAGGCGTATACAGAATATGAGAGGGCAATTCAAAATGGTTTTACAAAAGAAGAACTGGATCGCGTAAAAGAAAATATGTGCACGGGTTATGAAAATCAGCTAAAAAATAAAGACAAAATCAGCAATGAATACTGGGCTTCGCAATTGCAGAATTACTTTTTGGAAGCCTCGCCTGTAATGAGTTTAGAAGATGAAGCAGCGCTTGTAAAAACAACTTTGTCAAAAGTAGATGTCAATGAAATTAATAAAGTATTTCGTGCACTTCCGACAGAAAAAAATCAGGTTTTAACCGTTTCAGGACCGGAAAAAGAAAATGTTACGTATCCAGCAGAAGCTGATTATACAAAGGTAATTAAAAAAGTAAAAGAGCAAAAGTTAGAACCTTATACCGAAACCATTGCAAATGCTGCTTTGGTGACCGATAAACTTACAGTTAAACCAATTGCCAAAAGATTTGAAATTAAAGGAATCAAGGAGGCTAAAGGATATGTTTTAGATAATGGAGCCAGAGTAATTATTTATCCAACCACTTTGGCGCAGGATCAGATTCTTTTTTCTGCTTTTAGTCCGGGAGGAATATCATTATTGCCGCAAGAGGATTTAGCATCGTCGCAGATTGCAGCGGTTTTAGCCAAAAACTCTGGATTAGGAGAATTTAAAGTTACCGATTTACAAAAACAGCTTTCGGGAAAAACAGTAAAAGTGAGTCCGTTTATTGGGGAACATTACGAAGGTTTTAGCGGAAGCTCTGTAAAAAAGGATTTAGAAACACTTTTAGAACTCACATATTTATATTTTAAAAATCCAAGATTTGAAACTCAGGCTTACAAGCGAATCATTGATTATTATGGCAATGCACTTGAAAATGTAACTGAGGATAACAGTAAAATTTTTGGCGATACAATTGCTTTATTAGATACAAATCACAGCAAAAGAACTTTTCTTTTAAGTAAAGAAAACCTTGGAGAACTAAAATTTGATGATGCTTCTAAAATTTACAAACAGCGTATCTCAAATGCTTCTGATTTTACTTTTGTTTTTGTTGGAAATATTGCTGAGGGTGACCTTGAAACCATCAATAAATATTTAGGAAATATCGCAGGGAGTCATACTCAGGAAAAGTTTATTGATCACAAAACAGGAATGGCAGAAGGATTTTCTAAAGAAAAACTCGTCAGAGAAATGAGCGTTCCTAAAACCAGTATTTATATGCATCTGGAGAACAGAAATGCAGCCTTTTCCGAGAAAAATCAGATTATGGCCTATATGTTATCGCAGTTGTTAGACAAACGATATTTAGATAAAATCAGAGAAGACGAGGGCGGAAGCTATGGCGTGCAGACACAGAGTTCATTATCGAAAAGTCCGACTCCGGTTTTTTCTCTTCGCGTAAGCTTTGACTGTAATCCTGAAAAAGATACAAAACTGCTTCAAATTGTATATAACGAGCTGGATGTAATTGTAAAAAATGATGTGTCAGATAAAGATTTATCAGATATAAAAGAAGATTTAATTAAAAGCAATCAGCAGAATATTAAATCAAATTCTTATTGGATGAACACGATTGTAGATCAGTTAAAAACCGGGGATAAATTTATTGGCAGTGATGCTTATGAAAATTTAATCAAAAGTATTTCTGTAAAAGACATTAAAAAATATGCAGGCGAGGTATTGCCAAATGCTAATAAAGTAGAAGTAATGATGCAGGCAGAGAAAAGTGAGTCTGTGTTAAATAAATAGAATTTAAAGAACGGCAATTCTTAAGGTTAATTTTAATGGTCTTTACAATTTTTTGAATTAGTTATTATTTGGCAAGGACTAAAAAGAGCTGTTTGCCGGCAGCTCTTTTAAAGCATAAGTCAAATATAGAAGACGTGCTTGCGGAAACTAATTTGATTAAGCAGCTGATGGATATTTTGTCTATCAGATAAAATGTATCTTGCAGGTCTTACTTCACAACTGAGTTTGATAAAGATCTTTTTATGGTTATAAAAAAAGAGACAGTAATGATTTGCGGCAAAATTGCGGCACATATGACTAACGAATTATAAACCCTAACAATAATGCGGGGTCCTATATTCTCTAAACTTGTAAGTACTGGATATTGATTTTTCAAATTCTAAAAAAGAACTGTATTCGCCGGTAAGGTTTGATAAAAGCGAAAAAAACAATCTTAAAAAAAAACGGATGTGGTGTTGGATATTGATCCAAATAGTGCGCGCCATGATATTGCCGCAAAACTTACAGCGGTGGAATATCTTTAAAAAACACCTAAACTTTTGCGGCAAAAAAAAAATCAACTGGTGAGATATAGAACCCAGGTTTCCCATAAAACAGCTCTGCTGTCTTTTACTGAGAATTTGAGTAAACTCTTAAAGGGTGAAATAAATGATGCTCTTCTGATTCTGTTTCTCTTTGGAAGATAATTGATATAACCGTACTCATTTAGGTCTCCGGTGCATCTGTGATAGGTAACAGGCCGCTTATTTTGGCAGTCTTCATAATTTCATGCCTGTTACTTTAATAGGATTCGTATAGCCTGCAGCAGTTCTGAACTGCAGCAGTGCCGCAGAAATTCCAATAGGGGTAATGCTGCTGCGCTGGTCTTTTTCTACTGCTTTGAAGAATTGCGTTAAAGGGTTCAGCTGGTCCATTACTCTTGTTATTTACTTGTGTTTTTTTCCTGAAACGGCGCCGTTCCTTATAAGGGTTCTGCGGGTCATAGGGGCTGGGTGTTTTTGGCTGCGGTTTTTGGGTTTTTGATCGGGTTTTGGGAATTACGGTGGTGTTTGTGGTAATTTTTGGTTGTATGGGAAGTTGTAATTTTATTTTTTGATTATTATATACATGGACAATGTTGAATCACTTGGTTTTTAGGTTAGATATTATTTTTTGGGCGCTTTTCCCGCTAACTCCGGGTCAATTGTATATAGTATTGTGTTTTATGTTTAAATTTTTTTTTGGAGCTTTTTCCCGCTATACGTTCCAATCTTTTGTGCCGAACCCCGGCACAAAAGGATTTCCACTGCTATCGGGGCTAGGATCTGTTACAGATCCAATTTGTCCTTGGAGAATGTAATTTGAACCAAAATGTTCTATTTTCCAGTTTACAGGTCGAAGTTAAGATTAAGAGTTATTGTATGTTTGAATTTCTTAACTTTGCATTATGAAAGAGATAATAACAAGAGAAATTTCGCAGTTTAACAATGAACTGAAACTCCAGGGTTTTAAGGCATTTCAGATAGAGGATGATGGCGCAGAAACCAGAACCTACAGCAGAAAGGAATTTTATAAAATCTGTCTGACTACGGGAAAAAGCAAGATTCATTATTCTGATAAAACCTATGAGCAGGAAGGAACGATTCTTTTTTTCGGAAATCCGCACATTCCGTATTCGTGGGAAACCATTTCTACGACATACGTTGGTTACACTATTTTATTTTCTGAGGAGTTTTTTAAAAACTCCGAACGTTCTGAAAGCCTGCAGCAATCTTCCTTTTTTAAAATAGGCGGGACCCCTGTTTTGAAAATCACAGAAGAACAGAGAGGCTTTCTCAATACTATTTTTCAGAAAATGATTGCCGAGCAAAAAAGTGATTATGTATTTAAAGATGAGCTGATCCGAAATTATATCAGTCTGATTATTCACGAATCCTTAAAAATGGAACCTTCTGAGAATTTCGAGCAAAACAAGAATGCTTCTTCCAGATTAGCATCTGTGTTTTTAGAACTGCTGGAAAGACAGTTTCCTATTGAAACCGCTTCGAATCCGCTCCAATTAAGAACGGCGCAGCATTATGCCCAGCATCTCAATGTGCATATTAATTACCTGAACAGGGCTGTAAAGGAAGTTACGGGAAAACCAACAACGACCCATATTACAGAGCGAATCATCACAGAAGCCAAGGCGCTTTTGCAGCATACCGACTGGAGTATTTCTGAGATCGCATATGCCTTGGGATTTGATTATCCAACCTACTTCAATAATTTCTTCAAAAAGACTACGGGAACCAATCCCACTGCGTTTCGTCTGGCTGAAGTTTGAATTTCTTAAGCTTTGGTTTGATAATCGTTACTTCCCTGCTTAAAGGCAGCCTTATCTTTGTATCTGAATATTTAATTCAAATATTATGTCAGATAAAGACCCTATTTCCGCTGCCTTATCATCTCAAAAAGATATTTTTGAGAGGCTTTTAGCCGGTGAGGCGATACTTCCAAACGATCCGCAACTAGGCAGATTAAGAGAAGAGGCATTTGCTGTCAAAGCATTGCTTAACCAGATGAATAATTCCTCAAATCCAGAGGAAATTGCACAGATACTGAGCATAATTTTAGATACAAAAGTTCAGGATGTAACCGTTTTTACACCCCTTTACATTAACTACGGAAAACATATTAGAATTGGTCAAAACGTATTTATCAATTTTGACTGCACCTTTTTGGCACTCGGCGGCATTACCATTGAAGACGACGTTTTAATCGGCCCGAAAGTCAGTCTTGTTACCGAAAACCATCCCTTAGATCCCAAGGAGAGAAAAGGACTGATTGGAAAACCTATCCACATTAAAAAAAATGCATGGATTGGTGCCAATGCCACTATTTTGCCCGGCGTTACTATTGGGGAAAATGCAGTTGTCGCGGCAGGGGCAGTAGTTTCCAAAGATGTTCCCGATAACACCATAGTTGGCGGGATTCCTGCAAAATTCATTAAAAATGTTTAACCTTAAAGCATATCGTATGAAACTGAAATCTTTTCTAAGCGTTACGGCTGTTGTTTTCGTTTTTTGTTTTTGTAATGCAGGCTGCAGCAAGGACAATGAAACGCTACCGCAAAACAATGAGAATGGAAATGAAAATACTAATACTAATTCAACAAGTAAAATGAAAATTACAATTGGTACAGCAGTTTTTACGGCGACATTGTATAACAACCCGAGCGCCGCTGCACTAAAAGCAAAGCTTCCCTTGACCATAAATATGAACGAACTGAACGGCAATGAAAAGTACTACGATCTCCCTGGTCCGCTTCCAACAAATGCTTCAGTTGGAGGCGATATAAAAGCGGGTGATTTAATGCTTTACGGCGACAATGTGCTGGTGCTTTTTTATAAAAGTTTCAGCACTTCCTATAGTTATACAAAACTCGGATACATTGACAATCCTGCGGGACTGGCCGATGCATTGGGTAATGGAAATGTAGTTGTGAAATTTGAAAACAATTAAAACAGGATCATTATGAAAAGTAATTTAAAAATAGCAGTGACACTTATAATTTGCGTGCTGGCAATAGCTTGCAATAAGGATAAAAATCAGGAAAAAATAAATGGAGATAAAAACCAGCTGACTCAAATTTTTCCAAAAGGTGAAAAAGGTTCAAAAGATTTATTTACAGGTAATGCATACAATACCGGTCTGGTTGATGCCGATAGCGTTTTTACAACAGCGGTTGGCAATGTATATTTCCAGCCTGGTGCAAGAAGCAACTGGCACAGTCATCCTTCTGGTCAAATCCTGATTATTACCGATGGTGTTGGTTATCATCAGATTGAGGGCAGGCCTGTTGAAATTATCAAAAAAGGGGATGTCATAAAATGTCCTCCAAATGTAAGGCATTGGCACGGCGCTAGCGCTGATGTGGGTTTGCAGCAACTGTACATCGTTCCAAACACTGAAAAAGGAATTGTAAACTGGAACGAAGCGGTAACCGATAAGTTGTATCAAAGTGCAAAATAGTTTTTCAAAAAGAATTGAAATTAAATATAATTAATTATGGAAAATAATATCAAAGATAAAGTAGTAATCATTACAGGAGCAAGCAGCGGGATGGGAGAGGCTGCTGCCAAGCATCTGGCAGGATTGGGAGCAACAGTGATATTAGGGGCTAGAAGAGCTGACAGAATTGACAAGCTGG
The DNA here is from genome assembly GCF_034044945.1 of Flavobacterium sp. CFBP9031. Classification (NCBI taxonomy): domain Bacteria; kingdom Pseudomonadati; phylum Bacteroidota; class Flavobacteriia; order Flavobacteriales; family Flavobacteriaceae; genus Flavobacterium; species Flavobacterium sp. CFBP9031. The sequence goes on from NZ_JAXCWF010000002.1 coordinate 260,643, forward strand.
CAAAAGATATTCAGCAAACGGGCGCGAAAGCTCTTGCTGTAGAAGTGGACGTGACAGATCTGGAGCAGGTAAAGAACCTGGTTGACACGGCAGTCCGGCAATTTGGACGCGTAGATGTCATCGTGAATAATGCTGGGGTCATGCCTTTGTCTCCAATGGACCGGATAAATGTAGAGGAGTGGAACACCATGATAGATGTCAATATAAAAGGAGTGCTCAATGGCATTGCCGCTGTTCTGCCATATATGAAAGAGCAAAAGTCCGGCCAGATTATCAACACTTCTTCTGTGGCCGGCCATAAAGTATTTTACAGCTCTGCAGTTTATTCGGCTACCAAATATGCGGTTCGCGCCTTAACGGAAGGCTTGCGTATGGAGCTTAAGCCCTATAATATCCGTACCACCATTGTATGTCCCGGTGCTGTTAAAACAGAGCTGCTGGAACATATTTCAGAGGCAGATATCCAGCAGGCCAACAAGGACTATGTAGGCGAAGTAGGGATTAGCGCGGACAGTTTTGCCCGTGTAGTGGCTTTTGCAATCAGCCAGCCTTCGGATGTAGACATTAACGAAATTATCTTTCGCCCAACAGCGCAGGAGCTTTAGTAAACCTCTGTACAAAATTTAGGAAAGAGATGATGAATTGGGAACAAGAGATAGCCCAGGAGTAGTATCTAAGTATTAAAAACAATTCAAATATAAAATGAAAAAAGCATTGGCAATCACAATATTGTTTCTGATAACAGGGCAGTTATTTGCACAAAAAACAAAATTAAATTCAGAAAAAATGAACACGTCAAAAGAACATTATACCTTCCAATTAAGCGATAAGGTAATACGTCAGAAAGTGAGCTTCAAAAACCGTTATGGCATTACGCTTTCTGGTGATTTATACCTTCCAAAGAATAAAGAAACTCAAAAATTATCAGCACTAGCCATTGGCGGGCCTTTTGGAGCGGTTAAACAGCAATCATCAGGATTATATGCCAATCAAATGGCAGAACGCGGGTTTATGGCGCTCGCTTTCGACCCGTCTTATACAGGGGAGAGTAGTGGCGAACCCAGAAATCTGACATCCCCTGAAATCAATACCGAGGATTTTAGCGCCGCGGTTGATTTTTTGGGATTGCAAAAAAACGTTGACAGGAACAAAATTGGGATCATCGGGATTTGTGGTTTTGGCGGCTTTGCCTTAAATGCCGCGGCTATTGATAAAAGGGTGAAAGCGGTTGCCACGACAAGTTTGTATGATATGACCCGGGTCATGTCCAAAGGATATAATGACTCGGTTACTCCCGAGCAAAGAACCAAAACACTGGAAACTTTAGGCGAGCAGCGCAACAAAGACGCCGAGGCTGGAAAACCGGCCGATGGGCCAAGGAACCTGCCCGAAAAATTAAAAGGTGATGAGCCGCAATTTGTAAAGGAATATTTTGATTATTACAGGACCCCGCGTGGTTTTCATGTCAATTCGGTGAACTCAAACGGAGCATGGCTTGCAACCAATCCAATAGCTTTTATGAATATGCCAATACTTGCTTATGTAAAGGAAATTGCGCCACGACCAATGTTATTGATTGCAGGGGAAAACGCGCATTCAAGATACTTTAGTGAAGATATTTTTAAAGTGGCAAACGAGCCAAAAGAACTGATCATTATTCCAAATGCAGTTCACGTTGATCTGTATGACAAAGTGGATGTGATTCCTTTTGATACATTAGGGCGTTTCTTTAAGGATAATCTGAAATAAGATTTCAAAGGGTTATTGAAAATTTTTAATTTTATATCGACCGCGTTTCCTAATGATCTTTAAAATTGGCTGCACCTTGCTAGGCGTTCAGAGCATAAACCTCCAAAGTCATTTGATTTAGGAGGTTTTTGTGTAAAGTTACTATATGCATAAGCCTTGGCGGTAACCGGCTTTTTTACAATTGAACAATTGATATGGCCAGCTAATTTTTTGAGCTGTTGAAAATTGGCCAGCTGCTGTTTATCTTCAAAAAAGGCAATTAATTCTAAAATAATCGAGATAAGATTCATAGTGGCCCCTGATTAATTGTTTGATTAACTTAACGAATAGTTTGAATTCACTAATTTTTTTATGAATCAATTGTGTTAACTTTGATCATAAATTAAATCTTAAGCTATTTATGATTAATTTTAAATAAAAACTAAATTAATTGGAAGATGATTAAATTAAATGTAAATAATAAATCACATGATTGTGACATTAGCAGTGACATGCCGCTGCTTTGGGCCTTGCGTGATATTCTACAGCTAACCGGTACAAAGTATGGATGCGGCGTAGCACAATGCGGTGCCTGTGTGGTACATCTTGACGGGGAAGCGGTGCGCTCCTGTGTTACTAAAGTGAGCCGTGCCCAGGGGAAAAAAATCACTACCATTGAAGGTTTATCTTTAAACAATGATCATCCTTTACAACAGGCATGGCAGGATATAGATGTCCCGCAATGCGGTTATTGTCATTCCGGGCAAATTATGTCCGCTGCAGTACTGCTGCGTGAGAATGACAACCCTACAGATCAGGATATAGATAATGCGATGGCCGGTAATATTTGCCGCTGCGGTACTTATCCCAGAATTCGAAAAGCGATACATATTGCTGCTGAAATACAACGAAAATCAGCTGAGAAATCCTAGAGATCAACAGATTCTAAATTTATACAACTTTTCAATTCTTCAGTATGATAAAAAATAGGCACTCAAAAAACATAAGTGTTATGCTCCGAAAAAAAGGCGGCTCAATTGCAGCTGTAATCCTAGTTATGATTACCATTGCAGCTTTTGGTTTTAGCAATACATACAGTCCCGATAAAGCATACAAAGATATACCCACGCCTATTGTAAAGGACAGTATAGCATCAGTTAAGGCTTTTGAGAAAGTATATAAAGTGCTGATGAGCCCCAGATGTGTTAACTGCCATCCCATTGGGGATATACCCCTGCAGGGAGATGACAGCCATATCCATAAAATGTTTCCAAAACGTGGAGCAGACGGTAAGGGGCTTTATGCCATGAAGTGTGCCAATTGCCACCAGTTGGAGAATACCGCAGGTCCACACGCGCCTCCGGGGGCTCCAAACTGGCATTTGCCCCCGGCTAACATGAAAATGGTTTTCCAGGGAAAATCGGCCCATGAGCTTGCCAAACAGCTTGTAGACCTGAAACAAAACGGCAATAAGAATATGAAGCAGCTCCTCGAGCATGCTGATGACGAACTGGTGCTGGCGGGATGGAAACCTGCCCAAGGGCATTCAATGCCTCCGATGAGCCACAGCGAATTTAAAAAAGCGTGGACTACCTGGATTAAAAACGGGGCCTATGCGCCAGCTAAATAATGAAGTTACACTAAACACTCAAAAACATGTCAGAGTCAAATAAAGTGCCAGTCTCAAGGAGAAGTTTTCTTAAACTGGCAGGTATAGGGGGAACGGCTTTCTACCTTGGTGTATTTAACAGCGCGGGTGCATCGGCCAATATCGTAAATCCGCAGCTGGGCATGCTCAATTCGGTGGAGATGAACGCCTGGATTATTATTGAGCAAAGCGGCAAGGTAACCCTTATAGACCATCGCGCAGAAATGGGGCAGGGTTCTTTTCATTCTGTACCGCAGATTATAGCCGAAGAACTTGAGGTGGACCTCAAGGATATTAATGTGGTATTTGCACAGGGAAGTAAAAAATATGGCGGCCAGATCACAGGGGGGAGCTCTACAATCCGGGGTTCGTATAAAAATCTTCTCAAGTTAAGCGCCACGGCAAGGGAAATGCTTATCGCTGCAGCTGCCGGTGTATGGGCTGTGCCGGGAGGTGAATGTTTTGCACAATCAGGTCATGTCATCCATAAGCCGTCGGGAAAAAGCCTGCATTATGGGGAGTTGGCCCAGAAAGCCTCTACACTGCCTGCCCCTTTAGAGGTAAAATTGAAAAAACGCTCGGATTATAAGCTGATTGGCAAAGGCATTCGACGAATTGATACGGCCAGAAAAACCAATGGAACTGCTGTATTTGGAATAGATAAAAGAATTCCAGGGATGGTTTTTGCGGCAGTGGAACGCAATCCCAGGCTGCGGGGAAAGCTCGTGAGCTATGACGACAGTGAGACCTTGAAAATTCCCGGGGTAAAAAAGGTATTTAAAATAAAAATGAAGGTACATAATACCCTGCGTGAAGGGGTGGCCGTTATAGCGGACAATACCTGGGCTGCCCTGCAGGGCAAAAAAACATTAAAAATTGTTTGGGACGACAGCGGGTTTGAGCATTTGGACAGCGCTGAAATATCCAAAAGGCAATTGGATTTACTCCAAAAAGAAAAGGGGCTCATCTTTAAAAAAGTGGGGGATCCAGATAAGATTATACAGGCTGCAGTAAAAAAGCTCGATGTGACCTACCAGACACCCTACCAGTCGCACTATGCAATGGAGCCACTAAACTGCATTGCGCATCATCAGGGAAATAAAATTGAAATTTGGGGACCCCTGCAGGCCCCGGACTGGATGCAGGAATTTATAAGTACAAGTTTTGGGATCCCTCTGGATTCGGTTATTGTAAATATGACCTTTTTAGGGGGTGGTTTTGGAAGAAAGGCCTTTACGGATTTCGTTCATGAGGCCGTTGTGATCTCCAAGGAGATCAGGGGACCTGTCCAGGTCGTATGGACAAGGGAAGATGATGCCAGCCAGGGGCCTTTCAGGCCGGGTATTTCCTATAGGGGAGAAGGTGTTATAGAGGATGGGGAAATGACCGCCGTAAAGTTTCGTATGGCGGGCCAGAACATCGACCACTGGATGTCCGAGAATAGGGGAAAAGCCAATGGAAGCACTACAGAAGGGTTTTTGGCGCCCTATTTCGAGTCGGTTAAAAATATAAGTTTCTCTGATATTCCTTTTGAAACGCCAATACCAGTGCTCTGGTGGAGGTCTGTCTATGCCTCTACCAATGGTTTTGCCTATGAGAGCTTTATGGACGAAATGGCGCATGCGGCCGGGAAAGACCCACTGGATTTTAGAAGAAAATATTTAAAAGAACAGCGCCTTCAGAAACTTATCGATAAGATGGAAGAAGTATCGGGATGGAAGGCAAGAAAAAAAAACGAAGGATTTGGCGTTGCCATCACCGAATGTTTTGACAGTACGGTCGGGCAGATCGTAAAGGTTTCCCGTAAGCCTGAAGGAGGGGTGAGGGTAGATAAGGTATGGGCTGTTATGGATTGCGGCTGGTATGTAAACCCCGATATTATTGAGGCCCAGATAGAGGGCTCTATCATAATGGCACTGGGAGCCGCTGCATTCCATGAGATGACTTTTACAGATGGAATGGCAGATCAGCAGAATTTTTACACTTACAATATGCCGCGCATCTATGATATGCCGCAAATGGAGGTGCATGTCATGGAGAATGACGCGGATGCCGGGGGTGTGGGCGAGCCTGCACTTCCGCCTTTTGCACCGGCGCTTACCAATGCTATTTTTGATCTGACAGGAAAAAGGATAAGAAAACTTCCTTTTAACCTGGACGAGGTATAGTTTAGGTCTTTTTCTATGTTCTTCACCGTTATGTCTTTGGGGTTGCTGTCGCGTTTCTTTTAAGGGTTCTGCGGGTCATAGGGGCTGGGTGTTTTTGGCTGCGGTTTTTGGGCTTTGTTTTGGTTTTGAGAATTACGGTGGTCCTGAGGTTAATTATTTTTTGGAGCTTTTTCCCGCTATCCGTTGCAATCTTTTGTGCCGAACAACGGCACAAAAGGATTTCCACTGCTATCGGGGCTATGGCTAGAATTACAGAATCAGAAAAATTAGCAAAGTAAAATAAAGTGTGTTAATTTTAAAAAAGGCAATCTAACCAGATTGGCTTTTTTATTGAGTTCTTTCATTTTGTTCTAAATTGGAACATTGAATTTGTGTTACGTTGTTACTATCTGTGTTAGTTTTGTAGCTCTAAATTACGATGAAGATGAACACAAATGAAAAAATTGCAGTTGAACAACACTTACTTAAAGTGTGTGGCTTTAATCCGGCAAGCCGTGAGTACAAATTAATTCAACTATTATTTAACAATGATGAGTTAGATTTTATTTCTACTAATCGTGATGATGCTGTTGAGCTTAGAAAAGAACTTTGGTTTTTAAAGTTCGAATGTCGGATGCAGTGGAACAAGGTAATTCTAACAGATGATGCCATTGTAAAATATTATGAAAATGTAATGGGTTTAATTGCTGAATCTAGAGAACCGGAAAAGAGTTTTTACGATATTAAAAGAGGACTTTAAAATAAATGATGATGATAACCAGGGAAGAGAAAAAAGAAATTACTAGGCACATTAGCAAAATTGGTGGTTTTAATGAAAAGACGAAAGGCTACCATGCCGTTGAAAATCTATTGATTTTGGGTGAATGGTCTTTTCATTGGTATGAGAAATCCTTCTGCATACAGAATGCAAGCTGGTTGCAACATATAGGTTTAGATGTTGAGGTTTTAAGTGATGCGGTGAAAGTATCAGATCAAGCCATTGAAAAATATTATATAAATGTGATGGGTCTTGCGATTGAATTTCAACCAGTCGACAATAATCTATCCAAACGTGATAGACGTTTAAGCGTTGGAAAAGAAGAAAGTAGTGGAACACGTCACTGGGGTAATCAAATTATGGCAAGGAAAAAAGATTCAGAATAAATAGGATAGTGGAATTCATTCTTGTGCAATTTATTTAATAAATCTGGTGTGATGAATTTCACTATCATTTAAAACTACAGTTTCTACTTTACCTTTTTTATTTTTTACTAGGATGAAATATTTACTGTTCATATAAAAAACAAATTTACCTTTTGCTTTTGATTCATTATTAAAAGTAATTTCAATATCTTGATTTTTAAATTTTTTTCTAACTTCATTTGCATCCTTTTTTGCTTTATCACTATAGACTAAAAAGCATAAAAAATACATAATGACTAGCACGCCGTAGATAAATTTTGATTTATTGACTGTTTTCTGCTCTATATTATATTTAGAGGAAAGATACATGTGTAAAATGAAAAATAATAGCAAACCAGAAAGGATAGATATAAAAAGTATATCACTCATATAGGTAGATAATATCATTGTAATCGCGACAGACACGCCAAATATTGCACTAGAAGCATCTAAATCATTACCCTTTTTATTTAAAACTTCAATAACGCCAGCTAAAAAACAAAAAAATACAAATAAAGATAAATACCATGTAGTTGTAATAAATTTTTCAAATGGCATTTCTATAAAAGAAGCATCAATATCCAGTACTGAAAAATAATTTGTCCAGTAAACCCAACCCATTTGATAAAGAACTATTCCTCCGATAGTTATAGTAGTCGCTAAATCAGTAATCTTATTTAATGTGTTTTCTTCTTTTTTTACAATTGGTATTTCTTCACTCATAAATTTGGGTATCTAGCTTTAAAAATCGTTCTTAAATCTTCATACTCACCATTTTTAAAAATGTCACTGAATCTTTGTGAAATCATTAATATTACTTTCCATTTATCTTTATCGGTCTTCGCTTTTTGATATTCTTTATCTCGCTCAACAAATTCAAGAAATTGTTTGGTTGGTGTATTGCTATGTTGTATTTCTTCAATTATCTTTTCTAATTGTGTCATACTTCTATTATGATTTAACTGATTTGAATTCAGATTTAAATGCCTTAAATGCTTCACGCACGTTTATAAGTTTGCGCTTTAAATGCTCTAATCTTTCATCATCCGATTTTAGTTCTTTGAAATCTGCATCCCTTTGTGAATCTCTGGCTACATCGCCTACTTGCGAATCTTCTTCAAGTTTTGATTTGATAAATTGTAGTAGTGTCATTTGTTTTTGGTTTAATAGTTTATATATGATAAATGTAAGTTTATGTTGAATTGTAAAAAAATAAAATTCAACAATTAATCTCTTACCCTAAGATATGACCCTTACTAATCATTACTTTCTATAAGTTTTTTTATCTGTTCAATCACTTGATTATCACTTGATTTTTTTATTGAACCTTGATTGAATACTGTAAATTCTATTGTAGAAGTTTCTGTGAATTTTGAAATATTTTCATTGCGTACTGCCAGGTTGAAAGTTAATATATTTAATTTTTCACTTGGAAATATTGCCGGAACAACATTTGTCGATAAAATTCGACCATCTTCAAAGTTATTCGTTAAGCTGTATGGATTTGTAGCACTAAGTTCCGCTGGTACAGTAGTATTTATTATAGCAGCAACTTTATATTTTTCGGCTACATTATTACCTGTATTTGTTATTAGCACTTCAATTTTAAATTCATAACGATTTATATTATGCGTATTTACAAGTTGTACAATAAAACTATCAATTTTTACCATACTCGCAGAAACTCTTAAATATGAATCTCTAACTTCATATTCCTCCATTGGTACAGACTTAAAATTAAATCTTCGGTAATATTTATTATCACCGTTTAAATGAGGACTATTAGGTGATTTAGGAATCTTAACCACATAAACGGTTTTCATAATGTCATTATCAAAACGTACTGGTATAATTAGTAAATTTTGAATTCGTTGCTGAATGTTAGAAGTTATTTTATTCTCAAGCCATTCTTTATTATATTTATTTCCATCTACAAAAGAAGTTCCAGTTGCCACATGATTTTCTTCATTAATTCCATAAAAAATAAGTCCGCCATCTGAATTTGCAAATGCACTCACATCTTTTGAAATTTCTTTACCATCACCTGATGATAATGCTCTAGCATCTTTAAAATCTATATTAATTGATTCCTCTGTTCTTGAAGCAATTAGTCCTAATATATATTCTTGTGTAAATTCTGTTTTATCTAATAAATTTGACATCTAATAATTTCTAAGTATTTAGTGCTAAATGTAAGGTTTTATTTTAATTTTGTTTTTATCACAATCTTTTAAATATGTCAATTTTCAAAATATTTCACGTTTATTTACTGATACTCTCAAAGATGAAAATCTACAAGATGTAACCTTAGAAATATCAGAAGTCTATTAATTTATTTGATTTTTATATATTAATTTCATTTCTCATCATCATTTCCATCTGTAATGTAGTCTTCTATATCTTCTTCTATTCTTACTTTTAATGGGTCTTCAACTAAAATAGTCTCTTCTTTAAGTTTATAAGTTGGCTTTATATTTAATTTCAAGTCTCCTTCGGTTTTATAATTTAAGGATACGAGCTTCCAATGTATTTTAACTTCTGTATTTTTGTTAAATGGTTTTAAACAAATAGTATCGAAGCCGATAGTATCATCTTGAACTAAAATAGTTTTCAAAGGAATAATTTTTCCCTGTCTATCTTCATTCCAAATGAAAGTATCATATTGAAGATTAGGATTTGGAATCATATAGTGGCTTTTTGTGCATGTTTCTATAGATTGGAAATCTCCTTCAAAATCTAAGAATACTTTGAATTCTTGAAGAGGTTCAGAGCCAAGGTTATGAAGTCTAAAATGAAATCTTGCATAACTATGATTAAAGCTGTACATCGAAAATGGTTTAATATGATCCGTACGAAATTGACTGAACAACATTTCAGAAAGTCCTACAAAGTTATCTTCTGCTGGAACAATTTTTTGTTTGTAATGTGTGATTTTCTTTCGAAACGGAATTTCGATAACGTATTCAGTTTCGTCATTTTCGAATGTAAAAAGAACTTCATGTTCAGTTTTAAAATTTATACTCCGAACATAATAGTCATGAGTTTGTTTATTTTCGTCTATTAAGTCAACAATATCTTCCCAAGAGTATAGGTGAACTTCAAAAAGTTTATTTTGTAAATGTTCTATATTTTTCTTTCGTACATATTCTTCAATCTTGGCATCTTTGTTTGCTGTCGTTGCGAAATACATTTTTTTTAGTGTCGGTTGAAAACTTAAAGCTAATTTGATTTCCCTATCAATTTCTTTTTCAGCCAAAGTTGCATTTGTGTAATCATCCTTCCCTTTACATTGAATTCCATAATATTTATCTTCTCCAAATGGTATCCCATAAATATCTATTCCATGCTGAGATTGTCCACTTCTTCCATTTTTTTTGATTTCGGGACACCTCCAAATTTCTCCCCATAATTTTTTACAGAGATTTTCAAAATCAGGCCAATTTTCAGGCTTACGTAATTGTTGTTTTGCTTTCATTTTATTATTGTTCCCCAAAGTTCTGTAAATACAGTGAATTTGTGAGTAAATTAAACCCTTTCTTCGGATTTGTCAAATCATTCCAAACATGAAACCAACTTTTCATTAAGCCAATTGCCTAATCCGTTGTAACTGTTGTAAGCCGTTTCTATTCACTTTTAAATTTATCAAAAAAATAATCGTTTCCACAAGGACATTCTGATACTAAATTTTCTTGATAGAAATTGATATAAGATTGCACAGCATTAAACGCCCTAATAAAATCAAAATCTAGGATTTCTCTATAAGTTCCTTTATAACCAGTATTAGTTTTTTCCGCCGGCTTTAGATGTATAATATCATTTCGTAATTGTATTAACTTATCTATGGATTTATTGTGTTTTTTATTTTTTGCTTGCTTGAAATCGATAAGTTTAATTTTTGGAACAACATTATAAAGTTTGTAGCTAACTGTAGGGAAAATTTTATTTCCGGTTTTATCTATAAACAAATAATCTTCTGGAATTACTCTATTAGCAAAGCTTTCCAATGAGGCCTGAAGATTTATTATACAATTAATAGCTGGCTGAAAAAAATCTCCTGATAAATTTAAATCTAAATTCTTTCCAGTTTCACCAGCTTTTGATGATTCTTCTAAAAGCTTAATCTTATAATGTTGTAGCCGTCCATAAGACATTACGGCATTTGAAAAGAAAATTGTAATTGGATCTACTTCGGGAAGTATAAGCTTTTTATTTTGGTAAATATAATCATAGCCATAAATTACTTTACTTTCCAGCATTATCATAATATCGAAATTTTCGTGCTCAGCTAATTTATTTGAACTCAAATATTCTTGGCTATATTTTTTACTTTCTTCCGGAACATTTGAAGAATCCAGTTCAGATGGATGAAAATCTATTTTGAATTCTTTTGAGGGTTTGAGTCGTACGTGTGACATTTGGTCGGATTTTGGTTTTGAAATAGCTTAAAACGTTGTTGTTGTTGTTGTTGTTGTTGTTGTTGTTGTTGTTGTTGTTGTTGTTGTTGTTGTTGTTGTTGTTGTTGTCTGGCGTTTTAGATTGTATATGATAGTATTTTTTGGGAGTTTTTTCCCGCTATCCGCTGCACCCAAGCGCAGCGAACTGGCGAAGCAATCTTTTGCGCCGAAACCCAGCGCAGAAGGATTTCCGTTTCACACGAGCGAAGCGAACTGGCGAAGCAATCGGGGCTGGACTGATGCATTGAATATCTGCTTTAGTATTATTTTAAGGAAAGATAATAAAAGAAAAAATGATTCAAAGTTAGTTCATTTAATATTTTAAACGAAAAAAAGGCACCAATTGTCTTCAATTGAGGCCTTTTGGCTTTGGCGACCCTTATTCCACTAATTAAATTTTTACGGCGTAAAAAGTAACCGCTACGCTTTTAAACAAGAAAATAAATAACACTTTTCTGGTTTCTGTTTTTTTTTGGGACGTAGTTTATATAACCGTATTCATTTAAATCCTTTATGCACCTGTGATACGTAACAGGACCGGTTATCTTGGCTATTTTCATAATTTCATGCCTGTAGGCTTTGATAGGATTGATGTTGCCTTGATTTGCTCTGAATTGAAGCAGTGCCGCAAAAATTCCAATATGGGTAATGCTGATGCGCTGGTCTTTTTCTATTGATCTAAAGAATTCAGTTAAAGGGTTTAATTGTTCCATCACTGCTGTATTTTAGATTTTATTCCTTTTTGGACAGATTGCTTCGGAAATGCTGCTGCCTGGTTTTTTGATGAAGCTGTCTGGATTTTACGAAAATGCCGGTCATAGATATTCAATGTTCTAAACTGCGGATTGGCCTCTATATAAATCTGATTTTCTCGTCCATTTTTAACCAGCACAGCAGATACGCTGTCACCCTGTCTTAAAGCATGTTTTAGTTTCTCCATTTCATATGTATTAGATATCTCTTTTAAAGGAATGGCCTTTAAAGTCTTTTCTAAATCATAAGCATATTCATTTCGAAATTCTTTTAAGTGATAACTGCCCGAAGCGTCTTGATCATTAAAGTCGAGCTGAAACCATGATTGGTTATGCTCTACAGAACGGCCTGACAATAAATTATAAGCTTCATTCAGCTTAAAATTGTTTTCCAGCGCATTTTTAAAATAATATTCCCTGCTGTCTTCTGGTCTAGAATTATTCTGCAGGCTGCTTTTAAATCCATCAAGTTCAAAATGCCCTTCAGCATTTTTTGAAAAGGAAAGGGTATGAGTGATCTTTTCTTTTTCATTAAGGCAGTAGGATAGTGGAATGGTGAAATTTTCCTGTTCCTTGTCAATAAGATTTTTTAATTTTTCGGATAAATCAGGAAAGCCGATACGCTGCACTTCCTCGTTAAGCGAATTGAAGTTTCTTTCGTCTTTTTTTGCCTCACTGCGGAGTGAAAGATGATTTTGCGTGCTGGTGATTATTTTCCTCAGGATACGTGAAATGAGACTTGGATATAATTGTTTTGACATCCTTTGGATTTCCATTTTAAGGATTCGAAGCATATGCTGCTCCTCAATATTTTTTGAAGATCTGTATTTCGTTCTGATTCTCTCGAACTGCCGCAGTTTCTCAGCCAATAAAGATCTGTTTTCTGCCGGAGTAATTGAAAAGAGCGTACCCAAACGCTCCTCTCTTGCTTTCCATTGGCTGAATTCCATTTCTACTCTATTTACGGGAAACTGCGGGTTCATCATCTAAACTTTAATAATTTTAAAATCTCTAAACCGAATTAGACTGCTGTCTTCTTTTTTTTGGTTTGTTCGCCGAAGGGGTTTCACTGTTCTCGTCAGCATTCTCCGACTGTTTTTTGTCTGATTGTTTTTCAGATGTTTTTTCTCCTTCTGATTTTTTCTCTTCCTTGCTTTCTCGATGATTGATGCGCTGGAGGTTTCCATCATATACATTAAGAGTCTTAAACTGAGGATTTGCTTCCACGAACATTTTGCTTTCAACGCCGCTGACAACAAAAGTCACAGACTGAAGATTTCCTTTTTTAAGGGAGTTCATAAGGTCTTGCTTATATTGCGGCGTAATGAGTTCTTTTATGGAATGTTTCTCAAGACTGGCTTCCAGATCATAGCCGTAATTCTGATGGTAATGGTTAATCTTAAAATTTCCGGAATTGTCTGTCTGTTTAAAATCGAATTTTAACCTGGAAAGCGTGCATGATTTTCTTGAACAGGGCGATATGCTCCGCCACTGCGTATTTACCAACGAATACTACAAGAAGAAAAACTCCCTTATCCTTTCGGCTAGATTTGAGAACAAGCCTGTGGAGACCATAGAGGTGGCGCTTCCCTCGCTTGAAGTTCTGCAGTGCAGGGGAGACAAAAACAGGGTTTCCCCGCATCATAAGCAGATTTTAAAGTTGCTGCATCAGAACCTCTATCAGATTAAAAAGCGCATGAAAAACAAAAAAGAAGAAAGAGCCGAAATTTAGTTTTGGCTTTTTTTATGGAATTCCGCGGCGCAGACACTTGAAAGGGATATTGTTTCAGGGTTCAGGCTTAATTCCGAAACAAAGTTCGGGAAGGAAAGGCGGTTCGCAGAAAAAAAATCCCCCATAAATGCAGGCGGAAAAGCCTGCTTTATTGCGTTGCTTTTTTCGCTTGCTTTCTCATTCCCGGTTCAGGTTCCATTATTAATCTTTAAACTTAAGAAATCATGGAAACTTCAAAAACACTTCAGAACTGGAATCAGGTGGCAGAAATCCAGCTTATCTACAAAGCAAAAGTGAAAGCATCAGACAGACCTTATATCAGTTCCTCCAAAACAGTTTATCAGCTGGCGCTCCAGTTCTGGAATGCAGATACAATCGAATTTTTTGAGGAGTTTAAGATCCTGCTTTTGAACCAGTCCAATAAGGTATTGGGCATGTACGAAGTATCATCGGGAGGAATTGCAGGCACTTCAGTTGACCTCAGACTGATTTTTGCAGCGGCGCTTAAAGCAAATGCCGCATAACTGATTATGATCCACAACCATCCATCAGGACAGGTTAAACCATCAGAGGCGGATAAACAGATAACCAGAAAAGTCAGAGAAGCAGGCAGTGTTCTAGATATCAAATTGTTAGATCATCTTATCATTACTCCTGAAACCTACTATTCTTTTGCAAATGAAGGAGCTTTTTAGCTCCGTTATTTAATAAACTCAAGTCTGCTTTTTTTATTAACAGAATGTACCACAAAAAAAATTAACAAATAATACTGCAAATGTTTATTTATAGCATTTTTTTTGTACAATTGATAATTCAAATTTATTAAGACTAGTATTATTTTTTTTGTATAATTGTATTGTAGATTTTTCTTAATGAAAGTTTTACTTCAAAACAATAAATATTTTTTGTTTAATCTTCTAATAAAATATATCTGATGAGTTTAAAAACTGATATTAGAAAAGATTTTCTCGATTTATTCTACTCAGATATAAAGGATCAGGAGTTGGAAAATTCAAATAAATTAAATTTATTTACTCTTCGCGTTACTAATAACCAATTTGTTTACAATGAACTGATTGATTTATTAGCCGACCAGTTGCACTACTTTGCCTTATCTAGAACAGAGGTAAAGAAATTAGTTGATGAAGGAAAATTTAGGACGCTTACTGATAAAGCAAGAGGTCTTCTTAGAAACCATTTAGAAATCAAAAAAAATCCTTCATCCACAACAAAAGAAACTGAAGGAGGTGAACTGGGGGAAATATTACTTTATTGCCTATTAGAATCTCATTTAAATGCTCCAAAAATTTTAACGAAACTTGAACTAAAAACCTCAAATCAAATGTTTGTTAATGGTGCAGACGGAGTTCATTTGCTGAAATTAAACGATAAGGATTATCAGTTGATTTTTGGAGAATCAAAGCTACATTCGGATTTACAACAAGGCATTTATAAAGCATTTGAATCCATTGGTAAATTACTTTCCCAAAAAGGAGCAAAAAAAGACTTTGAAATTGAACTAGTAAGCAGCCAACTGGTAAAGGAAGCTTACGATGAGAATAGCTATGATCTCTTAAAAAAAATTATTATACCAAGTGCAAGTACAGACGAAACAAATATTGACCATTCATTTGGAATCTTTTTAGGATTTAATATTGACATTGATGCCGACGAAAAAAAGATGCCCAATCATGAATTTCGCGAAAAGATCAGAACTAAAATTACTGCTCAGGTTAATTCATTATTAACCTCAATAAATTATCAAATAAAAAAAGCAGAATTCACAGGATATAATTTTTATATTTATGTTATTCCATTTTCTGATTTGGAGAAGACTAGACAGGACATAATAAAGGAATTATTATGAGCCAATTAAAAATCATAGATAAATTAACCGAGGACATACTGCATGATGAATATTTTAAAATTTTATTCGATAAATGTTCTTTGATAAATGCTGAACAAGCTATAAATAAAGAGATAAAAAGTATTCTTTCAAATAAAGAATTGAAGGATTCATTGAGATTTGCAGATATTCTTTCAAATTCATTAGATTCAGCGGCAAGAAACAGATCTTACCAGATTGTTACATTTCTTAATTATAATTATTGTGATAATGAAATATATAGAACAATGTCAAAAGCTATATATTCCAAATTGGGTAATTTTCCCGCAGTAAGATATCTGGAAAACTTAAATTCGAATCGTTCTTTAATACCATTTGACCGGATGATTGAAGTGGAAGCAAAAAAGATAATCCAGCATGTTCCGGACTCCGAGAATCAGGTTTTTACTGATTCTCAATATTTATTGTTTAAGAATTTAAGTTCAAGCCTGAGATATAGCTTTTCTGGTCCTACTTCAATGGGAAAATCATTTATAATAAAAGCTTTTATTAGAAAAGTTATAAAAAATATTCCTCCTGAAAATTTAGTTGTACTGGTTCCTACAAGAGCTCTAATTAATCAGTTTACAATAGATTTAAAAGGAGAATTACAAAGCATACTTGAACGCTATAATTATAAAATTGCAACCAATTCCAATATTAGCGATCTACTGACAGAGGAAGTTCATAACTATATTCTCATCTTGACGCCAGAAAGATTAATCAGTTATTTGTCGCAAAAGAACAATCCTCCAATAGGTTTTTTATTCGTAGATGAGGCTCATAAACTCGCACAGGAAAAGGATTCAAGAAGCATAACCACTTATTCTGCTATTGAACGAACGTTGAGTAAATACGGTAAAAATGTTAAGTTGTATTTCTCCTCGCCCAATGTTTCGAATCCGGAGGTTTTTTTGAATTTGTTTGACAGCCAGACTAGTGATAATTATTTTCAAACAGATGAATCGCCTGTTTCTCAAAATTTATACTTTATCGACATAGTAAACGAAACTGTAGAGCTAATTGAGAAAAATGATTTCAAAAAAATTGAGACAGAAAATTTTAATGAAAAATTTTCCACGATCAGTAGAGTGATAGATTATTTGGGGGAGAATTCTAATAATCTAATTTATAATAACAGCAAACCAAAAACCATAAATGGAGCGGTTGATTTTGTAAAAAATAGAGATCACAAAAAAATAGAAATCACAACTGCCATTGCCAACGCCTCAAAACAAATTAGGGATTACATCCATAAAGATTATTTCTTGGCTGACTTAATAGAAAATAGGGTTGCTTACCATCATGGAAAACTTCCGCAATTATTGAGAAATCTTGTAGAGGATTTATATAAGAGCGAGGAAATCAGGAATGTATTCTGCACATCGACATTATTGGAGGGAGTCAATATGCCGACTAAAAACTTATTTATCCTAAATAATAAAAATGGTTTAGGAAAATTGGAGGAAATTGATTTTTGGAATCTTACTGGCCGGGCGGGTAGGTTAAATAAAGAATTATTTGGAAATATCTACTGCATTAAACATGAGGATTGTACATGGGAAAATAAAAGTACTATATTGCTCAAAAAGCCCATTACCTTAAAGCCTACAATTTTGACCAAAATTGACAAGAATCTGCAGAAAATAGAAAAAATTTTATTAAACAAAAATATCAGTGGCACCGAAACTGAAAAAGAAATTCTAGATTACATAGCAAACATAATATGTATCGATACTTTAGAAATCAGGTCTTCATACAAAAGCCCAGTCATTGAAAAACTTATAGAGAAAAACAAACAGAAGATAATTGACATAGCGAAAAGCATTACAAAGGATATAACTATACCCAGAGAAATTCTTAATGCCAACCAGTCAATAAAAATTAGCAAGCAGCAAAAAATTTTTAATGTTTTAAAGGGAAGACATTTAAAAAAGCAGGATATAAGACTTCCAAATGCAGATATTTCCTATGCTGTCTGTCTGCAGATTTTGGAAAGTATGTATGATTTATATGAGTGGGATAAAGCTGAAAAAAAGCTTTCAAATAAGAATAGTATGAAATACTATGCTGTTATAATGAACCAGTGGATGAACGGAATAACTTTAAATCAAATTATAGTTCAATCTCTTAACTGGCATGATGAAAAATCCTTGCAGATACAAGTTGATTACAATGAGTTTGCAGTATTTGAGAAGAATAATTTAAATCATGTTAACATTGTTATTGAAAAAATTATTGATGATATAGAATACGTCTTAAGATTTTTGTTTGAGAAATATTTTAATCATTACTATCAAATAGTAATAAACTTGTTAGGTGAAGAGAATTCAGGAGAAAATTGGGCAACCCTTTTAGAATATGGTACTCAAAATAGAATTGTTATCGCATTACAAAATATGGGATTATCAAGACATACGGCAATGACTATCTATAATAAATGCAGATATGCGCTTACTATTCAAGATTCAAAGCTTGTATCAATCAACAAAAGTGAAATACTTAAAAATTATAAAGAATCATCCATAGAGTATCATGAAATAACTACCATGCTGTAATATTTAAGTTAAATAAAATACCCGAAATATATTATTATCGCTAACGCATAAATTGCTATAATTCAAAGTTAAAGAGTCCGATGTTGGAAAGTATGCGATGGTTGGCAATGGCGTTCGCAATGTTTCTTTCTATTGTTAAATTTGCGGTTGGTTTATTTCCTGCTGCGCGGCTTCAATAATCTTAGAAATAATATCCTGATCTGACCATAGCTTTTTTGAATTACAGTTTTCATAATACCAATTTATAAAGCTATTGTTTATATTGCTTTCAGGAATTAATTTAATGTTTTTTTCGACTATTTCAAGATGTTTGTGTTCTAGTTCTTCAAGCCATTCCTTATCAAATATTTCATCACTGCTTAAGATTGATCTTGCCTGTGATAACTTCCATACTTCTAATAAAATTCTGTATTTGAGGTCTGCCGTAGACTCCGTCGCCTGTTCTCTTATTTCGACATTCAAAAGATCAGCATGCTCATGATCCGGAATTATAGGTAAAGGGAGGTTTAAATTTAAATCTTCGAATTTAGTGTCATCAAAATCATTTAAAATTTCAAAAAGTTCCTTTTTGAATCTAAATCCGCTTACAGCTATGTTGTTCTGGATTGATAATATTGAGAAAAAATAGGCTGGGTAATCAGCTAAGGTGCGAAGTGAATATGCGAGTAAAAAAATGTTGTTTTCTTTTGTGAAGTCAAAATCTTTGATGCCTATCACTACAGTAGGAACATTTTCCATTTTGTTGATTCTTTTGGGCATTATAAAATCATAGCCGATTTCCTGAGATGCTGCTTCCAAAATTTGTTTGAGCTGGGACATTTCACTGGTAATAAATTCAGTATACCAATTCTCGATAGCCAGGCGCCCGACTTTCACAGGAATCTGGGTACTGAATGGAAAATGATTCATCAAGTAAGTAATGCTTTTGTAAAGTCGCTCATATATAATATTTTCATCTTTATCTACTAATGAGGAATCAAAATGCATTGCAGTGAGTTTTTCGATATCGTGAAAAGCAGTCTGCATTTCTTTTAGCTTAAGGAAAATGGACTTGAAATTGTTTGATGCTACATATTGGTCATTTTCTCCCTGTGGATTAAATAAGTTTGTAAATTGGGAATTTGAATTCCTAATTACGCCAAACCATGAATTGATTAATTGTTCAGCCTTCTTTAGATCGGCTTTATCAGGCATAGTATTGGCATATTTTGGATACGGTTTAACAGGAGTCATTGACTCGCTTAGTTTAGCGCTGGCTAGCACATAGATTTCTGTTTCCTTATCTCTTTTTGCCTTATTCCCTTCAAAAGAAGAGTCAATAATCCTCAAGACACTTTTACACCAGTCAATAGCTGCAGTTCGTATTTGCAGATTATTTTTCTGCCATTCAAAAGCTGAATTTTCATAATAATTTCTGCTTATAGTTTCTATCCATATGTTAGAATATGAAGCTTCAGATGAATCCGGAACGATTTCTGGACTGATGCTTTTAGTTGCATCACTTCTAGTTACTCTGATGATTTCTTCTGTTGGAAAAGGCAGTATAATGGGGTGGGTATTATATTTTAAATAATAAGGAAGAAAATTATAAACATATTCAATCCTATTCATGCTTTGATTGACCGTTGTTTTTGATGATTCACCATCCCATATGTAATGTATGTCAATATGGTTACCATTTTCTTCAATTCTTAAGGATTCGGTGTTTTTTCTAAGAAAGTTTATAATAATTTGTTTGTTCTCCAAAACATAATTTTCATACAATGGAGGATTTGATATAAAGGCATATTGAAAAAGTCCTACTGCTTCTTCGATTGAAAGATTTTTTAAGTTTTCGGATAAGAAATTTGTGTCAAAGGGAATAGTTAGTTTCAGATCAAGCTTTATAAACCATTTTGCTAGATGGCCTAGTCCCAGATATGAAGGTTTGAAGGAATTAGAGCTATTGATTTTGTTTATTAATGCAGCGGCGAGATAATTTATATCACCTCCCTTAAAATCATATTTCGATAAATTTTTCAAAAGATCTCGTTGTCGGGTCATGTTTTCAGTAAACTGGCTTGGCATTACTTTTAAAAGCTCATCATAGGTGTTGATCTGTTTGCCAGGTATTGTATGCATTACAAACAAATCCAAGGCTCCAATTTTGAATGCCTCATCAAACTGCTGCTGATTTTCGAGCCAGTATTTTTGAGGTTCAATATGAGAAACACCATTAAGGGCATATACCATATCCATATATGTTCCATGGCTTAGAATTTCTGATATACTGTTATAAAACTCGAAAGATTCTTCTTTTTTGATTAAAAGCGCGGCAGTCTGAAAGAAATTCTGCTTCTCGGAATCTTGTAGTAATTGATAAAGATTAATAAAAGTATCTGAAATAGCCAGCGTAATGTGCAATAGCTGCAGCAGATGAGAAGAACGGACTGGATGCAGTCCTTCAATATTTTTGCTGTCAAAATTAAGAAAATATTCGTTTTGCAGTTCTTGAAGCACTTCTCCGCGGTCCTGATTAGCAAATGATACAGATTTTTCAATATAGGAGACAAGGGTTTTGGTTTCTATTTTTAAACCAAGACAATCTGCAGCCGAGACGATTCTAAGAATTTCCGTTTTGGCAGCTGGACTTCTATCATCTTTTAATTTTTTAATCTGTGATTCAAGGCGTTGGCTGATCATTTCACCACGTGTCAGCAAGTAAGTGTATTCAATCAGCAGACCTTTATCTAAAACCTGTTCCCAGACAGGCTGCCATTCTTTAATTTCCGGATGCAGTTTTCCTTTTTGTTTGAATTGCTTGAAGATATCCTCAGCTTCTTCTTTTCCAATACTGATATCTACCGGCTGCATGCTGATAGAGGAAATGTCACCCCCATATCTTATCCAATCTTCGTATCTGGAAGTGATGATATATTTAACCGGCAGCATTGATGTACGCTGCACCAGTTTCTGCCAGTTATCCACCGTTGCATCTAGGCCATCAATAATCACAACTGGGAATTCACCGATCAAAACACGTGAATGAAGGAATTCCATTATTGAATTAGCCTGTTCCCAGCTATTTGCAATATGAAGCTGGTAAATATTACGTTTTTCTCTCAGGGTATATCCGGTCTGCCAGGCGAGGGTAGATTTTCCCTGCCCACTCGATGACCTGATAAGGACGACATCATTAGTTTTGACAGCCTGGATTATTTCTTTTTCCCACAATTTTCTTCGCGCTGGAAGCCCGTTTGAAATATGATAAGGCTTGGCAGCTTTACCATCATAATAATTTAAAAGACTGGTAGGAGATTCATTAGAATAATTTATCTGCTCTATCCAGTTGTTTTTTACAGCTTCATTTTTTACAGCCTTGGAATAGGAGTCTCTGACATCTTCAAAAACTGCACGAACATTTTGATGGCTGATTGTTGCTCGTTCCTTAGACCATTGTAAAATATTGTTGACTAATGCATTTATAAATTGTTTTTCTGTACCGATGTTGACGCCCCAAAATTTAATTAAAAGCTGTGTAATGCTTTTTGTAATTTCATCAAATGAGATTCTTTCATATGATATCCTGCTTAAAAAGTCCTCAATATCAAAGGCAGGTTTATAGTAACTGGTTATTTTTGTTTTCCAATGTTCCATTGAATTTGATGTAAGCCTATTTTCAAACAGTTGTTTTAAAGCGCCGTCCGATACTTGGAAATTATGAATCAGTCTAAAGGTGCTTGAGCTATCTCCTAAATAAACCTGCAGGAAGTTCTGAAGAACATTCCAGTTCCAAAAGTCACCTGCATTTATTTTGTTATCAGACGATTTTAATTGGATGAACTCACATGAGTTTGTGGTCAAGGAAGTTTGTATTGAGTCTATATCTTCAATTCCTTCAAGTGTTATTTTTTCGTTACCTGCCGGTTCATTTAGTTTTTCAAGAATTAGTTGGCAGGAATACAAAACCTGGTAATGAATTCCTCTAAAGTTAACCGCTCCACCGTTTCTTTTTTTTAGAAGTGTATTTAAATCCTCTATGATATCTAATGTTTTTATTTTTTTGTTGGGAGATTGCATATAGATTAATTAAAATTTAAAGGATTAGTTAACTATAGATATTAAATAGTAGCTGATATTGCTCATAAAACTAACTAAATAAAAATACTCACAAAATTTATTTTAAAAACACGTATTTATACGGGCATTTTAGTAGATGGACGTTATATATATTTATAAGCAATGAAACTTCAAGCTAATATCATTTACAGTAAATTAAATTTATTACTATAGTATCTATGGCAATTTACATAATATAAATAGATGCTAATTACGGTTTTCCGTAAAGAAAAAATATAAAAAAAAAGGATATTTGATTTGTACTAATAAAAGATTATTTGAAATGAAAATAAGTGCGTTAAAGATTAAAGGTTTTAGATCTTTTGGACCGGAAGAAATATATATTCCAATCAATGAAAAATTGGTTGGATTCATTGGCCTTAATAGCGCAGGTAAGACTGCATCGCTTGAGGCATTGAAAAAAATGTTTGGTCATTCTTTAGCAGATAGAGAGATTTTCCGCCAAGATTTTCATATCGGAAAAGAGGAGCAGGCTGATGAAATCGAAGAAAGAATTCTTTCAATTGAAGTTAGAATTGATTTTGTTGAGGATGATATGGAAGCAATTCCTCATTTCTTTACCGATATGGTCGTTGATGATCAAGGCGATATCCCTTATATACGTTTAAGATTAGAAGCAATCTGGAGAAAATCTGATTTTGAACCTGAAGGAGAAATAGAAAGTAAAACTTACTATATAAAAGTAGGAGAAGATACTCCAGAAAAAGAGGATGACAAACAAATTTTCCCAAATCACTTAAGAAAATTAATACAAGTATTGTATGTTCCCGCAATTAGAAAACCAGCAGAACAACTAAAATATGCTTCGGGAAGTATTTTATATCGCGTTTTAAAAAAAATTAAATGGGATGACGCTTTTAAAACTGAATTTGATAGGAAGATAAAAGAGATAAACAATGATTTTAAAGGGCTGAATGAATTTAGCACCGTTCAAAATTCTATAACAGACTTGTGGCAGCAGTTTCATAAAGATATCCGCTATCAAGATTCTACACTTAGTTTTGCAGGTACCGATTTTGACTCGATTCTTAAAAAGTTAGAAATATCCTTCAGTCCGACAGGCACTCATAAATCGTACAAGATAGATGAATTAGGGGAGGGGTACCGGTCGCTTTTTTATTTGACGCTTGTTTGTGCATTGCTGGAGATAGAAGAAAAGCTAGCAGAAAATGAAGCAGACGAAAATATTGGAATAAATCGTCCATTGCTTACAATTTTAGCTATTGAAGAGCCAGAAAACCATATAGCTCCACAATTATTAGGAAGAGTAATAAAAATACTAAAAACAATAGCAGATAAAGAAAATTCTCAGGTTTTATTGTCCTCGCATACTCCCGCAATTGTGAAGAGACTTGATCCGGAAAGTATTCTCCATTTTAGAATAACTGAAGAGTACGAGACAGAAGTTAATCAAATACTGCTTCCTGATAAAAAAGATGAAGAATATAAATATGTAAAAGAGGCAGTGCATAATTATCCTGAACTCTATTTTGCTAAATTAGTTGTTATTGGGGAAGGAGACAGCGAGGAAGTTATTTTTAACCGTCTTATGGAGGTCATGGAACTTGATTTTGATGATAATATTATCACTTTTGCTCCTCTTGGACATCGTTTTGTCAATCATATATGGAAGTTATTAGAAACACTTCATATACCTTATGTAACACTTTTAGATTTAGATTTAGAACGTGAAGGAGGTGGTTGGGGAAGAATAAAGTATGCTCTAAAACAATTGATTGATAAAGGTTCTAGCAAGAAGATTTTATTAAAGCTCCGAGAGAATCAATATTTAACAGATGATGAACTTGAAAATATGCATCTTCGAGATTTAAAAAAATACAATAAGCAGGCTTTAGAAAATTGGATAAGAGTAAAATTAAATAAAAGGAATATTTTTTATTCTGCTCCCTTAGATTTAGATTTTCTGATGCTTAGCCATTATCCAGATTATTATAAAAATGCAATTCCTGAAAACGGAGGACCGCAAATTCCTGACGAAAAAAAGCAGAATGTAAAATTTAATGAAAAATTGATTGCGTCAGTTCGTGCGACCTTAAAATCTGAAAATGCTCAGGGAGAATCGTATAATGAAGATGAAAAAAAGTTAATGATCTGGTACAATTACCATTTTTTGGGCAGAGGAAAGCCAACAACACACATTAAAGTTTTATCCTCCATGACTGATGATGCGATAAGAGAAAATTTACCTGAGGTCTTCACACAAATTTTTGATCGCATATCATCAATTTTAAAAAAGGATTGACATTTTATGAAGCCTTTACAAACCAATTGCTGGAATCCTGTAGACGGGATGAATTTAGAAGAAAATGCACTTCTGGTAGCCAAAAAAAGTAAAAACTATCTCGTGGTAGCAGGGCCAGGCGCAGGAAAAACAGAGCTTCTGGCGCAGCGTGCCTGTTTTCTTTTACAGACTAACACTTGCAGGTTTCCACATAAGATCTTAGCAATAAGTTTTAAAAAGGATGCGGCTTATAATCTAAAGGAACGTGTGATAAAGCGCTGTGCTGATGAGCTTTCTAAACGGTTTGATTCTTATACGTTTGATTCATTTGCAAAGCAGCTGTTGGATCGCTTTATTCAAGCTCTTCCAGACGATTTTAAAATTAATCCTGACTATGATATTATTCATGGAGATCAGTTAATATTAGATCTATACGAATCTGAAAACGCTGAATATTGCAACACAACACACAAAAAAACTATCCTCGCATTTCATCACGCGCAACTTCCTTTTTCAAATGATAGTCTCGAGGATGAAATTAGAATGAAGGTATGGAAGAAAATGATCCAGCAATCTAAATTATCATTTGCAATGGTTATGAGGCTTGCGGAGTATATAGTTATTAGCAATAAGAATATTCGAATATTTCTCCAACAAACTTATCATTTTGTTTTTTTGGATGAATTTCAAGATACCACAGAAATTCAATATGATTTCTTCAAGAGCTGTTTCTTAACGAGTAAATCAGTATTCACCGCTGTTGGTGATGACAAACAGCGTATAATGATTTGGGCAGGTGCCAGAAAAACTATATTTGAAGATTTTATTGCAGAAACCGGAGCTACTCGTATTCCGCTTACAATGAATTTTAGATGTGCTCCAAGGCTGGTTACTTTATTAAATCATCTCACGCAAAATCTATTAGGGAAAACAGATTTTGCCACACCCTCCCCGAAATGGAACAATAATCAAGGCGAATGTTTTGTATGGTTCTTCGAAAATCCTGCAGATGAAATGGAAATATTATTTCAAGAAGTGAAAAAATGGATTGAAGAAGATGGTATCGATGCCAGAAATATATGTATACTGGTTAAGCAGCAACTAGGACAGTATGTTGGCGAACTTATTAATTACTTTAACCAATATGGAATAAAGGCGAGGGACGAAAATGTTTTTCAAGATCTTCTTTCTCAAGAACTTCCGATATATATCATTAATACGCTGTATGTCATCTTTCAGAAAAAATCTCAAGGGAGGAAACAAAAAGTATTCACTTTTTTAAGTAACCTTCATACAGAATTAGAGGATGAACAGTTATTGAAATTAGAAATAGCACTTTCAAATTTTATAAAAGCAACAAAAAAAAAATATAAAAAAACTGTTTTTACTGATCAGCATTTTGATTCTTTGATCGATGATATAATTGATTTTGCGGGGCAAGACCGCATCAGGGTATTGTTTCCTCAATATAAGAATCCTGCTGAGTTTACAAGGATTTTAGTTTTATTAAGAGATGAGTTTCTTAAGAATTTTGAAACTGTAAATGATATGGTTTTAGCATTAGATATGCTTATCGGAGAAGATACAATCCCTGTGATGACAATACATAAAAGTAAAGGATTGGAATATCATACAGTTATATTTATTGGATTGGAGGATGGGGCATTCTGGTCCTTCCAACAGCAGGAAGATGAAGATAAATGTGCATTTTTTGTTGCATTATCCAGAGCAAAAGAAAGGGTTGTTTTTACTTTTAGTCAGCAAAGACCCAATAGATTTGGAAATCTTGCAACTCAATATAGAGATAATATTGAAATTTTATTTCAAGAACTTGAAAATTCCGGTGTAGTTGAAATGAGTGAAAAAAAAGTTGATTAAATAATATTTAAGTATATGTCTTGATTGTAAAATCCACTTTATGGATTCAGAATTTGTTTTTAAGTAAAAGTTTCTAATATCATAAAAATAATATTAATTCAGGTATGAAAAAAAAGCATTTAATTCTTTTAACGCAGTTGATGGAAAAGAAAAAAGAAGATTTTAGTTTCGATTCTCCTTATAATATTTTGATACATAGCATCCTTAACAATATCGAATTAAACCAACTTATAGATTACTATCTTAAGATGAAAAATACCGATCTTAAGAATTCTGTGAATTCAAATATTAGCAAACGTCTTATTACAGCAAACGATTCAGAAAAAATCTATTCGAATTTTCATAGTCAATTAGAATGTGCACCTTATATCAGAAGACAAAGGATTAGGAATATATTGTATGAATTACTGCCAACCTTGCCAGATATTTATTATGAAGACTTTTTCAATACATTTTATTATTCCAGATATTCCAATGATAAGAAATCTGCGATTAGCATTTTTCAAAAAGTTTCAGATAAAAGGCATCATGAAATAATTCTAAAAGATTATTTCAAGTCTGGTAACGAAATCTATTTACAAGCTTTAATTGATGATAATGCTTCCGAAATTTTATCCTCAAAAATAGAAGAAATTTGGGATTCTGATCCTAAAAGTTATTTAAAGAGAAGTATAATTTTATTACTGCAAGAAAATTATTTAAACTCTCTTGATTTCCTACGAATTAAAGACTCAAAACATTACCATTTTTTGAAATGTAATATGAGAGTATTCAATATAAAAGAAGTTTTGCGTAGTTTTCAAGATATTCCAGAGAAAGAAAGACATTTTGCTATTTTTAATATGAGTAAAAAAGTAAGCTGGAATACTTTAGAAAAACAAATTTTAATGTACTTGAATTAACTATACTTATCCTTGCAATTCATTTTTCGAGTTGCCATTAATTTATTCTTTAATTTTAGAAAAGCTTTTTATGCCGATTTATTTTACTCCAGAAGAGAAACTTCTAGCATGGTACGATCAGAAAACTATTAAAAAGTATCGTCCTCTAATTTCTGCAGAATTGATTGATCAATTTGGCAAAGGTCCATATAGTGAAAAGGAGATGACAAAGATTTTGTTTTTTACTTTAGAATGGTATCAGAAGCAATTTTTGGAAGTGATAAGTAATGAAACGGAGCTGTCTTTTTATCAGGCACTTTTCCTTTTTCATGAGGTATCATGTGATTTTCAACAGAAAAGACCAAATGTTTCGCCTGTTCAAGAAATGAACAATCAAAAGTTCGCAGTATACCGGAGAGTTTTAAAGCTTTGTTTAGAACAGGGATGCGATTTGAAACTGACAAGCGGGCCGCCGGGCTCTTTTGAATATCTCAAAAGTAAAGAGGATATAATTGATTCGCTACTTTATTTAGGCGATTTTATTTTTGCCTGCTCAAATCTGCTTGCCGAGCAGCACTTGATTGAAGACTGTGTAGACCTTAAATTTACTGGAGATGATCTTTATTATTTTGATCATAAACATCATTATGGTTATTTAATTAAAGAATTGCTAAACACCATAAACGGACATTTAGATTATGCAGTCACAGGAAATAATGATTTTGTTGATTTTAAATCGGCAGTTAATAGGTGTCTAGGAGTTGATTATGACAAGGCAGTTGCGACTATACAGGCAATTCACGAAAATGCAGATGGAGGTAAGTTTATTTTGGACGAATGGTGGATTTTTCCACAAAACCTTGAAAATTTATATGGTATTCCTTATAAAAACGGTGAGCAGTTTTACAAGGGGCTGACATTGTCAAAAGAGAATAAAATGTCGTTGGGAGAAGCAGTGTACAAACCGCATAATATTAACAAGTACTTATATCGCCCTTTCCTTGTTTATAATGTTGAAGGCGTTGATTTGACTTTTGTAGGCGACAAATCTTTTATAGAAAGTGTCATGTCTTTGACTACAAATGCTATTGGTTGGGGTAAATTTCCTGAAGAATGGAATAATGACTGCTTTTCTGCATATGTTAAGAGCAAAGTCTCTGCTAACGATAAAATTCTTGAGGATGAAGCGGACAAAATATTAGATAGCGCAGGAATTATTTTTGACAGAAATATTAAATATCTTAGACGTTGGAATGGACAGCATCTAAATATTGACACTCCGGAATGTGGAGAGATTGATTTTTTGTTTCTACATAATAATAGGGTTTATATAGCTGACAGTAAGCATCAGATAGCACGATATGATATGAATAATTTCAGAAATGACTACGCCTACTTTGAAACTAATAAAAAAGCATACAATAAAACTATTAAGCGAAAAATTGAATTCTTGTCAAATATGGAATCTCAACTTGAAGAACATTTTCAAGTGCTTCAAAATGACAGAAATTTTAAATTAGGATCATTTGAGGTTCAAGGTATTTTTATAGTCAATACGCCTACTTTTATAATGTTTAATAATGCTTATAGAATTTACACGCTAAAAGATTTTTCCGAGTTTATTAATAATACGTTTGTTGACAAGACCTACACAATTTTTATTGAAGATGAAGAATATGATGCACTTTTAGAAGTAAATTACCCTTATTTTAAAAAGCCAAATTATAAGGTTTTTGATGATCAGGATTTAGATGAAGAAGGCGAATAAAAGTTTATGCTGGAGCTTAAAGATAAATTATTTAAAAATTCAAACTAAGACAAATCCGTTTTTTTTTATGTATTTATAAAATTTATAAAAATAAATTTATTGTCAACTGGATTGTCAACTAAAACACGTAGATATACTTGCTGCAATTTTTTATTTTTTTATTTATTTTATTGCCTTAATAATTAGAGCTGAATACAAATGCTTTAATCAGGCAACTTGCTGTTCTGCTTTAGGTTTTTATTATAGTCATGAAACATATAATAAGTATTGGAATAAATAATACCGAAGGATTGCAGCCTCTTCAGGGAGCAGTAAAAGGAGCGGCCGATTTTGCCGATTGGGGTATTTCTCAAGGATACAAAACCACTCTAATAACAGATCAGAGCGGGGACGTTTCCCAGAATCAGATTTTCACAGAGATTAATAAGATCGTTAACGCAAAGAATTGCGAGAAGCTGATCATATTTTTTTCAGGACACGGCATATTGCGGAGCCCCAGTCAGGAAATATGGCTTTTAAATCAAGCTAGAAATAATCCAAATGAATCAGTGAATCTGACTGAATCGATTGAATATGCGAGACTATCAGGTATTCCATATATAGTTTTTATATCTGATGCCTGCCGTGTGCTGCCTCAGGAACTTCAATTCACTGGCAATGGGTCATTAATTTTTCCAATTCGTCCCGATACGGGCCAGGACTGTTTTATAGATCTTCTTTACGCAACCAGACCAGGAAATCCTGCTTCCGAAGTGAGCGTCAGCAAAAGTTCTGAGAAATTTGGACTGTTTACCCAAACTATAGTTGAAGTTTTAAAAGGTGATTACCCAGAACTGATCACACAGGATGCAGGGGTGAGCCTGAATTCATATTATGATGCTGAGAGTTTAACTAGTGACAAAGGATATAAGAAACTTACGGGCGGGTCATGGTTTATAAATACGATAAATAGTGAAGAGTCGATTAAATCATTAGTCAGCGAAAAAGCTAAAGCGATCAGTATTAGCTTAAAACAGACACCTGAGATTAGAATCCAATATCAAAATCCAAAGCCTCACTTGTCAGAATTTGACGATTCTGCCGCTAAAGACATGCTGCTGTCATCTAAAAAGGAAATAAAAATTAAGACTTCTTCAGATAAGATGATAGTCAAAGGCGTGCAGGAAAATCTGAAAACAGGCATGGAAGCACTGAAAATAGAAAATAGAAGCTTTAAATCCATTTTAAATGGTTTTGAATCTATACCCAATTCTATAAATATGTATGAGGTCAAATCAAATTTAATCAAAAATTCAGAAATAATTTTTGATGCAAAGGGTAAACCTGCCTTTGAAACATATACTGGATTTTCCGTTACTGGGGCAAAAGTCAAGGACGTTTTGATTAATTGCAACTTTGACATTGAATATTATAATGGTAGTGCCAATATAAGAATTTACAAAGAAAACAAAACTTTTTCGGCCTTGATTATACTTAGTAATGGACAATCCGTTCCTGTAGCTGTATTATATGGATACATTGGTAACCTTGTTTTTAAGAAAAACAGGCTCCTGACAATAAATTATACGCCAAGCAGAAATACTTTTAAATATGCTTTCTATGAACAGTTTGAAGATAAAATCTCATTTGTAAGAGCCTTTGTAGCTGGGGCTGCAAATGAAGGCTTTGACTATTCTAAAGTTTTTGAAAATGAATTTAATGATCAAAGACTTTTCTTTAGCGATGCAGGGAGCTATTTAAGGCAAGAAAAATCTTTAGACCCTTCCCTCGGACTTTACGCTGTTTATGCCTATATGCAGCAGGGAAAAACAAAAGATATTAAGTCTGTTTACAGATTTATGGAAAGAGAACCTGATAATATGATTTTTGACGTTGCGATGCTTGCCGGTGAACTTGAAAACCATTTATTTAATACAGCGCCTTTTTGTCCAATGATCGCTTTGGGATGGGCCTATAATGGTAAGTTTAAGGATGTTGTACACCAAGGGGTGATGGAA
Organism: Flavobacterium sp. CFBP9031; assembly: GCF_034044945.1. Lineage (NCBI taxonomy): Bacteria > Pseudomonadati > Bacteroidota > Flavobacteriia > Flavobacteriales > Flavobacteriaceae > Flavobacterium > Flavobacterium sp. CFBP9031. The sequence goes on from NZ_JAXCWF010000002.1 coordinate 291,614, forward strand.
GCATCACAGAGCATACTGCCAAATCTTTGGACTACATTCGATAAAAAGGGAACGGCAATTTTAAAGGAGCTATTTACCATAAACGAAATAAAGTAATATGAAATTAATATTTGTACATGGCCGTGGCCAAGGAACTGAAGATGAACAGAAATTAAAAAAGCAGTGGATTGACACACTCAAAACAGGGCTTGCAAAATCTGGACTAGAGCTTCCAATTGCTGAGTCTGATGTTAAATTTCCGTTTTATGGCAAAATTTTAGACCAGATGATACTTGAATACGGAAAACCGGTCAGAAGTATTGTTAAGAAAGGAGCTAACGGGGAAAATGTGCAGGATGCCCGTTTTGTTCATGATTTTTTAAAAGAAGTATCAGATAATGCTAAAATTACAACCCAGCAGATTGAAATGGAAAACCCAGAGCAAATAACTGATAAGGGACCGTTGAATTGGGGGTGGGTGCAAGCTATTTTGAGAGCTTTAGATGAACATACTTCGTGGGGGGAAGTATCAATAAAAAAGTTCACAAGAGACGTCTTTATATATTTAACGGTTTCAGCTATAAATGAGAAGATTGATGAGATGGTTACAGATGTCTTTGACGATGAACCGTGTGTTGTTGTCGGGCATTCATTAGGATCCATTGTTTGCTATAATGTTTTAAGAGACAGTAATTCCTTTAAAGTATGTAAATTTATAACTGTTGGTTCTCCATTAGGCTTAAAAGCAGTAAAGAATTATTTAAAAACTCCGATTATAATGCCTCAATGTGTTAAGAACGGATGGTATAATGCTTTTGATGATAGAGATGTAGTAGCTCTAAACCCACTGAACGAAGAATATTTTGAAATTGATCCAGCCATCGAAAACAAAAGTGATGTTGAAAATCATACAAAAAACAGACACGGTATAATAGGATATCTAGATGATAAAGAAATTGCCAGACAGATTTATGATGCACTAGTTAACGGATGCTGATAAATTGTAATATTTTATTTTAATATTTTTAAATCCATATGAAGTGATGCTGAAGTCACAAGGCTTTCAAATAAAAAATTTGCAGCATTGTTTGAGTTATTGAAAATTTAGATAATTTATTCGACGTTTTGATTCTGAAATGTACGTGCAAATCAACCTTTAAACCGCTGAATTAATATTTTTTCTTTTTTTTTTACTATTGGTAAGTGTTTTATCTTTAGCGATATATCAAATTTATTTTGTATCATATTTGTACCATACCGTTGTAAAGTATTGATTTATATGGTGTGTTAATTTTGAAGAAGTAAAATAATTCTTTAGTACTAAGTAATTAGTACAAAGTATTAAGATAGAAAACCGAGTCAGAAATGACTCGGTTTTTTTATGGGTATAAATTACTGTAGAGATGCACTGCAGTGCGTCTAAGTCTAGGTTTTCCATAAACTGATAATTGTCATTTCGTGTTCGGATTCTTTTTCGTAATATTACTATTGTAAATTTTCATGGATGAGAAAGATCAAATACAAGAAAGGACGTAAGTTGCAACACATTACTTTAGAGTATACTGGCACCCACAAAGAGCACGAAACAGAAATGCAGCTTTTTGTTTATAATGATAATGATGTTGTTGAATATGATAAGTTTACAGTTCTTGCCCTTAATTCTTGTTTTGATTATACTAAAAACAATTGGCTCAATATTCATGGTTTAAACGATATTAATCTGATAAAAACTATTGGAGCGCATTTTAAACTTGACGATTTTCTTTTAGCCGATATTTTAAATACAACCAAAAGAACCAAGTTAGAAGAACAGCAAAATGTTTTATTCTTTAATATAAAATCGCTTTTGCCCTCTGAATATTCCGATAATATTAGTGTGGAACAAATCAGTTTTATTCTGAAAGAAGGCATTCTAATTTCTTTTCAAGAAAAAAGAAGCGATTTCTTTACCCATATTCGTGAGCGTTTGCGTACCCATGCAGGAATTGTTAGAACCAAAAAGGTAGATTATCTCTTGTATTTGCTTTTAGACGCTGTAATGGAGAATTTCTATATCACATTGGAAGACGAAGAAGATAAAATTGAAGAATTAATCAATTTGACCAAAAAAGAAGCGAAACCCGTTATTTTAGAGAAAATTGAAAATCACCGTGATAATTTAAATTTCTTAAAACGCTCCATTATACCGCTTCGGGATTCTTTGTTTTATCTAAAAACGATTAAAGATGATGATGAATCAAACGGTTTAATTCAAAAAGAAACATTTAATTTCTTTATTAGGCTTCATCAAAAAAGTCTAGAGCTTTTAGAGCAGATAGAATCTGACATGAGCGCATTGGAAAGTGCCTCAAACTTTTATTTCTCGGAACAAAGCCGAAAAATGAACGAAATCATGAAAACGCTGACGATTATTTCAGCAATCTTTATTCCGCTTACTTTTATAGTTGGAGTGTACGGAATGAACTTTGAAAACATGCCAGAACTTAAAACCCAAAATGGCTATTTTGTTGTCATGGGGATTATGTTCTTGCTCGTAGTCGCCCTGATCATTTATTTCAAAAAAAGACGCTGGTTTTAACATTTGTTACAATCCAGAGAAGTAGTATTTATGTAATTTTGTTATTTAGAATAAATATAAATAATTATGAGTAAAGCAATATATATAGCCACTAGCGACCATAACAGTGGTAAATCAATTATTACGCTCGGTTTAATGAGTATCTTAATTGGTAAAACGGCTAAAGTAGGGTATTTTAGACCTATAATCGAAGATTTTGTGGATGGTGAGGTAGATAATCATATCGAAACTGTTTTGTCGTATTTTAACCTTGATATTGCGTTTGACGACGCGTATGCTATTACCAAAAGCAGATTGATTAAGAAAAAGAATAAAGGTAAGATAGGAGAGGTTCTTGACTTAATTATTGAAAAATATAAAAAGCTAGAGGAACGTTTTGATTTTGTTTTAGTTGAAGGAACAAGTTTTACAGGCGAGGGAACTTCTATCGAATTAGACTTGAACGTTTTAATTGCCAAAAACCTCGGAATTCCAACCATAATTGTAGGTTCAGGAGTTGGTAAGACTTTAGAAGAACTTTTAGATAGTTTATATCTGGTTTATGATTCTTTCAAAGTAAAAGAGGTTGAAGTATTATCAGTTTTTGCCAATAAAGTGCAGCCGGAAAATATAGAATTGGTTACTACGAGCTTGCAAAAAAGTTTACCTTCAAATGTGTTGATTAATACAATTCCGCTTATTTCGAGTTTGAATAATCCGACCATGCAGGAAATCGTACACGAATTGAATGCTAAAGTGCTATTTGGAGAAAATTATCTGAATAATGAAATTGGGCATTACAGTGTAGGAGCGATGCAATTGCATAATTATCTGGTCCATTTGCATGACAATGCGTTAGTTATTACTCCAGGAGACCGTTCTGATATTATTTTAGGTGCTTTACAAGCAAATGAATCAGCAAATTATCCAACTATTTCAGGAATTATCCTGACAGGAAATATTGTTCCAGAGGAAAGTATTTTAAAGCTTATAGAAGGACTTTCTCCTATTGTCCCAATTATTGCTGTTGATGGTGGAACTTATCATATCACCAATAAAATAGGTTCGATTAAATCGGAGATTTACGCTAACAACACGCATAAGATAGAAACATCGATTAACACTTTTGAAAAGTACGTTCAAATTGAAGCTCTATCGCAAAGAGTAATCACTTTCCAACCTGAAGGAATGACTCCAAAAATGTTTCAATACAACATGGTTAAAAGAGCTAAAAAGCATAGAAAACATATTGTATTGCCAGAAGGAAATGATGACCGAATTATTGCAGCAGCTTCAAGATTATTAGATATGGATGTGGTTGATATTTCTATTATTGGAGACAAAAAACAAATTGAAAGCAAAGTGGCAGAACTCGGACTTACATTTGATTTTTCTAAAGTAAACATCATCAATCCGATCGAATCTGAAATGTATGAAGATTATGCTAATACGTACTATGAGATAAGAAAGGCGAAAAACGTAAGCATTACAATGGCAAGAGATTTAATGGAAGATGTTTCGTATTTCGGAACAATGATGGTGTACAAAGGACACGCAGACGGAATGGTTTCTGGTGCGGCGCACACTACACAGCACACGATTTTACCAGCACTACAATTCATTAAAACAAAACCGAATTCATCTGTAGTTTCTTCTGTATTCTTTATGTGTTTAGAAGATCGAGTTTCTGTTTTTGGAGATTGCGCTATTAATCCAAATCCAACGGCAGAACAATTGGCAGAAATTGCAATTTCTTCTGCAGAATCAAGTTTAGCTTTCGGAATTGAACCAAAAATTGCGATGCTTTCTTATTCTTCTGGGTCATCTGGAAAAGGTGATGAAGTAGACAAAGTGAGAGCGGCTACAACAATCGTAAAAGAAAAAAGGCCAGACTTAAAAATCGAAGGACCAATTCAATACGATGCTGCGGTGGATTTAACTGTAGGAAAAAGCAAAATGCCAGATTCAGAAGTAGCAGGGCAAGCAAGCGTATTAATTTTCCCTGATTTAAATACAGGAAATAACACGTATAAAGCCGTTCAAAGAGAAACTGGAGCATTGGCAATTGGTCCAATGTTACAAGGCTTAAATAAACCCGTAAATGACTTAAGTCGCGGTTGTACTGTAGACGATATTATTAATACGGTAGTTATTACAGCAATCCAAGCGCAGGGAATGTAAATTCAATTAAAAATTAAATAATAAACTAAGAACCTTAGCATCTTAGAACCTTAGTACCTTTAAAAAGAATGAAAATACTAATAATAAACTCAGGAAGTTCTTCAATTAAATATCAATTAATGGTAATGCCAGAAAACGAAGTAATCTGTTCTGGAATGATTGATAGAATTGGTTTAGAAACTTCAAATATAACTTTTAAAACAGCAACCGCTTCAATCGAAGAAATGCTTCCGATTCCGAATCATAAAGTAGGTTTACAAAAAGTAGCCAATATGCTATTGGATGCTGAAAAAGGAGTTATTAAATCAACTTCAGAAATTTCGGCAGTGGGACATCGTGTTGTGCATGGAGGAAGCGATTTTAGTGACACCGTAAAAATCGATGAGAAAGTTAAAGAAAAGATCAAACAGCTTTTTGAATTGGCGCCTTTGCATAATCCAGCAAATTTAGAAGGAATTAATGTAGCAGAAGAGATTTTCAGTTCAGCAGAGCAAATTGCTGTTTTTGATACCGCTTTTCATCAGACTATGCCAGAAGTAGCGTATAAATATGCTATTCCAAATTATCTTTTGACAGAAAATAAAGTCCGTGTTTATGGTTTTCATGGAACGAGCCATAAATATGTGTCTGAAAAAGCCATTAATTATTTAGAAAATAATTCTAAAATAATCACGATTCACTTAGGAAATGGCTGCAGTATGGCCGCTGTTAAAAATGGAAAATGTATTGACACTTCAATGGGGTTTTCTCCTTCAAATGGTTTAATCATGGGGACTCGTGCTGGAGATATTGACCAGTCTGTGGTCTTTTATATGATTAAAAATTTAGGATATACTCCAGATGAAGTAAATGCTGTTTTACTGAAACAAAGCGGTATGCTTGGTCTTACAGGCTACAGTGATTTGCGTGATATTGAAGCTGAAGCCGAAAAAGGAAACAAAGATTGCCAGTTGGCATTACATATGAATGCTTATAGAATCAGAAAGACGATTGGTGCTTACGCAGCAGCTCTAAACGGACTTGACGCTATTGTTTTTACTGCGGGAATTGGAGAAAACTCATCATACATGCGTAATTTGATTTGTACAGATATGAATTATTTTGGAATTGAAATTGACGCAGCAAAAAATCAAATTCGTTCTAAAGAATTAAGAGAAATCAATTCAGAAAATGCTACTACAAAAGTTTTAGTTGTTCCAACAGATGAAGAGTATGAAATTGCCAATCAGGTTTTTCAATTACTGGAAAATTAAAATTTAAAAATGGACAATAAACTATTTGAGCTTGAAAAGCAACTTGAAGATTATTCTGGATATTGTCAATTGGACATCGAAAGTCGTTTGTTGTTTCCTGAAAATTTCAGACAAATTTATAAATATAAAATTTTCGGAGACAATCTACTTTCAATCCCAGCAAATTTAATTATCGATGGTGATGATGATGAATTTGAAAAGCCATTTAGTTTTTTAAACACGTCAGAAGAATTAGATGTTTTTGAAACAGAGTTTAGATCTGAAATTTCAGGCGATTTTATCCAAATAGGTCATTTATATAATTTTACAGAAGTTGTACTGTTAAATAAGATAAAAAATACAGTGCATGTTTTTCATGTTTCTGATATTGCAGATAAAGACTGGTTGAATTATAAATTAGAGAATGGGATTTGTAATTTGGATGAATTTGTAAATAGTATTAGGCCACAGACAGTTTGTTGTTTAATCAATCCGAAAGATTATTCTGAATGGGATATATTTGAAATTAGAAATGAGACAGAATTAAAAACTGAAAGAGAATTGATGGAATTTAAAGATAAAAAAACTGTCAATGAAGAATATATTGAACAAGTGAAAAAATCTTTAGAAAAAGGATTTGATATTAATTACGCTCCTCAATCAGTACTACTTAATTTTAAAAAATGATTTTATCTAAATAGTATAAAAAACTCCTCAAGCTTGAGGAGTTTTTTTTTGACCTAAAAATTAAATATTTGTGAGTATCTTTGAAGTTAAAAACGAATACTTTGAAATCGATACTTTTTAAATCAGTTATCTTCTTTTTCATCGCTTTACAACTTCAAGCACAAGAATTACTTCCCTTTGTCGAAAATTACAGCAAATCAGATTATCAGGGTGATAATCAGATTTGGAATGTGGCACAAGGAAATGATAATGCGATGTATTTTGCCAATAATCACTATTTGCTTCGTTACGACGGAGTAAAATGGGAAAAATATACACTTCCGAACAAAACGATCATTCGATCTATCCTGATTGAAGGAGATAAAATCTATTCTGGTTCTTATAAAGAATTTGGCTATTGGTATAGAAAAGAAGGAACAATGCACTATGTTTCTATTACCAAAAATCTTAGATTATTTGATGAGAAGGACAACGAGGAAATTTGGAAAATATTCAAATTTAACGGGTCTCTTTATTTTCAATCTTTTAATGATGTTTTTATTTATAATGGAAAAACAATTAAGAAAATTAAATTTCCATTTCTTATTTCTTATTGTTTTGGTGTAGATAAAGATTTATATGTTGCTTCTGTGAGAGACGGAATCTTTAAAATGAATGGTAAATATATTGCCAATCCAAAAGGATGGAATGTTTTGAAAAATACTGTCGTTCATGCCATAGAAAAGTATCAAAACCAGACTTACATCTTTACACAGAAAAAAGGAGTATTTATTGTAGAGAAAAATGGACTAAGAAGTTGGGAGCATCCAATAAATGAAGTTTTAAAATCGGCTACAATTAATGTGGCAAAATTTGTCAAAAATGAAAAATTAATTATCGGAACTGGAAATCGTGGAATTTTCATTTTAGATTTAAAAACCAATTCATTCAAAAATATTGAACGCAATAATGTCTTAATGAATAATTCGGTTTTAAGTTTAGGATTGGATAAAGAAAATGATTTGTGGGTTGGTTTAGATAATGGTATTGCGCACGTTGAGGTTAATTCTCCTATTTCTTTCTTTTATGATAATTCTGGACTTTTAGGATCAGTTTATGCAGTCGCTTCAATTAATAAAGGCTATTTAATTGCTTCCAATCATGGAATTTTTGAATATAGTGCCGGAAAGTTTAATATGATGCCTAATACGCAAGGGCAGGGCTGGAATATTTCTCTCATTGATGGAAAATATATTATAGGTCATAATGATGGTACTTTTTCGTATGAAAATAATACTTTGACCAAAATAAATGGTGTTAGTGGAGGTTGGAATATGTCTAAGAGCAGTATTAATGATACTTACTTTCAGTCGACTTACAGCGGTATTCTGGTTTATGACGATCCCTCAAACATGTCTCATTATAAAATCATAAAAGATCTTGCAAAACCTATAAAATATGTTGCTCAAAATAAAAAAAATGAAATTTGGGCTGCAGATAATTATCGTGGTTTGTATCGTGTTTTATTAGATGATAATTACAACACGCTAAAAGTTGAAAATGTCACACAGCAGAGTAAAATACAAAACGATTTTGGGATAAAGATTTTTGAGTTTAGAAAAGAAATACTTTTTCTAATTAATAATTCTTGGTATACCTACAATTCGATAGCTGGTAAATTGGAAGAAAATGAATTGTTTAATACAAGTTTTAAAAATGTAACAGATATTGTTTCCATAGACGATGATCATTTTATGGTGTTGCAAAACGGAATCTTATATCATATTTATGCCGAAGGAAACAAGTTTGTGTGGAATATTATTCAGGAGAAATATTATAAAGGAAAATTAATCAATGAGAATTTAAGGATTTTCAAGAAAGATAATTATTATCTGTTTAATCTCGATGACGGATTTGTTTCACTTAAACTTGAATATGAAAACAAACAAAATTCTGGAGTAAAAATTGAAGCATTTAGTAATGATATTTTAGTTCCTAACGAAGAGAAAGTTAAATTCAATACGGAATTAAAGATTAACGTCATTTCGGGAATTTATGGTGCGAGCAGACCAAATTTGTTTTATAAACTTGATAAGGAAAAAGAATTTATCTCTATTTCAGACGGATTAATCGTTTTGAATAATTTAAGCAGTGGTGATCATACAGTAGAAATATTCAAACACGATGGATCAACTTATGATAAAGTTTCTTCTTATAAATTTAAAGTTGCAGAGCCGTGGTATTTTTCTTTTTGGATGATTCTGTTATATCTTCTTGTTGTTGGTGCAGTTTTATTTTTCTATTATAAATGGAATAAACTTCGCTATATGCAAAAATTAAAATTGCAGGCTGAAGAATTAAAACATCAGAGAGAAATTCTTGAGATGGAGTTGAAGAAAGAAAACGAACTTAATATTCAAGAATATGAAAAGCATATCTTGGAATTAGAATTGCAAGCAAAATCTTCAGAAGTAGCGGGTAAATCTTTATCAATTGCCAAACAAACAGAAATGATTGATAAAATTCAAGGTATTTTGGAAACCGAAAAAGATTTTGGCAAACTTAAAAATGAAATTAGAAAAGCAATTAAGATCAATGAAGTGAATAAGCACGAATGGGAAACTTTTGAAACCAATCTGAATCAAATTCACAATGAGTTTATTATTAACCTTTCTAAAAAATATCCACAATTAACTCCAAAGGATATAAAACTGTGTGTTTATCTAAAAATGAACCTTTCTTCTAAAGAAATTGCTCCTATGATGAATATCTCTTTTAGAGGTGTAGAATTGCATAGATATCGTCTTAGAAAGAAGCTAAACCTTACTCAGGACGAAAACCTGTCAAAGTTTTTATTAACTCTGTAAGATTTGGTTTTGTTTTTTACAGAATTTATATTTTTCTATATCATTTTTTATATAATTGCGATACATCATTACTACATCATAATGTTATGTTAAACGAATTTCTTTAACATTTATAGTGTTGATAATCATTGTTGTAAGCTAAAATTTTAACATAATGATGTAGCTATGTTGTAGTGGTATTTGATGTACTACAACGTTGTAATTGCTTAATTTGGCTCTACTAACTTAAACGATTACGTACTGTATGAAAAATTTTATTTTTAGCTTTTTAGCGCTCTTGCTGCTGCCTACCTATATGATGGGGCAAGCTCAAGCAATTAAAGGAAAAGTAGTAGACAGTAATGGAATGGGAATTCCAGGAGCAATTATCGCTTCAGCTGATGCTAGAGCAACTGCAGATGCAGATTTCGACGGAAACTTTACAATTAATGCAAAACCTGGAGACATTTTAAAAGTTTCTATGTTGGGTTTTGATTCGGTTTCTGTACCGGCTACTGCCGCACCAATGTCAATAACCTTAAAAGAAGCGGGTGATACTGCTTTAAAAGAAGTAGTTGTAATTGGATACGGTACAAGAAAGAAAATTGATAATACTTCGGCTGTAAGCTCAATTAAGTCCGAAGAGATTACCAAAATGAAAGTAATAAATGCTTCTCAAGCTATTCAAGGTAAAGCTGCAGGGGTACAAGTTGCTACTTCAGACGCACCAGGAAGTACACCTTCTATTGTTATTAGAGGGGTTGGTACTGCATTAGGAGGAAGAAATCCATTATATGTTGTGGATGGTATGCCTACTGATAACATTAATAATATCAACTCAAATGATATTACTTCTTACGAGGTTTTAAAAGATGCTTCTGCACTTGCTATTTATGGAACAAGAGGTGCAAATGGGGTAATCATGATTACTACTAAAACAGGTAAAGGAAAACTTACTGTAGATATTGATAGCTATGCTGGTTTTAGATCTCCTCTAAAGAAAGTGAAAATGGCAAATGCTGACCAATATATTCAGTATAATAATGCGGCATTTATTAGTCAGTTTCCTGCTGGAAGATTTTCTCAAAATCAACCGTATAATACAAACTGGTTTGATGAAATAACAAGAACAGGAGTTTACACTCAAAATAACGTATCGCTTTCTGGATCAGGAGAAAATATTAAATATTTCTTTAGTGTTGGTAATTACGAAGAAGAGGGTATCTTAAAAGGAACTGAATACGGGCGTACTACTTTTAGAAGTAATAATGAGTACAAAATTTCGGAGAAACTTAAAATTAGCCAAAATTTCAGTGTTAGTTCTATAAAAAATACTCCACAGCCAATGTCTGCATTCACATCTGCTTACAGACAATCGCCTTTAGTTCCGGTACGTTTTCCTAATGGAAAATATGGTGTGCCATTTATACAAAATGGAGTTATTTCTCAAACGGGAGATTCTTTTAACTCAGTTGGAAACCCTGTTGTTGCATTAGATTATAACAACGAGCAACAAAAAACAGTTACACTTCAAGGTGGATTAAGATTAGATTGGGATATCATGAAATCATTGAAGTTTACATCTCAATTTAATGGAGAATATTTTACTTATAAACAATATAATTTTGTTGATAATTTAGGTCTTTGGTTAGCAGCTGATCCAAGCAGAGTAGAAGCTTCTTATGACAAAAAGAGTTTGAATACAAACACTTTGACAAGAAATACTGATGATTATTTCAACTGGAATTTATCGAACTATTTTACTTATAACAAAGTTTTTGCAGAAATTCATGATGTTGAAGTTACTGCAGGTATTGAGGCTAACGTAATAGGAACTAGATCAAAAACTACTGCAGATATAAGAAACGTAAATCCAAATAGTAACTATTGGGGACTTGATGGTATTAATTACGCACAAAATGGAGGTGTAACTACATATAAAGCTGTAAATGATAATCAAGCTCGATTAGCATCATATTTTGCACGTTTTCAATATAAATTATTGGATAGATATTTATTAACAGGTACTGTAAGACGTGACGGATCTTCAAATTACTCGAGCGACTACCGTTGGGGAACATTCCCATCAGTAGGTATTGGATGGATTGTAACAAAAGAAAGCTTCTTATCTGATATTAAAAATTTAGATTTATTAAAAGTTAGAGGTTCTTGGGGTAAATTAGGAAACCAAAAAGTGCCATTAAACATTCAGTCATTTACATCTGGAGTAGATTATAATGGAGGTTCTGGAACAACTATTAATTCCCAAATTGATCCAAGTTTATCATGGGAAATTGTAGAAGAAGCTTCTGCAGGTATTGATGTTGAGTTATTTAATAGCAGATTGAAAGGATCGTTTGATGTTTACAGTAAAAATACTAACAATGCTATTTTAAATGTTACGCCTTATTCAACTTCAGGAATTACTGTAGAATCTCCAACACACGTAGGTGAGGTATCTAATAAAGGGTACGAAATCGCTTTACGTTGGGATGATAAAATCACAGATAACTTAAGTTACTGGGTAGGAGGAAATTTCTCTCATAACAAAAATGAATTAGCTAGTTTGAAAAATGTAAGACTTGCAACAATTAATGGTGGTTCATTAGGAAATGGTCAAGTAACAAAAATACTTGATAATACATCAGTAGGACAGCCTTTAGGTAGTTTCTATATGTACGAATATGCAGGGGTTGATCCAGCAAACGGACAAATGTTGTATTATACAGCAGACGGAAATAAGGTAGCTCAAGGTGCTTTAGATCAAACTAAAGACAGAAAATATGTAGGTTCAGTTTTACCAACTTCTACTTACGGGGTTACTTTAGGATTAAATTACAAAAATGTTGATTTCTCTGTAGACGGATACGGAACAGGTGGAGCCAAAGTATATAATGGAAAAAAAGCGCAGCGTTTTTATGGGGAAAATGTAGAAACGTCTTTACTTAATGACATGTGGACTCCAACAAACACATCAGGATCTAATCCAGCTCCATTTAATCAGGTTCCAGTAGCATCAACTTATTATTTAGAATCTGGAGATTTTTTCAGAATCAATAATATCACATTAGGATATAAACTTCCATTAAAAGAAGAAGGTTTTATTAACTATTGTAGAATCTACGTAAATGCTATGAATCCTTTCATTAGCCAAAAATTTTCAGGATTCTCACCTGAGGTTTTAGGAGATGGTGAATTAGTTAAAGGTACTCAGGGAGTTGAGTTAGATGCTTATCCAGCATTGAAAACATTTGTAGTTGGTGCAAACTTAAAATTTTAATATCATGAAACGATTATATATATCACTTTTTATACTTTCTGGTTTGTTTGTATCTGGATGTTCAGATGAATTTTTGGAAGTAGATCAGACAAAAAATATTCCAGCAGATCCTGCTTTAGTGGATAGCGATGCAGGGGCTACATCAATGGTTGATGCAGTTTATAATATATTTTTATCTTGGGACATGTCTTCTTTTGCTTGGAACGGGGTAAGCAGTATTATGACTGACGACGCAGATAAAGGTTCAGATCCAGGAGATACTGGTACAGATAAAGATGTTTTAGACGCTTTAACGTTCAATTCTTCTACACCATCTTTTAGTAGTATCTGGAATTATAATTATGCAGGAATCAACAGAGCTAATCAAGCATTAGCAATGTTTCCAAAGCTTAAGCAAGTATCTCCAGCTTTAAAAACAAGATTAGAAGGAGAAGCTAAGTTTTTAAGAGCTTTTATGTATTTTACTTTAGTTAAAGGATATGGAGGAGTTCCAATTGTTGACCGTTTGCCAATTCCTGGAAATGAAGAAGACAGACTTATGCAGTTAACTCGTAAAACTCCAGCTGAAGTTTATGCTTTTATCGAAAAAGATTTAAATGACGCTATCGAAGCTTTGCCATTAAAATCTTCATATAGTGGAAATGACGTTGCACGTGCTTCTAAAGGAGCTGCTTATGCTTTGTTAGCTAAGGTTAATTTATACCAAAAAAACTGGCAAAAAGTAATTGACAATTGCAATCAAGTAACAGGTTATTCTTTAGTTTCTGACTATTCTCTACAATACAAGAAAGAAGGAGAGTTTGGTCCAGAGTCAATTTTTGAAATTAATGGAATTGGAGGAACTTCTTCTCCAGGATATGGAATAGGAAATTATACTGTTTCTCAAGCGCCTAGAGGTGCTGGAGGATGGGGATGGGGTTTCAATACACCATCTCAAGGACTTGCTGACGCATATGAAGCTGGAGATGTAAGAAGAGCTGCAACCATTATTTTTAGAGGTTCTGTTTTGTATGATGGTAGAGAGGTGGCATCTACTGTATCTAACCCAATGTACAATTATAAAGCATATTCATCAGCGTTTTACAATCAGGAATTTACAGACGTAAATCTTAGATATTTAAGATATGCTGAGGTAATATTAATGAAGGCTGAGGCTCTAAATGAATTAGGACAAACTTCAGAAGCGATTCCTTTGATCAATCAAATTAGACATAGAGCGGGATTAGGTGATACTCCAGCAACAGGTCAGTCAGATGTTAGAAAAGCAATTTATAAAGAAAGAAGATTAGAATTTGCTTTTGAGCACGACAGATGGTTTGATCTTGTAAGAACAGGACAGGCAGAAGCAGCTATGAAAGCTGATGTTAGCGCTACTTTCCCTAACGGAAAAACTTTTATAGTGGGTAAACATGAGTTATATCCAATTCCAGCTTTAGTGGTTCAACAATCTGGAGGGGTAACAACACAAAACCCTGGTTATTAATCAAAATCTTAAAAATCACTTCCCTTTAGATTTTCTAAGGGAAGTGATTATTTATTAAAATCTTAAATTTTTATAATGGTTAGAATTTCAGTTTTATTTTTAGCTTTTACTTTTTTTAGTTGTGGATCCAATGCCGATAAGTCGAAAGAAAATGTACAGGAAAATACTTCTGGCGTTACTGCATTAACAGACGAGCAGCTTTTAGATGCTGTTCAAAAACAAACTTTTAAATACTTCTGGGACTATGCAGAACCAAATTCTGGATTAGCGAGAGAACGTTATCATCCTGACGGAGTTTATCCTGAAAATGATTCGAATATCGTTACAACAGGTGGTTCAGGTTTCGGATTAATGGCACTTGTTTCAGGAATGTCTCAAGGTTATATTACTAAAGAGCAAGGGGTAGAAAGACTTAACAAAATTGCAGATTTTTTAGGCAAAGCAGATCGTTTTCATGGAGCATGGTCTCATTGGATTGACGGAAATACAGGAAAAGTAAAACCTTTTGGAACCAAGGATAATGGTGGTGATTTAGTCGAAACTTCATTTTTGGTTGCAGGAATGATTACCGTTCGTGAATATCTTAAAGATGGTTCTGAAAAAGAAAAAGCGGTAGCACAAAAATTTGATGCACTTTGGAAAGGTGTTGACTGGCAATGGTACACAAATAATAAAAATGTTTTGTACTGGCACTGGTCTCCGAGCTATGCTTGGGAGATGAATTTTCCATTAGAAGGATATAACGAATGTCTTATTACTTACGTAATGGCAGCGTCTTCACCAACGCATGCAATCGATGCGAAAGCATATCACGAAGGATGGGCGAGAAGCGGTGGTATAGTTTCTTCAAAAACAAAATACAATATCCCACTTATTTTAAAGCATAATGGTGCAGAAGAATTTGGAGGTCCATTATTCTGGGCGCATTATTCTTATGTAGGTTTAGATCCAAACCAGTTGACAGATAAATATGCTAACTATTGGGATTTAAATGTTAATCAGACTAAAATTAACTACGAATATTGTGTTGAAAATCCGAAAAAAATTGCGGGTTATGGACCAGAATATTGGGGATTAACAGCATCATATTCAAGAAATCCTGACGGTTCTATTGGATATAATGCACATATGCCAAGTAACGATCAAGGTGTGATTTCTCCGACAGCGGCAATTAGCTCAATCGTTTATACGCCAAAAGAATCAATGACATTTATTCGCAATTTATATGAGAATCATAAAGATGAAACTTGGGGAAATGCAGGTTTTTATGATGCTCTTAGTTTAGGAAATAAATGGGTAGCAAAACGTTATTTGGCAATTGATCAAGGTCCAGAAGTTGTAATGATCGAAAATTACAGAACAGGATTATTGTGGAAATTGTTTATGAATGCTCCAGAAGTAAAACAAGGCTTAACAAAACTTGGATTTAAATCTGGAAAATACGGAATTTAAGGTTCTATGAAAAATAAGTTAGCATTTATATTTCTGTTGTTTTCTATAGTTGTTTTTGGGCAGAGTGAAACAACTGGAAAAATCAATACAGTTATAATGTCTAAATATGAACTGGGATATGTTTTACATCGTCCAGCGAATGTTAAGGAGAAAAAACCATTGATTGTTTTTATTTCGGGCGATGGAGAAAAAGGAACCGATTTGGAGAAAGTAAAAATTAATGGTCCTTTAAAATATTTAAAAACACACCAATTAGACGCTTATGTTTTGGCCCCGCAATGCAAAGAAGACGAAAATTGGGATATAGAATCAATTTATCAGCTGATTGTAAAAATTCAGAAAGAGAATAAAATCGATTCAGAAAGAATATATGTTACTGGTTTGAGCTCAGGAGGTTGGGCTTCTTGGAATTTGGCTTTTTCACATCCGGATCTATTTGCAGCAAATGTACCTGTCGCGGGTTTGTAGATTTAATTCAGTTAGAACATGCTTGTGAAATAGCTAATATTCCAACCAGAATTTTCCACGGATTACAGGATAATGTGGTAAATGTAAATTATGCCATCACGATTTATAATGAATTGAAAAAATGTAATACCAAAGATGTAAAGCTGACCATTTTTGATGATGCAAATCATGACAGCTGGACAAGAGTTTATGATAACAAAGAGATCTATGACTGGATGTTACAGCAAAGAAAAACGAATACAAACAAATAAATAGAATAGAATGAAATCACTTTGATTCAAACAAAAAATTGAACAAAGAAAAGTGATTCCATGTTCCGATTAAAAACAAATATTAAATACACATGAAAAACAAATTAGTCTTACTTTTTTTAGGATGCGCTGTTTTGGGTTATGCTCAAAAAAAGCCAGCTAAAAATACAGTGAAAATTAAACCAAAGTCTGAATTTGTGGCGGAGTTAATGTCAAAAATGACTTTAGACGAGAAATTGGGTCAGTTAAACTTGCCAACATCTGGTGATATTACCACTGGGCAGGCAAACAGCTCAAATGTGGCAAAAAATATTGCTGAAGGAAAAGTGGGTGGTTTGTTCAACATTAAATCAGTTCAAAAAATTAAAGAAGTGCAGAAAATTGCGGTTGAAAAAAGCCGTTTAAAAATTCCGTTGCTTTTTGGTATGGACGTTATTCACGGTTACGAAACAACATTCCCAATTCCGTTAGGCTTATCTTGTACTTGGGATATGGGATTAATTGAAAGAAGTGCACAAATTGCTGCAAAAGAAGCAAGTGCAGACGGAATTAACTGGACATTTTCTCCAATGGTTGATGTTTCTCGCGATCCAAGATGGGGAAGAGTTTCTGAAGGTTCAGGAGAAGATCCATACTTAGGAAGCCAGATTGCAAAAGCAATGGTGAATGGTTACCAACAGCATGATCTTTCAAAAAATAACTCAATTTTAGCTTGTGTTAAGCACTTTGCATTATATGGAGCTCCAGAAGGTGGACGTGATTACAACACTGTCGATATGAGCCACATCAGAATGTTTAATGACTATTTCCCTCCTTACAAAGCTGCAGTAGATGCTGGTGTAGGTTCGGTTATGGCTTCTTTCAACGAAGTTGACGGAATTCCAGCAACAGGAAACAAATGGTTAATGACAGATGTTTTAAGAAAACAATGGGGTTTTAAAGGATTTGTAGTAACAGATTTTACTGGAATTCCTGAAATGATTGAGCACGGAATGGGAGATTTACAAGCAGTTTCTGCTCAATCTCTAAATGCTGGTGTTGAAATGGATATGGTTGGAGAAGGTTTCTTAGGAACTTTGAAAAAATCTTTGGACGAAGGAAAAGTAAAAATCGAAACAATCGATAATGCTGTAAAACTTATTCTAGAAGCAAAATACGACTTAGGATTATTCCAAGATCCGTATAAATATTGTGATGAGAAGAGAGCAAAAACGGAGATTTTTACAACAGATAGCAGAAAAGAAGCACGTGATATTGCTGCACAATCTTTAGTTTTATTAAAAAACCAAAACCAGCTTTTACCACTTAAAAAATCTGGAACAATTGGTTTAATCGGACCATTGGCAGATGCTAAAGAAAATATGCCAGGAACTTGGAGTGTGGCTACAAAAATGGAAAATGCCGTTTCATTATTGAGAGGTATTAAAGAAGTAGCGGGAGCTGGAACTAAAGTTTTATATGCAAAAGGAAGTAACTTAGATTACGATGAAACTTTTGAAACTAATGCGACAATGTTCGGTAAAACCTTACACCGTGATGCTCGTTCAAAAGAAGATTTATTGGCAGAAGCTTTAAAAGTAGCAGAGCAGTCAGATGTAATTGTAGCAGCTTTAGGAGAATCTGCAGAAATGAGCGGAGAATCTAGCAGCCGTACAAACTTAGAAATTCCACAAGCGCAGAAAGATTTATTAAATGCGTTATTAAAAACTGGAAAACCAGTTGTTTTAGTTTTATTTGATGGACGTCCGTTAGTAATTACAGACGAAGAAAAAACAGTTCCAGCAATTTTAAATGCTTGGTTTGCTGGTACAGAAGCTGGTTATGCAATTGCTGATGTGTTATTCGGAGATGTAAATCCTTCAGGAAAATTGACTTCAACTTTCCCAAGAAGTGTTGGACAGTTGCCAATTTATTATGCACACAAAAATACAGGAAGACCGCTTTCTAACACAGAAGGGAAATTCGAGAAATTCAGATCAAATTATATTGACGAAAGAAACGAACCTTTATTCCCATTCGGATTTGGTTTAAGCTACACAACTTTTGATTATTCAAACATCAAAATTTCTTCTGATAAAATGAATCCATCTGGAAAATTGAAAGTAACTGTTGATGTAATAAATACTGGAAATTTTGACGGAAAAGAAACAGTTCAATTATACATTAGAGATTTAGTTGGTTCAGTAACAAGACCAGTTAGAGAATTAAAAGGTTTCCAAAAAATAGCACTTAAAAAAGGTGAAAAACAGACAGTAAGTTTTGATATTACTGTTGAGGATTTAAAATTTTATAACTCTGATTTACAATTCGTAGCAGAGCCAGGGCAGTTTGATATTTTCGTTGGAGGAAATTCAAATGCCGATAAGAAAGTTAGTTTTGAGTTAACTAAATAGTTGGTTTATTTGATTAGTGAAAAGCCCTTCGTTTGGAGGGCTTTTTTTCTAAAAAGACAAAACCTTTTTGTAATTTTTTAACTACGTTATTATGAATAAAATTAAAATATTTAGTGCCGTATGTCTTATTGCTTTCTCTTATTGCAATGCGCAAAAAAATGCAATAGTAGCACATCGCGGAGCTTGGAAAAAGAATAATCTGCCTGAAAATTCTATTGCATCATTAAGACATGCAATAGATTTAAAATTGCCAGGATCAGAGTTTGATGTTTGGAGAACAGCAGATGATTCACTTGTAATTAATCATGATGCCCATTACAACAAACTGCTTATTGAAGAAACAAATTATGCAGATTTGATAAAGTTTAAACTTTCTAACGGAGAAAAACTTCCAACGTTGTATGAATATATTTCAGAAGGAATGCGAAATAACAAGCATACACTTTTGGTTTGCGAAATTAAACCTTCTGAAATCAGTAAAGAAAGAGGACAAAAAACGGGTGTAGCAGCAGTCGAAACCATTAAAAAATTAAAAGCCGATAAAAATACCTGCTACATCAGTTTTGATTACGATATTCTAAAAAAAATCAGAGCAATAGACCCTAAAACTTCTTTGCAATATTTAGAAGGGAATAAATCTCCAAAAGAGGTAAAGGCGGATAAAATTAACGGTGTTGATTACCATTATTCTGTTTTTCAAAAACATCCTGAATGGATACAAGAAGCAAAGGATAACAAAATTATTCTAAACGCTTGGACTGTTAATGAGGCTAAAGATATGGATTGGATTATTGCACACAAATTCAATTACATTACTACAAACGAACCCGAACTTTTAAAGGAAAGAAAAGAGATTAAAAAATAAGTTGTAAAGCTTAACTAAAGAATCTAACCATGAAGAATATATATAAACAATTTAAGCCAATTTTATTGCTTTCGATGCTTTTCGGAAGTAGTCTTTCGGCACAAAATTCTGGTAAAACAGAATGGTTTGACCCTAGCAGACCAGCAACAACATATTGTAATCCGATAAATATTGGGTACAATTTTACGACTCATAATCACAACGGAATTCCAGAATCACGCCGTTCAAGCGCGGACCCAGTAATTATTACTTATAAAGGCGAATATTATTTATTTGCAACCAATCAGGCTGGTTTCTTTTGGAGTAAAGACATGTCAGACTGGAATTTTGTTTACGGAAGTTTCCAGAGACAGCCAGGAGATGACGACCAATGTGCTCCAGCAGCATGGGTTGTAAATGATACTTTGTTTTATGTAGGTTCAACTTGGAAAAGAGATCATCCGATTTGGAAAACGGCAGATCCGAAATCGGGAAGATGGACACGTCACGTAGACAAAGCAATGCTGCCAACTTGGGATCCAGCGATTTTTCAAGATGATGACAAAAAAGTATATATGTACTACGGCTCAAGCGGAAAATTACCACTTGTAGGTGTTGAGGTTGATTATAATACTTGGCTTCCAAAAGGAAATCAAGCAGACTATGCAGAATTGTATAAAGCGACAGAAGTAGAGGATATTCAGAAAGTTTATGGACAAGTTAAGGAAGTCGCTATTTTGGATCCTTCGGCTCACGGATGGGAGCGTTTTGGACCAAATAACGATATGGAACCTGCACCTTGGGGGAATTTTATTGAAGGAGCTTGGATGACAAAACATAACGGAAAATATTACATGCAATATGGAGCGCCTGCTACCGAATTTAAAGGCTACGCAAATGGTGTTCATGTTGGAGATAATCCGTTAGGGCCATTTACGTACCAAAAACATAATCCGATGTCATATAAACCAGGCGGATTTGTAATTGGAGCAGGACACGGAAATACTTTCGCAGATAATTATGGAAATTACTGGAATACAGGAACGTGCAAAATCTCTATTAAAGATCGTTTTGAGCGTCGTATAGATATGTTTCCTGCCGGATTTGATAAAGATGATGTAATGTATTCGATCACAGCTTATGGGGATTTTCCAATTGTATTGCCAACAGCCCAACGTGATCAAACAAAAGGAGCTTCTTCTGGATGGATGCTGCTTTCCTATAAAAAGCCTGTAACGGTTTCTTCTTCAGAAGAATGTATGGAAGTAGAAACGCACAGAATGGATAATGGCGGTAAAAAAGTATATGAGAAATTCTGTTATGGACCAGAAAATCTTACCGATGAAAACATTCAAACCTATTGGTCTGCAAAAACTAGCAATCCAGGAGAATGGCTTCAAATGGATTTAGGAAGACAAATGGAAATTAATGCTCTTCAGATTAATTATGCAGACCATAAAGCAACGCAGTTTAATAAAGCAATGGATATCTATTATCAATATAAAATCTATATGTCTGATGATGCTCAAAATTGGACTTTGGTTGTAGATAAATCTAAAAATGATAAAGATGCACCTCATGATTATGTAGAGCTTTCAAAATCTATTAAAGCGCGTTACATTAAAATGGAGAATATTCATAATGCATCTGGTTTATTTGCAATTTCAGATTTTAGAGTTTTTGGAAATGGATTGGCAGCAAAACCAAAAGCTGTTGCTTCTTTTAAAGTAGACAGAAACAAGGCAGATTCTAGAAACGCTATGATTTCTTGGAAAAAACAAGCTGATGCTATTGGTTATAATATTTATTACGGAATCGAACCAGATAAATTGTATAACAGCATTATGGTTTTCGGTGATAATACCTATGATTTTAGAGGTTTAGATAAAGGAACAAAATATTATTTTACGATTGAGCCTTTTAATGAAAACGGAATCGGAACGAAAAATAAGATTATTGAAGTTAAATAGTCTTTATTTAAAAAATCTGTAAAAGCTCTAATTGCAAATTGAAAAATTTGTAATTGGAGCTTTTTTTTGAGAAAAGGTTAAGAAAAAGAACTTAGAACTGTCAATAATTTTGTTCCTTTGTGAACGTGCCAAAAGCACTATAAACTCCAAAATTACTATCAAAACTATGAAAAAAACGATTCTTTTAACTGCATTAGTTTTAAGCGGATTGACATCTTTTGCTCAGACAAATGATGAAAAAAACATCAAATTATTTTATAAAAAAGCTTTAACCGAATCAAAATGTTACACTTGGTTAGAATATTTGTCTAACGATATCGGGGCTCGTTTGTCTGGATCTAAAGGTGCAGAACTGGCAGTTGACTATACTAAAAGACAATTAGAAAGTTTAGGACTAGATAAAGTTTATTTACAAGAAGTTATGGTACCTCATTGGGTACGTGGCGAAAAAGAAACGGCTTACATTCTTGATGGAAAAGTGAAAACTACTGTGCCGATTTGTGCACTTGGGGGTTCTGTAGCTACTGCAAAAACAGGTCTTACAGCAGAAATAATCGAAGTTCAAGGAATTAAAGAACTAAATGAACTTGGAGCAGATAAAGTAAAAGGAAAAATTGTTTTTTATAACAGACCAATGAATCCTGAAAATATTGAAACTTTTACGTCTTATGGAGCTTGCGTAGACCAAAGATATGCTGGAGCAAAAGAAGCTGCAAAATTAGGTGCGGTTGGAACAATTGTTCGTTCTATGAATTTACGTTTAGACGATTTCCCTCATACAGGTACTCAAAGCTACGGTGATTTGCCAAAAGAACAATATATTCCAACAGCTGCTATTAGTACAAATGGAGCAGAATTGTTGAGTAAAACTTTAAAAAGAAATCCAGCTTTGAAATTTTATTTTAAACAATCTTGCGAAACTTTACCAGATGCATTGTCTTATAATGTAATTGGTGAATTGACAGGAAGTGTAACTCCAGAAAACATTATGGTTGTTGGAGGACATTTAGATTCTTGGGATTTAGCAGATGGTTCTCATGATGATGGAGCAGGAGTAGTGCAGAGCATGGAAGTAATTCGTATTTTGAAAAACTTAAATTATAAGCCAAAAAATACGATTCGTGTGGTATTGTTTATGAACGAAGAAAATGGCGGAAAAGGTGGAGCTAAATATGAAGAGGTTTCAAAACAAAATAAAGAAAACCACATTTTTGCTTTAGAAAGTGATTCAGGCGGATTTTCTCCAAGAGGATTTTCAATTGAAGCAGATGATGCTAATTTGAAAAAGATTCAAGGTTACAAAGACCTTTTTGAGCCTTATTTGGTACACAGTTTCACAATTGGCCATGCAGGTTCAGATATTAGTTATTTGACTTCTCAAGCTATTGTAAAAGCAGGTTTAAAACCAGATTCTCAGCGTTATTTTGATTATCACCACGCAGCAAACGATAAATTTGATGCAATCAATAAAAGAGAGCTTGAACTTGGTGCAGCGACAATGACCACATTAATGTATTTATTAGACCAAAACGGAATTGAAACTAAAAAAGCAAATTAAGTTTCAGAATAAGATACAAAAAGCCATAAGTTTTTACTTGTGGCTTTTTTTTATGTCAAGATTTCATCACAACTAAATAATAAAAATAGAGGATTGGAATATTTGAAAATAAGATTAGAAGCTTCACTCCAAGATCTTTTCGCTGTTCTGAGAGATGAATAAATAAATCTGTCAAATGCACAAACATAATTGCATTTACAATTATTGCTCCTAAAGCGAAAGGCCATGCAATAACTAATACCATAGCATTTCCGTTTGAAACGATGTAAAGAATAAATAGAATTGTACTGATTGCAAATGTGCCAATAGCTAATTCTGTAGACTGTTTTTCTTCAGAAGGATTATAAATTGTTTTCATGATTTTTAAATTTTAAAAGTTTGCTGAATAGTTTGAATTGGCAAAAAAAGCATTTTTGAAAAATCGAGGTAATGAAAGGCATTTGCCTTTTTCCCTCTTTTAAATTGCTGAATGAAATAGCTCATACGTTTCGGATAAAAAATAGTGCCTGTTAGTATGACCATAAACAAATACAAGCTTTTCTTTCCATTTCCGAGTAAATAATACTGCATTCCGATTTCTTCATAAACTGAAATTCCCGTATTGGTCAGAACATGAATGATGTCGTGATCTTCCAGTTTTTCTTGGATATCAAAATGATTTTTATAAAGAAAACTACCCAAGCTAAATCCTAGGCTTTCTTCAGGGTAATCCATTAAAAGACCTTTCTCAATATTCCAAGGCTGGTTCTTCTTGAAATATTTTTGATACGGTTTTTTAGAACATTCATACAGTTTTTCAATCAAATAATCTTTCATAGGTTAACTTTTTGTAAAGTTCTTTGAATTTCAAAGTAAATAGATAAATAAAAAAGCTAGAAACAATAAAGCAATCTAGCTTTTTAAAATATTAATAAGTGTCTATTACAGTTTTTAAAATAGTAGAATCGGCAAGGTCAGAAGGAGCAACGACTTTTTCCTGTAATGGTATATTGTTACCATAACGTTCTTTTAGTATTTTCTGAACTCTCGGATCTTGCAAATTAAAATCTTTCAATTCTCTAAGTGGAGACAATTCGATTCCTGCAGCATTTTTATAAATTTTCCAGATCAATTCAGAGCAATATATCCTGTTATCAGTCCATTCAAAATAAGCATCATATTCTTTACCGTCAAACTGCTGGCTGTAGTCTTTCATTTTTTGTAAAACTTCTGGTTTTAAAACAGTATCGTCTTTTAGTCGTTTAACAACATATTTATGATCTTTTCCATGTTGGATCCAATCTTCCAACGGAGTAAGCTTTACAGGCTGAACAGCTTCAAAAACAAACCATTTTCCGTTAATGTCATAAATGATTCCACAATGAGAAAACTTCGAATTTGTCGCAATGCGAACTGCTTCACACTGTTTAGATTCTGATGTTTGAAAAATAAGATCTCCGTCTTTAAACTTGCTAACAGCTGTTTTTTCTGTTTTGGATGTTCCAGTAAACGGATTATTCGGAAAAACTTTTATAGCCACGAATAAGGCACAGCCAAAGCTTAAGAAAAAAGTAATAATCGGAAATAAATATTTTTTGTTTTTCATAAAGTAAAATTTAAAGTACTTTGAAGTACAAAGTAAATGATAAAAAAAATAGCTGCCAAATAAAATGATAGCTATTTTCTAAATATATTTTACGAAATATTAGAGTCTAAAAATACCTCCAACAGCAATAATTCTTTGAAAATAAGTAAAGTGCTGAGAAGCTTTATCTTCATTGCTAGTAGTTGTTCTAATGTCTTGCATATTGATGTAACCACCTTTTAGTTCTCCCTGAATATAGAAATGCTTGAAGAAAGTAACGTTTAAACCAGCTTTTGCAGAAACACCATAACCAGAAACGTGAAAATCATCGTGACGTTCTTTACCTAAAAGAGTAGTATTTGTTTTAGGATATAAAACTCCAGCGCCAATACCTTCGGTTAAGTTAATCTGAACTTTATCAATATTTGGTAATCCAAACCATTTAGAAACATCATCAAATCTTGCAACTTCCGTATTAATGTAGTTTAAACCATCTGTATGTTCGTACATTAAAAAAGCTGGACCATTTACATTTATTTCACCATTGCCATAACCGCCTTCTTTCGCTCCTCCTTGAGACATATCTACAGGAGTATTGTTGTAATTACCATTGTAAATTGACGCGGGATCATCTGCAGGTAAATTGATGTTTCCGGTAACATTTGCGATTTGATTCTGTGACATTACATATTTCATATGGTCAACACCAATTGTAACACTATAATGATCACTAAAAAAGTAACCCAATCTCAAATTGGTTTGAGGAATAGTCATGTTAACAGGATTGATGTAATCAACATGCCATCCTTTTGGTTTGTCATGAGCAGCCATATTCTCAACTGTAAAGTTGTAATCTTTACCTCTAAAGTTTACATCAGATTTTGAGTAGCTTTCTCTGTTACCACCCCACATAACAAAGAATTTTCCTTTATTATGGGCAGCATATTTTTGTACTGGTATTTCTTCCTGAGCAAATGTGTTTAAAGAAACGCAAGTCAGTAAGAAAAATAAAATTTTTGTTTTCAAAGAACTTAAGTATTATAAAAAATTAAAATGAGTTAACCGTTTTTCTAATAGCTACTAATTTGTTCATCAAACCTTCAAAATAGTCTAAATGAAGCATATTAGCACCATCACTTTTTGCATTTGCAGGATCAAAGTGTGTTTCGATAAAAATACCGTCAACACCAACTGCGATACCAGCTTTTGCTACTGTTTCAATCATGTCAGGTCTTCCGCCTGTAACCCCAGCAGTCTGATTTGGCTGTTGTAAAGAGTGTGTTACATCTAGAACTGTAGAAGCATATTGCTGCATAGTAGGAATACCTCTAAAATCAACAATCATGTCTTGGTAGCCAAACATAGTACCACGATCTGTAACCATAACATTCTCATTATTACAGTCTAAAACTTTTTGAACAGCATGTTTCATGCTCTCCGGACTCATAAATTGTCCTTTTTTCAAGTTTACCACTTTTCCGGTATTGGCAGCAGCCACAACAAGATCGGTCTGGCGTACTAAAAATGCAGGAATCTGTAAAACGTCAACGTATTGAGCTGCCATGTCAGCATCTTCGTTTGTATGGATATCTGTTACAGTTGGAACATGAAAAGTTTCTGAAACTTTTCTTAAGATTTTTAAAGCTTTTTCGTCACCAATGCCCGAAAAACTGTCAATTCTAGAACGGTTTGCTTTTTTGAAAGATCCTTTAAATACATAAGGAATCTGAAGTTTGTCGGTAATACCAACTAATTTTTCAGCAATTCGCAACGCCATTTCTTCTCCTTCGATAGCACAAGGCCCTGCCAATAAAAAGAAATTTCCGCTGTCAGTATGCTTAATTTGTGGAATATGTTGTAAGTTCATAAAATTATTTTTTGCACTGCAAAGGTAGTTATGATTTATGAATAGCAGATGAAGATTTAAGATTATTTTAAGAACTCGAATAGCTGACTAGGAGCTGAGTAGAATTAACGAATTGCTAAAATTTCTTTAAAACCATTAAGTGCTTTTTCCGTGGCAATATTAAAGCATCAAAAGAAACTAATAAATGACATTTATCATGTTCTAAAGTTTTACAGTTTAATGCAAGAAATAGTAAGATTTATATCCTATTTCTTTTTGCTCGCCATCTCCTTATTATAAATTGAATTGCAAGAATCAATATAAGAACAAAAAGTAAAAAGAAACAAGCTACAGCCATTCCAAAAAGTGGCATGCCACATCTCATAGGATTTGGATATCGTTCATATTGTTTAGAAAAATTATAATCAGCAATATTAAAAGCCACAAGAGAAAGTACAATTTGCAGGATAAAATTGATCCAAGAAATTTGGCTGAATTTAAATGATGCAGGTCTATAGATAGAAAATGTTCCCCAGATTAACTGTGATAATACGGGTAAAATAATCAGCAATAACGGTAGTATAGTAAGCATAATCATGATCTGAGATTATTCTATTTCAACCTCAATCCCATCGGAACCATTAAAATCCCTTTTTCATAAATATTCAAATAGAGTTTTACAGGCTTTTTCTGCCCTTCCCATTTCAATTCATAAACATTCAAAAATCCAGCGCCCATATTGCTTCTTTTGGTTGGAAACGGGCAACAAGTTTCTAATCTAGTATACGTAATTTTTTCGCCATTAGGACCAGCCAAAGCATTTAAGAAACGGGTTTCGTTTAAAGTCTCACTATTTGTATTTTGAAAAAATATATTAACAGGATAATCAGGATCATAACCGTACTTTTTGTCTTTAGCAAATTGCGTTATAGCAAACGTATTGTCCTTCTTCAAAATCAAATCAGGCGCATTATCATCAACATTTTTTAAAGTCGATTTTGTGCTTACACAAGAAGAAGCAAAGATTACTAAAACAATTAAAAGTGCTATTTTTTTCATCATTGAGGTGGTTGGAAAAGTTAAACTGTTTGCTGTTCTTTTTTTGGATTTAGTTTTAAAACACCAACTACAATCAGATATTGTGCCAGAAGATAAGTTAACATAATAAAAAAGGAGCTTTTAGGAATTGGAGCATAAAATTTATTTACAGCCAAAATACTGTCAGAAATAATAAAGAAAACAGCCCCTAAAAACACAAGCTGATTTCCCGGTTTTTCCCACACTAAAAATCCGTTGAAAGCAAATAAAAGCATAATTGAAATTATCGAAGCGTAAATAGAGACAGGAATTTCAAGATCTCCTAAATGGGGCATTAATAGAGAAACCATCCCGATTAAATAGACTGCAATTAATATACTGCCAAATATAAAAATAGGTTTGTTTTGCTTTTTTCTAATTCTTTTCTGCTTATTGAAAAGAATGCAGTAGATGATATGTGCAGATAGGAAACATACGAGTCCTAGAATAAAATAAATTTCACCAAGATCTGAAAAAAGTAAAATAACATCTCCAAGCCAAGAGAGCACAAGCGCAGCTAATAAAATATTCTGCGTTGGAAAACTTCTATAAAAGTAAGCGCCAAACCCAATAATTGGTATTAGAATGGGTTTGAGAAAAAGATCAAAACGTTCGTGCCCAGTGAGCAGGATAATGAGGTAAACCACACTAAATGCAGCGTAAATTTTAAAAAAAGATGAGTTTCTCATAATAGGGGTTATGAATTGGTATATTGGTTTTGGTTGGTTTTAAAGTCAAAATTAACAAAATAAAGTGTTGTTAAAAAAGATAAAATCAGGTAGGTAAAAATAATGTAATTACTAATTGGAATTGTACGATTTAGCCCAAACCAGTCTCCGTAATAGCCAATAATACCAATTACTATTGCTAGTCGGATGCCTTCCCATAAGAGAGCAAATCTACTTTTGTCCATTAGCTCTGTGTAACTATATATGGTTACGAAAATAAAAAAACCGTAGATAAAAATATTTGGCAGACCAATTTTGGCAATATTTTCAAATAGATAGCTTACAAATAGTAAGGTTATTAAAACTTGTAAGACCGACCAGTAAATTAATTTTTGAGAGTTTTGAGTGCCGTATTTCTCAAAATTAAAAACATTTTCAATTTTGTTTACAGGATATTTTTCTTCAAAATTTTCGGGGCGCCAGCCTGTTGGTTTAAACCAAATGGTGAGTTTGTCTTTCCATTTTGGAGCGCGCCAGGCATCTTTTATAAGTAAGCTCAAATGCTGAAAATTTATTTTAATAGGATTCCAGGTATTGGCAGGTCTTGTGATTCCGAAAACCGGTGGAACTTCGTCTAATTCTTCTTGGAAAGTGCCAAAAAGTTTATCCCAAAAAATAAAAATCTGAGAGTGGTTTTTGTCTAGGTATTCTGAATTAATAGCATGATGCACCCGATGATGCGAAGGAGTTACTAAAATATGCTCCAAAAAGCCCATTTTTTTGATGTGTTTGGTATGATACCAAAATTGCAAAAATAAGTGAATAGGAAGCGTTATCGCAATTACTGAAGCAGGAACACCCAGTAAAGCAGCAGGAATCAATAAAAAAGTAAAGAGATTAACCAAACTAGCAATGGGCTGACGTAATGCGCAGGCAAGATTAAATTCTTCACTGCTGTGATGAATAGCATGTTTGTTCCAAAGAAAATTAATCTGATGCGCTAGTCGATGACTCCAATATCCGTAGAAATCAATCACAAAAAAGGCTATGAAATAGGAGAGAACATTGGCTTCTAAGTGCTGTAATGCAATTTTAGAAACTAGCCATTCATAAGAAAGAAAAGTAATACTGAGTCCTAAAACATCTTTTACCGAATTGGTAATGCCAGAACTAATGCTCGATACGCTGTCTATAAGTGGCGCCGTATCGTTTTTTACATAAATGCCGTATATTTTTTCAATGATAATTAAAGTCAAAAAAATGGGCATTGCAATAATCAATATCTTTCCATATTCTTCCATAAAAAAAGCATTCTATTTCGTTCAAATATAGAATAAAATCGAATGCTTTTTAAATTATTGTTAAATTAAACGGTTTTTAATGTGATATTTTGATTTAAAATAAGACAAATAAAAACGCATTCTATTTTATTCGAATATAGAACAAAACAGAATGCGTTTTTAAATTATGGATCAATTAGACAATTTCGGCGCTAAGTCCAGCTTCCAAAAGTTGTGTGCATTGAGGTTTAAGCTTTTCAATCGGACCAGTTTTTACAGTGCATTTTCCGTTGTAATGAACAATCAAAGAGCATTGTTCAGCTTGTTCAGCCGTATGGTCGCAAACACGCATAAGAGTATCGATTACGTGATCAAAAGTGTTTACATCATCATTATAAACAATGATCTCGTTATTAAAAGCAATGGCTTCTTTTTCGCGAACTCTTTCTCTTACTTTTTCTTTAGTACTCATATCTTATAGGTTTTGTACTGAATTGATTATCAGTATCTAATTTACGTATTTTAAAGATACCCAGTTGTTTCTTTGAAGCTTTTTAACATAAGTTAATCCCTTTTCAACGCATGAAGCGTCAATAAATGGAATGTCTTCTTCATAAAAACCGCTAAAAAGAATAATTCCTTTTGGGTTCAAAGCATCAACATAAGCCTGCATATCGTTCAACAAAATATTTCTGTTGATATTGGCAATGATTAAATCGTATCTTTTACCCGCTAATAAAGCCGCATCGCCCTCATAAACGCTGATATGTTTACAATTATTGCGTTCGGCATTTTCAATAGAATTTAAATAACACCAATTGTCAATATCAATGGCATCGATAGGTTCAGCGCCTTTCATTTCTGCTAAAATAGCTAAAATGGCAGTTCCGCACCCCATATCAAGTGTTTTTAAGCCTTTTACATCCATTTCCAATAAATGCTGAATCATCATATGAGTAGTTTCATGATGGCCAGTACCGAAACTCATTTTAGGTTCGATCAAAATATCAAACTCAGCGTCAGTTTTTGGGTGAAAAGGAGCTCTTACGTGGCATTTTCCATCAACATCGATTGGTTCGAAGTTTTTTTCCCATTCTTCGTTCCAGTTTACCTGATCGATTTCTTCAATGGTATATTCAATTTTAAACTCTTCAGATTGTAAAATGTAAATATCATCCAGAATATTCTCATCCCATAAATCTTTCTTCACAAAAGCCGAGATTCCGTTTTCTGTTTCTGTAAAACTTTCAAACGCTTTTTCGCCCAATTCAGCAACTAAAATTTCTGATCCTAATTCTTTCGGCTCAATCGTAAAATGATATCCTAAATAGATGTTTGACATAAATAAAAATTTTTGCAAAGGTAATTCTTAAATTATAAACTTCAATTCAAAAATTCCAAATTCCAATACAAAAAAACCATTCGCACCGCGAATGGTTTTTTTGTAAAATCTAAAATCTAAAATCTAAAATCTAAAATCTAAAATCTAAAATCTAAAATCTAAAATCTAAAATCTAAAATCTAAAATCTAAAATCTAAAATTAGATAGCAGTTACAATAGCTAAGAAATCGTCAGCTTTTAAAGCAGCACCTCCAATTAAGCCACCATCTACGTCTGGTTTAGAGAAGATTTCTTTAGCGTTTTCTGGTTTTACAGAACCACCGTATAAAATAGAAACTTCATCAGCGATTTCAGCTCCAAAAGCTTTACGGATAGTTTCTCTGATAAATTCATGCATTTCTTGTGCTTGTTCTGGTGAAGCAGTTTCTCCAGTTCCAATAGCCCAAACTGGTTCGTAAGCTAAAACAATTTTAGACCAAGATTCTTTAGCAATATGGAAAACACCATCACGTAATTGATTTTCAACAATATTAAAGTGATTACCAGATTGACGATCTTTTAATTCTTCTCCAAAACAGAAAATAACTGTCATGTCATGTTTTAAAGCTGTATCAACTTTGTTTGCAATTAAAGCATCTGTTTCGTGGAAAATAGCTCTACGCTCAGAGTGACCTAAGATTACGGTGTTAACGCCAATGCTTGTTAACATATCTGCAGAAATTTCTCCTGTAAAAGCACCACCTTCAGCTTGGTGAACGTTTTGAGCAGAAACACCAATAGTTGTATTTTTTAATTTTGCAGCAGCAGCTTGTAAGTTTACAAAAGTTGGAGCTACAATTACTTGTGCATTTGTTTTAGCTGGAATTTTAGCCACTAATTCGTTTAATAATTCTTCAGTTTGCGCAGCATTTTTATGCATTTTCCAGTTTCCTGCAACAATCGATTTTCTCATTTTGGTAGTTTTATATTATTTTTTTGTTTTTTTGTTTTGAAAGAAGTCAAAATTTAAATTGAATTTTGACATTGATATTGTTATTAAAATATTATTTCAATGATTGTAAAGTAGAATTGATTTTCTCAAAATCAGTTTCAATCGCTCTGTATAAAACGATTTTTCCAGTTTTATCAACTACAATGTATCTTGGAATCCAGTCTAAGTCAATAGCTTTTCCAAAAAGCCCTTTCATGCCATCATTCATCATGTAATGATCGCCTTTATTTAACTCATGTTTTTCGATTCCAGCTTTCCATTTATCAGCCGTTTTATCAGCAGAAATGAATAAGTAAGACACATCAGGATTATTAGCTTGTAGCTCTTTTAATTTTGGCATTGCTTTCACACAATCACCACACCAAGAAGCCCAAACTTCTATCACTAAAGTTTTGCCTTTGTATTTTTTTAAGATGTTTTTGAATGTAACCTGACTTCCATCAGTGGCTAGTAATTTCTCAGACAGAGCTTCTTTAGAAAAAGCTGTTTTTTGAGCTTGTGAGCAAGAAAAAGAAATAAACGCAATTACGACTAGAACTA
The DNA here is from genome assembly GCF_034044945.1 of Flavobacterium sp. CFBP9031. Classification (NCBI taxonomy): domain Bacteria; kingdom Pseudomonadati; phylum Bacteroidota; class Flavobacteriia; order Flavobacteriales; family Flavobacteriaceae; genus Flavobacterium; species Flavobacterium sp. CFBP9031. The sequence goes on from NZ_JAXCWF010000002.1 coordinate 324,082, forward strand.
ATTGTTTCATATTTGATTAAAATTATTTTTTATTAGGGTACTGAATTCACAAAGTTAAACAAACAAATTGAATGCCAATTGTAGATTAACAAAATTTGAAGAGTCGTTTATTTTGTAACAAATCGACGTTTTTTGGTTGAAAAAAGAGTATTGAAATCGTAATAGTTGAGGTAGGAAATGGTGTTTTTTCCTAATGGATGTGTTTTGCAAATAAAAAAATGATAAAAAATTTATTTTTGGAAAAAGATTTTAATCAAAAAAACGTCAGATTGCAATAAAAAAAGCCTTCAATAAAATCAAAATTATTGAAGGCTTCCTTTATGTTTTTCAATGCTTAATTTAATTCATAGTTGCCATTTGCCCATTTTTTGCTCGGAGCAATCCAATTGTCTGCAGCTTTGAACAAAAAGCCGTGTTTTAGACCTGTGTTAAGTTCAATTTCTTTAAAATGATCTATTTTACATTTCGAAGTTTCTTTTCTTTTAATGGCAGAAACTCCATAAATATCTGATTTTTCGTAAATGGTTAAAATATTGCCGCAGAAATTAATATCTGGAATTTCTTGAATATCAATATCTCTAAAGCATCCAATGAAAACAAAATTCACATCTGGATTAGAGAGATAAGTCGAAACATATTGGGCAATATAACCACCTTGTGAAGTTCCAATTACGGTAATATGATTTGGCGGAACCCCTTTTTTAATTAATGCTTTTACCTGTTTTACAATCTTTTCTGCGTACTCAGCAGAATTTGTGTTTTTCTTTCTTTTTTCACTAAAAACGATGAAATTATCTTTTCTGAATGATTCTAAAATTTCGTTGTATTCTGCTTTTCCATATTCGGCATGAGTTGCGTTTAAAGGATTTTCTTGAACAAATTTGTTATGAAAAAAGAAAATGTAACGCTGATCTCTATTAAAAGTTTTTTCTTGGCTGAAACCTGAAAAACTTAAAAAAAGAAAAAAGAAAGCAATGGAAAATACTTTTGGCATTAGTTTCATGGGTAGTTTTTTATGAAATAAAAGTAAATAGAAAAACAGAATAATTCTTATCTTTTTTTTCCTAAAAAAATGTAATTGAATGCATTTATAAAAAACGGAAATGTAACAATCACAATCCAGATTATAAATTGTTTCGGAACAAATTGATAATAGTAATTTAAAAAGAAAATAGTACTTATAAAAACGATACAAATTAAAGAATGTAAAGGCGAAACCTGATTATGTGAATACCTATTTATATGATCGCCTTTGAGTTTTCTTACGCTATTAAAATACTTTGAATTGAAAAATTTGCCCGGGCGTGGTATAAAACGAAACAACATGATAAAATTCTGAATGATATAAATACTCGAAATGCCTAATAGAAAATATTGGAGACCGAGATAAAGTATTTTTAATATGTTGGCAGTAATTTCGATTGGAGCTGGCTCATCAATAATATGAAGATTATCTACTGCAAAAAGAAACATAATAATAGAGCTCCAAATGCTCAAAATAAGCTTGTGCGTGTTTGATAAATGTGTATTTGTAAACGCATGAAAAATAGAAAACAGCGAAAACAACAAGCCAATTACCAGAAATGTCTGCATGACAATATTTGTGCTTGTGATGAAATCATAATCGATTGCCCAATAAATAACAGCGATGGATTGTAACAAAGTAATGCCTTCTGTCAGTTTCGGAATGATCCTGTATTTATAAAATAAAAGCGAAAAGATAAAATACAATACCAAGAAGATAGAAGGCCAAATTCGAATACTAAGGGTGAAAACGTCTCCTAATCCATGTCTACTGTGAGAATCTGCATTATTTATGAAGTTTAAAAATGCGAAGGCAATAAAGAAAGATACTAAACCAATAATTACTACAAGAACCCATCTGCTGGTAATTCTTTTACTTTCAAAAATTACTCCAGCCATCAGGGCCATTATATTAATTGGTATTAAATGACTGCCAGAAGTTGCTTTGATATAAGTATCATAAACAATGTAAACAAGTAACGCCGAAATAAACATAAAAAGCAAAGGATTTGAAAAAAATCTTTTGGTTAATTGCTGTGGTATTCTTGAAATCATAGTAGGGTAGGGTATCTTAAAGTTTAATTTGGGGTTTAAAATTTAGAAAACAAAACGCCAATTCAACTAAAACAAGAAGAATTGGCGTTGGTAAAAATGTATATCTATAGTGTATAATTACAATTTTAAATCATCAACATCGTTGTAATGCACTTTTTGAGCGATAGTTCCGTCATGTACCACAACAATGCTTGGGTTTGCTCTTTCGACCGTTTTTAAAGCTGTTCCGTCGCAGAAATAGAAATCAATGTCTAAAGTATATTCTTTTTTGGCTTTAGCAATTTCATCAGCTCCAGAAGCCGTCATTCCGATTACTTTGTAGCCTTTTGCTTTTGCATCTGCAGTAACTTTTGCTAATTTTTTCATTCCTTCTGGATTTGATAAATTCAAATCGTAAGTTACATAGATTAACAATTTTGGCTCTTTTAATAATTCTTCTTTATAATCAGAATCATCTTTTGTCATAGTAAAATCGTGAATAGGAGGAACGTAACCTTCAGAAATTACTTTGTCTTTACGATCCACAAAAACAGCACCTTCAGGAATATTCATTAAATCTTTCTCTGTAAATTCTTTGTCAACGCCATTTACTTTGTAGATAAAAATCATTTCTACAACCGATTTTGGAGCACCTTCTGGAATTTCCATTCCTTTCTCGATGTTTGTACCTACTTTATACGGACGGAAATCTTTGATTGGATTATGGTTAATAACCCAAACGGCCATAAAAACACATAAAACAATACTGATTAAAGTGATAATGTTAGTTGCCAATTTAGAGAATAAAGGTTTTACTAATTTTTTGTTGATGAATAAAATCAAGATAAAGAATAGTAAAACAATATCTTTTGTGAATGATTGCCAAGGCGTTAAATGTAAAGCATCTCCAAAACATCCACAATCTTTTACTACATCAAAATAGGCAGAATAGAAAGTAAGGAATGTAAAGAAAACAATTAGTAAAAGTAAAGCCCAAATCGTTAGTTTTGATTTATAGCCAACCAACAGCATAACGCCTAATACTACTTCTAAAATCACTAAAAAGATCGCCAACCCTAAAGCCAATGGCTCTAAAAACGGCATATTGAAAACTGGTTCACTGAAATATTCAGCCAGTTTATAAGAGAATCCAACAGGATCGTTTAGTTTGATTAGTCCGGAAATGATAAATAATACACCGACAAATAATCGGGAAAATTGAGTAATGATGTTTTTCATGGCAAATATTTAGGGTTTAAATTCCAAAACTAAAATTCCAAATTCCAATTTTTCAATAAAATTTTGGGATTTGGAATTTTTAAAATTGAAATTTTACTTGTTTATAGGGTTTAAGATTAAAGCAAACACAGAGTAATTAATCATATCCTGATAATTGGCATCGATACCTTCAGATACGATTGTTTTCCCTTTGTTGTCTTCAATTTGCTTAACGCGAAGGAGTTTCTGCAAAATTAGATCGGTTAAAGAACTTACGCGCATATCACGCCAAGCCTCGCCGTAATCATGATTTTTGGCCTCCATTAATTCTTTGGTCAATTTTACTTTAGCATCATATAATTCAGTTGCTTTTTCAACATCAAGATCGGGCTGATCAACAACGCCTAATTCTAATTGAATCAAAGCCATAATAGAATAATTAATGATTCCGATAAATTCTCCTTTTTCATCTTCATCCACTTTACGAACATCATTTTCTTGTAAACTTCTGATTCGTTGCGCTTTTATAAAAATTTGATCTGTTAGCGATGGCAATCTTAAGATTCTCCACGCGCTACCATAATCTTTCATTTTATTGATGAATAAGGTTCTGCAAACCTCGATAACATTATCAAATTCTTGGGAAGTATTCTTCATTTATATGCTGTATATTTGCTAAAATTTCTTCAAAAATAAGGATTAAATTAAAGAGTTTCAAGTTTCAGGTTTTCTTTGTTTCAAGTTTTTTCTAAACAAAGTGTTAACAGCAGTAACTTGAAACTAAAAAATGTTTCAAGTTTTAGGTTTCAAGTTTTAACTTTTCGAACTTACGCAATCTGCATCAACTTGAAACATGAAACATGAAACAAAAATAACAAAACGCATGACGATTAACTGCAAAGGTGAACTTATAAATTTATCGATTCCTAAAGTAATGGGAATCTTGAATATTACGCCGAATTCTTTCTTTGACGGAGGGAAATATAAAAACGAAGACGAAATAATTTCGCAAGTAGATAAAATGCTTTCTGAAGGCGCAACATTTATTGATATTGGAGCGTATTCCAGCAAACCAAGCGCTGAGTTTGTAACCGAACAAGAAGAAATTGACCGAATTGTTCCAGCAATAGAATTGATTTTAAAACACTTTCCAAAGACTTTATTATCTATTGACACTTTTAGGGCTGAGGTTGCAAAAGCAAGTATCGAAAGTGGTGCGGCTATTATAAATGATATTGCTGCAGGCGAATTGGATGAAAAAATGTTTGATGTAATTGCGCATTATAACGTTCCATATATCATGATGCATATGCGTGGAAATCCGCAGACGATGCAGAGTTTGACCCAATATGACGATATCATTAAAGAAATGCTTTTTTATTTTTCTGAAAAAGTGAAAAAAGCGAGAGCTTTAGGAATCAACGATTTGATTTTAGACCCTGGTTTCGGTTTTGCCAAAACAACCGATCAGAATTATGAAGTCATGCAAAAAATGGAACTTTTTAATCTTTTAGAATTGCCCGTTTTAGCTGGAATTTCAAGAAAATCAATGATTTATAAAACGCTGGATATTACGCCTCAAGAAGCCTTAAATGGAACAACTTTTCTGAATACAATTGCTTTGACAAAAGGCGCAAAAATTCTGCGTGTGCATGATGTGAAAGAAGCGGTGGAATGTGTTACTTTGTTTAATAAACTGAATAAATAGAATTCATTTTATTGTAGATAGATTTATGGAAAAGCCAAACATTTTAAATACTCTGAATATTCTCAAAAAAGTTGAAATGGGTGAAAACTCAACAATTTTACTATATTTCGGAAATATCCCTAATTGGAATCAAAATGATTTTTCTTATAATATTGGAGAATCTGTAGATCATTATGAAGTTGTAGAAGTAAATTTCGATCTGGAATACTCAGATAAAGTTGATTTATATTGGAAAATTCACAGATATATAGGGGAAAGATCTTTTATAACTGTTGAAAACAATTTTATAAGCTTATGGCGTGGAGAAATAACAGACTATGAGGAACAGTGGAATTATTTTGATGATTTGGATGACGAAATTCTGATTCTAAATTATAAAAAATATAACGTTGAAAAAACAATGCAAGATTGGAAAACAGATTATATGAAACTAGAAAAAAGATATTATTCATTATTAATAGAAAAAATGCAATGAAATACTTTACTCTAATTATAGTTTTCCTTCTTTTCTCCTGTGGAAAAAAAGAAGACGTTTTATTGCCAAAATCAAATGTTTCGATTGTAAAAGATGTACAAGATCATTCGCCGATTTACATTTTCTTTAAAAAAGAAGGAAAAGATACCATCGCCGATTTGAATAGAAAAAGTGCGATTATCTCAACCAATTGGATATTAAATATTGACAAGCGTTTGCCATTAAAAGTTGTAATTCCGCAGGTAATCAAAATGCAGGAAAAAAAGCGAGCTGACAGTGCTCACAAAAATGAAAATGCCGAAAATTATTATTCCTACGCAGATTCTATTGGGAAAAATCTAGCCTTTTTGCCTTTCACGAAAGTGTTTTATAAAATGGAGAAACCTACAGCAGGAAGTTTTGTGGTTTACTTTAGAAAAGGTAAAAAACAGGTTTTTATGGGAAATCAGGAAATAAAAATATCAGAAATACTAAAGCAGTTTTATAGTATAAAGTTTGATAAAGTACCAGATCTAGTATTTTTATTTGATAAGAACATGAGTTATGAAGAATATATTCAATATAAAATTCTACTTCAAAAAGACGTGACTTATAATCTTGACACACTTCCCGTAGAATTTATTTTCTAACTTGAAACTTTAAACCTGAAACAAAAAAACTATTGATGATGATACGGCTCATTTCGTAAAATGGTAAATCCGCGGTACAATTGCTCTATAAAAAACAAACGAACCATTTGGTGCGAGAACGTCATTAGCGAAAGCGAAACTTTTCCTTGCGCTTTTTTATAAACGGTTTCAGAAAATCCGTAAGGACCACCAATTACGAAAACTAAAGTTTTAACACCAGAATTCATTTTCTTTTGTAGTTCTTCAGAAAAACGAACGCTTGAGAATGTCTTTCCGTTTTCATCCAACAAAATCAATTGATCGGTTGCTGAAAGTTTAGACAGAATTAATTCGCCTTCTTTTTCCTTTTGCTGACTTTCAGATAAGTTTTTTACGTTTTTGATATCGGGAATAATTTCCAGATCAAATTTGATGTAAAAGGACAAACGTTTGGTGTAGTCGTCTATCAAAGTTTGAAGCGATTTATTATCTGTTTTGCCTATGGCTATAAGTTTAATGTTCATTGGTTAAGTTTTTTGCAAAGAATTACACTAATTCGCACGAATTTACTTTTTGCCACAGATTAAAAAGGATTAGAATGATTTCTTTAGATTGTCACCCTGAGCGAAGTCGAAGGGCGTTCCAATTGGACGTAGGCTTCGACTTCGCTCAGCCTGACAAAAACAGCAAATAGAAAATCCTTTTTAATACTTTTAATCTGTGGCAAATAAAAACATTATTTTTTATTTTCAAAAACCGTTTCAAAATGTTCTACAATTGGAAAAGGTTCGTAATAATGATGTAAAATCTTTTTCCATTCGAGATACGCTTCAGAAGTTCTAAAACCTACTGTGTGATCTTCTAATGTATTCCAATCGACCAATAAAAGATATTTGTTTTCGACTTCCAGACATTTCTCTAATCGATGCCCTAAATAACCATCAATTGAAGAAATGTATTGACTTGCTTTTGCAAAATCGACTTCAAATTGATTTGCTAAGTCTGGTTTTACGTAAAGAAATGCTGCCTCTAGTATCATATTTAAAGGAATTTTATCTGCTTAATCTGCCAAATCTGCGAGAGTATATTTTTCCCGCAGATTTAGCAGATCTGATAGATTTTATTTTTACTAGTTTTTTGAGAACTTTGCTTCAAAAGTTTTAAAGCGGTTATCTAAATCTTTTATTAATTGTTTTTTTACTGATGCGTCTTGAATAAAACTGTAATTGATGCTATTGTAAACGTATTTTTTAATTGTTTCGTAATTCACATCAGGATATCTTTTTGCCAGTAAAACATATTGTTCGGTCATATTGCTTCTTAAAATTCCCGCATCGTCTGTGCTGATCACAATTGGCACATTAAATTCTTTGTAAAGCGTAAACGGATGTCTGTTTTCTTTTACTTTCAAAATAAATTCGTTACTGACTAAATTGATTTCAATCGGAATATTTTTTTGAGCCATATATTTCAATAAATCATAAGAATTGGCTTCATAAGCGATATCAACTCCGTGGCCAATTCTGTTGGCACCTGCTACATAAATAGCGTCATTAATATGCCAAGTCAATTCTTCGGGCTGAACTAAACCTAAAGTCAATTCACCAGCATGAAGCGTATATTTTACGTCAGGAAATTTGGAATGACAGTATTTAAACATCACCATGTGCAACCAATAATCTTTCATAGAAGTCTGTCCGTGTTCTGGCGAAACGATATTTACACCAGCAGTCAATTTACTTTCGCTTGACGAAATAAAAGCAATAACCAGATTTTTAAACAAATCTACCGGTTCCATAAAACGAAGCACAAAGTTTTGATAACGCATCGTGAATTTATCGTCATCCATTTTTAAATCCTTGTGTAGCTTGGCAATGAAATTATTGTTGAAATCGTCAGCATATTTTTTAGCCTCTTTTTTCTGAAGTGATTTATACAATTCATCCAAAAGTTTCAGAACCGCTTTTTCGTCTTTTTGTTCTGAAGCTTGACGAAGTTTCGTATTGAAATCAGCTAAGTCAGAAACATTCATATCACATGGAATTGTTGATAATTGCGTTTCAATATAAGTAACGTTTTCTGCAATCGCGCGTTTTTTTAGTTCAAGCATTCCTTCTGCAAAATGCCCCGCGATAGTGGGTTCAAATTTCATGAAAGAATCAAAAAACTGATCATCCGAAGGAACAGAACCATTATAATCTTTTACCGACCAAGTTTGCATGATCTGCTGTTCGTAATACTCTAATTTTCCTTTGTTATTAAGAGAAGAGAAGTTTTCCCAGTTTCCTTTTTCGGGTTTGGTTTTAGAAACTGCCATAGTTTCCAAATTTAAATAAAAATCTTCTGCAATAGCTCTTTCTAAAAGAGGTTCTGCATAAACTGATCCTGAAAAATGGTGGTGTAAATCGCCTCCTTTAGGCATTTGTTGAAAGAAAGCTGTTAAGGGAGCTTCATTATTTCTGATTTTTTCTAAATAACTCTCAGCCGATTGAGAAAAGCCGATTTGTGCTATAAAAAAACAGAAAAGCGTAATTATTCTTGTCATACTCTAAGATTAAATTACGCGCAAATATACGAGTTTTCGGAGAATTTTGAAAATTTGTTTTTTGTTGTGGTGAGTTTTACCGCAAAGAGCGCAAAGTTTTATGATATACGAAACCTAATATAAACGCAAAGTTCGCAAAGCTTTATGTAAAAAACTTTGCGAACTTTACGTAATCCTTTGCGTTCTTTGCGGTTAAAAAAAACTTAGAATCTTAGCATCTCAGAACCTTAGAAACTCAAGAAAAAAGTACATCACGAATTTCTTCAACTTTATCGAAAACGCTTTTTGCGAAAGGACAAAGTGGAATAATTTTTAAGTTGTTATTTCTAGCATATTCTACAGCTGCCATAACCAGTTTCTTACCAACGCCTTTTCCGTTAAAATCTGGGCTTACTTCGGTATGGTCAATGATGAATTTTGAATCTCCCGCCCAAGTATAAGTCATTTTTCCAGCTTCTTTTCCGTCTTCTATGGCTTCAAAATAGCCTTTTCTTGTATCGTTTATTTGTTGAATTTCCATATTATTTATACTAAAGAAGTTTCTATTTTAATTGTATTTATAAGTGTTTTATGGACAGGACAGCTGTTGGCAATTTTCAAAATTCGCTGTTTTTGAGCATCGTCTACATTTCCTGTAATTAAGATTTTGGTTGAAAATAAAGAAACGGTATGTTCTTCATTCTTTTCAAAATCTACCCAGATTGTAAGTTCTGAAACATCCCAAGCTTTGCGGTCAATGTACATTCTTAATGTAATTAAAGTGCAGGAAGCGAGCGAAGAAGCTAGGAGTTCAAACGGACTAAAGCCTAAATTTTTTCCGCCCATTTCTTGCGGTTCGTCGGCAATTAGAATATTTCCTGTTTTAGAAGTTATTTCTGTGCGATATTTTCGGGTGTCTATTGTAGCTTTTACTGTATCCATATTTATTTGATTCTTGGTTCTGGTAATGGCACAAATTCAGTTTCTCCTGGAACTTTCGGGAAAGTTTGGTTTGTCCAATCTGTTTTTGCTTTTTCGATGAGGTTTTTGTCAGATGAAACGAAGTTCCAAAAGATAAAATGCTCTTCAGGAAAAGGCTGTCCGCCAAAGATATAAACAGTCGAATTCGCGGCAATTTCGAATTCGCAAAGAGAAGCTTCAGTTGTAATCAGAATTTGTCTTGGATCGTAAGTATGTTCGCCATTTTTAATGCTTCCATCTAAAATATATAAACCGCTTTCGCCAAATAAATGTTCTCCAATATTGATTTTCTTCGCTTCTTTGCTTTTAATTTCAATAAAATAAAGCGGACTATAAACAGGAACTGGAGATTTTTTGCCAAAAGCTTCACCAGCAATTAATTTATACGAAACGCCATCTTCTTCCCAAGCTGGAATATCATCTGCTTCAACGTGCGTAAAATTAGGTTCCATTTGCTCCAATTCTTTTGGAAGCGCGACCCAAATCTGCAATCCGTGAAGCATTTTGTCTGAATGTCTTAGATATTCAGGAGTTCTTTCAGAATGAACTATTCCTTTACCCGCTGTCATCCAGTTTACAGCACCTGGTTTTATTTCTAGTTCCGTCCCTAAACTATCGCGGTGCATAATACTTCCTTCAAACAAAAATGTAAGAGTAGAAAGTCCGATATGCGGATGTGGAGGAACATCCATATTTTCATGATCACTTAAATGCGCAGGTCCCATATGATCGATAAATACAAATGGTCCGACAGCTCTTTTTTCACGGAAAGGCAATAATCGCCCTACCATAAAATTGCCAATATTGGCAGCACGTTCTTCGATAATTAAACTGATATTTGACATGTGGTATTATTTGATTTGAAAACAAAATTACAGTTGTGATAGAAATCTGTAACTTAATTTAGATTAAGAAAAGTTGTTTTTGGTATTAATTATAAAAGTAGTGAAAATGTGTAATTATTCAAATTATTGATTTTGATGTTTCTAAGTTTTTTTGTCATTTCGACGAAGGAGAAATCTTCGCAAGAAACTCGACAAAGATTGAATTCTCGTTGCGGAGCTACTTGTGGAGATTTCTCCTTCGTCGAAATGACAAACTAGACGACGACACCTTGATTATTTACGAAATTTGTACTTTTAATCAATCAATTCAAACTCCAAAACTTCACTTTCTGTCCCATTAATAATAATTGATAATTGATGCACTCCCGTATAAAAAACACGTGTCGTAATTAACTTAAACGATTGGTTTCTTTCAATCTTAGTTAATTGATTGGGATGATAAATTTTTTCACTAATCTTAAAGACTTTTTTCGCCAAATGCCCTTTTGCTTTTTTATAATGAACCGCATATTCTAAACGGATTGTTTTTGGTTCTTCGTTTTTATTATTTAAGTGAAATTGAAACTGCAAATAATCACCAATTTTTACAATTGGCGTTTTAATTTCGAAAGACGAAAGTTCAATATTGGTACTTTCTAAACCATAATGGCCTAAAATTTCAGGATGTCCTTGTTTTAATAAAGTTCGGCAGCCGTGTTTGATGATTCCGTCGATTTCTTTGCTATGCCCTTTCCATTTATTGGCGATTTCTAATACAATCTGTGGATTATCTTTTGCAATATCATTTAAATTATTGGCAACACTTCTGCGGACATATTCTGAGGGATCATTCTTTAAATTCTCCAAAATTGGAAGAATAGACGAGGGGTCTTTTTTAAGAAACGGAATTGCCATTGCCCAAGGTAATCTTGGGCGAGAACCTTCGCTGGCTAAACGTCTGACGTGATGATTTTCGTGCAATGACCATTGGATCATTTCGTTGATCATTTGTTCTTTATATTTTAAAATAAAAGGACGAACGGCAAATTCGCAGCTTATAAATTGTGTTATGGAAACAAAGGCTTTCACTGAAGTTTCAAAATCATCTAAACCATACATTTCGATATAATCGGCAAAGAAAATGAAAGCCAAATTGCTGTCTGCAAAATTATTTCTCTTTAAATTTTCGATGATTTTATCAATTAAAGAAGTGGCTTCTACGAAATTTTGAGGCATGAATTGATGAAGTACAACTGTAGTATGTTTCATTCGTTCTTTCCATTCTTTTTGAATAAAATCACCTTCATAAATGGTATCGATGAATTTCTTTTTGTTGAATGAAGGATGCACTTCGGCCACAGCTTGACCAAATTTTTCGTAAAAAGAAACCGAGTAAATATCTTTAATTAATCCCATAAATTTTGTTTGATTGAACTTCAAAGATATTTAATTGAACGCTTATTAGTAGATTAAGTTTTGTTAAGAATTGTAACTTTATTTTTCGGAATATCTTAATGGTTAAAAAAGAGATATTTAATGTTTTATGTGATTTTTCATGTTGTCAGAACTTTCAAATCCATAAAATATATCCTAATTTAGCATTATTATTAAAAACAGAAAAATGATAAGCAAAGCTCAATTTCAAGCAGAATTAAAACTTTTAATCAGTAATGCCATTAGAGAAGATGTTGGTCCAGGCGATTATAGTTCGCTGGCCTGTATTCCAGATACAGCACACGGTCAGGCTAAATTATTGGTAAAAGATCAAGGAATAATTGCTGGTGTTGAATTGGCTAAAATGATATTTGAGCATGTAGATCCGAAACTGAAAGTGAAAACTTTTATCGAAGATGGAACGCGTGTAGAGTATGGCGAAATTGTTTTTGAAGTTTCTGGGAGCTCGCAATCTATACTAAAAGCAGAAAGAGTTGTTTTAAATACTATGCAGAGAATGTCTGCAATTGCAACAAAAACAAACCATTTAATGCAACTTTTGGAAGGGACAAATGCAAAAATATTAGATACACGTAAAACAACTCCAAATTTTAGAGTTGCAGAAAAATGGGCTGTAAAAATTGGCGGAGGAGAAAATCATCGTTATGCTTTGTATGATATGATTATGTTGAAAGACAATCATATCGATTTTGCTGGCGGAATTACTCGCGCTATTTCTAAAACTAAAGAATATTTAAAGGAAAATAATCTGGATTTAAAGATTATTGTTGAAGCCCGCAATCTAGATGAAATTAGAGAAATTTTATTGAGTGATGGTGTTCATAGAATCCTAATTGATAACTTTAATTATGAAGATACCAAAACGGCTGTTGCTTTAATTGGTACAAAATGTCAGACAGAATCTTCAGGAAATATTAGCGAAAAAACAGTTCGCGAATATGCTTTGTGCGGTGTAAATTATATTTCGTCTGGAGCTTTAACACATTCTGTTTATAATATGGATTTGAGTTTGAAAGCGTTTTAAGGAAGTTATAAGTTTTGAGTTATAACTTATGAGTTTTGTAAATCTAAAATCAGAACTCTAAAATCTAAAATCAAAAAAATATGTCGCAAGAGATAGAAGATCGGATTGAGAAACTGCCTGTGGTGCGGACTTTAGCCCGACTTTTGAAGAAAATAAAACTGCCTTGGCTGGAAGGATTTTCATTGTACGATTTATTAGAAATGTACACCATCGGGATTATTGATGGCGCTTTTTCGTATCATGCAAGTGCGGTTTCTTTTAGCTTTTTTATGGCTTTATTTCCTTTTGCGCTGTTTATCTTAAACTTAATTCCGTTTATTCCTATAGACAATTTTCAGGAAGATTTTTTGCAGTTTGTGCAACAGAGTGTTCCTCCGAATACGTTCGATGCTATTAGTAAAATCATCAGCGATATCTTAAATAATAGTCACTCAGGATTGTTATCGTCAGGTTTTTTGCTTTCGATATTCTTAATGGCAAATGGTATTAATGGAATTCTAAGCGGTTTTGAATCTTCCAAACATGTTTTTGATAAACGCGGTTTTTTTAGACAATATCTAGTTGCGCTAGCGATCTCTATTGTTATGACTGTTATTCTGTTTGTAACAGTAGCAACAATTGTGGTTTTTGAGGTATTTATTCAAAAAACAATAATTCAGGATGTACTGAGTGATCGAATTCCGTTGATCATTTTAGGAAGATATCTGTTTGTTGTTTTAATGATTTTGATAACATCTTCAATATTATTGCGTTATGGTACAAAACAGTACAATAAAGTGCCTTTTATAAGCATTGGTTCTGTTTTTACAACGGTCTTAATTGTTATATCTTCATTCTTTTTTGGGATTTGGGTTATAAAATTTTCAAAATACAATGAACTTTATGGTTCAATTGGGACATTATTAATTCTAATGTTTTATATTTGGATAAACTGTATGATTCTGCTTTTAGGGTTCGAATTGAATGCTTCTATCAGAAAATTAAAACAAAAAAAAGAAAAATAATATGAAAAATTTGATGCTAACTATCGGAGTGTTCTTCTTTGCGCTGACCATGCAAAGTCAAAGTGTAATTGGAAAATGGAAAACAATTGACGATGAAACAGGAGAAGCTAAATCTATAGTAGAAATCTATGAGAAATCAGGAAAAATATATGGTAAAGTAGTAGATATCCTTCGCGACAGCCACAAAAAAGATGTTTGTGTAAAGTGTGATGGAGCCGAAAAAAATAAGCCAATTTTAGGTATGGTAATCATGAATGGTCTTAAGAAAGATGGTTCAGAGTATAATGGAGGAACAATTTTGGATCCTACAAGTGGTAAAAAGTATAAATGTTATGTTACTTTAGAATCTGCAGACAAATTAAAACTTCGCGGTTATGTTGGGATTTCTTTGATGGGAAGAACGCAATATTGGACCAGAGTAAAAAACTAATTAAAATATAATGCGAAAAATTGCTTCAATAATTTTATTCTTAGTTATAGTTTCAAATAGCTTTGGACAATCTAAGAACTCGCCATTACAAATAAGTCATCTTACGGGTGACTTTTATGTTTATAAAACTTTTAACGAATACAAAGGGGTAAAGATTTCTGCTAATGCTATGTATGTCGTTACAAAAGAAGGTGTTGTTCTTTTTGATGCTCCATGGGATAAAACGCAGTTTCAGCCTTTATTGGATAGTATTGAAGCAAAACACAATAAAAAGGTAGTGATGGTTTTTGCAACGCATTCGCATGAAGATCGCGCGGGTGGATTGGATTTTTATAGAAAAAAAGGAATTAAAACCTACTCAGGTAAATTGACAGATGAAATCCTTAAAGGGAATAAAGAAGGAAGAGCAGAATTTGTAATTCCAGATGATGCGACTTTTACAGTTGGGCAATATAATTTTGAAGTGTATTATCCAGGTAAAGGCCATGCGCCAGATAATATTGTGGTTTGGTTTGGGAGAGAGAAAATTCTTTATGGAGGTTGTTTTATAAAGAGTGTTGAAGCACAAGATTTAGGGTATTTAGGCGATGCTGATGTTAAGGAATGGGAGAAATCCATAAAAAAAGTTCAGTCAAAATTTAAGAATCCGAAGTTTGTTATTCCGGGGCACGATGGAGGAACGACAAATGAATCTGTTGTGCATACTTTAAAGCTGATTCAGGATTATAATCTTTCAAATGACACTTCCTCTAAATCAGGTCAGAAATAATAACTGACTTATAATAAAAATCCATGTATTTCATTGAAGTTATTTTACCGCTTTCTTTAGCTAAGACATTTACATACCGAATTTCTGAAGCCGAATTTCATTTCATAAAAAAAGGAATGCGTGTTGCTGTGCCATTTGGTAAAAGTAAAATATATACAGCGCTTGTTCTGGACGTTCATGAAAATGCTCCAACATTATACGAAGCTAAAGAAATCCATCAAATTTTAGATGAAGTACCCATTGCGACCGAAATCCAGATTAAACATTGGCTTTGGGTTGCAAATTATTATATGTGCGGAATTGGAGATGTGTATCGAGGCGCATTTCCGAGTGGATTATTGTTGGAAAGTGAAACAATCATTTCGCATAAACCTGATGTTGTGGTAAATGACAGCGAACTTTCTGATGATGAATTCTTGATTTATGAAGCGTTACATCATCAAAGTTCATTAAAGATTCAGGAGATTACTTCGATTTTAAATAAAAAGAATATACTTCCGATTCTGCAAAAGCTAATCGCGAAAGATATTATTTTTTTGGATGAAGAAATAAAAGAAACATACAAACCAAAATTGGTTCGATATGTTAAATTGCATTCAAAGTACGAATCTGATAACGGCTTGGCTGAATTACTCGAAGTGCTGAAAAGTGCTAATAAACAGAAAGAAATTGTTTTAACTTATTTTCAGTTGAATGCTTCGGAGAAAAAGCCTATTACGGTCAAAAAACTTACGGAAGTTTCAAATGTAACAGCAGCAGTTGTAAAGGTTTTAGTTGAAAAAGAAATTTTCGAAGAATATTATTTGCAGCATGATCGTGTTACATTTAATGGAGAAGTATCAGATAAGCAATTGCAGCTTAGTGAGGCTCAGGAAAGTGCTTTTTCTGGAATCAAAAATAGTTTTCTGGAGAAAGAGGTTTGTCTGCTTCATGGTGTAACTTCTAGCGGAAAGACTGAGATTTATATCAAGTTAATTGAAGAGTATTTAGAGACAGGAAAACAGGTTTTGTATCTGTTGCCAGAAATTGCTCTTACTACGCAGTTGGTTTCGAGATTGCGTTTTCATTTTGGAGACAAAGTAGCTGTTTTTCATTCCAAATACAGTAATAATGAAAGAGTTGAGGTTTGGAGGCAAACGCTTGAAAACTCTCCAAAAGCACAAATTGTAATTGGAGCAAGATCGGCTTTGTTTTTGCCTTTTAATGATTTAGGATTATTAATTGTTGACGAAGAACACGAGCAGACTTTTAAGCAGACAGATCCTGCACCAAGATACCATGCGAGAGATGCTGCAATTGTTTTGGCTAATTTTCATAAAGCAAAAGTGTTATTGGGTTCTGCAACGCCTAGCATTGAAACCTATTTTAATACCCAAAATGATAAATACGGATTGGTAACACTTTCTGAACGTTACAAAAATGTCCGTTTGCCTGAAGTACTTTTAGTTGATTTAAAAGACAAGCATTTCAGAAAAAAAATGACGGGGCATTTTAGCGATCTTTTAATCGAAGAAATTGCAGAATCGATGTCATTAGGAGAGCAAGTTATTTTGTTTCAAAATAGAAGAGGATATTCGCCTATAATAGAATGTTTGACTTGCGGCCACGTTCCGCATTGCCAGCAATGTGATGTAAGTTTGACTTATCATAAACATAAGAATCAATTGAGATGCCATTATTGCGGTTATTCTATAGCAAAACCTACAAATTGCCATAACTGCTCCAGTATTGACTTAACTACAAAAGGATTTGGAACGGAGCAGATAGAGCAGGAGTTGGCTTCACTTTTTCCGAAAGCAAAAACAGCTCGAATGGATCAAGATACGACTCGAGGTAAATTTGGTTTTGAAAAGATAATCGATACGTTTAAAAATCGCGAAATTGATATTTTGGTGGGTACGCAAATGCTGGCCAAAGGACTTGATTTTGATAATGTGGGTTTAGTCGGAATCATGAATGCGGATAATATGCTCCATCATCCAGATTTTAGAGCTTTTGAACGTAGTTTTCAAATGATGACTCAAGTTGCGGGAAGAGCAGGTAGGTCTGAAAAACAAGGAAAAGTTGTCATTCAGACTTATAATCCGAATCATAATACAATTCAACAGGTTACAAACCATAATTATATAGGTATGTATAAAGAACAGTTGTATGATAGGCAAATCTATAGATATCCGCCTTATTTCAGGATTATTAAGCTTACGCTAAAGCATAAAGATTTTGATAAATTGAAGGAAGGAGCTATGTGGCTGTATCAGGTTTTAAGTCAGAACTTAGGAATGCCTGTTTTAGGGCCAGAAGAGCCAGCGATAAGTAGAATACGAAATGAATATATCAGAACTATTTTAATAAAGATTCCGCATAATCTTCATTTAGGAAACACAAAAAAAACTATTCAGAAAATGCTGAATAGTTTTGAAGCTGTGGCTCAATATAGAGCTATAAAAGTTGTAGTAAACGTTGATTTTTATTAAAACGACAATTTAAGAAGAAGTTGAAAGTGCTTTTACTAGATCCTCTTTTTTATTGCGGCTTAGCGGTATTTTGGTAATGCCAATTTCGGCAAATTTACTATTGAATCGTTCAACCTTATCGATATTAATAATATACGATTTGTGAACACGAATAAATTTGTCTTTGGATAAATCATTTTCAAAAGACTTCATAGTAGAGAGAACCAAATTGCTGTCGTCTTCGGTTACTACTCTTACGTAATCTCCAAAAGCTTCAATCCATTTTATTTTTGAAGTGAAGATTTTAAGTTTTTTTAGATTACTTTTGATGAATATATGTTCGCCTTCTTCTTCTTTGATATCTTTTTTAAGCAAATGCATATCAATTGCTCTCTTTACCGAGGCATTAAAACGATCTACTGCAATAGGTTTCTGAAGATAGTCGGTAGCGTCATAGTCGAAAGCTTTGAGGGCATATTCGGCTTTAGATGTAATAAATATAATTTGCGGTTTTGATTTTAATCCGTCAAGAAAATCAAATCCGTTAATAACTGGCATTTCTATATCAAGAAATATTAAGTCAATATTATTTAATGAGATACAACTTTTTGCTTCAATTGCATTAGAAAAATCCCCGATTAAATGCAAGCCTGGGTGATTATTGACCAATTTGGCAATAATTGTCCTTTGTATAGAACTATCATCTACAACAACACAGTTTAGTTTCATAACATTTATATTTAGAATAAATTCAGGATAGCAGTAGTAAATGTATTATTTTTTTGTAAAAAAAACTAAGGTTGAGGCATCTTTTTTGCATTATGACGAATAAAAGAAAAAAAATGTTGGATATGTAAATTAAATGCTTACTTTTGCACCCAATTTTAACAAATAAATTTTTTATTTATGAATCATTATGAAACTGTTTTCATTTTAAATCCCGTTTTATCTGAGGTTCAGGTGAAGGAAACAGTAACGAAATTTGAAGAATTTCTTACTAGTAGAGGAGCTGAAATGGTATCGAAAGAGGATTGGGGTCTTAAAAAAATGGCTTACGAAATCCAAAACAAAAAAAGTGGTTTTTACCATTTATTCGAATTCAAAGTAGCTGGAGAAGTTCTTTTAGCTTTTGAAACTGAATTCAGACGTGATGAAAGAGTTATGCGTTTCTTAACTGTAAGTTTAGATAAACATGCTATTTCATGGGCTGAGAGAAGAAGAGCAAAATTAAAATCTACTAAAGCGTAATTATTATGTCTACAATCGAGCAATCTGCAAAAGGAAAAAAAGACGGAGATATCAGATATTTAACGCCTTTAAACATTGAAACTAACAAAACTAAAAAGTATTGCCGTTTCAAAAAATCAGGAATCAAATACATCGATTATAAAGATGCTGATTTCTTATTGAAATTCGTTAACGAGCAAGGAAAAATTCTTCCACGTCGTTTAACTGGAACTTCATTAAAATACCAAAGAAAAGTTTCTGTAGCTGTAAAAAGAGCTCGTCACTTAGCTTTAATGCCATACGTGGCCGATTTATTAAAATAGTATAAAAAAATCTAGTCGCTGGTTTCTGTTTGATCAGAACCTAACTTCTAAAATATAAGGACAACAACATGGAAATTATTTTAAAACAAGACGTACAAAACCTAGGGTTTAAAGATGATGTAGTATCTGTAAAACCTGGTTACGGTCGTAACTTTTTAATTCCTCAAGGTTTTGCTACTTTAGCAACTCCTTCTGCTAAAAAAGTTTTAGCTGAAAACCTAAAACAAAGAGCACACAAAGAAGCTAAAGTTGTAGCTGATGCTAAAGCAATAGCTGAAACTTTAAAAGCTCTTGAAATTAAACTTACTGCAAAAGCTGGTGGAGAGAAACTTTTTGGTTCTATCACTAACATCGATATTGCTGCAGCTTTAGAGAAATCTGGTAATGCTATCGATAGAAAATTCATCACTAGCGGTGTTGTAAAACGTTTAGGTAAATACAATGCTACAGTTCGTTTACACAGAGATGTAATCGTTGAATTAGCTTACGAAATTGTTGCTGAAAAGTAATAGTTTTTAGATCTATACAAAAATCCCGATGAAAGTCGGGATTTTTTTGTTTAAGACAAGATTAATAGTAATAATTAGACTTATGGCTGTTGGCTTAGAGCTCACAGCGTAAAGCATAAAGCCTAAAAAAGAAATGAAATACGCAAGATTAACAAAAGAGCAGTTTGACGAATTACATGCTGAATTTGCAAGTTTTTTGGCAACACAAACAATAGATAGAAAAGAGTGGGAAGAGCTTAAGGTCAATAAGCCAGAAGTTGCTGAACAGGAACTTGATGTTTTTTCAGATTTGATTTGGGAAGGTGTATTAGGTAGAGCAGAATATTTGGAACATTTTTCTAAAAGCCATATTTTTCTATTTCATTGTTTTGATACTTATATTAAGTCAATTGTTTTGAAAACTTTTTCTCCAGAGGTAGACTTTTTGACTAAAGAAGGGCTTCAATGGTTAAGCGATAATATGTTTACAGACAATATTGAAATGAAAGTTGGAAAGAAAGTGTTTACAGAGGAACGTAATTCTTCGATTTTTGAATTGATTAAACAAGGCGCTTTTTTAAGTGATGGACAGTTGTTTAATCAAATTAATACAATTATAGAATCTTAAAATAATTTTTATAAGGTTTTTGAATAAGGCAGACAGTTGTTAGCAATTGTCTGCTTTTTTTGTTTTTTAACTTTTGTTTAATCTTTTTAAAAGTTTTGACCCCGTATTTCTACTTGTTTTTTTTAAAGTCTTCATTTTTTTTGGATTTTTAGTTTTCGTGAAACAGTTTTGTGGCTATTGGTCTTTAATACGGATAGCTTTGTCGATAAAATTATTTAAAACGTAAGATTATTCTTTGTTAAATCGATTTAACATATTTTGTTTAATATTTTGTTTAATGTGAAATTTATAAGCTAATTATGTTAAAAGTAGCTGTTTTCTTGATGTTTTGATGTGTTTATAATTTTGAAATTAAAGTTTTATGAATAAATTATAAGAATTTTATGTTTGTTTTATGTTTTTGTTTTTCCTAATTTTAGGTAACAAAAGTTAAACAAAATTTTTCTTTTGGTTTTCAAGACATACTGGTTAGAAAATTATATGCCATGTTGTTAAGATTGAAAATTGAGAAATTATACCACAACCTAATAAGTCTGCGTATGGAATTGACAATTACTTTCTTTATCAAATTTACCTTAATCGTACATTTTGTTTTAGTTTTATTTTTTAACCTATTTCGCTTACTTCGTTTCAACGATAAATTTGATCGTTACCTAATACTTAATTTTTTTTCAAAAGGCTTACATTTTAGTTTGCTGTCTTTTAATTACCCCATTTGGCGGGCTAATGATAAGGGAGAATAATTTTATTGGATATAAATAGATTCGAACTAGTTTTTTACAGCTAGTTAATTTTAGAAAAGACTAATCAACTTTCTGAAAAAATGAATCAACATATATAAAGAACCCCAGTTCTACTTTCAACTAAAATTTTCATTATGAAAATTAGGCCTGCAACAAATCACTCCTCTTGGAAAATTGATTACAATCATTTTTCCTCTAAAAATGCAGAACTTATTTTGTCTCACAGAGATAGAATTTGTTCTACGGTATACTTTGATATACCGAATTCAACATAATTTTTTTATTAAAACAGAATTTAGCAGCTTTTTTTATAGGCTACTATTGTTTGTTTTAACTATTTGATTTTTAACTGATTGTTTAATTGCGTAGGTGCTTGCACTTACTGCAAGAGGTGTTTTATTGTCCATTTTCTAATCTTCCAAATTATGAAAAAAAAAATTACTTTTTGTAGTCTCAATCCTCAAATGAGATTATTAGGACTTTTAACGTTATTCTTTATATGCAGCAATGCATTCTCTCAGACTATTTGTAGACCTGTGTCTCAGACAAATAGTGCAGGAGGAGGGCTTTTGTGTTTAGGAGTAGATGTTAATAGTCCTGCCAATGCTTATGATAGCGCTGGCTTATCCACTTATGCAACCTTAACAAATGGTGTTGCAGTACTTGGATGTTTTGCAGAAGAAACATTGACCTTAAATCAAACGGCTCGAGCCGGTGACCAAGTTGCGATATACTTTGGTACAGGCAACGGATTGCTTGATTTAACCTTGTTATCAAATGCAACAGTTCAAGCTAAAAATTCTGGAGCCAATGTAGGTTCAAGTGTGGCTTTAAATAATCCGCTTTTAAATTTGAATTTGCTAAGCGGCAATACGGTTGCTGTTGCAAAATTCCCTATTACGGGTGACACCAACCAAATTCAAATTCAAGTTGGTGGAGGCCTTTTAAGTCTTTTGGTAAGCTTAAGAGTCTATGATGTTAGGTTAGAATTTGCACAACCAACTGTATCTGGAGGTTTATCCCAGACAGTTTGTGCGGGAGTTCCAACCACTCTTACAGCAACACCTGCAACGGGTACTTCGCTGGCATGGTATAGTTCTGAATTTTCTACAACAGCTTTGGCAGTAGGAAATACGTATACAACTCCTGCTTTAGCAGCAAATACAACATATTATATAGGAATAACTAGAGCGGCAGGCTGCGAAGGAAATGTTCGTGTACCTGTGGTCTTGAATGTTTCTAATCCATTGATTCCGGGAATTAGTAATGTTGGAACAACAGTTTGTTCTACAGGTGCAACTCAGCAAACAACTTTATCGGTTGTAAATGTGGCGCCAGGAACAACTTACAACTGGTACTCTTCGGCAACTGGTGGTCCTGTCTTAGCTAGTGGAACTACTTATTCGCCAACAGTACCATTAGGAACTACTCAATTTTTTGTGGAGGCTGCTATTGGCAGCTGTGTTAGTTCTCGTACGCCAGTTAGTGTTGTTTCTACAGCCGTTCCAATAACACCGACAGTTTTAACACAAAGTGTGACTATTCAATCTGGTCAGAACGCAACGTTAAATGCATCGACTACAGAGGTTGGAGCGCAATTAAACTGGTATGAAACTTCAACTGGAGGAACAGCTGTTGCAACAAATACAGCCACCTTTACAACACCAATTTTAACAGCTACTAAAACGTATTACGTTGAAGCGCAAAGCCCAAACGGAAATTGTGTCAGTGCAACGAGAGTACCGGTTACTGTAACGGTTCAGCCAGCAGCTTTAGGCGGATGTCTTGAAGCCAGCAGTCAGGTAACTTCTCAAGTTGGTGTATGTTTATTGTGTAATGCTACAAATCCGAATTTTTCTGTAGACGGAAATCCTGCAACAGCAACAAGACTTACTCTTCCTGCCAATGTATTAGGATCTATGCAGCAAACATTACAATTTACAAATCCAGGAAAAGCTGGTGATATTGTTGATGTTGACTTAGAATTGCCAGGAGGTTTGGCAGATGTTCAGTTGTTAAGTGCGATTAGTTTAGCAACTTATAATGGTGCGACTTATAATAATGATAGAGTTACGATTAATAATCCTCTTATTACTTTACAGTTATTAAGTGGTACTAGATATAGAGCAAGCGTTACGGCTGGTGCAAATTTTGACCGTGTTGAAGTTCGTTTAGGAGGTGTGCTTGGTCTTTTAACTAATTTGGATATTTACCAAGCGGCCTATAGATATAAAGCTCCAGTTGTTTCTGGAAATACTACAATTTGTAGTGGACAAACAGCAACTTTAAATGCTAATCTTGCTTTAGGCGAAACTATTAGATGGTATGATGCTTTAACTGGCGGAAATTTATTAAGCAGTACAGCTTCGTTTACAACTCCAGCCTTGACAGCTAATGCAACTTATTATGTTGAATTAACTCGTAATGGTTGCATTAATAGTGTAAGAAATCCTTTTACTGTTACAGTCGATAGTCCAGTGGCGCCAACGGCGATTTCTACTGTTCCTGCAAATTTATGTAGTGGAGAAACGACAACAATAACAATTCAATCTCCAGTTTCAGGCACAACGTATAATTGGTATGATGCTGCTACAGGAGGAACTTTGGTATTTACAGGAACTTCTTTTACAACTCCAAATCTAACTGTTCCAACTACTTATTATGTTGAAGCAGTAATTGGAACTTGTTTAAGTTCTCGTACAGCGGTAAATGTAAATGTAAATCCGAGACCAGCGACACCAGTCCCTGTATCTTCTAGCGTTATTATTCAGTCAGGTCAGAATGTACAGCTGTCTGTTGTAAGTAGCCCTGGAGTTTCTTATTTATGGTATGATGCGCCGACAGCAGGAAATCTTTTGCAAGGTTCTGGTAGTAATACTTATATACCTAATCCGGTTTTAACGGCAAATAAAACATTTTATGTTGAAGCTGTAAATACGGCATCAGATTGTAGAAGTACTTCAAGAGCTGCTATTAATGTGATCGTAACCAATACAGTTAGTACTTGTTTGCAACCAAGTACACAAGCCATAACGGTTGACCCTGGTTTATTATGTGTTCTATGTAATGGTGTGAACGGACCTAACGCTGTTGACGGAAATCCAAATACATTTTCTTCTTTGACAATAACTGCGGGAGTACTTAATTCATAC
Organism: Flavobacterium sp. CFBP9031; assembly: GCF_034044945.1. NCBI lineage: Bacteria > Pseudomonadati > Bacteroidota > Flavobacteriia > Flavobacteriales > Flavobacteriaceae > Flavobacterium > Flavobacterium sp. CFBP9031. The sequence continues at coordinate 348,174 of NZ_JAXCWF010000002.1, forward strand.
ATACAACAACAACTAAATTTTCTAACACCTGGTCAGGCGGGGGATATTATTGATGTTGAATTAGAATTACCAGGCGGTCTTGCTGATATTGCATTGCTGGGATCTGTAAGCATTGGAACTTCTTTAGCAGGAGTTGAAAACCCAGGCAGACTTGCAGTAAACAATAGTTTATTGAACTTACAGGTATTATCAGGAAACAAATTCAAAGTTAGTTACCCAACAACTGCTGCATTTGATAGAGTGGATATTAGATTGGGAGCATTGGTTGGTTTATTGACAACTGTAAACATTTATGGAGCTTCTTATAGATTTCCAAATGCCACAATAACTGGAGCAGCGGTACCAATTTGTGCTGGTCAAACAGCTAATTTATCTGCAACTTCAACAGGAGGAGAAACCTTTCAATGGTATGATTCTCCAACTTTAGGAAATGTTGTAAGCGTAGCTCCAACAGCTCCATTAACAACTACAACTACATACTACTTAGAAGCAACACGAGGAGGTTGTGTTAACAGCTTACGCCAAGCGGTTACTGTTAATGTTTTACCAATTCCGACTGCGGCAAATATTTTAATTACAAGTCCAGTTGAAGCTACTTGTTCTGGAGAGGCAGTTTTAACTCCATCTTCTGATATTGCTGGTGTTCAGTTTAAGTATTATAGAGATCAAAATAAAGTAACAGAAATTGTAGATGGAAGTGTAGATGGAAGCATAACATTTGCAAAAGATCCTATTACTGGTGTTCTTTCATTAACTGGTTTAACAACTTTAAATTCTCCTTACAATTTATATATATCTGCAGTTAATGGAGGTACTTGTGAGAATGTGAATGGAGATTTAAAACTAGTAACGGTTAATTTCCCTTCAACAACGCCTTTAACGGTTATCACTACTCCATTAGTAGCCTGTGGTAGCGCCAATTTGGCTAATGCAATCACTAATTTTGATTCAGCAGCTACTTATACTTTTTATGATCCTTTAAATAATGTAATGACCGCCGATGCTGCTGCAAATGTAACAGTAAGTGGTATTTATTCTATACAAGCACAGGGCGCGACAAGCACTTGCCCGTCAGCTAGACAATCTGTGACCGTAACAATTAATGCGGTACCAACTTTAGTGGTGACTAATCCGCAAGAATCTGTAAATGTTGGAGCTGATGTTGCGTTAAATGCTACTTCTACAGGAACTGTAACATGGTTTAATCCACAAGGTGTTGCGCTTGCAGGTCCTCCATTTACAACAGGTTCTTTAAATGTTCCGGGAGTTTACACCTACACGGCTGTTGCAACTTTAGGAACTTGTAGTGTTACTGCAACTAAGGTAATCAATGTGATAGATCTTACTAGCTGTCAAAACTTGACAGAACGAGTTTATGCATCAGGAGAAAGTGAAGGCTTTATACTTACTGGGAGTGTTTCAAACAATGCAAATGCAATTGATGGAAATCCTCAGACATTCTCAACAATTACTACAGGTTTAGGACTTTTAGGAATTGGCACAACATGGCAGAATTTAACTTGGTCAGCTCCTATTACTAAAGGTACTCCTGTTACAGTTAAATTAGGATCTGAATATAGTTTGTTGGCTGTTGGAGAGAACTTATCGGTAGTAGGAACTATTGGAGGTAATCTTATTGGAGCAATGCAGCCTGTGTCGGGATCGCTATTAAAACTAATTTCAGGAGACAATACTTATGAGTTTACTTTTGTTCCTTCAGATGCATCAGGTCCGCAAGATTATGATGGTATTCGTATTGTATCTTCTTCAATTTTAAGTCTTGCTCAAAATACAAAAGTATTTGAAGCTCATTATAATAAACCAGTTACTGCTGTAACTTGTACTCCAGGAGATATTCAGGATATTTTTTATGGCGCTACAGATATAAACCTTCCTATAGGCGCGGCAACTGCTTTAATAGGTGTAAGTGATGCTTGGAATGTTGCTGATAATGACGTAACAACTTTTGCTACAATGTATAGTGGAGTTGGAGTTGCGGCAGCAGCAGATTTAACGGTGCAATTTAAAACACCTTCTGTTCTTAGTGATACTTTAAGAATTGTGGTTTCAAAACCAGGCAGTCTTTTAAGCGTGAATCTGCTTACAGGATTCTCAATTCAGCGTTATTTAGGAAATGTGGCAGTTGGTGCTCCAATTCAAAATACAAGTACATTATTGAGTATAAAATTATTGCCAGGAAATTCTTTGGCAATGGTATTAGTGTCTTCTCCAACAGAAATTTATGATAGAGTTAGAATTCGTTTAGGAGGTGTTGCTGGAGTATTAGATTTCTTAAGAGTTCATACTGTAGAAAGAACAGCTAACACCACCGTTATTGGAGCAGATCCGCAGAATAAAATTACGGTCTGTCCGGGCAGCGAAATTGAACTCCAGATTCCTGAAGTCGCCTGTTCAACCTATCGATGGTATGATGCCGAGACAGGAGGAAACTTGGTGGCTAGCGGACCAACTTTTACATTGCCAGACAACTTAACTGCAGGTATTTACAAGTATTATGTACAACCAGTACGTTACGGTTGTGAAAGTTATGCAAGAGGAGAAGTTACTGTTGAAGTAAAAGCTTCTGCCCCAGTAAATGCTTTAACAGATATTACGTTAAACGGAGGAACAGCAACATCAATTTGTTCTGCTTCTGGAACTGTAATTTTAGCAACAGGTTTAAGCGGAACTCCTGTTTTAACAAATCCTGTATACCATTGGTATAGTTTTAATGGAACAACAAGTCAGTTAATTCCTGGTGAACTAACTGCACAGTTGATAGTAAACGGATTGGCTCCGGGAACTTATACTTATTTCGTTGGAGTGAGTTCAGATGAATTGTGTGAAACTGCAGCAGCAGATAGAAAACAAATCACATTCACAATTTTGCCTCCTTCAATAGGAAGTGATATTTTGGTTGATGATGTAACGGTTTGCCCAGGCTTATCAGCATCATTAACTCCGACTGCACCAGCATTAACTAGCTCAGTATTTACTTGGTATTTAGACGCTGCTAAAACGCAACCAATTACAAATGGCGCTGTAATAGCAGGGGTTACTTATGCAATAGATGGGGCTGGTATTTTAACTGCTACAGGTTTAACAAAAGCAGTAAGTCCGATAACCTATTATGTAGCGGTTTCAAGCACTAATACGTGTGAAAATTTAGCAGGAACATTACAAGATGCAGTAATTATAGTTAGCGATCCAAATACGCCAACAACTACAAACGATACTCAGAATTTCTGTTTATCTTCTGCGTCTACAGTTGCAAATATTCAAGTAAACGAGAGCAATGTTATTTGGTATGATGCAGCGATAGGTGGAAATGTAATTGCCTCAACAACTCCTTTAGTAAGCAGAATTTACTACGGAGCAGCTACAGATGCACTTACAGGCTGTGAAAGTTCAGTGAGATTGGAAGTAACAGTAAATGTAAACGATCCAGGAACACCTACATTAGTAACAGCAGGAGTACAAAATTTCTGTCAGGTAGATCAGCCTACATTTGCCAGCATTCAGACTAATGAAACTAATATTGTCTGGTATACGGCTTTAACAGGTGGAACATTGATTCCATCTACTACAGCTTTAACCACAGGACAGTATTTTGCAGCGATCTCAGATCCAGCAACAGGTTGCGAAAGCGCTTCAAGATTAACAGTCGATGTAATTGTAAGCGATCCAGGAACTCCAACGTTGGTGACAGCAGGAACACAAACTTTCTGTAAAGAAGATCTTCCTACATTTGCCAGCATTCAGACGAATGAAACTAACATTGTGTGGTATACAGCTATAACAGGCGGAACATTAATTCCATCTACTACGGCTCTAACTACAGGACAGTATTTTGCAGCAATCTCAGACCCAACAACAGGTTGTGAAAGCGCTACAAGATTAACAGTTGATGTAATTGTAAATGACCCAGGAACTCCAACATTAGTAACAGCAGGTACGCAAAACTTCTGTTTGGCAAATGCTCCTACGTTTGCAAGCATCCAGACGAATGAAACTAACATTGTTTGGTATACGGCTTTAACAGGCGGAACATTGATTCCAGCTACTACGGCTCTGACAACTGGCCAGTATTTTGCATCAATCTCAGATCCATTAACAGGCTGTGAAAGCGCTTCAAGATTAACAGTTGATGTAATTGTAAACGATCCAGGAACACCGATTTTAGTAACAGCAGGAACACAAAACTTCTGTTTGGCTAATGCGCCGACTTTTGCAAGTGTTCAGTTTAATCAAACAAATATCGTTTGGTATACAGCTTTAACAGGCGGAACATTGATTCCATCTACTACAGCTCTGACAACTGGCCAATATTTTGCGGCGATTAGCGATCCGACAACAGGATGTGAAAGTGCTGCAAGATTAACAGTTGATGTAATTGTAAGCGATCCAGGAACTCCAACGTTGGTAACAGTAGGAACACAAACTTTCTGTAAAGAAGACCTTCCAACATTTGCAAGCGTTCAGTTTAATCAAGCGAATATTGTTTGGTATACGGCTTTAACTGGCGGAACATTGATTCCATCAACAACAGCTTTAACAACAGGCCAGTATTTTGCAGCAATTTCAGATCCTGCAACAGGATGCGAAAGCGCTACAAGATTAACAGTTGATGTGATTGTAAACGATCCGGGGACACCGACATTAGTAACAGCAGGAACACAAAACTTCTGTTTGGCTAATTCTCCGACATTTGCAAGCATTCAGACAAACGAAACTAACATTGTTTGGTACACAGCTTTAACAGGCGGGACAGTAATTGCACCGACAACAGCTTTGACAACAGGACAATATTTTGCGTCAATTTCAGATCCAACAACAGGTTGCGAGAGTGCTACAAGATTAACAGTTGATGTAATTGTAAACGATCCAGGAACACCGACTTTAGTAACAGCAGGAACGCAAAACTTCTGTTTGGCTAATGCTCCGACATTTGCAAGCGTTCAGTTTAATCAAGCAAATATTGTTTGGTATACAGCTTTAACAGGCGGAACATTGATCGCTCCAACAACAGCTTTAACAACAGGCCAATATTTTGCTGCAATTTCAGACCCGACAACAGGCTGTGAAAGTGCTGCGAGATTAACAGTTGATGTGATTGTAAGTGATCCGGGAACTCCGACTTTAGTAACAGCAGGAACACAAACCTTCTGTTTGGCTAATGCTCCAACATTTGCAAGCATCCAAACTAATGAAACTAATATTGTCTGGTACACAGCTTTAATAGGCGGGACAGTAATTGCGTCTACAACAGCTTTAACAACAGGCCAATATTTTGCTGCAATTTCAGACCCAGCAACAGGCTGCGAAAGTGCTGCGAGATTAACAGTTGATGTGATTGTAAATGATCCGGGAACACCAACATTAGTAACAGCAGGCACGCAAAACTTCTGTTTGGTTAATGCTCCGACATTTGCAAGCATCCAAACTAATGAAACTAATATTGTTTGGTACACAGCTTTAACAGGTGGGACAGTAATTGCTCCAACTACAGCTTTAACAACAGGACAGTATTTTGCAGCGATCTTAGATCCAGCAACAGGTTGCGAAAGCGCTTCAAGATTAACAGTTGATGTAATTGTAAACGATCCAGGAACACCGACTTTAGTAACAGCAGGAACACAAAACTTCTGTTTGGTTAATGCACCGACTTTTGCAAGTGTTCAGTTTAATCAAACAAATATTGTTTGGTATACAGCTTTAACAGGCGGAACAATAATTCCATCAGCAACGGCTTTAACGACAGGCCAGTATTTTGCAGCAATTTTAGATCCTGTAACAGGATGCGAAAGCGCTTCAAGATTAACAGTTGATATAAATGTGACTGACCCTGCAACACCAACAACAACTGCTGCTACACAAACTTTCTGCACAGGTACAAATCCTACAGTTGCTAATATTCAAGTGAATGAGAGTAATGTAGTTTGGTACACAACTCAAACAGGAGGAACTGCTTTGGCTGCGACAACTGCGCTAACTACAACAACTTATTTCGGAGCAATTAAAGATCCAGTAACAGGTTGCGAAAGCAGTGTCAGATTGCAAGTGGCTGTAACAGTTGGTAATACATTGAATCCAACGACAAATAGTACAGCACAGACTTTCTGTTCTGCAAATGCTCCAACTATTGCCAATATTCAGGTAAACGAAAGCAATGTAACATGGTTTACAGCAGCGACAGGAGGAACAGTAATTCCAGCAGGAACAGCGCTTACTTCAGGAATTTATTTCGGAAATATAGTTGATCCATCAGGATGTGAAAGTTCAACTCGTCTTCAGGTGACTGTTACCTTAGTTAATCCAAGTCCAACACCTACTACAGCTAACACAACACAAAACTTCTGTACTTTAAATTCGCCAACAGTGGCAAATATTCAAGTAAACGAAGCAAATGTTGTTTGGTATAGCACAGCTACAGGTGGAACAGCAATTGCGCCAACAACAGCTCTTGTAACAGGTACATATTATGGTGCAGTTTCAAGTGCGATTGGATGCGAAAACCCAGCTAGATTAGCTGTTATGGTAAATGTTAATTCGCCAAGCGTAATTACAACACCAAGAACTACACAAACATTCTGTTTATCAGCTTTGCCAACATTGGCTAGTATTTTTGTAAACGAAACAAATGTAGTTTGGTACGCATCTGCAACTGGCGGAATAGCACTAGCAAATACAACTCCGCTTACAGCAACGACTTATTATGCAGGAGCATTGACCAACACATTTAACGGTTGTGATAACGGACCAAGATTAGGAGTTACAATTGCATTCGAAAATGATGCTGCCGTTCAGCTTGCTACTACAGATGATACTCCTTGTGTATTCAAAGGTGTAACGTATTCAATTGCAAATGGTAAATCTAATTATGTATGGACTATTAATGGAGGTACAATTGTTTCAGGCGGTGGTACAAACGATGGTTCTGTAACAGTTTCTTGGTCAGATATTGGTCCAGGAAAAGTAACTGTAGCTTATGTTAATAATTGCGACGAAAGAACAATTAAAACATTAGATGTTACTGTTGCAAGCTGTTCAGATTTAACTATTACGCATACTGTAGATAATCCAACACCGAACTTTGGAGATAAAGTAACGTTTACGATTACAGTAAATAATGTAGGTGAAGGCGATTTCATTAACACACTTGTTAGTGATTTACTTCCTAGTGGTTTACAATTAGTGAGTTCATCTGCTACATCAGGAACATATGATCCAGCAACACAGCTTTGGACAATACCAACGCTAAATGCAGGTCAGAGTGTAGTATTGACAATTGTTGCAGAAGTATTGCCAAATGGTAATTATACAAGTGTAGCAACTGTAGAAACTTCGACTCCTTTAGATGTTGATGCATCAAATAATTCAGCTTCGGTTACAATAGAGCCAATTTGTCTAACTGTTTACAATGAGTTTACTCCAAACAATGATGGTAAAAACGATTTGTTCAGAATTGACTGTATTGAGTCTTATCCAAACAACGAACTGAAAGTATTTAACAGATACGGAGCATTAGTGTATAGTAAAACACGTTATGAAAATGATTGGAACGGTACAGCAAATGTATCCGGTGTAGTTAATAGAGGAGATATGCTGCCAACAGGTACTTATTTTTATGTGATTACCATTGGAGATGGAACGGTTAAAAAAGGCTGGTTATCTATTATGAGATAATCCACTTCTATTAATCATCTAATTAATTAAACTAAATAAGTATCGTTATGAAACTATATATAAAATCATTAGAAACATATTTCATTTTAATATGTTCTTTTATTACGGTTTGCGCTTCGGCACAACAAGATCCCGAATATACCCAGTATATGTATAACACTATGGCGGTAAATCCAGCGTATGCTGGATCTACCGGAACCATAGAAGCAGCACTTTTGTATCGTTCTCAATGGGTCGGAATGCCTGGAGCTCCAGAAACACAATCTTTCTCTATTCATGCTCCTCTTAGAAATGAAAAATTGGGAGTAGGTCTAAGTATTGTAAATGATAAAATCGGACCTTCAAATGAGCTATATCTTGATGGGAACTTCTCTTATTCATTACCTCTCGGATATGAAAAAAGATTAGCTTTTGGTATAAAAGCCGGTACGAGAATGTTAAACATCGATTGGTCTAAAGGAAGATACTACGATGATGATGATGTTTTGTTAAATCAGAACATTAACAATCAGATGAAACTAGCTGTAGGAGCGGGTATTTACTACTATACAGAAAAATGGTATGTAGGATTCTCTATTCCAAGTTTTATTCAGAATGATTACTATGACGATGTAAAAGAATCTATAGACTATGATCGTTTGCACTACTATTTAATGGGGGGATATGTTTTTGATTTGAATCCAAATTTGAAATTTAAACCAGCATTTTTAGTAAAAGCAGTAAGTGGAGCACCGCTTACCGCAGATATATCAGCAAATTTCATGATTCAAGAAAAGTTTGTTATAGGAGGAGCGTATCGAACAGATGATTCGATAAGCATACTGGCAGGTTTTCAAATATCACCAAGTTTCTATCTTGGATATGCTTTTGATTATACTGTAAGCCAATTGAATAAATACAATGATGGCTCACACGAGATCATCTTGCGTTATCAATTTGTGAAAAACCAAAGCAAAATTAAATCTCCTCGATTCTTCTAAAACCAAAACTTATGAGAAAACTATATATCCTATGTTTAATTTTGAGCGTTACGTTTAGTTTCGCTCAAAAAACTAACTTAAAGAAAGCTGATGCTTTGTTTAAAAACTTCTCTTATTTGGATGCTTCCAAAGCTTACGAAGAATGTTTGCAAAACATAAAAGATCCGTCAGCACAGACTTTGAAGAACGCGGCAGATTCCTACTATTTTATTTCAGATTCTAGAAATGCTCTAAAATGGTATAGAAAATTGTATGAAGTGCAAGGAAATAATCTGACTGATATTTACTACCTGCGTTATATTCAATCTATGAAAGCAGTTATGGATTATGATGAGGCAGATAAAATCACAAAAGAATATCTAGATAAAAAAGGTGATAAAGCAGAGATTAATAAATATGTTGCCCAGAAAAAATATATGGACAGCGTTGCAAAAGCAAAACCGCTTTACACTATTAAAAATTTGGATATCAATACCAGCAAATCAGATTTTGGAGCCACATTTTTTAAAGATAATGTAGTATTTACGTCAGCTCGTGATACAACAAAGTTTAGTGAAAAATTGTATACCTGGAACAATCAGCCTTTTCTTAATTTGTACATTGCAGAAAGAAATCCGGCAGACGGAAGTTTATTCAACGAGACGGTTTTTCTTCCAAACGTAATGACCAAATATCATGAAGCTACGGCAAGTTTTGATAGTAAAGGAAGTACTATTTATTATTCGACCAATATTGTAAAGAAAAATAAATTGGTTGTTGATGAGGCCAGAGTAAACAATTTCCAGATTGTCAAAGGATCAATTGTCAATAATAAATTAGAAAATCCTCAGAAAGTATTTTTTGATAGCGACGATTATTCTGTTGGACATCCATCATTAAGCGAAGACGGACAATTGCTTTTCTTTGCTTCAGACATGCCTGGAGGTCAAGGCGAAACAGATTTGTACATGGTGAAAATTGCGGCCGACGGAACCATGAGTTCTCCTAAAAATCTAGGGCCAAATATTAATACGATTGGCAACGAAGTGTTTCCATTTTACCAAAACGGAGTTTTATATTTTTCGTCTGATGGACATTATGGCTGGGGTGATTTAGATGTCTATGAAAGTAAACTTTTACCCGATGGAACATTTTCTATCCCAAGAAATCTTGGAGCTCCTATCAATAGTAACAAAGATGATTTTTCTTTTATAATTGATAGAACAGATGCTTATGGCTATTTTTCTTCCAACAGAGCAGGAGGAAAGGGCGATGATGATATTTACTCTTTTGTAAAAGGAAAACCAGTTTGCAACCAAAGTATTTCTGGAATGGCTATCGATCATAAAACAAAAAAGCCTTTAACAGATGTTACGATAATGGCGTATAACTCTTTTAGTGAAGTTCTGGGCGAAACCAAAACAAACTTTGACGGAAAATATGCTATTGAAGTTCCTTGCAACAAAGTGGTAAAAATGATTGCCGCAAAACAAAATTACAGTAGTGATGATAAAACAGTAGAAACAACTGGTGAAAATGGTGGCGAAATAAAAGATGTAAATTTTGAATTGAGCAATTATGATGACTTAGTTGTTAAAAAACAAGGAGTTGAAAAAGTGGATGTAAATCCAATTTACTTCGATTATGACAAGTATGACATTACACCAAAAGCTGTAGAAGAATTGTCTAAAGTGGTCTTCATCATGCAGAAGTTTCCAAACATCAGAATCAAAATTGAATCGCATACCGATTCACGCGGAAAGGATTCGTACAACTTGAAACTTTCAGATAATAGAGCAAAATCAACTCGAGATTATATCCTTTCTCAAGGCATAGATGCTTCTAGAATTGAAAGTGCAATTGGTTACGGAGAAACCCGATTAATCAACAGATGTAAAAATGGTGTAAAATGTTCTGAAGAGGAGCATGTGCTAAATAGACGTTCAGATTTTATCATTATTCAAAAATAGTTCTATATTTGTACTGTAAAGTATTGATTTTCAGTTAAAAATATAAAACGTCGAAACCATTTGGAAGTTGGTTTTTTTAATTCTTTTTTAAGAATAATGGACAAGGAGGAAATCAGACTGCATGGATTTGCAGTCTGATTTTTGATTTTTTAAAACTTTTATTTTTTCTGCATTGGAACAAAAATAAATTCTAATTTTGATATTCAGTTTTACATTATTATAATCTGCAATATTTTACTATTTATGAGCATTCAAGAGACCATTCAAGCATTACGAAATGAACTTAATCAACACAACTATAATTACTATGTGTTAGACAATGCTACAATTTCAGATTATGATTTTGATATTAAGCTAAAAGAGCTTCAGGATTTAGAAAATAAACACCCAGAGTTTTTTGACGAAAATTCGCCAACTCAGCGAGTAGGAGGAACAGTAACCAAAAATTTCAAAACCATACCGCATCAATACAGAATGTATTCTTTGGATAATTCTTATTCTAAAGAAGATCTTTTAGATTGGGAAAACCGCATTCAGAAAGTTTTAGGAAACGTAAACTTGCAATATACCTGCGAATTAAAATACGATGGAGCCTCAATAAGTATTACGTACGAAAACGGAAAATTAGTTCAGGCCTTAACGCGTGGAGATGGTTTTCAAGGAGATGAGGTAACGAGCAACATAAAAACCATAAAATCAGTTCCGTTGCATTTAAAAGGAAATTATCCTGATAAGTTTGACATTCGTGGAGAAATTATTCTTCCGTTTGCTGGTTTTGAAAAAATGAATCAAGAATTAATAGAAATTGGCGAAACTCCATATTCAAACCCAAGAAATACCGCTTCGGGAAGTTTAAAATTACAAGACAGTGCTGAGGTAGCCAAACGCCCGCTAGAATGCTTGCTTTATTTTGTAACAGGAAACAATCTGCCTTTTAAAACACAATATGAAGGACTAGAATTAGCCAGAAGCTGGGGCTTTAAAGTTCCAAAAGAAGCAAAACTAGTTAATAGTATGCAAGAAGTTTTTGACTTCATTGATTATTGGGATGTTCACCGTCATAATTTGCCTTATGAAACAGATGGAGTTGTTGTAAAAGTCAACAGCATTCAGCATCAGGAAGAATTGGGGTATACAGCAAAATCGCCACGTTGGGCAATTGCTTACAAATTTAAATCAGAACAAGTTTCAACTAAATTAAAATCAATTTCGTATCAAGTTGGAAGAACTGGAGCTATTACACCAGTTGCTAATTTAGAACCTGTTCAGCTAGCTGGAACTATTGTAAAAAGAGCTTCTCTTCATAACGCCGATCAAATTGAAAAATTAGATATTAGAATAAATGATACTGTTTTTGTTGAAAAAGGAGGAGAAATTATCCCGAAAATCATTGCAGTAGATTTAGAGAAACGACCGGAAGATTCAGAAAAAACGCATTATATTACGCATTGCCCTGAATGTGAGACAGAATTGGTGAGAAATGAAGGAGAAGCAAATCATTATTGTCCTAATTTTTACGGATGTCCTCCGCAGATTATTGGAAGAATTCAGCATTACATTTCTAGAAAAGCAATGGATATTGAAGGACTTGGAGGAGAAACAGTGGCGCTGCTTTTCAAAAATAACCTAGTGCACAATTATGCCGATCTGTATGAATTGAAAGTTGAAGACATTCTGCATTTGGAAAGAATGGCTCAAAAATCTGCTGAAAATCTGGTTAACGGAGTTCAGAAATCAAAAGAAATTCCGTTCGAAAGCGTATTGTTTGCACTTGGAATTCGTTTTGTTGGAGAAACAGTTGCCAAAAAACTAGCCAAACATTACAAAAACATAGATGCTTTAGCACAGGCTTCTTTAATGGATTTAATTTTGGTTGATGAAATTGGAGAAAGAATTGCTAAAAGTGTTATCGAATTCTTCGAAAATGAAGAAAATAGAAAAATTATTGAACGATTAAAAAGTTATGGAATTCAATTTGAAATTGAAGAAAAAATAAACCCAAATGCTACTGATAAATTTGTTGGAAAAACTTTTGTGGTTTCTGGCGTCTTTAGTCAATTTTCTAGAGATGAATTAAAGAAGGCTATCGAAGATAACGGAGGAAAAGTAGGAAGCTCAATTTCTGCAAAAACAGATTTTGTAGTCGCGGGAGATAATATGGGACCAGCAAAACTAGAGAAAGCAACAAAGTTGAACATCACTATATTATCAGAAGAAGACTTTATAAACAAATTGAATGAAGCCTAATAAACCATCATTAATTTTGTTCTTTTTCGGCTTGTTTTGTACCATCATTTTTGATTGGAGAGAACAAGATGTTTTTGCGACATATGCAAAAGCCATTGTTCTCCCTGCTATTTTTATTTATTATTTAATTAGCAGTGAGTTTCAAATGGGGAAAACAGAAGGATTGATTTTTTTATTCTGTTTTGTTGGACAAGTTTATGATTTAATGGATGTTGAGAGCTCTGAATTAGGAGGAGTACTCAGTTTTCTAGTTGTTTATAGTTTAATCGTCACTATATTTATTCGACAGCACGAAAGAATCAGATTAACCAAACGCGATATTCTGCCAATTTCTATTGTAGTTGTTTTTATCGTCTATTTGTTAATCTCTGTTTTGAGCCTGCAGCTCGACAGTATGAGAAAATTTATTGTAATATACACCGTGTACGGAATAGTTCTGAGTATATTGAGCTATTTCTGTTTTGTAAGTTACATCACAAAAGGAACACATATAGCGCTACTGATGTCGCTCATGGCTATAAGTTACATTTTCTCAGATATTTTTTATATTTTTAATGAATATTTCTCGTATTCTATTGTTTTAGTTTTAATACGAGATACAACTCAAATTCTAGCTTATTTCTTTATGGTAGAATACTTTTTAGAAAAAGCTAGAATTCAAAAAAAGACTATACAATAATAGTTGCACTTTGGTTTGTATGCGCTTTGTTTTTATCAAAATAGAAATCGATACGGCCTAAATTAATTCCGTAACACCCAACTTGATTAACAAGAACCTCTTTTCCAGCCTTATTCTTTACAATTGTAGGTTTGTCTAAGAAAGTATGCGTATGTCCTCCAATAATTAAATCAATGTCTTGCGTTTGTTCTGCAAATGTCAAATCACTAATTTTTGTTGCATCATCTTTGTATTTATAACCCAAATGCGAAAGACAAATTACCAAATCGCATTTTTGTTCTTGCTTTAAAAGTTTTGTCATATCCTGAGCAACTTCAACTGGATTATTGTAAACCGTTTCAAGGTATAGTTTTTTGTCTACTAAACCTTGCAATTCAATTCCGACACCAAAAACACCAACCTTAATTCCATTTTTATTAAAGATTTTGTACGGTTTCACATGTCCGTCCATAACCGTATTTTTAAAATCGTAGTTAGAGTTGATAAAGTCAAAAGTTGCGTGCGGAAGCTGAGCATATAATCCGTCAAGACCATTATCAAAATCGTGATTTCCAATTGTAGAAGCATCATATTTCATCATACTCATCAATTTGAATTCTAATTCACCTCCGTAATAATTGAAATATGGCGTTCCTTGAAAAATATCACCAGCATCCAATAAAAGCACATTAGGGTTTTCTTTACGAATAGTTTCAATCAACGTTGCACGACGAGAAACACCACCTTTGTTAGGATTACGCGGATCATCAGCAGGAAAAGGGTCAATGTGGCTATGCACATCATTAGTATGTAGAATGGTTAAATGCTTAATCTCGTTACTTTCAAAACTGCTCAAAGACAATCCTAAACTTAGTAGGGCAGTACTCGCTGCTGTTTTTTCGATAAACTCTCTTCTTTTCATTTTATATATTTTTTGCAGAAATGCTTTGCTTGTTTTTTATAATTTTTATTCCTCTGTGATTCTGATATTTTTTGGAGCAACAACAGTGTCAACTTCTTTAAAATAATCAATCAATACATCTCTAAGCTTGTAGTTTAAGTCAAACTTTTGAGTGCTTTTTGCAAAGAAAGTCATGCTGTCTCCGCCATTTGCCAAGTAATCGTTTGTAGCAACATAGTACGTTTTGTTTAAATCAAGCGGTTTGCCTTGCACCATGATGTTTTTTGCCTTATTGTCTTTTGTAATTGTAAAAGTCATTCCAGACAATGGCTGAGGTTTTTTCTCCTTAATAATATAAGCAGCAATTTCTGAGATTTGCTCACCTTTTAAAGCGAGAACAACCAAGCTGTTTTCGAAAGGCATAATTTCAAAAGCCGATCTTGTCGTAACATTTCCTTTTGGAAGAATAGCACGAATACCGCCATGATTTAAAAGACATAAATCGATATCTTTCTTTTCGCGAGCGTTAAAAACAATGTTTCCTCTTAGTACACAAACATCTGCCATCAAGCTTCCAATGCCAGTTTGCCATTTTCCAGTGCTTTTGTCAAGAGTTTCTGGGCAATAAGCCAATACATTATCCAAATCTTTATTGATGTGATCGCGATAAGGCTTAATAAAGTTTTCAATTTCAGGAGTTTCTGCAGCTTTTTCAGTAACTGGGAGTTGTTTTCCTTCAATTTTAGTTAAATTGTAGTTATTCTTACTACAGGAAGAGATTAAAAAAAGTGTTAAGAATATAACAAAAAGTTTTAAAAATCCGTTATACTTTTTTAGTTTTACCATTTTAAATGCAACTTAAATAATTAATTTTGTAATCTAGTAAAAGTACTATGTTTTTGAATTATATAAAGGAATTTTTTGTAAAAAAATCATTAAATAATAATTTAAATAAAGAAAAAAGCGAAGTATTTACTAAAAACGTCCAATCGATTGGTTTATTGATAGATGAGAGCGATTTTGAATATTCGAAAGCACTAATAAAGGAGTTAACGCTACACGGAATTGCTTTAGAAAACATAAAAGTTCTGGCGTACAAAGGAAAATTTAAGGAAAAAGAAGCCTATCCTCGCCCAACTTTTGGTAAAAAACACATCAGTTGGAACGGAGAAATTACAGAAGGTTTCTTGAATGATTTTGTGAATTCAGAATTTGATCTTTTGTTGAGTTATTATAATGTCGAGAATAGTATTTTGATGTTAATCACGAGTAAGTCAAAAGCTAAATTTAAAGTCGGATTTTCTGCTGTAGACCAGAGGCTAAATCGTTGGATGATTAGTACAGAATTAGGAAGCTATAAACTATTCGTTTCAGAGTTGTTTAGGTATTTAAAAAATATAAAATAAATTAATAATAATATGCAATCATTGATAGGAACTGGTGTTGCGCTTGTGACGCCATTTAAAAAAGATTTTTCAGTTGACATTGAGGCTTTACAGCGAGTTGTAAACTTCTCTATAGATGGCGGAGTGGAGTATCTTGTTGTGATGGGAACAACAGCAGAAAATGCAACCCTTACAGCAGATGAGAAAGAGTTGGTTATAAAGACTGTAATCGATGTGAATAAGGGAAGATTGCCTCTAGTTTTAGGAGTTGGAGGAAATAATACTATGCAGATTGTTGAGGAGTTAAAAACAAGAGATTTTTCTGCTTTTGAAGCGATACTATCGGTTTCTCCATATTATAATAAACCAACTCAGGAAGGAATTTATCAGCATTTTAAAGCAATTGCTGAAGCTTCTCCAATTCCGGTAATCCTATATAATGTTCCGGGAAGAACGGCAAGTAACATGCTTCCTTCGACAGTTGTGCGTTTGGCTAACGATTTTAAAAATGTTGTAGCTATTAAAGAAGCGGCTGGAGATATGGCTCAAGCAATGCAGATTATTAAAAATGCTCCAAAAGATTTCTTAGTGATTTCTGGAGACGATATGTTGGCTTTGCCGATCGTTTTGGCGGGAGGAGCAGGTGTTATTTCTGTAATTGGACAAGGTTTTCCTAAAGAATTTTCAGAAATGATCCGTTTAGGACTAAATAAAAAAGCGGCTGACGCTTACAAAACACATTACTTTTTGTCAGACAGTATTGATATGATTTTTGAGCAGGGAAATCCAGCTGGAATCAAACAAATCTTCCAAGCCCTTGGAATTGCTGAGAATACTGTTCGTCTACCATTAGTTTCTGTTGATGAATCTCTAGCAACAAGACTAAATGACTTTGTGAAAAACAGCATTAAATAATTGTTAAAGTGTTAGTATTTTAAGATACTAAAAAATTATTTTGCAGTAGCTAAATTAATAACTAAATTTGCCACCGAAACTTCGGTGCGATTTCACTTTGGCATAATTAATTGTCTGAGAGATTGTAATAACAGTAAGAAAATGAAAAAAATAGTATCGCTATTAATTGTTGTAACTCTTTTTTATTCTTGTGGAGAATATCAAAAAGCGTTGAAAAATGATGATGTTGCAGCAAAATTTGAAGTGGCAACAAAAATGTATGATGCTGGTAAATACACAAAGGCGATTCGTCTTTTTGAGCAACTAGCCACTTCATACAGAGGAAAACCACAAGCAGAAAAACTGTTTTACATGTTTTCGCAATCATATTATAAAACAAAACAATATTATTTAGCTGGTTATCAGTTTGAAGCTTTTGTTTCGGGGTATCCAAGAAGTGAAAAAGTGCAGGAAGCTGCGTTTTTAGGAGCTTATAGTTATTCTAAGTTGTCGCCAGTTTATAGTTTAGATCAAGCAGATACGGTAAAGGCATTAGAGAAATTACAGACTTTTATTGAAAATTATCCAAATTCTGAATATATTCCTCAGGCAAATGAGACGGTACAGAAGCTAAATGGTAAATTGGAGAAAAAAGCTTACGAGAATGCTAAAGGATATAATACAATATCAGATTACAAATCGGCTTTAATAGCTTTTGATAACTTTATTGCTGATTTTCCTGGAACACCATTTAAAGAAGATGCGCTTTTCTATAAATACGATTCTGCATATAAATTGGCAATTAACAGTGTTCCTTCAAAAATGGAAGATCGTTTACATGTTGCACAAACATGTTATGCTAACTTATTGAAGTTTAAAAGCGATACGAAATATAAAAAAGAGGCAGAAGAAATGAATGCCAGAGTTGAAACAGATTTACAAAAATTTACTAAATAAAATAAAGTCATGGATTTAAAAAAGACGAATGCTCCTGTAAACACAATAACTTACAATAAAACAGTTATTGAAGAGCCAACAGGAAATGTGTATGAGGCAATTACCATTATGGCTAAAAGAGCAAATCAAATTAATTCAGAGATTAAAAAAGAATTGACTGAAAAATTAGAAGAGTTTGCTACTTACAATGATAGTCTAGAAGAAGTTTTTGAAAATAAAGAACAAATTGAAGTTTCTAAATTTTATGAAAAATTACCAAAACCACACGCTTTAGCTGTTCAAGAATGGCTAGACGGTAAAACTTACCACAGAAGTTCAAACAAATAATAGTACAATGTCAGTTTTAAACGGGAAAAAGATTTTACTGGGTGTTTCTGGTGGAATCGCAGCGTATAAAACAGCCACTTTAGTACGACTTTTTATAAAAGCAGGTGCACATGTCCAAGTGATCATGACACCTGCTTCTAAGGATTTTGTAACCCCACTTACATTATCTACATTATCAAAAAATCCAGTACATTCCAATTTCTTTAATCAGGATGATGAAGATGCGGTATGGAATAATCACGTAGAATTGGCTCTTTGGGCAGATTTGATGTTGATTGCGCCTGCTACTGCAAATACTTTGTCTAAAATGGCGACAGGAAATTGTGATAACCTTTTAATTGCGACCTACTTATCGGCAAAATGTCCAGTTTATTTTGCACCAGCAATGGACTTGGATATGTACAAGCACCCTTCGACTTTATCGAGCTTTGCAGCATTAAAACAGTACGGAAATAGTATGATTCCTGCTGAAAGTGGAGAATTGGCAAGTGGTTTGTCAGGCGAGGGCCGAATGGCTGAACCTGAGAACATTGTAGCTTTTCTAGAAGCTGATTTAGAAAGTAAATTGCCTTTAAAAGGAAAAAAAATACTAGTTACAGCAGGACCGACATACGAAGCGATAGACCCTGTACGTTTTATAGGGAATCATTCGTCAGGAAAAATGGGATTTGATATTGCTAATGAAGCGGCAAACTTAGGAGCAGAAGTGTTCTTGATTGCGGGACCAACTCATTTAAAAGCAAAAAATAGTCTGATAAAAGTGGTAGATGTTGTTTCGGCTCAAGAAATGTACGATGCTTGTCATTTGTATTTTAATGAAGTTGATGCGGCAATCGCTGCTGCTGCTGTTGCAGATTACAGACCTAAATTTGTTGCAGATCAAAAGATTAAAAAGAATACTGTAGAATTTTCGATAGATTTAGAGAAAACAAAAGATATCTTGTCTTCTTTAGGTGCTATCAAAAAAAATCAGTTTTTAATCGGGTTTGCATTAGAGACTGAAAATGAAATTGAAAATGCTAAGCTGAAAATTCAGAAAAAAAACTTAGATTTGATTGTTTTAAATTCCTTACAAGATAAAGGTGCCGGTTTTAAAAAAGAGACCAATAAAGTTACTTTTATTGATAAAAATTTTGAAATCGAACCTATGGAATTAAAATCAAAAGAATCTGTTGCGGCTGATATTTTGAATAAAGTTATTCTGCATTTTTCAAAATCATAAATTTAGAATATACGCCGAAAGCATAACTTGGAAACAACTTATGTTATAAAATTAAATATCTAGACGATTATGAAGAAGATAGTTACGCTATTAGTATTTTTAAGCTTTGGTTTTGTACAAGCTCAGCAGTTAAATTGTACAGTGACTATTAATACAGAACGATTAACAAACCCAAATAATCAGGTTTTTAAAACGCTTCAGACTTCTTTGGCTGAGTTTGTGAATAAAACAGACTGGACAGGTTCTGTTTTAAAACAAAATGAGAGAATAAACTGTTCAATGTATATTACTTTATCATCTAACAGTTCAGATCAATTCACGGGAACCATTCAAGTTCAGTCTTCGAGATTGATTTTTAATTCAACCTATTCTTCTCCAGTTTTAAATTACAACGATAAAGATTTTAATTTTAGATATACAGAGTATGAACCATTGTTGTTTAACCCAAGTACTTACGAGTCAAACTTGGTTTCTGTAATATCTTTCTACTGTTATGTGATTTTAGGAATGGATGCTGATACCTTTCAGATGGGAGCAGGAAATCCATATCTTCAAACCGCGCAAAATATTGCCAATGTTGCACAACAAGGAGGTTTTAAAGGATGGAACCAATCTGACGGACTTCAAAATCGATACTATTTAATTAATGATATGATTGCTCCAACCTATAGCGATTTGCGTCAGACTACTTATGCATATCATACAGGATTGGATGCAATGACATTGGATACAAAAGCTGCTAAGGAAAAAATCAAAAATGCATTAATGCTTATTGGTAAATTAAACTCTGTTAAACCAAATGCTTTTATAACCCGAGTTTTCTTTGATGCAAAATCAGATGAAATTGTTTCTATTTTTTCTGGAGGCCCAAGTATCACAATTACAGATTTAACCGATGTCTTAAATAGAGTTTCGCCGTTAAATTCTACAAAATGGTCACAGATTAAATACTAATCTCGTTTTTCATTTTTATCTTCGCTACTTTTTAACCTTATATTTTACAAATCGACCTATGATTACATCACTGTCAATTAAAAATTATGCTCTTATCGAAAAACTAGCTATAGATTTTTCTAAAGGTTTTTCTATAATTACAGGTGAGACAGGTGCGGGAAAGTCAATTATTTTAGGGGCTATTGGTCTTGTTTTGGGTAAAAGAGCAGATCTGACTTCATTAAAAAATAAAGAAGAAAAATGTGTTATTGAGGCACAATTTGAAATTGGAAAATATAATTTAAAGGAGTTTTTTGAAGCTAATGATTTGGATTATGAAGATGAAACGATCATTAGGAGGGAAATTTTACCTTCTGGAAAATCTCGTGCATTTATAAATGATAGTCCGGTAAATCTTCAAGAATTGCAAGATTTGAGTTTGTATTTGATTGATATTCATTCACAGCAGCAAACTCAAGAATTGTCAGATGAAAATGTTCAGTTTAAAATTATTGATGCCATTGCAAACAATAATGACATAATTGCTGAGTATCAGAAGTTGCTTAAATCTTATAAGTCAGATAAATCGAAGTTAAATGCTTTGCTTAAAAAACAAAGTGATGCTGGGAAAGAGCAGGAATATCATACATTTTTATTGAATGAACTGGTTGCGGCTCAATTGAAATCTGGAGAGCAGGAAGAGTTAGAAGCAGACTACGAAAAACTGAATAACGTCGAAATAATTAAAGAATCTCTAGATAAATCTTTGACAATTGCCAATGAAGAGCAATTTGGTGTTTTTCATAGTTTAAATGAAATGAAAAATGCCTTGCAAAAAGTGGCTCCTTTCTCTGTAGAATACCAAAATTTGTTTGAAAGAATAACAAGTTTGACTATAGAGTTTGATGATGTTTCTAAAGAATTGGAAAATTGCTCAGAAAAATTATTAAACGATCCTGCACAATTAGAATTGATCAACCAAAAATTGCAGTCGATTTATAATTTACAGAAAAAACATCAGGCAAATACTGTAGACGAATTATTGCAAATTCAGTCCGATTTAGGAAATTCTTTGCTTGAACTTGATAATATGGATGAAGAAATAGCTTCACTGACTAAAATTATCGAGGAAAAAGCAACAGAGCTTGATATTTACGCATCAAAAATACATCAAAATAGATTAGATGCAATTCCAACGCTATCAGCGCAATTGGTTTCAATCCTTGAGACTTTAGGAATGCCTAATGCACGTTTTAATATGGAATTACAGCCTTCTGAAACGTATTTTCAAAACGGAAAAGACGAATTGCAATTCTTGTTCTCAGCAAATAAAGGAACCGATTTTGGCTTGCTTAAAAAAGTAGCATCAGGTGGAGAGATGTCTCGTATTATGTTGGCTGTGAAAGCGATTTTAGCGAAATATTCAAAACTTCCAACTTTAATTTTTGATGAAATCGATACAGGAGTTTCTGGAGAAATTGCGATCAGAATGGGAGAAATCATGAAAGAAATGAGTGCCACAATGCAGATATTTGCCATTACGCATTTACCTCAAATTGCGGCAAAAGGAGATTCTCATTTTAAAGTTTCTAAGTCTACAGTTGGCGACGACACACAATCGGAATTGAAACTTTTATCGCAAGAAGACCGAATTATAGAAATAGCTCAAATGTTATCAGGAGCAAACATCTCTGACTCAGCATTAAATCACGCAAAAGAATTATTGAATTAAAATAAGGAATGGAAAGTTTGAGTTTTTACGAAAATCAATTTATTAAGGCAGACGCTTTAATTTCTGAAGGAAATTCAGCAGATGCAAAAGAGCTGCTGGAAGAAATTTTATCTCAGTATCCTGATTTTGGTAAAGCTCACAATCATTTGGGATGGATTTATTATAATAAATTAAGTGACTTCGAAAGAGGGATCTATCATTATAAATTGGCCATGAAGTTTGACTCTAAATATCCAGCTCCATATTTAAATTATACCTATCTGCTCATTGATATAGGGAGATATGCAGAAGCAAAAGAGCATATTAATTTTACATTGGCTAATTTAGAAAATGCAGATAACTCTACGTATAACAGTGAATTAGGGAGAATGGCGGAGTATGAAAGCCAATATACTAAAGCATTTAATTTTTATAAAGAAGCAAAGAGGAATGCATTAAACCCAAATTTTATTGACAATATGAAGGCTAATATGAAAAGGGTTAAGGATAAAATGTCTATTTTTGAAAAATTAAAACTGAAATTGAAATAATACAAAAAAAATAATTGCAAGATGATTATAGAACCTAGAATGAGAGGATTTATTTGTTTGACTGCCCACCCAACGGGAGCTGAACAAAATGTAAAAAATCAAATCGAATACGTAAAATCTAAAGGAGAAATCGCTGGTGCTAAAAAAGTTTTAGTAATCGGTGCTTCTACAGGTTTCGGATTGGCTTCAAGAATTACTAGTGCTTTTGGTTCTGGTGCATCAACAATTGGAGTGTTTTTTGAAAAACCACCAGTTGAAGGAAAAACAGCTTCTCCAGGATGGTATAATTCTGCAGCATTCGAAAAAGAAGCTCATAAAGCAGGTTTGTATGCAAAAAGTATCAATGGTGATGCGTTTTCAAACGAAATCAAAAGAGAAACTTTAGATTTGATTAAAGCAGATTTAGGACAAGTAGATCTTATAATTTATAGTTTAGCGTCTCCAGTACGTACAAATCCAAATACAGGAGTTACGCATCGTTCAGTTTTAAAACCAATAGGACAAACTTTTACGAATAAAACTGTTGATTTTCACACAGGAAAAGTTTCAGATGTTTCTATTAATCCTGCAAATGAGGAAGATATTGAAAATACTGTAGCGGTAATGGGAGGTGAAGATTGGGCAATGTGGATTGATGCTTTGAAAGCTGAAAATTTATTAGCTGAAGGAGCTACAACAGTTGCTTATTCTTATATCGGGCCAGCTTTAACTGAAGCGGTTTACAGAAAAGGAACAATAGGTCGTGCAAAAGATCACTTAGAGGCTACGGCATTTACTATCGAAGATTCTTTAAAATCTATTGGAGGAAGAGCGTATGTTTCTGTAAATAAAGCTTTAGTTACTCAAGCAAGTTCTGCAATTCCAGTAATTCCATTGTATATTTCTCTTTTGTATAAAATCATGAAAGAAGAAGGGATTCACGAAGGTTGTATTGAGCAAATTCAACGTTTATTCCAAGACAGATTGTATAATGGTTCTGAAGTTCCTGTTGATGAAAAAGGAAGAATCAGAATTGATGACTGGGAAATGCGTGAAGATGTTCAGGAAAAAGTGGCTAAACTTTGGTTGGAAGCAACAACTGAAACATTACCAGAAATTGGTGATTTAGCTGGTTACAGAAGTGATTTCTTAAATTTATTCGGATTCGAGGTTCCTGGTGTTGATTACAACGCAGACACTAACGAAGTTGTTGAGATTGAAAGTATCAAATAATATATTTTTACTTAGTAAAACGAAAAACCATCAGCCAAAAGTTGATGGTTTTTTTGTGAATATACCATATCTTTGTTAAAATTTTACAACAATAAAAATATACCCTTTAATAACGCACATTCTGCTATGATTTTTTCTTTAATTATACCCGTGTATAATCGTCCTGATGAAGTTGATGAGCTTTTGGAAAGTCTCTCAAAATCTGATTATAATGAAGCTTTTGAAATTGTTCTTGTCGAAGATGGATCTTCTATTCCATGTCGGGATGTAGTGATGAATTATCAAGGAAAATTAAATATATCATACTATTTTAAAGAAAACTCTGGTCCTGGAGATTCTAGAAATTTTGGGATGCAGAGAGCTAGAGGTGATTATTTTATCATTTTTGATTCAGATTGCATTATTCCATCACAATATTTAACTGAAGTTCGTAAAGAATTAGATGCAAATTATGTAGACTGTTTTGGAGGGCCAGATAAAGCATTAGATAGTTTTTCTGATATTCAAAAAGCCATCAATTTTGCTATGACTTCTTTTTTGACCACAGGCGGAATTAGAGGTGGTTCGGAGAAGATAAACAAGTTTCAGCCACGCAGTTTTAATATGGGGATTTCTAAGAAGGCTTTTGAGGCATCAAAAGGATTTGGAAACATTCATCCGGGTGAAGATCCAGATTTATCAATTCGTTTATGGAATTTAGGCTTCGAGACAAGGCTTTTCAAAGAGGCTTATGTGTATCATAAAAGAAGAATCGATTGGGAAAAATTCTCAATTCAGGTAAATAAATTTGGTATTGCTCGACCGATTTTAAATAGCTGGTATCCAGAACATAATAAGTTAGCTTTTTTCTTTCCGACTTTCTTTATACTCGGATTATTATTAGCTTTTTTATTGTTAATTTTCAATATCGATATTTTATTACAATTATATTTCGTATATTTCGTTGTAATTTTTCTTACAGCTAGTATTCAAAATAAAAGTGTCAAAATTGGATATCTGTCTGTAATTGCAGTATGGAAACAGTTTTTTGGTTACGGAACAGGATTTTTAAAATCCTACATTAAAGTAATTTTATTAAAGAAAAAACCACAAGAGGCTTTTCCGCGTATGTTTTTTAAATTATAAGAATGACAAAAGTTATTGGTCTTACAGGAGGAATTGGCAGTGGGAAAACGACTGTTGCAAACTATTTTCAAGAAATGGGCGTTCCTGTTTATATTGCCGATGACGGTGCTAAAAGAGTAATGCAGTCAAAAAACATTCTGGCAGAAGTAAAAGCTGCATTTGGTGGCAATATTTTTGATAATGATATTTTAAATCGTGCTAAACTAGCTCAAATTGTTTTTAATGATAAAGAACAATTGGCAAAATTAAATGCGATTGTGCATCCAGCGGTAAAACTAGATTTTGATGATTGGGTAAAAGAGCACACAAATAATGATTATGTAATGTACGAAGCTGCTATTTTGTTTGAAAGCGGCCGATATAAAGATTGCGACGTAATTATAACCGTAACAGCTCCCGAAGAAGTGAGGATTGACAGGGTTATAAAACGAGATAAAACAACCCGCGAAGAAGTTTTAAGTAGAATGAAAATGCAGTGGAATGATGAAAAACGAATTTCTAAGAGCAATTTCGTGATTAATAACAATAATCTTAAAAATGCTAAAGAAGAAGTTGTTAAAATTCTTAATATTTTAAATATAAAACAAAAACAGTCTTAAATGTTAATATTTGGTTAATGTATTATTTAGTATATTGTTAAAATATTAATTTTGTTTCGATGAATAAATTATTTTTTAGAATACTTGTTTTATTGATGAGTTTGTCCTTGATAGGGATAATTCTGGTGCAAGTGTTTTGGTTCAATTCTTCGTTCAAAAATAATGAAGAGCAATTTAAATACCACGTTACTCAAGTAATTGGAAATGTTGCAGATAAGCTGGAACAACAAGAAGAGTACAGTTTCTACGACAAATACAACCGTATTAAAGACAGTACGGGTAAAATTCCAAAAAAAGAAGATTTACTAGAAGTACTTTATGTACAAAGAAACACAAAAACGAATAAAACAATCGTTTATTCAAGCACATTGACATCGGAAGATTACGATATTAATGGCTCAGTTTTTAACAAAAAATTCAGTAGCGAACGTTTTAAAAATTTTAGTTCAAAAAGAGTAACAGAAGTTTATAATAACAACAGCGGAATTGATAATAATGGTTTAGGACAAAGTATTATACCTGATCTTAAAATTGAAAAATCGGGAAGTTTAGATATTTTAAATAAAGTTCAGCAGCAGATTCAATACAAAGATATAGCATCTTTGACTCCAATTGAAGGAAGAATATCAAAGGAGAAGCTTTATAAATTATTAAAAAAAGAGCTTGAAGAATATGGCGTAAAAACCAAATTTGAATTCGGAATATATAGTAGTGGTGTTCCAACAAAGATTAAATCCGATGGATTTCATTTTGATAAAGAATCTACATACGATATTCCAATTTATACAGATAATGAAGGGAATAGCAAATATGAGTTATCAGTTACTTTTCCCCACAAAAAGAAATTCTTATTATCTGAATTATTAAGTATTACTATTTTATCGATAGTTTTTACATTAATTATAATAGTTGCATATACAAGTGCGTTAAATCAATTATTGCGTCAGAAGCATATTTCTGAAATCAAGACAGATTTTATTAATAACATGACGCATGAGTTTAAAACTCCAATTGCAACTATAAATCTAGCATTAGATGCTATTAGAAGTCCGAAAGTTATTGAAGATAAAGAAAAAGTGTATCGTTATCTTCAAATGATTCGAGATGAAAACAAAAGAATGCACGCTCAAGTTGAGAATGTTCTTCGTATTTCAAAATTAGAAAAAAGAGAACTTGACATAACGAAAGAGCCAACTGTAGTTACAGATATAATTGACGATGCTATTGAGCATGTGAATCTTATTTTAGAAGACAGAAACGGTTCTGTAGTAAAGCATTATAACGCAGCAAGAACAACTTGTTTGATAAACGAAGTTCACTTTACAAACGTGCTGGTTAATATTTTGGAAAACGCCATTAAATATTCTCCAGATGCACCAGAGATCGAAATCTTTACTGAAAATATTAAAGATATGATTTTGATAAAAGTGAGAGATCATGGGTTGGGAATGAGTAAGATAGCTCAAAAGCGAGTGTTTGAGAAATTTTACAGAGAACACACTGGAGATCTTCATAATGTAAAAGGACACGGTTTAGGACTTGCTTACGTGAAAAGAATAGTAGAGGATCACAATGGTCAAGTATATGTAGAAAGCGAAAAAGGAAAAGGTAGCACCTTTATAATAAAAATACCATTAATAAATTAAAATATGGAAAATACTAACAAAAGAATACTTTTAGTAGAAGATGACCTAAATTTTGGGGCGGTTCTTAAAGATTATCTAATGTTAAATGACTTTGAAGTTACTTTAGCTAAAAACGGTATGGAAGGTTTCGAGAAGTTCAAGAAAGATGTGTACGATTTATGTATTCTTGACGTAATGATGCCTTATAAAGATGGTTATACTTTGGCCAAAGAAATTAGAGAGAAGAACAGTGAAGTGCCAATTATCTTTTTAACAGCAAAATCTATGAAAGAAGATGTGTTAAAAGGTTATAAAGCTGGTGCAGACGACTATTTAAATAAACCTTTTGATTCAGAAGTGCTTTTGATGAAGATTAAAGCAATCATTCAGAGAAAATCAGCTGATACAAAAGCAGAACAAGTACAGTTTGAGTTTAATATTGGAAAATTCCACTTAAATTCAAAACTAAGATTCTTGACTTTCCAAGATGAAGAGCCAATTAAATTGTCTCCAAAAGAAAATGAATTGTTAAAAATGCTTATTCTTCATGAAAATGATTTAATGCCAAGAGAATTAGCTTTAACAAAAATCTGGAGAGATGATAACTACTTTACATCAAGAAGTATGGACGTTTACATCGCTAAATTGAGAAAATATCTAAAAGCAGATGAGGATGTTGAAATCTTAAACATTCACGGTGAAGGTTTCAGATTGGTAATAAAAAGCAAAGTTTCTGAATAATCATTCAGCAAAAAAAAATAGATAAGCTCTGAGAAATCAGGGCTTTTTTTATGCATTAAATTAAAATATTTTGATTTATTTTTTGTGATATAGATTTGCTTTTAATTGTTTGATTCTAAAAACAATAGTGTTGGTTTTAAAAGCTCAAAATATATTGGTGAAATTTATTTTGAAGAATTTTCTTTAAATAAATTTGGAAAATCAAAAAAGTATTATGAATATTTGCACAAGAAAAAAATAATAACCCTTTAAAAACGAAGAAAAAATGTTTGTACTTACATTGACATCTCAGAGCTTTACACCAAACGTATTTGGTGAAGCAATTCTTCGTGGCTTATTTCAATCCTAGAAATATATTTTTAGATATATAAAAAAGCCCGAAGACAATAAGTTTCGGGCTTTTTTTTATTCTAGACTCTTCAAAATTTTCCCGAAAATCGATTTTTAGAATTTATCCGTCAGGATAAATAGTTTGGCCTTTTGGGGCTATTAATTTAATGCACGATAATTTTTTTATGGAAAATTATACGGTAGACGAGTATTCATTATGTACTCGTTTTAAAAGTAAAAGAAAAAAGAAAAGATTAGTAAAAGAAGATTTTGAAAAACAATTAATCCAGTTAAGAAAACTTGAAATCGACCTTTGGAAAAAGCGTAAAGACTTACCATTGGTTCCTTTGGAAATTCCGTATCAAAAAGGCTGGCAACGTAATTTTAAATTAAGAGATGATATTGCTAGATCAAGTGAAGCTCCGTTTTACAGAGAATTATTGGAAAAAATAAACACATGGCAGTTTTCTTCTGAAAAATCTTTTAAAAGAAAGAAAAAGAGAAAAAGAAAACATCTGTATGTTGAAAAACTCCAGACTGTAAAAGAATTTTCGGAATGGGAATGGAGAAGTTCAAAATTAGAATTGACCGAAAAAGAAAAAGCACATTTTTATAAAAGGGAACGTTGGTGCAGCAATTTTAAACGATACAGAATTCATTATGTATTTAACGAACCTTGGCGATATGTTCTTCGCGTAAGCCCTTATATGATAACACATACTAAGATGGTCGATTCGGATTTGGAAAGTGAAATTCAGCTTCTTGACAATTATATTGTTAATCATAATCTGAGAGATAAAATAAATAGATTAATACACGGCAGTTCTCATAAATGGAGTTACTATGAAAAGGAGAATCCAAAAGAGATAAGCCCAATTAAAAATAAAAGTCTGCATGCTTTATATCAGCAATATGCAGATGAAATGATAGAAAATCATGGGAAATAAATTATCTGGAAAAGACCTGATTAAATTAGGTTTTCCAAAAAACAATTCAATAAATATCGCCTTAGGGCAGATAAACAGATATAGAAAAAGAGAAAAAAAGGAATCTATTCTAACAGAAGCAAAAGATGTATTGTTAAATCCTGAAAAATATGAAGGAAATGGAACTTGGGGTAAAGTAGCCGAAGGTTTAATCAAACCTGTTCAGGTAAGAATGCATCAACTTAAAAATACAAGAGCGCCTTTTAAAATTTTTGGTGAGAATGAAATAGACGAACAGGCTAAATTTCAATTGTACGATTCGCTGAAACTCCCAGTATCAGTTGCTGGAGCTTTAATGCCAGATGCGCATTCAGGCTACGGATTGCCAATTGGAGGCGTTTTAGCAACGGACAATGCTGTGATTCCGTACGGAGTTGGTGTTGATATTGGATGCAGAATGAGTCTTTCCATTTTTGATTTGCCAGCTTCTCATTTCAAAGGAAAAGAACATCAATTAGAAGCTATTTTGAAAGACAATACAAAGTTTGGAATGTACGAGACGCATGCTTCAAGAGTAGATCATGAAGTATTTTATAAAAGTGAATTCAAGGATATTCCGTTGTTAAAGAATCTTTTACCAAAAGCTTACAAACAATTGGGAACTTCAGGCGGAGGAAATCATTTTGTAGAATTTGGAATTGTAAAAATCGATAATCCAAAAAATGAATGGAAATTGGAAAAAGGAGAATATTTTGCTGTTTTATCACACAGTGGTTCCCGCGGATTAGGTGCTAATATTGCGAAACATTACACTTATTTGGCCACAAAACAATGTCCGTTGCCTAAAAATGTGCAACATTTAGCTTGGCTAGACTTGAATACACATGATGGTCAGGAATATTGGCTGGCTATGAATTTAGCTGGAGAATATGCAAAGGCTTGTCATGATGATATTCATAGAAGAATTGCCAAAGCGATTGGAAAAAGAGTAGTGGTAACAATAGAAAATCACCACAATTTTGCTTGGAAAGAAATGGTAAATGGTCAGGAATGTATTGTACATAGAAAAGGAGCTACACCTGCAGGTGAAGGACAATTGGGAATTATTCCAGGTTCTATGACAGCGCCAGGTTTTATTGTAAAAGGAAAAGGAAATGCTGAAAGTTTAAACTCTGCTTCGCATGGTGCTGGACGTTTGTTTTCGAGAGCCAAATGCAAAAGTACTTTTACGCAAAGTGAAATAAAAAAGGTTTTGAAAGCCAACGATGTAACCTTAATTGGCGGTAATATTGACGAAGCTCCAATGGCATATAAAGACATTACAAAAGTGATGGCTAACCAAACAGAATTAGTTGAAGTTTTAGGAACATTTACGCCTAAAATTGTTAGGATGGATCGCTAAAAATTAAAAATTATGGAAAGATTTCAAGACGAAAATAAATGGTTGGGAAATTTTTATAACGAGATTTTCGTAAGATGCCCCAAATGTGAATCTAAAGGAGTTTTAAAAGAAGTGCCTGAAAATTGTGAATGTGGAAAATGCACTACAATGGCTTTCGGATGCAAAACGTGTTTTTATAAGATTGATGAACCTGTTTATCAATACAAAGCATATGGAAAGCATTATTGTGGTAATTGCTTTGAAAAATTCGATTACGAATCTCAGATTTTTAAAGAGATTCCAGCAACCTATCAGGTTAAATGCCCGCATTGCAGTTTTCAGGAAGGAATAAAGCCAGGAGTTTCTAGAATTAGAAAAGAAGCTAAAAAAGACGGTTTAGTAAGAGAGCCATGGCATAATTTGCTTCTTTGGTTTCAAAAAGAAATAAAAGGAAATATTTTTTGGGTTTACAATTATGAACATTTAATGTACTTGGAAAAATATATTAAAGCCGACTTAAGAGAAAGAAATAATAATGGAAGTAGTAATGGAACAATGGTTTCAAGACTTCCAAAATTTATTAAAGAAGCAAAAAACAGAGAAAAGCTTCTTAAGATATTAGAAAAATGGAAAGAATAATTCAGATAACAGCGGGTCGCGGACCTGCAGAATGCACTTGGGTAGTTGCCCAAGTGCTTAAAAAAGTACTTGAAGAAGCACAAGAACAGCAATTGGAAACTGTTTTGCTCCAAAGAGAAGCAGGAACTGAAAACGGAACTGTAGAAACAGCTTCAATCGCTATAAAAGGAAAGAACACTGATCAGTTTGTGAATTCTTGGATAGGAACAGTTCAATGGATTGGCCAAAGTCAGTTTAGGAAAATGCACAAACGCAAAAACTGGTTTATTGGAATCTTTGAAATTGAACAAGAGAAAAACAGCTTATTTTCTGAAAATGATATTCAATATCAGGCCATGAGAAGTTCTGGTGCGGGTGGTCAGCACGTAAATAAAGTTAGTTCGGCAATCAGAGCGACGCATATTCCAACCGGAATTGCAGTGGTTTCTATGGACAGCCGTTCGCAGCACCAAAATAAAAAATTGGCAACAGAAAGGTTACGTAAAAAACTAGAAGACGAGAAACTGATTCAGCTTAAAAATCATGTGGGACAACAATGGGAAAATCAGCTTAATGTACAACGAGGAAATCCAGTGAGAGTTTTTACCGGAAGTGATTTTAAAAAGAATAAAGTGGAGAAAAGTTACAAAGGGACTCGTCAGAAATTAAAAAACGATTTACGAAATGAGCATAATTAAAAACTTGGTCGCAGAAATGAATGGTGATATGCAAATTGTATGTGACCAAAAAAAAACAATAAATAGACACATAAAATGAAAACAATTGATAAATACCTTTTTCAAGCGTTGGATAATTATCCTTATTCGCTTGAAGAAACTATAGAATCTTTGGATTATGCTTTTTCTTATGATTCAAAGAATACAATGGTTTTGTGTTTATACGGAAGAATTCAGGCAGAACAATTAATGAATTATGAAGAGGCGAAATCTTATTTTCAGCAAGCTTTATCTATTAATATTCATGCGCTTGAAGTATATCCGTATTATTTGCAAACCTTGATTGTGAATGAAGATTATGAAGAAGCTCAAAAGCTAATTGATTTTGCTTTAACTGTAAAAGGAATAAACAAGTCTGAAATTTACATCAAAAAAACAATTCTGTTAGAAGTACAACATAAATTTGAAGAAGCTTTAAAAGAAATAAAGCAAGCAAAATTATATTCTATTCAGCATGATTATGACTCTGGAATTAGTGAAGTTGAGAAAAGAATTAAAGGTAAAGTTGATTTGTTGAAAAAGAAGAAAGAGAAGAAAGAGGATAAATCTAAGAAAGGCTCTAAAAAGAAATCAAAGTAATTTTTAAACAAAAAACGATGCAATTTAGCATCGTTTTTTTTGTGTTCTATGAAGAATATTTAGATAAAGTTTGTCATTTCGACGAAGGAGAAATCTCCGCGAGTAACTCCGCAACGAATGTCCAATCTTTGTAGAGCTTCTTGTGGAGATTTGCTTCGCCTATTCGCTATCGCTCGGGTCTCCTTCGTCGAAATTGTAAAGGTTAGATAATTCGGTAACAAAATTTAACTTTAATAAATTTTGTTGCGATGAGAAATAATAGTCAGGATTCGACACTAGAGCGGAACTATTTAGAGAAATATCGTTTTCTAATAAAAGAATATGAACAGGTAAAAAGCAAAACTCATCCGCTTTATAAAAAAGCAATGGATTTTTATACAGCCAATGACACCTGCAGAAAAAGTTTTTTAAAGTATTACAATCGCTATAAGCAGAGCGGAAAGTCAATAGATTTACTGCCCCAAAAACGAGGTCCAAGATATAAAACCAGACGCCCTTTGCCTTTTATAGAACAAAAAGTAATTGAATTAAGAGAAAAAGGAAACAACAGATATGAAATTGTTAGTATATTGAATCCCAAATTAGGAAAGCATACACCTTCCTATTCAGGAGTTTATAATATTTTAAAACGGCATAAAATAAACAGATTAACTCCGAAGATTAAAAAGAATCATCAGAAAATAATCAAGGAAAGAATGGGACAGCTGGGTCATATTGATTGCCATTATTTAAGCAAAAGCATAATTCGAGGAGAAAGTAAAAAACTCTATTTAGTGTGTGTAATTGATGATTACAGCCGGATTGCCTGGGCTGAATTAGTGCCAGATATAACAAGTTTAACAGTCATGTTTGCCTCATTAAAATGCTTAAACATTTTAAGCAGCCATTATGAAATAAAGTTTGAAGAGATATTATCTGATAATGGAGCTGAATTTGGCCCTAAAACAAGCAAAGTAAAAAATAATCATCCTTTTGAAAGAATGTTAATGGAGTTAGGAATAGTACATAGATACACCAGACCTTACCGCCCACAAACAAACGGCAAGGTAGAGAGGTTTTGGAGAACTCTGGAAGAGGATTTATTAAGAGATACAGATTTTGATTCTCAAGAAGAACTAAAAGAAGAATTGCTCCAATATTTATATTATTACAATCATGAAAGACCACATCAGGGAATTGATGGAAAAAAGCCAATCGAAATGATAAATCCGTTACCGAAATAAGTAACTTTTACAGAAATGACAATATTGCGGGAAAACAGGAAAGAAAACTTATTTATAAAATTCTTTTACTTCCAGTGCAGCTCCAAAGCAAAACAGGTTTTTTCCTCTTTTGTTATACTGAATGTTGCTGTGGTATGATTATCGTCTTCGCTTTCATGAATTACAACATTATCGTTTAATGAAAGTTCTTTCATAAAATTCATTTCGAAGCTTTTTACTTCTTGTTTTATAATTCTTTTTGGATCGACATGATCTAGACACCATTCTAAATATTTTACGTTATTGACGTGGTTTACAATGTCTAAATCTGATAAATAAACTGTTTTTTCGAAAACAGCTTCTTTTTCGTGGTTGATATTTATTTTAGAAAAGCCTTCTGTTGTTGCTCTTTTTTCTGGGAACAATTCGAAATGTTCATAAGGCAAAGCTAAGGCTTCTGGACGACGTGCTTTGGTATTAAAAACGGCCCAATAGGTTTCGCTTCCAACAATCTTTTTCCCATTTACATACATCTCAAGTGCACGAACCGAACGTGAATTTTCAAGACTATTAATCCAAGTTTTTACTGTTACAACATCTTGCCATTTTGGTAACGCAGTTACTTCTACACGCATTCTGCTTAAAACCCAAGCCTGATCAAATTCCTGCATATCTGTAAAGCTGATTCCGCCAACTTCTGAATGTGCAGCGGCCGTAAGCTGTAAAAGATTGCATAAATCGGTGTATTTTAAGTAGCCATTTGGCGTACATTGTGTAAAATTAATTTCCCAGTCTTTACTTAAAACTGATGTGAAATTTGGTGATATAGGCATTGCTAATTTTAGATTTTAGATTTTAGATTTTCTTCGATGTAATGAATAATCTCATTTCTATTAGTCGAATAATCAAACCATTTCGTGTTTTCATTTCGTTTGAACCACGTTAATTGTCTTTTAGAAAATCGACGTGTGTTCTTTTTTATTTCTTCAATTGCGAATGGCAAAGTGAAATCTCCGTCAAAATAACTAAATAATTCTCTATAACCGACCGTTTGTAAAGCATTTAACTCTTTGTTAGGATAAAGTGATTTGGCTTCTTCCAATAATCCCATATCCATCATAATATCGACACGTTGGTTTATTCTGCTATAGATGATTTCTCTGTCGGCATCTAAGCCAATTAAAATAGGAGTGAAGTTTCTGTTGTTTTTCTTCAAATTTAGAAATGAAGAATAGGGTTTTTGCGATCCAATGCAAACTTCTACAAAACGCATCATTCGTTGCGGATTTTGTAAGGTCTGCGGATTTTGGATTGTTATTTTTTGATAATAATCTGGATCTAAATTTTGTAATTGTTCTTGAAGATATTCGATTCCTAATTTTTCATAGTTTGAATTTACTTCGGTACGAATTTCTGGAGCAATTTCTGGAAATTCGTCAAAACCTTTTAAAACGGCATCGACGTATAAACCTGATCCGCCAATTAAAATTGCAAAATCATTATTTTGATATAATTCTTCTAGTTTTGAAAGTGCTTCTTTTTCGTAATCGCCAACGGTATAATTTTCGAAAATGGATTTGTTTTGAATAAAATGGTGTTTTGCAGCACTTAATTCTTCCTGACTGGGAACAGCGGTTCCAATTGTCATTTCTTTAAAAAATTGACGGCTGTCGCAAGAAACAATTTCGCATTTAAAATGCTGTGCCAAAGCAATGCTCAGGGCTGTTTTCCCGATAGCTGTTGGTCCGACAATGGTAATTAGATATTTCATATTTTTTAGCCCAGATGGAAATGGAAACCCCGGACTTATATTTGTTGCATTTTTTTGGTGTAAAAGAGCGACCAACGGAAGCTCCTTTTATGCCTTAAAAATTACAAATATAAGGAGGAGTTGCAATGTACAGCTGGATTAGCTTCTAAATTAATTATTTGGCAATTCTGTTCCGCATTCGTAACAATATTTTGCATTGTCAAAATGAACTTGCGACTGACATTTTCGGCATGTTTTTTTTCCGCTTACTGAATTGCTTCTTAGGCTGCTTTTTGCAAATTCGGCTGTAACAATTCCGGTTGGAACAGCAATTATTCCGTAACCTAAAATCATTACAAATGCCGCAATAAATTGTCCTAAAGGAGTTTGAGGAGAAATGTCGCCATAACCAACGGTTGTTAAAGTAACAATTGTCCAATAAATTCCCATGGGGATACTTGTAAATCCTGATTCTCTGCCTTCAACCAAATACATGACTGTACCGATTATAACAGTGCTGATTAAGACAAAATAAATGAAAACTAGAATTTTTTCTTTGCTAGCTTCTATAGCTTCTTTTAATTGTAAAGATTGATGATTAATTTGCGGAATATGCAAAATCTTGAACAATCGAAGAAAACGGAGTGCTCTTACAATGGATAGAATACTCGCACCAGGAAAAAAGATCGATAAATACATGGGTAATACGGCAAGCAAATCGATGATTCCGTAAAAGCTGAAAACGTATTTAACTGGTTTTTGAATAGAAATAATTCTCAGTATATATTCGATGGTGAAAAAAACTGTAATTATCCATTCGCATATCAATAATTGTTCATGATATTTAGAACTGACTCCTTCAACAGTATCGAGCATTATTAGGAGAACACTCAGCAGGATTAAACCCAGCAATACTAAATCGAACATTCGTCCTAAAATGGTATTGGTACCATATAGAATAATTTTGACTTTTTCCCTGAAGATTTCGTATTGTGATTTTTTATTTTTCATATCATTAAAGATAATGAAAGTTTTGTTTTGTTAAAAATGAAGTATTTTTAGTGATTTGCTTTTTCGGATGTAATTCTGAATGATATTTTTCACATCACGATTGTGCGGCATTGGAATAAGAATGTTTTTGAGGATATCAATATTGGTGATTTGATGATTCAAATCGTAATAAGCATAACCTTGATAGGTTCCGTTTTCTATTAAAATCGCACTTCTTTCGTTTACATTTCGGCCTCTGTCTATTAAGATCATGCTTTTATTTTCGAAACTGTTTTCTGAGATAAACTGCTGTACTCTTAAATTGTAAACTTCAGGTGTAACTTCGCCAACGCAAGCGCCATCGCATTCTTTGATTTTATATTGAAAACACTCTTTTTTGGTTTGATATAAACCGGTTAGTTTTTGGCACAAATGATATTTTGCTGTAAACCTAAAAAGTGCATTTTTACCTTCTTGCAAAGAAGCAAAAGAGGTTATTTCTTTTTTACGTCCGTCTGCTTTTTCAAGTTTTAAATTGATGTATCCGTTTTCATCTTTTTCGGCATATAAGGCGAAAGGAAAAACAGTTTTCTTTTGCGAACGATTGTATCTCGGACGATTTATTTTTACTTCTTGACTTTCTTTTAAAAGAGCGATTAATTCGCTTCCAGTTTCATCGTAAGTTATGGTAAAGACTTCAGCCTGAATTCTTTTGCTTTTGGTTGTAACTCCAGTAAAATGCTGATTGACTCTTTTTTTGATATTTTGACTTTTGCCAATATAAATCAAAGTTCCCCCTTCGTTATAAATATAATAAACGCCGGTTTTGGCTGGCATTTGATTTAAGATATCTAAGAGTTTTGGAGAAATTCCTTTTTCGACTTCGAGTTTTATAAAATCTTTTACGATTGTTTTCTCAGTGTCTTTTTCCAAAAGCATTTTAAACAGCTTTGTCGTTGCCATAGCATCTCCACTTGCACGATGCCTGTCTGCCATAGGAATTCCGAGCGCGCGCACTAGTTTTCCTAAACTGTATGAAGGTTGTTCTGGAATTAGTTTTTTGGCTAATTCTACTGTACAAAGTGTTCTGGCTTCGAAATCGTAGCCTAAACGGCGAAATTCTGTTCTAAGGATTCTATAATCAAAAGAAGCATTGTGAGCCACAATTACAGAGTCTGAAGTAATTTCGATAATGCGTTTGGCGATTTCGTAAAACTTTGGAGCAGAACGCAACATCGCATTATTGATTCCAGTCAATTTCACTACAAAGGGCTGAATCGGAATTTCAGGATTGACAAGACTGATGAATTGGTCTACTACTTCATGCCCATCAAATTTATAGATGGCGATTTCAGTAATTCCCTCTTCATTAAATTGTCCTCCTGTAGTTTCTATGTCTAGTATTGCGTACAAATTCAGTAATCAGTGTTCAGTTTTTAGTATTCAGTTTGCTGTGTAGGCGTATCGCTGCACACTTACAGTCTTGGTTTTGAAATTATCTCTCTCCAAAAATGCTGCTTCCAATGCGAACCATTGTGCTTCCGCATTCTATTGCCAATTGATAATCTCCAGACATTCCCATCGATATCGTGTTCAAACTGCAGTTTTCAGTTTTTAGATCTTTTATCGAATCAAAAATGGATTTTAAATGGGTAAATTCTTTTTTAATCTGGTTTTGATTGTCTGTGAAAGTTGCCATTCCCATTAAACCTAAGATACGAATATTTTTTAATTCTTTAAACTCTGGAGAAGTTAAAAGTTCATTTAATTCGTTTTCATCCAAACCAAATTTAGATTCTTCTTCTGCAATGTAAATTTGAAGAAGGCAATCTATAATTCTTTTATTTTTTAAAGCTTGTTTATTGATTTCCTGTAATAATTTTAAACTGTCAACACCATGAATTAAAGTCACATAAGGCGCCATAAATTTGACTTTATTGGACTGAACATGACCAATCATATGCCATTGAATGTCTTTTGGCATTTGTTCCCATTTCTCGGTCATTTCCTGAATTTTGTTTTCTCCAAAAATGCGTTGGCCTGCTTCGTACGCTTGCATTAAGTCTGAAACAGGTTTTGTTTTAGAAACGGCAACAAGAGTTACCTGTTCAGGTAAAGTTGCTTTGATTGTATGTAAGTTTGATGCTATTGACATTTTATTTATTTTTTTGAAAGCTGAATGTGTAAGCTTTCATTTCTTTCTGATGGAATGTAAAAATCGATCTTTTTATTTTCCATTTTTAATTTAGTATCGAATCCAGGCCCTTTTGCATCATCCTCTAAAGGAGTATAAAAAGAACCCATATCACTTTGAAAAAGAGTGCCAAATACTTTGTCATAGCACTTATCAGAACCACAAAAATAGCCTACTACTTTATCATCAAGATTTACAACGATTATTTCAAAGTCTGATTTTATTTTTAAATCTCTTAAATATAAAATTAAAAAATTGTGTTTTCGCTTTTTATCAAAACTCTCGGTACTTTTAAAGACACAATTGTCATACCTTTTGTTGTTGATATCTAGTTGATATCCATTTTCTTGCTGTAAAGTTCTAGTTATTCCAAATAAATAATCAATAGTCACTGGTTTGTAATAATAAAGAGTAATTAAACTAAAAATTATTAGAATGACTAGAAAGATTATTTTTTTCATTGAACAAATCAGATTTTACAAAAATTGCTTGGAGATTTTCTCTGCTTTTTTACTTTCGCTGTAATCGTAAAAACCTTCTCCAGATTTTACTCCAAGTTTACCAGCTCTCACCATGTTTACTAATAATGGACAAGGAGCATATTTTGGATTTTTGAATCCGTCGTACATTACATTTAAGATTGCTAGACAAACGTCAAGACCAATAAAATCAGCTAATTGAAGAGGTCCCATTGGGTGTCCCATTCCTAATTTCATTACGGTATCAATTTCGTAAACTCCTGCGACTTTGTTGTATAACGTTTCTATTGCTTCATTTAGCATTGGCATTAAGATTCTGTTTGCTACAAAACCTGGATAATCATTTACTTCAACAGGAACTTTACCTAATTTTTCAGATAAAGTCATGATGATTTTAGTTACTTCATCGCTTGTATTGTATCCGCGGATGATTTCGACTAATTTCATAATCGGCACCGGATTCATAAAGTGCATTCCGATAACACGTTCAGGATGTGCTACAACAGCTCCAATCTGTGTAATTGAAATAGAAGAAGTATTGGTTGCTAAAATGGTATTGTGCGAGCAATATTCGTTTAATTGTTTGAAGATATTTAGTTTTAATTCAACGTTTTCAGTTGCTGCTTCAACTACTAAATCCACACCAACAACACCGTCCTTTATATCTGTGTAAGTAATAATATTGGTGATAGTTTTAGCAACATCTTCTTGAGTAATTGTTCCTTTAGAAAGCATACGATCTAGGTTAGCAGCAATGGTTGCCATTCCTTTATCTAATGATTTTTCAGAAACGTCGATTAATTTTACAGTAAATCCGCTTTGCGCAAAAGTATGTGCAATTCCGTTACCCATTGTTCCTGCTCCAATTACAGCTATTGTTTTCATATTACCTTTAGTATATTATATTTTACGATTTAGCCACGAATTCGCAACTTGATCGCGAATTTCGTGGCTAATTTATTTTTAAAATTATTTTAATTATTTATCGAAACAAGCAATAATTTGATAAGCCACGCGCAAAGCATCTGTAGCTTGCTCCAATGTTACAACTGGTGTAGTATCTGTATTGATTGCATTTGCAAAAGATTCTAATTCGTCCAGAATTGCATTGTTTTGCTCCACATCTGGATTGGTGAAATAGATTTGTTTTTTTACACCTTCAGCGTTTTGAAGAATCATGTCAAAATCTCCAGGAACTTCTGGCGCATCTTTCATACGTACTACTTCGCATTTCTTTTCTAAGAAGTCAACAGAAATGTAAGCATCTTTTTGGAAGAAACGTGACTTACGCATGTTTTTTAATGAGATTCTGCTTGCTGTTAAGTTGGCTACACAACCATTTTCGAATTCAATTCTGGCATTGGCAATATCTGGAGTATCGCTAATTACAGATACTCCACTGGCGTGAATATCTTTTACTTTTGAATTTACTACACTTAAAATGGCATCAATATCATGAATCATTAAATCTAAAACCACAGGAACGTCTGTACCGCGCGGATTAAATTCGGCCAAACGATGCGTTTCAATAAACATCGGGGTTTCGATCATGTTTTTTGTAGCGATAAAAGCGGGATTAAAACGCTCTACGTGACCAACTTGCCCTTTTACATTGTACTCTTTTGCCAAAGCAATAATTTCTTCGGCTTCTTCAACTGTATTAGCGATTGGTTTTTCAATAAAGATATGTTTTCCTGATTTGATGGCAACTTTTGCACATTTATAGTGTGAAAGTGTTGGAGTTACAATGTCAATCACGTCGACAGCGTGAATAAGTTTTGCAATTGTGCTGAAGTTTTTATAGCCAAACTCTTTAGAGATTCTTTCGGCATTTTCTTGATTTTCGTCGTAAAATCCAACTAATTCGTATTTGTCAGATTGTTGTAATAAGCGTAAATGTATTTTACCAAGATGACCAGCACCTAAAACTCCTACTTTTAACATGAGAATGTATTTTAAACAAAAATATAATTTATTTGTTTAACCTGAAAATGAATTTATCGAATTGTGAAATGTGAAATGTAAATATGAGTTATGACTTTCGGTATTTAACGGTCGACATTTTACGTTTTACGGTTTATATTTCGCAATTCACATTTCAACTTTTAGCTTTATTAATTTAATATTTAAAAATCAATATTTGAAATCCTGTTTTGTTTCTTATTTTTGCGAAAATAAAACCTACCCATTTTGAAAGATACTGCCAAACATCAAGGACTTCGCAATCAATTAGTAACCACCTTAGAACAAAAAGGAATTACTGATAGAGCGGTTTTGGATGCCATTAAAAAAATCCCAAGACACCTTTTTTTAAATTCAAGTTTTGAAGATTTCGCTTATCAAGACAAGGCATTTCCTATTGGTGCAGGGCAAACCATTTCTCAACCTTATACGGTGGCTTTTCAGTCGCAATTGCTTGAAGTTAAGAAAGATCATAAAGTTTTGGAAATAGGAACGGGTTCTGGTTATCAGACTGCCGTTTTATTTATGTTAGGCGCTAAAGTATTTACTGTTGAAAGACAAAGTGAATTGTTTAAAGCAACTTCTAACTTATTTCCAAAATTAAACATTCGTCCAAAGCATGTTTCTTTTGGAGATGGATATAAAGGATTGCCAAATTTTGCTCCGTTTGATAGTATTATAGTTACAGCAGGTGCGCCTTTTATTCCGCAGCCTTTAATGGCTCAGTTGAAAATAGGGGGAAGGCTTGTTATTCCTTTAGGAGAAGATGTTCAGATTATGACTTTATTAATTAGAAAGAATGAAACTCAATTTGAAAAACATGAGTTTGGAGAGTTTAGATTTGTTCCTTTATTAGAAGATAAAAATTAATACGAAGCCCAGTTTTAGCTGGGCTTTTTTATTTTTCGATTAGTTGTATCGCTCTTTTTAGATTTTCTTTTTCGATTCTAATTATATAATTAATAAAAATTGATTTATCATTCTGAATCTGACTTTCCTCCAAAACAGAAAAATACTCATCTATACTCTTTTGATTTTCATCAATTGTGACATATGTATAATTATGTTGGATTAAAATCCAATTTAATGCTAGATTTGCCATTTGAAGATTTCCATTTTCAAAAGGCTTAATTTCAGCTATTTTTAGATGAGCTTCAGATGCGAGAATTAAGGGATGGAGATTGTTTTTTTGCGATTCGTACCAATTAAAAAATAAATTCATTTCGCGTGTAATAAGTTTATCATTGATATATTTTCCGGAAATTTCAGATTCCAACCCTTTAAAAATAAAAGTATGAAGCAAAAGAAAATCTTTTTCATTGAATGCTGTTTTCTTTTGAGTTAGATCTTTAATGTAAAATGTTGCTTCTTGAAAATTAATGGCTTCAAGATGATTTTGCATACTTTTTCCAGAAACGGTCAATCCTTCATTTAAGACTAGTTTAGTTTCTTCCAAGGTTAGTGGATTCTTGTTTAAATAAATGCTTTTAAAAATAAATTCTATTTCTAAAGTTTTTGAAATTTGACGGTACTCAAAATGATTAAAAGAATGAATTTTATTTTTTAAGAGTTCAATTTCATCCAAGATATTTTGAATAGAAGATAGTATTGCTGAGTTGATTTCTTTTTTATTGTTTTGAATTTCTTGTTCGGCTAAAATTAAGGCTTTCAATGCAAATTCTTCATTACCAATTTCATAAAGAATTTTCTCTTTAAGCCAAGCAACCATTAAAGTTTCATAATCAATCTCCAAAAGCTGAGACAATTTAGAAATTTGATCTTTAGTTGGTTTTCTCGTTCCCGATTCAAATTTACTGATCAAAGCTTGATCTATATCAGCAAGCTGAGCTAACTCACGAGTTTTTAAACCTTTCTGCTCTCTAGCGTTTTTTAAAAGTGATTTCATTCTATGAAAGATTTAGTCTTGACAAAACTAGTCAATTTTTCAAGCAAAAGAAAAGCAGCATTTTTGAAATACTGCTCTTGATGTTTTATTTGGGAGGAAGTGATCCGTCTTTTCTCATTTCTTTTACAACAGCTTGCATTATCGCATCAACGGTTTGTCCTAAATCGGTAACATATTGCGATTCTGTAGTTCCTGTCCAGATTAATTTGTTTTGTTTTAGTGAAAACACATTGGTTTCTACCATGTAAGATGTGGTTTCTTGGTAATATCCAGGATCGTAAAAATTTGGAGAATACATTCCGTACCAGTTTCCAAAACCATAACCGTACATTCCTGTATACATTCCGTCAAAACCGCCATAGTACATTCCTGTATCAGTGCCAGGAACATAATTAACTTCTTTTTCTTTGCGGACTAATCGCATACTGATTACTCCGTCAAAATTTTCGTCTTGTAAAACCTTTAGTTTTTGTTCTTGTGATAATTGTGAAGTTGCATTTAAGTATTGATACGAAGTTTTAAATACTGGATTGCTT
Source organism: Flavobacterium sp. CFBP9031 (assembly GCF_034044945.1). Lineage (NCBI taxonomy): Bacteria > Pseudomonadati > Bacteroidota > Flavobacteriia > Flavobacteriales > Flavobacteriaceae > Flavobacterium > Flavobacterium sp. CFBP9031. The sequence continues at coordinate 391,467 of NZ_JAXCWF010000002.1, forward strand.
GCCGCAATTCTGTTTTCTGTAATTCGTCTCGAAGCTTCATCTTTGACTAAAGCGACAACCAAAACTTTTTTAAATTGTTCCTGAGCAATCGTTACATCAGGATCTCTCCAGCTGTTTACAATAGAAGTATTACTGCCACAACTTGAAAACGCTGCAATAGCGAAAAACAAAACTAAGTACTTTTTCATATTTTACAGTTAAATTGGTTATAAGTAAAAATAACTATAAAATGTTAATTATAAGTGTTTTGTGTAAAAATAAAAAAGCTTACTAGTTGTAAGCTTTTTTAATACGGTCTAAATCTCGTTTAGTATCTTGCTCTTTTAGAGATTCACGTTTGTCATAGTTCTTCTTTCCTTTGCAAAGACCGATCTGTAATTTGGCTAAACCTTTTTCATTTGTAAATAATTTCAAAGGGATAATAGTAAGTCCTTTTGCCTGAACACTTTTATGTAGCGTTTTTAACTCCTTTTTGTTTAAAAGTAATTTTCGCTCACTTCTAGATTTATGATTGAATTGATTTCCAAAAGAATATTCTTCAATATAAGTATTGATGGCAAAAAGTTCCATACCACTAAATTCACAAAAACTTTCTGTAATGTTTGCTTTCCCTAAACGTATAGATTTAATTTCTGTTCCTGCCAAAACAATTCCAGCAGTGTACGTATCGATTATTTCGTAATCGAATCGGGCTCTTTTGTTAAGTATATTGACTGATTTTATCATGGTTGCAAATGTAAGACAAAATTGAAAAAAAATGTGCAGTTAAATATAATTAAAGTTTTTTTTTAATCTATGATTTTAATCATCTAGGACAAAAACGCTTCCTTTTAAGTTTGTCTCATAATTTCTAAAACAAATTTAATAATGAAAAAAATTGTAACGCTAGTCGGCGTTGTAATTATGGGTTTAACCGCTAAAGCCCAGGATTCAACTCAAGGACTAAAAGGAGCATGGTTTGCAACCTCTCAATTCGGTTATCGACAAACTAAAACGGCAGATGAAAAAAATACTACATTATCTGTGCTGCCAATTGTTGGAACGTTTGTAACACCATCTGTTGCGGTAGGTGCAGGAGTTGGTTTTATCAACATTAAAGCAGATTCTGATGCTGGAACTGCAGCAAAAACAAATTTATTTGTAGCGCAGCCTTTAGTTAGAAAATACTGGAATGTTGCTGGTTCACTTTATTTCTTCGGACAATTGGCAGTGCCTATTATTACTGGTAAAGAAAAAGAAAGTGAGTTAAAAGTAAATCAAGTTGGGTTGTCTCTATCAGGCGGATTTGATTATTTCGTGACTAAGAATTTCTCTGTGGAGTTTTCTTATGATTTAGCAAACTTTACATCAACAACACTTGATCCTAAAACTGGAGACAAAACTACAGTTACCAATTTTGGTTTAGCACATGTTGCCAATGTAGATCCGTTTTACAATACAGCTTTAGCAGGAAGTAACCCAAATTTGACCTCTCCTGTTTCTGTCGGATTTAAATTCGTATTCTAATTTATTCTTTATTTGATTATCGTAAAATTCTATTTTAGTAATTTTGCAAAAAGAAAAGACCGTACTTTTCCTAGTACGGTCTTTTTGATTTATTATCTAAAAAGTATAAAATGCAAAATCAATCTAAAGATCCCCTTCACGGAATCACGCTTCAAAAAATTGTCGAAACTTTAGTCAATCATTATGGATTTGATACTTTAGGAGAATTAATTCCAGTAAAATGCTTTAATTCAAATCCGAGTGTAAAATCGAGTCTTACATTCTTGAGAAAAACAGATTGGGCTCGTAAAAAAGTAGAAGAGCTTTATGTAAAAACGCTTCCTAAGTTAAGCTGATTTTATAATTTATATGAAATCATAACACCTCCACGGTACGGAAGCCATTCACCACTTTTATTATAATTCGGAGCTTTTTCATACCTTCCTGGAGTTCCATCATTATAATATCCTTTATAAAAACCTTGGTGCCATCCACCGCCTACAAAAAAGTCAAGTAAAAACTTATCACTTAGTTTTAGGTTGTAACCAACTGTAGCGCCAAGTCTGTAGCCAAAACCGTCTTCATAGTGATTACTGTTCCAATAGTTCCATTTTTGCAATTCGTATTTGTCAGCTCCAATATGTCCTCCTACATAAAAACCGTTATATTTTTCTTTAAAATGGTAACGTACTTCTGGAGTAATAGTAATAAATTTCATTGGATTATGGCCGTTAAACGATTCCCAGAAAGAAGCCATTACATCGGCACTAAATGTGGTTTTCTCTCCAATGCTAGTTTCTATTCCAATATTAGGAACTAAAAACAAAGCAGTTGCACCGTTAAATTTTACAAATGTCTGACTTTGTAATTGCATACAAAATAAAAGAACAAGTAGGGCAGGTATTTTTTTCATAAAAATGTTTTGGATTCAAAAACAGCTTTTTTTGCTGATTTCGAGCGCAAATATAACGTATAATGCTAGAGAACAATTGCCTATAAGATTATTTTAACAAGAATAAAAATCTACTTTTCTAATAATGAATAAATTACCTTATCAAGAAATTTTCCTTCCCAAAATTCTGATTCTTTTAAATGCGCTTCTTTAACAAATCCACATTTTTGCAATACTTTTTCTGAGGCATGATTTCCTGGATCAATTACAGCTTCTATTGAGTGAAGTTTTAAATCTTCAAAACCAAATTTAATTAGTCGGTTTACAGCCTCTGGAATGATTCCTTTTCCATGATAATCAGCTGAAAGCATATAACCTATTTCTGCTCGGTAATTTTCAGGTTGCAATCTGTAAAAACCAATAATTCCAAGCAACTTAGGGTTGCCTTTTAGTCTGATACTCCAATTTATTCCAGTGTTATCGTCAATTTTATCATTGATTATTTTGATGTGTTCCAAAGCGTCTTCATGATTTTTTGTTAAAGGTCTTGGAATAAATTTCATGATTTCAGGATTAGAACGTAGTTCAAATACTTCCTGTACGTCTTTGTGATTAAGTCTGTCTAGAATTATGCGTTCTGTTTCTATTACAGGAAATGGAGTAAAGTTAAAATCTAACATTTTCTTTATTATAATGTTGTTATAGTAAATTTTGCACTGCAATCTTTGTTTGCTTCCAATGTCAAAATTCCTTCTTTTTGGTATAAATCTCCTGTGTTTTCATCAGTATCAGAATATCCAAGCCACGGTTCAATACAGATAAAAGGAGCGTTTTCTTTTGTCCAGATTCCTAAACTTGGAAAATCTTTATAATCAACTTTTATATAAGGTTTTGAATTGTTTAAAATGATTAAAGATTTTGATTCTAATGTTTTAAAGATTAAAGCATCGTTCTTAAAAAGCTCGTAATTTAAAGGAACTAAATTGTTTTTTGTTTCTAGAATTTTAGTTTTAGACGAAATCAAATCGTTTTCAAGAAGGTAGTATTTTAAACTTTCTTCTTTTTCAAATTGAAGGACATAATTTTCAAAATGATCAGGAAGAGCAATTGCTGGGTGCGCTCCAATAGAAAAAGGCATTTTTTCTTTTCCTTTATTAATGACTTTGTATTCAAGCTCCAATGCGTTTTCATTAAGCGTATAAATAAGCTGCAATTCAAATTCAAAAGGATATTTCTGTAATGTTTCTTCAGAAGATTGAAGAGAGAAAACAGCTTTGTTTTCCGTTTTTTCAATCAATTCAAAGTCCATGTCACGAGCAAAACCATGGCGTGGCAGATGGTATTCTTTTTCGTTGATTGTGTAAGTGTTATTTTTTAAAGTTCCTACAATTGGAAAAAGTACGGGAGAATGTTTGCCCCAAAAATCTGGATTGCCTTCCCAGATATATTCATTTTCTTGATTGTCTTTTAATGAAAATAATTCAGCTCCAGCATGTTTAATGGAAGCTTTTAATATTGAATTTGAAATAGTTGTAGTCACAATGTTGAATATAAAATGAATATTTTTTATAGAGATGTAAATATATTTTATAAAATTTAGTTTTTTAAGAAAAAGGCTTAAATTATTTTATTGATAAAATTTTGCTAAAATTGAATTTATGTTTTAAAGTTTCTCTGTAAATAGCTTTTTTTTTCATTAATTTGCTACATAAACAGCTAAAAAATATGAAAAAGCAATCTGCAAAAGCCATTTTAACCGCGGCTTTATTTTTTGGGATTTCTTCAGTATGGGCGCAGCAAACCCCGTCAGCGACAGCAGCAAATCCGGTAAACAATTACAATTATCATGATGCCTTTGGACCTCATTTTTACACCAAAAATGCTACATCAACTCGTACTGCAAGTGGTGAGCCAGGAGTTGAGTATTGGCAGAATAGAGCCGATTATCAGATTACGGCAAAATTAAACGGAACTACAAATGAGATTGTAGGGACAGATGAAATTACTTATACTAATAATAGCCCTAATAAATTATCATTTCTTTGGCTGAATTTAGATCAGAACTTATTTAAAGAAGATTCTAGAGGAAACGCTATCGTGCCTTTGACAGGAAGCCGTAACGGAGCCCAAGGACAAGTTTTTGATGGTGGAAATAAAATTAAATCTGTAAAAGTAATTACTGGTGGAAAAACTAAAACAGAAACAGTTGCTAAATATATAGTTACAGACACAAGAATGCAGATTTTCCTTCCACAAGAATTAGCTGCAAAAGGAGGCTCTGTAAAAGTTAAAATCGAATTTTCTTTCATCGCGCCTTTCGAGGGGTCTGATAGAATGGGAGTTTTGGAAACTAAAAACGGAAAAATCTTCACAATTGCACAATGGTACCCACGTATGTGTGTGTATGATGATGTTAGAGGATGGAATACAGCTCCTTATTTAGGTGCGTCTGAGTTTTACTTAGAATATGGAGATTTTGATGTGAAACTTACAGTTCCAGGAAATCACTACGTTGTAGCTTCAGGAGAATTGCTAAACGGTCAGGAAGTATTTTCTGCTGAGCAATTAAAAAGATATAAAGACGCTTCAAACAGTGATAAAACAGTTATGATCCGTACTGCTGATGAAGTTAACGCAACAGCAAATAGCAATTCAGGAACTGAAAAAACATGGCATTATAAAATCAAAAATGCACGTGATTTTTCTTGGGCATCTTCTCCGGCTTTTATCTTAGACGGCGCTAAAATTAACCTTCCAAGCGGTAAAAAATCATTAGCATTGTCTGCTTATCCAGTTGAAAGTGATGGGCAAGGTGCTTATGGACGTTCTACAGAATATGTGAAAGCTTCAATCGAACATTATTCTAAACAATGGTTCGAATATCCTTATCCAGCAGCTACAAACGTTGCAGGTAATGAAGGAGGAATGGAATATCCTGGAATTGTTTTCTGCGGATGGAAATCTAAAGGAGCAGATTTATGGGGAGTTACAGATCACGAATTTGGACATATTTGGTTTCCAATGATTGTTGGTTCTAATGAAAGATTGTTTGCTTGGATGGATGAAGGATTTAACACTTTTATTAACTCGTTAAGCACTGCTGCATTTAATAATGGAGAGTACAAAGAACAGCCAACAGATTTGCACGAACAAGCAGAACCGTTTACTAGACCCGACTTAGAAACGATTATGAGTTCTCCTGATAACATGAAGGAAGCTAATATTGGTATGTTATGCTACTTTAAACCAAGCGCAGGTTTAGTGATTTTAAGAGAACAGATTTTAGGAAAAGAGCGTTTTGATACTGCTTTTAGAACCTATATTCAGCGTTGGGCATATAAACATCCACAACCAGATGATTTCTTTAGATCTATGGAAAATGTGGCTGGTGAAGACTTAAGCTGGTTCTGGAGAAGCTGGTACGTAAATAATTGGCGTTTTGATCAAGGTGTTAATTCTGTAAAATATGTGAAAAACGATCCTGCTAAAGGTGCCATAATCACAGTTGAAAATTTTGATAAAATGCCAATGCCAATTGTTTTAGATGTGAAAACAAAAGGCGGAAAAGTGACTAGAGTTAATCTTCCGGTAGAAGTATGGCAGCGTAATAAAAGCTGGTCTTTCAAACACAATTCTACAGAAGAAATTGAAAGTATTACGTTAGATCCTGATCATGTTTTTCCAGATAATAACGACTCAAATAATGTTTGGACAGCAGCAAAAGGTAAATTGGAAAAAGATATTATTTTAGATGGATATTTAGGTAAATATGCTACAGCAAAATCTCCTTTAACTATTGAACTGACAGAAAAAAATAGTGCTTTAGTTGCCGAACTTCCAAATTATCCTAAGTTTACATTAGAACCTGTACCAGGCGAAAAAGACACATTTGAATCGAAAAGAGCGGGATTAAAATTTAAATTTAATGAAGCTAAAAATGCGTTTGACATGACAATTTTAGATAATGGACAAATAATGCAGTTTACTAAGAAGTAAAAATTATAGAGATATAACCTATTTAAAACCCGATAATTAGAAATAATTATCGGGTTTTTATTTTTGCATATATTAACAAAACCTAAAAAAAATGTTAGAATTTTAATTTTTTGTTTTGTAAATAAAAAAATAATGTACTTTTGCACCGATGAATAAAATAAGTTTACATATAACTTCTTTGTCACGGACAAACTCACCGATTACTTCTCCCGAAGTACGGACACTATCTCTATAGTGTTCACTGAGTTTTATAGCCGTATATTTATTCATATCCATTTTTCATTTTGAAATCACATAATTTGTCCATTGGACAAACGCATCCTAAAAGTATTTATTATTTTGTAAATTTTCTTAATCAATGTTTTGGTTTTGAGGAAGTTACTTCTTTTATGCTTAATTTTATTGGATTCAATTCTGGATTTCAAGCGAATCAATATGCTTTAATTTTTAACTCTAACTTCAATAATTGAAATGAAGATCTCTATTGTTGTAACTCAAGAAGAACACTTTAAGTATGCGCAGGAAATCTGCGATACGATAGAATCGTCTGCCTTATTAAGAGGTACGGGGATTGCTAAAAGGACTCCTGAGTACATTCAGAAAAAAATGGCAAATGGTGATGCGATGATTGCTTTGGCAGACGGAAAATTTGCAGGTTTTTGCTATATAGAAAGCTGGCAGCACGGAAAATTCGTTGCTCATTCAGGATTAATTGTACATCCAGATTATAGAAGTCATGGTTTGGCAAAAAAAATAAAATCCAAAGTTTTTGATTATTCTTTGAAAAGATTTCCAGATGCTAAGATATTTGGAATTACTACAGGTTTAGCTGTTATGAAAATTAACTCTGAATTAGGCTATAAACCAGTTCCTTTCTCAGAATTGACAACCGATCCAAGTTTCTGGGCGGGTTGTAAAACCTGTACTAACTTCCCAATTTTACAAAGCAAAGAAAACAAAATGTGTCTTTGTACTGGAATGTTATACGATCCAAAAGAAAAACAAAAAACACCGCCAAGACATCCTTTTAATGAGGCTGTTTTAAGCAGACTTAAGAAAATCAAACAGGCTCTATTTTTAAACAAAATATTGTCATTTGTTTTTTTATTTAAAATTTAATTAAAAAGAAATCTCAAACTGCTATATACGAAAGTATTAGCCTAAATTATAAAAAATGAAAAAAGTAGTATTAGCTTATAGCGGAGGATTAGATACCTCGTATTGTTTGAAATATTTAAAGAACGAAAAAGGTTATGAGGTTCATACCGTTCTTGTTGATACAGGAGGATTTAGCGCAGAAGAATTATCAGCAATAGAAAAAAGAGCTTACGAATTAGGAAGTGCACAACATGCCAACTTAACAATTTTAGATAAATATTACGATAAAGCTATAAAATACTTGATTTTTGGAAACGTATTAAAAAACAATACATACCCATTATCAGTAAGTGCTGAGCGTGTTTTTCAGGCAATTGAAGCTATAAAATATGCGAAAAAAGTAGGAGCAACTGCAATCGCTCACGGAAGTACTGGTGCAGGAAACGACCAAATTCGTTTTGATTTGATTTTTCAGACTATTGCTCCAGAAATCGAAATCATTACGCCAATTAGAGATTTAAAATTGTCAAGACAAGAAGAAGTGGATTATCTAGCTCAAAACGGAGTTCACTATTCTTGGGAAAAAGCACAATATTCTATCAATAAAGGACTTTGGGGAACAAGTGTTGGAGGAAAAGAAACTTTAACTTCAGGACAACCGTTGCCAAGTGAAGCGTATCCTTCTCAATTGCAAAAAGAAGGAGAAGAGAAAGTAACGCTTCATTTTGAGCAAGGAGAATTAGTTGGTTTAAACGGAAAAACGGACAAACCATCAAATAATATTGTAGCTCTAGAAAAACTGGCAAGTGCTTACGCAATTGGTAGAGATATTCACGTTGGAGATACGATTATTGGAATTAAAGGAAGAGTTGGTTTTGAAGCTGCAGCTCCGTTAATTATCATCAAAGCGCACCATTTATTAGAGAAACATACTCTTGGAAAATGGCAGCAATACTGGAAAGAACAATTAGGAAACTGGTACGGAATGTTATTCCACGAAGGTCAGTTCTTAGATCCAGTGATGAGAAACATTGAAACGTTCTTGCAAGACACGCAAAAAACAGTAAACGGAACGGTAACAGTTTCTTTAAAACCATATCATTTCTCACTTGATGGAATTGAATCTGAAAATGATTTAATGAACACAGGTTTCGGTCAATATGGCGAAATGAACAATGCTTGGACATCTGACGATGCAAAAGGATTTATTAAGATTTTAGGAAATGCACAAAATATTTTCTCATCTGTAAACAAATTAGATCATGATTAATGTCGGAATTATTGGTGGTTCGGGCTACACGGCCGGAGAACTCATCAGAATTTTAATGTATCACCCCAAAGTAAACATCGATTTTGTTTACAGCACAACAAACGCTGGAAAGCCGCTTTCTGTGGCGCACCAAGATTTGATGGGCGATATCGAAATGAATTTCACGAATGAAATCAATCCAAATGTGAACGTTGTTTTCTTGTGTTTAGGTCACGGAAAATCGATTTCATTTTTGAAAGAAAATCAGTTTGCAAGCCATACCAAAATCATCGATTTAGGAAATGATTTCAGATTAAATAAAGACGCTCATTTTGAAGGAAAAGATTTTGTTTACGGATTGCCTGAAATCAATAAAGCCGAAATCAAAAAAGCAAATTATATCGCAAATCCAGGTTGTTTCGCAACTGCTATTCAATTGGCTTTATTACCTTTAGCAGAACATAATTTATTGAATAATGATGTTCATATTAATGCCACAACCGGAAGTACTGGAGCAGGAGTAAGTCTTTCAGAAACTTCTCATTTCAGTTGGAGAAACAATAATATGTCACATTATAAAGCTTTTGAACACCAGCATTTAGGTGAGATTTCAGAAAGTTTGGTTCAGTTGCAAGATGATTTTGACAGCGAATTGCTTTTTATTCCGAACAGAGGAGATTTTCCAAGAGGAATTTTTGCAACTTTATATACATTATGCGACGATAGTTTGGAACAATTGGTGGCTAAATACGAAGAATTCTATAAAAATGAGCCTTTCGTAACCGTTACCACAACAAACATCAACATGAAACAAGTGGTGCAAACGAATAAATGTATCATCAGTTTATTGAAAAAAGGAAACCGGGTTCTCATAACATCAATTATCGATAACTTAACCAAAGGTGCTTCAGGACAAGCAATTCAAAACATGAATTTAATGTTCGGATTAGAAGAAACCACAGGTTTACATTTGAAACCAAGCGGATTTTAATAATAGTTTCAAGTTTCATGTTTCAAGTTTCACGTTCTGTAGACAACTTGAAACATGAAACCTGAAACAAAATAAACAAAACAAAAATGAACTTATTCAACGTTTACCCATTATACGACATAACTCCAGTAAAAGCAGTAGATTGTACAATTATTGACGACAAAGGAGTAGAATATTTAGATTTATACAGCGGACATGGTGTGATTTCTATCGGACACACACAGCCTGATTATGTAGAAAAATTGAAGAATCAATTAGATCATTTAGGATTTTATTCGAATGCGATTCAGAACCCTTTACAGGTGGAATTGGCTCAGAAATTAGGAAAACTTTCTGGTCTTGAAGATTACGAATTGTTTTTATGCAGTTCTGGTGCTGAAGCCAATGAAAATGCTTTAAAACTAGCTTCTTTCCACAACGGAAAATCGAGAGTTGTGGCTTTTGATAATTCTTTCCACGGAAGAACTTCTGCAGCAGTTGCGGTTACTGATAATAAGAAAATTGTTGCGCCAATAAATGCCCAGCAAGTTGTTACTTTTTTACCTCTTAATCAAATCGAATTAGTTGAAGCTGAATTGGCTAAAGGAGATGTTACAGCAGTGATTATTGAAGGAATTCAAGGAGTTGGAGGTTTAGACCAAGGAACGACTGAGTTTTTTCAGGCTTTAGAAAAAGCTTGTAAAAAACACGATGTTGTTTTAATTTTAGATGAAGTGCAGTCAGGATACGGAAGAAGCGGGAAATTCTTCGCTTTTCAACATCACGGAATTAACGCTGATATTATTTCAGTAGCAAAAGGAATGGGGAACGGATTTCCTGTTGGAGCGATCTTAATTTCTCCAAAATTCGAAGCAAGTTTCGGATTATTAGGAACGACTTTCGGCGGAAGCCATTTGTCTTGTGCAGCGGGAATTGCGGTTTTAGATGTAATCGAAAAACTAGATTTACAGAAAAATGTAAACGAAGTTTATGAATATTTCTTAGAGAAAATCAAAGAAGTTGAAGGCATCAAACAAGTAAAAGGAAAAGGATTAATGCTTGGAGTTGAGTTTGATTTTGATGTAGCTGCTTTAAGAAAGAAATTAATCATCGAAAAACACATTTTTACAGGAAGTGCCAACAATAAAAATCTATTAAGAATTTTACCGCCATTAACTGTGAAAAAAGCTGATATTGATACGTTTGTAAAAGCTTTAAAAGAAAGTTTAGAAGAACTTAAAAAATAAGTTTGCCTATAACTGTTAACTCGTTTAATCGTTTAACTGGTTAATCGATTAAACGAATTAACGATTAACCAATTAAACCAAAAAAATGAAACCATTATCAATTGAAACACGCAATGCAGTTTTGCGCTCTATGGCAAAGCTGGTCGAGCAGGAGCGGAATGAGATAATCTTGACCAATCAGGAAGATCTTGCAGATTATGACGGTTCAGATTTAGCGATGGAAGAACGCCTAAAAGTAGATGATAAAAAAGTTGACGAAATGATTTTATCATTAAACCAATTAGCTTCTCAAGAAGATCCCGTTGGTGTTGAGCGTTTTCATTTTACTCATGATAATGGAATAAAAGTCATTAATAAAACCGCTGCTTTCGGAACGATTTTAATCATTTACGAATCTCGTCCAGATGTTACAATAGAAGCGGGCGGAATTGCGTTTAAATCCGGAAATAAAATTTTATTAAAAGGAGGAAAAGAGTCTTTAAAATCAAATTTGAAAATTGTAAGTCTTTGGCACAAAGCTTTAGAAGAAAACGGAGTTTCGAAAGACTGGGTAGAATATTTGAATTACAACAGAACAGAAACTCAGGCGTTTTTAGAAAAACCAACTCAAAAAGTTGATTTAATTGTTCCAAGAGGAGGAGAAAAACTAATTGAGTTTGTAAAAGCGCATGCAACTTGTCCCGTAATCGTAAGCGGACGCGGAAATAATTTTGTTTACGTTAATGAAAAAGCAGATACAGATTTGGCTTTAAAAGTAATTTTAAATGCTAAAACAGCTAAAATTTCGGCTTGTAATGCTTTAGATAAAGTTTTAATAGATTCGAAACTTCCTAATTTTGAAGGCTTCACAGCAATGCTGATTGAGGCTTTAATAGAAGCAAAAGTAGAAGTTATTGTAGATAAATCATTAGAGAATTTCGAAAACACGAAAACACTTCAAAACGAAGATATTTGGTACGAAGAGTTTTTAGATTATAAAATTGTAATTGGAACCATCGATTCTCAGAATCATGCAATCGATATGATTAATAAATACTGTGGAGGACATTCTGCAGCAATTATAACAAGAGACGACGAAACGGCACAACAATTTATGGAAGCAATAGATGCTGCAGCAGTATATCAAAATGCTTCAACCCGTTTTACAGACGGAGGACAATTCGGACTTGGTGGCGAATTAGCAATAAGTACCGATAAACTTCACCAAAGAGGTCCAATTGGTCTTCAACATCTCGTAACAAACAAATGGTACGTGTATGGAGAAGGACAAATTAGGTAATTGAGATAATATGAAAATTGAGGCAATTAGATAATTAGATAATTCTAAAAAAAAACTTAGAATCTCAGCATCTTAGAACCTTAGTATCTTTAAATAAAATGACAAAAAAACGGATTTTATTAAAAATAGGAAGTAATACTTTAACCAAAGAAACCAATCATATTTCGCGGGGAAAGATTGAAGACCTCGGAATACAGATTGCGGCTTTAAATGACGAGTATGAATTTATCATAGTGAGTTCTGGAGCAATTGCGGCGGCAAAGCAGTTTGTGAAGCTGGATAATCAAGATAAAGATGTTTTTGTAAAACAAGCTTTAGCCTCCATAGGACAGCCTCATTTAATGCGGATTTACAATGAAAATTTCAAAGATTTAGGATTAAATACCTCACAGTGTTTACTTTCTTATTCTGATTTCGAAAAAGAACAGACCAAAAAGAATATTGTAAATACCATTAATGTATTAGTTAAAAATAATTACATTCCGATTATCAATGAAAATGATACCGTTGCAACAGATGAGATTCGATTTGGAGATAATGATAAATTAGCAGCTTTAACAGCGGTTCTTTTAAATGTTGATATTCTGATAATAGCCACTAATACAAATGGAATTTATACGAAAGATTCTATTCACGATGAAAATCCAGAAACAATCAAATTGGTAAATGATTTGAAGTCGTTAGAAAAGGAAATCGGAGAATCGAAATCATCACACGGAACAGGAGGAATGCAGTCCAAAATAGAAGCGGCTGCAATTTCAAAAGCAGCGAATATCGAAACCTGGATTGTCAATGGATTAAATGATAATTTTATTTTAAAGGCATTAAAAGACGAAATTCCGTTTACTAAAATAATCTAATGAATTAATTAGAAAATTAGTTAATTAGATAAAGCACAATTATCCAATTTTTTAATTATCACATTATCTAAATTAAAAAAACAAATGAACTATATCTCAATAAAAGACATCAACTCATTATCAAAATGGGTAAAACAAGCGATTAAAATCAAAAAGAATCCGCTTAAAAATCAAAGTTTAGGAAAAAATAAAACTCTTGGAATGTTATTCTTCAATCCAAGTTTAAGAACGCGTTTGAGCACACAAAAAGCGGCAATGAACTTAGGAATGAACGTTATGGTAATGAATTTTACTAACGAAGGATGGACTTTAGAATTTGAAGACGGAGCGGTAATGAATTCTGGTGCTTCAGAACATATTAAAGAAGCTGCAGAAGTAGTTTCTCAATATTGTGATATTATCGCAATTCGTGCTTTTGCAGGTTTAGCAGATAAAGAAAAAGATTATCAGGAAACTGTAATTTCAGGATTTTTGAAGTATGCAACTGTTCCAATTGTAAATATGGAAAGTGCTGTGCGTCACCCGTTACAGTCTTTGGCAGATGCGATTACAATGGAAGAGTTCAAAACCAAACACAAACCAAAAGTAGTGCTTTCATGGGCGCCACATCCAAAAGCGTTGCCTCAGGCAGTTGCCAATTCATTCGTAGAAATGATGCAGATGCAAAAAGATATGGATTTTGTAATCACACATCCAGAAGGTTACGAATTAAGCCCAGAAATTACAAAAGACTGCACAATCGAATACAACCAAGATAAGGCTTTTGAAAATGCTGATTTTGTTTACGTAAAAAACTGGAGTAATTTTAACGATTACGGAAAAGTAACCAATAGCGATCCAAACTGGACTGTGACAGCCGAAAAAATGGCTTTAACCAACAACGGAAAATTCATGCACTGTCTTCCTGTTCGTCGTAATGTAATTGTAAGCGACGAAGTTTTAGACGGAGAAAATTCAATCGTAATCGAACAAGCGAATAACAGAACGTATTCTGCACAATTAGTTTTACAAAAGATTTTGAAGAAAATGTAATTTTTTAAAGTTGCTAAGATTCTAAGCTACTAAGATGCTAAGAAACTTTGCGCAGAAAAAACTTAGTATCTTAGAATCTCAGAACCTTAGAATCTTATGAAAGTTACCGTAATAAAAATAGGTGGAAACATCATCGACAATCCAGCAGAATTAGAGCAATTCTTAACCGATTTTTCTAAAATTGAAGGCTATAAAGTTTTAGTTCACGGCGGTGGAAAATCGGCTACAAAAATGGCTCAGAGTATTGGTTTGGTTCCGCAAATGATTGACGGACGTCGAATTACAGATGCTCCAATGCTTGATGTCGTCGTAATGATTTATGCCGGACAAATCAATAAACATATTGTGGCGCAATTGCAGGCAAAAGGCAATAACGCAATTGGTTTTTCTGGTGCTGATGGAAATTTAATTCAATCGGTAAAAAGAAATCATCCAACAATTGATTACGGATTTGTAGGCGATGTAAAACAAGTCAACACCAAATTACTGGCAACTTTATTAGAAGCTGGAGTTGTTCCTGTTTTCTGTGCCATCACACACGATAAAAACGGACAATTACTAAACACAAATGCCGATACTATTGCAAGCGAATTATCAATTGCATTATCTGAAGTTTTTGATGTGACGCTGATCTATTGTTTTGAAAAACAAGGTGTTTTGCAAGATTCAGAAGACGATTCATCTGTGATAACTGAGATTAACGAAACATTATACAATAATTTAAAAGAAGAAAAAGTAATCCATTCCGGAATGATTCCAAAATTGGACAATTGCTTCAATAGTTTATCAAGAGGTGTACAGAAAATCAAAATTGGACACCATAAAATGCTTCAAAATTCAGATATTCCACATACAACGATTATATTATAAAAAATGTTGCCACGAATTGACTCTAATTTTTCTGTTAAAAGAGAAAATAATTTTAGACGTACATCAAAAAGTTTATTTTGATT
Source organism: Flavobacterium sp. CFBP9031 (assembly GCF_034044945.1). Taxonomy (NCBI): domain Bacteria; kingdom Pseudomonadati; phylum Bacteroidota; class Flavobacteriia; order Flavobacteriales; family Flavobacteriaceae; genus Flavobacterium; species Flavobacterium sp. CFBP9031. The sequence goes on from NZ_JAXCWF010000002.1 coordinate 406,528, forward strand.
TTAATTCTCTCACAAAAAGGTAATTTGTGAAAATTCGTGCAATTAGTGGCAAAAAAACAGGACTGCGCAGTGCTTTTAAATAATAATTTAAGAAATTTGCGCCAATTAATTTTCTGGCTAAGATTTAGTAAAGTCATTGCTTAAAAAAAACTTAGAATCTCAGTCCCGATAGCTATCGGGATAGCCTCAGAACCTAACAAAAATGAAAAATATAGATACGCTTACCCAAGAAGCAATTAGTTTATTAAAGAGCTTGATCGAAACCCCTTCATTTTCAAGTGAAGAAGATCAGACGGCACTTTTAATAGAAAATTGGTTCAATCAGAATGAAATTCCTTTCAAGAGAGAAAACAATAATGTGTGGGCTTTCAACAAGTATTTCGACGAAAACAAACCAACACTTTTACTTAACTCACATCACGATACGGTACCTCCTAATCAGGCATATACAAACGATCCGTTTAAAGCAATAGAAAAAGACGGAAAACTATTTGGTTTGGGAAGTAATGACGCAGGCGGATGCTTGGTTTCGTTATTAGCAACTTTTGTTCATTTTTACGAAAATCAAAATCTGTCACATAATATTGTAATTGTGGCTTCCGCCGAAGAAGAAAGCAGCGGAAAAAACGGTTTAAATAGTGTTTTAAAACATTTGCCAGAATTAGATTGCGCGATTGTAGGAGAGCCAACTTTAATGCAATTAGCCGTTGCAGAAAAAGGTTTACTAGTTTTGGATGTAAAAGTAAAAGGAACCGCAAGCCACGCTGCACATCAAAATGATGATAATGCTTTATATAAATCAATTCCAGTAATGGAATGGTTTAAAAACTATAAATTCGATAAAATCTCAGATGTTTTAGGTCCAGTAAAAATGACTGTAACACAAATCAACGCAGGGAAACAACATAATGTTGTACCATCAGAATGTGATTTGGTTGTAGACATTCGTGTAACAGACCGTTATACAAACGCTGAAATTTTGGAAGTTGTTAAAGCAAATGTAAATGCCGAAGTAACGCCAAGATCAATGCATTTAAACGCATCGTCTATTCCAATTGAACACGGTTTGGTTCAGGCTGGAATTGCGTTAGGAAGAACAACCTATGGTTCGCCAACACTTTCAGATCAATCTGTTTTAAGCTGTCAGTCTTTAAAACTAGGACCAGGAGAAACGTTGCGTTCGCATTCAGCAGACGAATTTATTTTTGTAAATGAAATTGAAGAAGGAGTTGACCTGTATATCAAAATACTAACAGATTTCTTTAAATTATAAGAAAAGAAAAACCGCCACGAATTCACGAATTTGTATGTTCAAAGATTATCAAAAATAATTCGTGAATTAGCGGCGAAAAAAAACATGACCTATGAAACTTTGGGAAAAAGGAATACCAACAGATAAACAAATCGAACAATTTACCGTTGGAAACGATCGTGAACTGGATTTAGTTTTAGCAAAATACGATGCTTTAGGTTCAATTGCTCACGCCAAAATGTTGGGACAGATTGGTTTATTAACTCAGGAAGAAACAACTTCTTTGGTTGATGCCTTAAACGAAATCATTGCAGATATTGTAGTTGGAAATTTCGAAATCGAAGACAGTTTTGAAGATGTACATTCTAAAATCGAATATCTTCTAACCGTAAAACTAGGCGATGCAGGAAAGAAGATCCATACCGCACGTTCTCGTAACGATCAGGTTTTGGTAGATGTTCATTTGTATTTAAAAGACGAATTAAAAGCAATAAAAGAGCAAGTAAAAACATTGTTTGATTTATTGATGGAATCGGCAGAGAAACATCAGAACGTTTTATTACCAGGTTATACGCATTTGCAAATTGCCATGCCATCGTCATTCGGAATGTGGTTTTCGGCTTACGCCGAAAGTTTGATTGATGATATCACAATGTTGAACGCCGCTTCTAAAATTGTAGATCAGAATCCGTTAGGTTCTGCTGCAGGTTACGGAAGTTCATTCCCAATCAATAGAACATTTACAACACAGGAATTAGGTTTTGAAACCTTAAAATACAATGCTGTAGCAGCACAAATGAGCCGTGGAAAAGCAGAGAAAACAGTTGCTTTTGCCATGACAAGCGTAGCGGGAACTTTATCAAAATTTGCCATGGATGTTTGTTTGTATATGAGCCAAAACTTTGACTTTATTGGTCTTCCGGCGCATCTTACAACAGGTTCTAGCATTATGCCTCATAAAAAGAATCCAGATGTTTTCGAATTGATTAGAGGAAAATGCAATAAAATCCAGGCGCTTCCATACGAAATAACTTTAATTACAAATAATCTTCCAAGCGGTTATCACAGAGATCTGCAGCTTTTAAAAGAAGGTTTGTTTCCAGCGATTCAAAACCTAAAAGCTTGTTTGGATATTGCAATATTTTCTATAAAAGATATTACGGTGAAAGATCATATTCTGGAAGATAAAAAATACGATTATTTGTTTACGGTAGATACTTTAAACGAAATGGTAGTAGAAGGAATGCCTTTTAGAGATGCTTACAAGGCTGTCGCAGAACAATTGGAAGCTGGAACGTACAAATCTCCAAAAGAAACAAAACACACGCACGAAGGAAGTATCAATAATTTATGTCTTGATGCAATTAAAGATAAAATGAAAGCAGCTTTTTAATTTCTTTGTTAAATGTGAAAAGTGAGCAATAAAAAGAAAAAAAGGTCATTGATTTGTTTCAATGACCTTTTTTTATGGAGTAAATTTAGTTTTTTACCAGTTTAAAAGTTTTGCTTCGATTTTCGATTTGAACTTTGCATACATAAATACCTTTTGAAAGATTTCCAACGTTTAATTCTAATTTTTCATCTGGAGAAACATTTTTAGAATGAGAATATACTTTTGATCCATTTGAAGAAAATAAATCTACTTCCGCTAAACCATTGTCCGAACTTGAAAAATCAATATTCAAAAGACGATTGATAACCGATGGGTAATATTTTAAATCCAGATTGTTTACATTATCATTTAAGCCCAAATTGTTGCAGCTCGTAGATACAGCGCCTTGAGCATTAACCTGAAGTGTTGCGCCAGCTCCACAAGAAGTGTTTGAAATAAATCCAGCAACATTTGCAATTGGCAAAACACTATAGGTGTAGGAAGGTTTTGATGCCGTAGTTCCTGAATTTGCAGACGCATTTAAGCAATCTGTAAAAGCAATTCCAATTGTTCCGCCATCTGTGCTCACATAGTTTTTAAAAGCCGTTCCGATTTTGGCAAAATCAGTTCCTTCTACATAACATGTTGTGTTGTTGCTTCCGCCGCCTAAACCAATTGCAAGTGAACCCGAAACGGATGTGTTGTAGTAACAGTTTAAAATATGAAGTTCGGCATTTCTTGCTCTTGGCATTCTTTCTTTACAGCCTTCAGCCCAATAACAGTTTTTAAAAGTAATGCTATAATGTCCGTCAGAAGGAGCGTCGGTTTTAGAAGAACCAACTAAATCAGAAAAACGGTGATCATCTGCTCCGCCAGAGCCTCCAGCTTTCGGTGCTTTCAAATAAATAAATTTACACCAAGAAACCGTTATATTATCCGCTGCGCCTTTATTATCAAAATTTCCATCCATTCCGTCTTGAAATTCGCAATGATCTACCCAAAGATTAGTAGCTTCTGAGGTAAGATTGTCACGTCCGTCCACATCATACGCACCAGGGCCTTCAAAAATTAGATTTCTAATAATAATATTATTGGAGCCAGGTTTTAAACTTAAAATTCCAGAACCCGTAGCAGTTTGATCCAGATTGACTAATCTAGCACCAGGAAGACCGATAATGGTTTTGTCATTCACAAGCAGACTAGTGTAGGTACAATTTATAATTCCAGAAACTAAAATAACCTGCGGAGTAGTCAGTTTTAATTTTGCTGTTAAGTCGGTTAAAGTTGTCACAGTTACAGGAGTTGCATTTCCGCCTCCAGTTGCTGAAGCTCCAAATCCTTCTGGTGCGCTCATAAAATAGTTTTGTGCAAACAGAAAGGAGCAAGGCAAAAGTAATGCCAATGCAATAAGTTTTGTTTTCATTTAAGTGTGGTTTTTTGTGGTTTAATAGTCAATGTAATCGATTGCACAAATGTAAAAGAATAAAAATAATTTCAAATTAATTTTTCAAATATTTATGTTTTAAAGTTTTGATTTATAGATTTATAAATGTTGTTTTTACACTATTTAATTGTGACACGATCTGGAGATATTTTTTAGAAAACAGTAAAGGTTTTAAAGTAAAAGGAGAAAATTCATGCTAAATACATATATTTGATGTACCAGTTTAAAACGTACCAATGGAAAAATTTAAAGATCAATCTACGCTTCATCTTTTCGAGAAGGGTTTAATTACACAAAACCAGTTGGAAGAAGTGAAAACCTATCGAAGCCTACATATCTTTTCATTAAATGCAGAATTAAAGCTATTCCTTTATTTATCAGTATTGTTATTTACTTCCGGAATTGGAATTTTGATTTATGAAAATATTGATACTATAGGACACATCGCTATTCTATCGTTGCTTTTAATTGTGATTGCAGTCTGCTTTTTTTATTGTTTCAAGCATTCTAAAGGTTTTCAGAAAGCAGAAACAACTTTTGAGCATCCTGTTTTAGAATATCTGGTTTTGGCGGGCAATATCTTGACTTGTATTTTTATCGGATATCTTCAGTTTCAATATAAACCTTTTGGAGAACATTACGGATTAGCGACTTTAGTGCCAACTGTTGTAAGTTTCTTTTGTGCTTACTATTTTGACAATAGAAGTGTTTTAACGATTGCAATTACGGGTCTGGCCGCTTATGTGGGACTTTCGGTTACGCCACAAGAAATATTTAACGACAGTAATAATTTGTATGCAAGCCAAAGTTTAAGCTATTCAGCAGTAATGTTGGGAGTTTTACTGATTTTATGGACGATCTACAGTAGTCGAATTTCGCTTAAAACCCATTTTGGTTTAGTTTTTCTCACTTTTGCATTGCACATTGTAAGTATCGCCGCAATTAGTAACTTAACAGGTTATGATACCTTAATATGGGTAATATTTGCTTTCGTTTTAGCTGGTTCAACCTATTATTTTTATAAAGCGAGCTACCAATATAAAGCAATGTCGCTATATGTATTTATGATTGTTTATGCTTATATCGGTGGAAATATTGTTTTGTTTAGAATTTTTGAAAATGTTGATTTCTCTGATATTTGGGAATTATTAGTTTTCTTACTGCCAGCTTATTTTGTTGGTTCGATTGTAATGTTCATTAAATTGATTAAAAAATTTCATAAAGAGATAGCAGAATGATAGTATACAGCAAACAATTATTAGATAATGAAATTTTGGTCGATGAAGCAGATTCTTTGTACAAAGGAGGTTTTATTAGTAAAGAACAGAAGAAATTTATAGAAAAAGAACTGCCCGTTTTAAAAAGTCAGAGTAATATTCTGGTTAGAATAGGCTTCTTTTTGCTTGGTTGCTTATTGTATGGTTCAATTTGTGGAGCAATTTCTTTATTTGGATTAAGCGCAGAAAATGTGTTTTTTCAAATCTGCTGCTATATTTTTACTATAGTTGGATTTGCAGGAGTAGAATTGCTTGCAAATCAAAATTATCATAATCATGGCTTAGATGATGCTTTTATATTAAATGCGCTTTTATGTTTGGGCGTAGCAATAGCAATAACAACTGAAGGTCATGAAATAGTAATTGCTTTTTTTGTAGCAATGGGATCGCTTTTTATGTTTTTAAGGTATCTGCACGTATTGTCAATGCTTGTATTTTGCATTTCAGCAACCGCCTTTTTGTTTTTCGGAATGTTTAAATTTGGAGATATTGGAAAAGCTATTTTGCCATTTGTAGCAATGATTTTTGCAGGATTGTTTTATTTTTTGACCAAAAAGAGGATGAATCATCTAAGTAAAAGTTATTATTATAACGGATTATTACTAGCAAATAGTTTTTGCTTGGTTTTATTTTATCTTTCTTGTAATTATTTGGTTGTAAGAGAACTTTCTGCAGAACTTTTAGGAACAGAAGTAAAACCTGGAACAGATATTCCGTTTGCATTTTTCTTTTATGGTTTTACTTTTATGGTGCCGATTGTTTATTTGGTGCAAGCTTTAAAAACAAAAGACAGAATAATGCTTTGGTTGAGCTTTTTGGCAATTGCATTTTCAATCTATACCATTCGATTTTACCATTCGGTTTTACCAATTGAAGTAGCGCTTACGCTTGGCGGTGTAGTTTTATTTGCTATAGCTTATTTTTCAATTAGAAAATTAAAGGAAAAAGAAAGCGGTCTGACTTTTAAACCAGATAGAATAAACCATTCAGACAGTTTGTTAAATGCAGAAGCTTTAGTTGTAGCCTCAACTTTTGGAATGAAACCAGAAGTTAAGACAGCTTCTCCAATGGAATTTGGAGGAGGAGGTTTCAGCGGTGGAGGGTCAGACGGAAGTTTTTAAGTTTAATTATGAATTATGAGTTGAGCGCTAATTTGGATTGAAATTTAGAGTTGACATAAAAAATTAAAAGCCTGAAATTATACAAATAATTTCAGGCTTTTAATTTTGTTGTAGTCTAAGTTGACTCATAACTTAGATCTTACTCTTCAATGCTTCTGCATCAATATCGCTGTGCGAAACATCGTAAACTGCTTTTCCGTTTTTGATTAATATCAACTGTGGAGATTCATGATAAACTCCAAATTTGCTTGCAATTTCATTTGAGATATCTCTGTGTGCTATTAAGTCTAAAAAATAAGCGTCAACAACACCTTCAAGATCATATTCTCTTTCAAATTGTTTTAGAGCCATTCGGCTGATGCTGCATCTTGTGCTATGCTTAAAAATGACAACTGGTTTTTCATTTGAGATCGCTTCTATTTCCATTAATTGAAGCATATCTGTTAATTCAGTCCAGTTTACTTTACTTTTTGCTGCTTCTGAGTTCTCTGAACTTCCGAAGATTGAATTAAAAAAACTCATATTTGGTTTGTTTTATGACTTTTTGACGTGTTAAAAGCGTTAAAAACTGATTTTAACTGTCTTTTTGTCTGTTTTTTTACTGTGGAATATAATTTGTCTATTCGAATACAAAGTTAAATTATTTGAGCGAACTATTTACCTCAATAAATCGTAACTTTAATCCTATATATTTTAAACAGTTAAATCAATCAAGATCAAAAGATATGAATATAAATAAATTTACAATCAAATCACAGGAAGCCATTCAGTTGTCGCAGCAATTAGCGCAACGAAATGGACAGCAACAAATTGAAAATGAACACATTTTTAAAGCTATTTTTGAAGTTGACGAAAACGTAGCGCCATTTATTTTGAAAAAATTAAATGTAAATGTGCCGTTGTTTTTACAAATTTTAGATAGCACAATTCAAAGTTTTCCAAAAGTTTCTGGAGGAGATGTTATGCTTTCTAGAGACGCAAACAAAGCTTTGAATGAAGCAGAAATCATTGCACAAAAAATGAACGACGAATACGTTTCGATCGAGCATTTAATTTTAGCCATTTTTGACTCAAAAAGTAAAGTCTCTCAGATTTTAAAAGATCAAGGAGTTACAGGAAAAGGTCTGAAAGCTGCTATTGAGGAACTAAGAAAAGGCGAAAGAGTAACTTCGGCTTCGGCAGAAGAAACCTATAATTCGCTAAATAAATTTGCTAAAAACTTAAACGAATTAGCTAGAACAGGAAAATTAGATCCAGTTATTGGGCGTGATGAAGAAATTCGTCGTGTATTGCAGATTCTAACTCGTAGAACCAAAAACAACCCAATGCTTATTGGTGAACCTGGAGTTGGTAAAACCGCTATTGCAGAAGGATTAGCACATAGAATTGTGGACGGAGACGTTCCCGAAAACTTAAAAGATAAAATCGTTTTCTCTCTTGATATGGGAGCTTTGATTGCCGGAGCGAAGTATAAAGGAGAATTTGAAGAACGTTTAAAATCGGTTGTGAAAGAAGTTACAGCTGCAGACGGAGATATTGTTTTGTTTATTGATGAAATTCATACGCTTGTTGGAGCGGGTGGAGGTGAAGGCGCGATGGATGCGGCTAACATCTTGAAACCAGCTTTGGCTCGTGGAGAATTAAGAGCAATTGGTGCTACGACTTTGGATGAATATCAAAAATATTTCGAAAAGGACAAAGCACTTGAAAGACGTTTCCAAAAAGTTCTTATTGATGAACCAGATACAGAAAGTGCGGTTTCGATTCTTCGTGGAATTAAAGAAAAATATGAAACGCATCATAAAGTTCAAATTAAAGATGAGGCAATTATTGCAGCGGTTGAACTTTCACAACGTTACATTACCAATCGTTTCTTACCAGATAAAGCGATTGACTTAATGGACGAAGCGGCTTCTAAATTGCGTATGGAAATCAATTCAAAACCTGAAGAATTAGATGTTTTGGATCGTAAAATCATGCAGTTAGAAATTGAGATTGAAGCTATTAAACGTGAAAAAGAAGAAAGCAAGCTGAAAATTTTGGGTATGGAATTGGCCAACCTGAAAGAAGAACGAAACGAAATCTATGCGAAATGGAAACAGGAAAAAGATATCGTTGACGGAATTCAGGCTGTAAAACATGAAATAGAAGACTTTAAATACGAAGCAGAACGTGCAGAACGTGATGGTGATTACGGAAAAGTAGCTGAGATACGTTACGGAAAAATAAAAGAAGCGCAGGAACGTCAGGAAACTTTGCAAAAACAATTGCAGGAATTTCAATCTGGAAATTCTTTAATTAAAGAAGAAGTTACCAGAGAAGACATTGCAGAAGTTGTAGCAAAATGGACTGGAATTCCAGTAACCAAAATGCTTCAGACAGAAAGAGAAAAACTATTGCATTTAGAAGATGAACTGCACAAACGTGTAGTAGGTCAGGAAGAAGCGATAGAAGCCGTGAGTGATGCTGTTCGTCGAAGCCGTGCCGGTTTGCAGGATATGAAGAAACCTGTTGGATCATTCTTATTCTTAGGAACAACCGGAGTTGGTAAAACCGAATTGGCAAAAGCTTTGGCCGAATATCTTTTTGATGACGAAAATGCAATGACGCGTATTGATATGAGTGAGTATCAAGAACGTCACAGTGTGAGCCGTCTAGTTGGTGCACCTCCAGGATATGTAGGTTATGATGAAGGAGGTCAGTTAACAGAAGCTGTTCGTAGAAAACCATATTCTGTTGTGCTGTTAGATGAGATCGAAAAAGCACATCCAGATACGTTTAATATCTTATTACAGGTTTTAGACGAAGGTCGATTGACGGATAATAAAGGACGTTTGGCCGATTTTAGAAATACAATTATTATTATGACCTCAAATATGGGAAGTAATATTATTCAGGAGAAATTTGAAAATCTAAAAGGTGGAGTAGAAGCAGCAACAGAAGCGGCAAAAAACGAAGTTTTAGGATTATTGAAGCAAACTGTCCGTCCGGAGTTTATCAACCGTATTGACGAAATTGTAATGTTTACGCCCCTTACGGTAGAGAACATCTCAAGAATTGTAGGCCTGCAGTTAAAAAGCGTTACAAAAATGCTGGCATTGCAAGGTATTACAATGGATGCAACACCAGAAGCAATTGCTTATTTGGCAGACAAAGGTTATGATCCTCATTTTGGAGCAAGACCTGTAAAACGTGTCGTGCAGAGAGAAGTTTTAAATCAACTGTCAAAAGAAATTCTGGCAGGAAATATAACAACAGATAGCATCATTTTGTTAGATGCTTTCGATGGCCAATTGGTTTTTAGAAACCAGACCGCTAATTAATTTTTTTAATGTTAATCTTAAAAAAGCATCAGTTTTTTAACTGGTGCTTTTTTTTGCCTGAAATTTTGAAACTTTTCATCTAATTCATATAACAATATATTTCTAAAAAAGGATGAATTTTAAATAAATAAAAATCAGCAAATTATTAATTAAAATTAGAAATTATGAACAATATATTTAGAGGATTATTGGCAGGTTACGGAGCTAAAAAGCTTGGTGGAGGATGTTTTGGAACAATTATCGTTTTTATTATTTTGTGGGTTCTTTTAGGACAATGTAACTAAAACCACAATACAGAAAATTACGAATAAAAACACAAATTTTGGTGTAAGATTATTGGGCAGATTAAGTCAAAATGTCTAGATTCGCATCACTAAAAATAAAAATAAATTTAAAAATGGCTTCAGGTTTTTTTGTTCTATTAGATGATATCGCAGCAATTATGGATGATGTTGCAGTAATGAGTAAAGTTGCTGCAAAAAAAACAGCTGGAATTCTAGGAGATGATTTGGCAGTAAATGCCGAAAAAGCTTCTGGATTTGCGTCTTCAAGAGAATTACCGGTTTTATGGGCAATAAGTAAAGGCTCTTTATTGAATAAAATTATTATTCTTCCAATTGCATTTTTACTAAGTGCTTTTTTGCCAATTGCAATTATAATAATTTTGGTACTTGGAGGATTGTTTTTAGCTTACGAAGGAGCCGAAAAAATTTACGAATTTGTCTTTCCTCACAAGCACGATGAATCAGAAGGAATTACCAATGAGGATTTAACAGAAGAACAAATTCTAGTAATTGAAAAAGGAAAAATAAAATCAGCAATCATTACCGATTTTATATTATCTGTAGAAATAGTAATTATAGCATTGGGAACTGTAATAGAAGAACCGCTGACACAGCAGATAATTGTAACTTCGATAATCGCATTAGTTGCGACAATAGGAGTGTACGGAATTGTAGCGCTTATTGTTCGTATGGACGAAGCAGGTTATAAGCTTATAAAATATAGCAAAAGCGAAAAAAGTCCATCACGATTTATTGGAAATTTATTAGTAAAAGCGTTACCGCTTGTTATAAAAGGTCTAACTGTAATTGGTACAATTGCATTGCTTTTAGTGGCAGGAGGAATATTTGTGCATTATATTCCATTTTTTCATCATCTGTCAGAAGAAATTAAAATCCCTTCTATCATTAAAGAATTTACAGTGGGATTAACTCTAGGGTTTGTTGTTTTAGTTTTTGTAAATCTATTCAAAAAGATTTTTAAGAAGAAAACAGCTTAATAAAAATCAAGAACATACATTAAAGGAAACATCAGTTAGCACTGGTGTTTTTTTTATTTTTAGGGGCAGATCAAATCATTTCTGAAGAATATTTTGTCCGCCCGATAGCAATCGGGACTATCTTTTCTGCAACTACTAGCAGGAAAAATGATATCGCTTTGATTGTGCATAACTATCCTAGGGATTTTTATTTTCATAAGAAATAACGTTTTTTTTTTTAATCTTTTTTAGATGAATAATTTTTTGATTTACAATGTTTTAATGTTTTGTTGAGAATTTTTAACATTTTATCAAAGCAACCAAAGCAACCTTGTCACGTCTTCATAGTAATTAACAATTAATTATTATTTTATATGAAAAGTTCTAGATTAAAATCAGTTTTAGTAGTATTATTTTTATCAATTGGATTTGTTTCATGCAGTAGCGATGATGATAACAACACACCAGCTCCAACAACAAAAGCAGCTTTGGTAACCGAAATTAAAGGGCCGGCAACAGGGAAAGTAAACGATGAATTAAGCTACGATGTAACGTATGTAGTAGATAACGCTTGTGCTGAATTTGATAAGATCTCGGAAGTAACTATCGGATCTGAAAAAGGTCTTCAAGTAATTGCAAAATACCCATCAGAAGTTTGCACGCAACAAGTTCCAGATTCTAAGAAAACAGTTTACAAATTTTCATCTAAAGTAAAAGGAACTTTCGAAATCAAATTTAAAAAATCAGAAACAGAATTCCTTACTCAAAAAGTAGTGATTGAATAACAACAAGCTTAGTTGAATTTTTTTAGGTTGAAAGCCATTTTGCAAAGATTTAGTTTTTTGTAAATGGCTTTTTTTTTTAATGCAGTATTAGACGTAGTATTATGTTGTAATTTATTATTTTATAATCTTAAAAACTGGCATATTTATGATGATTTTAATTTCATGTTACCCTTGATTGCTTCATTTTGCCATTCCTTTAAAAAGTATTATTTTTGCACTCTAAATTTTATGTCATGGCGAAAAGAAAGTATAAAATATCGGTTATTCAGTTAAATCTGAATGATGTTGCCGAAAACAATCTTAAAAAATGTATCAGCTGGGTAAGAGATGCTGCAAGTCAAGGTGCTGAGGTAATCTTACTTCCTGAATTATATAGCAGTCATTATTTCTGCCAAAGCGAAGATGTAGATAATTTTGCATTAGCAGAGCCACTTTACAGTACTTCATTTATTGCATTCAGCGAATTGGCAAAAGAATTAGGAGTAGTAATTATTGTTCCTTTCTTTGAGAAAAGAATGGCAGGGATCTATCATAACAGTGCTTACATCATTGATACTGATGGAACAGAAGCTGGTTTGTATCGTAAAATGCATATTCCAGATGATCCTCATTTTTACGAAAAATTCTATTTCACTCCAGGTGATTTAGGTTTCCAAGCAATCGAAACTAAAAAAGGTACTGTTGGAACTTTAATTTGCTGGGATCAATGGTATCCAGAAGCAGCTCGTATTACAGCTCTTAAAGGTGCTGAGGTTTTATTTTACCCAACAGCAATTGGGTGGCATCCTAAAGAAAAAGAACAATACGGAGAAAACCAATATGGTGCTTGGATGAACGTTATGAAAGGACATGCAGTAGCAAATGGTGTTTTCGTGGCAGCAGCAAACCGAATTGGTTTAGAAAAATATCTTGAAGGAACAGAAGGAATTCAGTTCTGGGGAGCTTCTTTCATTGCAGGACCACAAGGAGAAATTTTAGCTCAAGCTTCTCATGATAAAGAAGAAATTTTAATTGCTGAAGTTGATTTGGACTTGCAAGAAAACGTTCGTCAAAACTGGCCGTTCTTCAGAGACAGAAGAATCGATGCTTTTGGAGATATTACAAAAAGAGCAATTGATAAATAATTAGATTTTTTTTAAATATATAAAAAGGGCAAAATATCATTTTGCCCTTTTTTTTGTGAGCATCGGAGAAGCGAAATATTAAAGAATGAGCTCCGGAGGAGCAAAACATTTATAGAATTTCACTACGACCCATAAAAAAGCTCCAGCGGAGCGACATGTACTAAATTGTAAAAAAATATGTTATAAAAAACTTTGTAAGGAGTTCTTCTAAAATAATGAAAAAGAGCTGTCTCAAAAAATGAAACAGCTCCTTTTCTTGTTTTTAGCTTTATATAAAGATTACTTCACTTGGAAAGTAACTCGTCTCACGATCTGACGTGCTTCTTTAGATTTTTTGTTAACAGAGGTATCTTCTCCGTTAGCAATTACATTTAATCTAGATGCATCGATTCCTGCATTTACGGCTACTTTTTTCACAGCTTCTGCTCGTTTTCTAGATAATTCGGTATTGTAGTTTGAATTTCCAATTTCATCAGCATAACCAATAATATCAGCCGATTTTCCTGGATTGTTTTTCAAGTATTTCACTAAGAAATCTACACCAGATAAAGAAGCGTTGGTTGGTTTAGAAGAGTTGAAATCGAAGTAAACATTTACATAACCACCATTGATTAATTCTTCAACCGTATTGTTTGTAGCTGTTCCAGCGCCTTTTTTCTCGTATGTTTTATCTAAATAGCTTTCTAACTCATCTGGCACACCATTTTGATTAGTATCAATAGATTGCCCTTTTGTATTAACAGCAACTCCTGCAATACTATTTGGTTCTAAATCATATAAATCAGCAACTCCATCTTTGTCTGAATCGATAAGACCAGTTTCGATTAAGTCCACTCTTTTTTCCAATTCACCAATTCTATCTTCTTCGCCAACCCAGTCAGCATGTTTCTGGTTTTTACCTAGATAGAAAGTTAAACCTACAGAAGCATTTAGTAAAACGCCGTCAAAAGAACCTGTGGTAGTGTTACCCATTCCGTCAAAATTCCAGTTTTGTCTTCCGTTCACAATTCCGGTAAGGTCACCCGTCAAAGCTACTCTGTCGCTTAATCTAATTTGTCCAGTTAAACCAGCAATTCCGTGAGCCATGTAATCCTGGCCTCCAAATCCAGTTTCGGTGCTAATTTGTGAAACCCCAAAACCACCATGAGCTAAAAGACCAATTGTGTTTGTCCAAGTTTCAAAATTTAAAGCACGTCCAACATTGATAACCCCTTGTAAACTTGCTCTAACATAGCGGCTTTCAAAATCTGGAGTGTCTTTTTTCTCTTTAAATTGGTCGTAACCAACGTCTAACTTTACCCCAAATTTTGGACTAAACATATATCTTACACCCAAATCTCCGTGAAAAAAGTTTGCAGATTCTGTTGTATAACCTGGAGTCATTGTTCTGGTTGGTTTATTAACACCGCCATTAAGTTCGATCGACCATTTGTTGTATTCTTGATCTACGTTTGGTTTTGTAGAAGTGGTAGCCATATTTTGAGCGCCTGCAGCAAATGATAGTAATAATAAGGATACTGATACTAATTTCTTTTTCATGATATCAAAAATTAAATTGTTTTTATTTAAACTCTGAAACAAAATTAGAAGTCGAATCTTAGAATGTGTTGTATATACCCTTACATAATTCCCATATTTTGGCATTTAATTGTGTAAATACGTTAAAATAAGTACAATAGAATGCATAAAAAAAGGACAAAATTCACATTTTGTCCTTTTGCTATCCTTAAAAAAGAGTTGTTATTTTAAATCTGGCTGGTAAATTTTAACAGATCCATCTCCTTCGCTGCTTACTACCAGTAAGCTTCTTTTTGTTGGACTTTTTGAAGCTGGAATAAAAAGAATTCCTTCTGGAGCATCTCCTGTTTTTACAGTTTGTAAATACTGTGGAGAAGTCGGATTAGTCGCATCGTAAACCATAAAAGCATCAGATCTTTCAAGTCCTACAAATAAAATATTTTGATTTCCCATTTTAGTTGCAACTACAGCTTCTGGTTCAGAACCCTTATCATCACTTCTTTTATCGTCGTATGTGCCTAATTCGTTTGTTTTTTTATCAACATCATTTTTGCTGTCAAAGACAATTTTTCCTGTATTTCCGTTCCAAATAGAGAAAGAACGAGCGCCAAAACTTACCATTTGGTCTAAATCGCCATCTCCGTCAGTATCTCCCATATCTGTAATAAGGTTTAATCTTCCTAAATTAACATCTAATTTTAGAGTAGCGGCATCAGGGAAAGCTGTTGCATCAAGTGACATGCTTTTCATACGCTTCACATCAGTGTAAGCTGTGTATTCTCTTGCATCACCTTCATTTGCAGTAACAAAATAAGGAATGTTATTTACTGTGAAATGGCTAATTGCATCTGGCATATAAAGCCCTTTTACTTTCCAAGGGTTAAAAGCAATTTTACTGTCGCTATCGCTTACATCAATTGCATTTTCGGCAGTATTATAATCTTTTAATCCTAATGGATAAATAGATGTAATGGTTTTAGAAGTTAAATCAACTTTTGCAACACCATTATTTTCTTGTAAAGTTACCCAAGCAGTTTTAGAATCATCAGAAATTGTAATGTATTCTGGCTCGATATCCTGCGCAAAACTTTTAGCAAATTTTGAAACTCTAAAACCATCTTTTTTCAAAGCTTCTGCTTGAGTTGCAAATGAAGCGAAATCTAAAGTTGTCACGTTATGAGTGCTAGTTTCAATAATAGAAATAGTTCCGTTTGGATCCTGTGAATAATCTGTATTTGGCTCGCCTTCATTAGCAGTCATGATATATTTTCCATCTGGAGAAAAAGTAATCATATCTGGTAACGCACCAACAGTCACTTGTTTGATTAAGCTATAATCTGAAGTATTAAAAACAACTACTTTTCCATTTCCTTGTTTGTTTGCTGTAGATTCTAAAGCCACAGCAAGTTTTCCGTCAAAAACAGAAACACTGTTTGCAGCGCCTTCATAAGCAACTAAATCAATTTTTCCGACTTTAAGAGGTTTTGTTGGATCAGCGATATCGATAACGTCAATTTGGTTTACACCGCTGTTGTTTACAGTAAAAAGTCTTTTTGTTTTCTCGCAGTAAGCAGAGATTTCTGCAGCAGCTTCTCCGCCAATTGTAATAGAGCCAATTTCTTTAAAAGTTCCAGGGTTTTCGTTTACAACAACTTCTGGTTCGTTGTTCGAATTTTCATCATTGTTACAGCTTGCTAATATAAAAAGAACAGCTAATAATGAGATTGATAAATTTTTCATGTGTTAGTTTTTAGTTTTTGCAAAAGTAATTCTGGCCTCTCTGTTAAATATTAAGGATGTATTATTTAATCTTTAACTTAATTTTTGCAGGATATTTTTTGTGAAATAACACACGATTTTGGTTCAAATGTTTTAAAATCCTAACGAATGCTTATCTTTGCACTTTCTAAATTAGAACGTATTTATGTCAACAGATAATAGAAGATTTCCAGCAGAATGGGAAAAGCAACAAGGAATTGTATTGTGTTTTCCGCACAATGGTAACGATTGGCCAGGAAAATACGAAGCTGTTCAATGGGCTTTTGTAGAGTTTATTAAAAAAGTAGCGGCTTTTGAAACTGTTTTTTTAGTGGTTGCCGATGAAAAGCTAAAAGAAAAAGTAGCCGATATGCTTGAAAGAGCTCATGTAAACCTTAAAAACGTTTCTTATATTATTCATAAAACCAATAGAAGCTGGATGCGTGACTCGGGACCAATTATCGTAAAAAACGGTTCGAAAAGAGAAGCATTGAATTTTAATTTTAACGGCTGGGCAAAATATAAAAACTATCAGTTAGATAAGTTTGTTCCTGGTAAAGTGGCAGATTTTATTGATGTTCCTTTAACTCAGGTGATGTACAAAGGAAAACCCGTAATTGTTGAAGGAGGAGCAATTGATGTAAACGGAAAAGGAACTTTACTAACTTCTGAAGAGTGTTTAATGCATCCAACAATTCAGGTGAGAAATCCTGGCTTTACTAAAGAAGATTATGAAGCCGTTTTTAAAGAATATCTTGGAGTTACCAATGTAATTTGGTTAGGAGATGGAATTGAAGGCGATGATACACATGGTCATATTGACGATTTATGCCGATTTGTAAATGAAGATACCATTGTTACAATTGTAGAAACAGATAAAAACGATTCAAACTACAAACCTTTGCAGGATAATTTGAAACGTTTGCAAAATGCAAAATTAGAAAACGGAAAAGCGCCAGTAATTGTTGCGTTACCAATGCCAAAACGTGTAGATTTTGAAGATTTACGTTTACCAGCAAGTTACGCAAACTTCTTGATCTTGAATAATTGTGTTTTAGTGCCGACATTCAACGATAGTAATGATCGAGTAGCTTTAAATATATTGGCAGAATGTTTCCCTGATCGCGAAGTAATCGGTATAAGTTGTATTGATTTTATTTGGGGATTTGGAACATTGCATTGTTTAAGTCAGCAGATTCCTGCATAAAAATAGTAGCCATAGATTAAAAAAAATCACTTTTGATCTTTTTAATCTGTGATAAAATTATCAGATACAGAGAGACTTTCTTATATTATTTGAGCTGTCACCAAAAGTGGCAGCTTTTTTTTGTTGTATATTTAACAGACAGATTTGCCGTGTGTCCCCGTATCCTTCTTATATTCGTATGTTCAATAATGCAGAAATGCAGATTTAATTTTATATGAAGAAAATATTTTTTATCCTTTCCGTGCTTTCTTCCGGAGTTCTTTTTTCGCAGTCTGATTCACAAGACAAAAATGAACTTACATTTGCTACCTACAATGTGAGTATGGAATCTGATAATTATTCTCCCAAAGGCGCAATGGGAAAATCGGAGCAGATATTGATTTATCAACTTAATTCAGGGCATAATACCCAAATCAGAAATATCGCCCAGATTATTCAGACCGTTAGGCCAGACGTTATTCTGCTAAACGAATTTGATTATATTAAAGACCCTGAACTTGGTGTAAAGGCGTTTATTAAAAATTATTTGAATGTGAGCCAAGGTGGAGCAACCGCTATAGATTATCCCTACTACTATTATTCGACAGTGAATACGGGCCAGCCAAGTCCTTACGATTTGAACAATGATGGAAAGTTGGATAGTTTTGGAAATGATGCATGGGCATTTGGTATGTATCCTGGTCAATATGGGATGATGCTTTTGTCTAAATATCCTATTGATGTTAAGGCGGTTCGTACTTTTCAACATTTTAAATGGAAAGATATGCCAGGAGCATTGCTGACCAAAAAAGCAGATGGATCGGATTGGTATAGCAAGAAAGCATGGAAGGAATTTCCATTATCTTCAAAATCTCACTGGGATGTTCCTGTAGAGATTGGCAATGAAACGGTTCATGTTTTAGTCAGTCATCCAACTCCTCCTACTTTTGACGGTGCTGAAGATCGCAATGGAAAAAGAAATCATGATGAAATTCGATTCTGGAGAGATTATATTTCAGATAATTCAGCTTCGTACATTTATGATGATAAAGGCGTTAAAGGCGGTTTATCTCCTAATTCTCGATTTGTTATAATGGGGGATCAAAACGCTTCACCAGTTGAAGGGGATGCTATTAGAGAAGGTATAAAGTCTTTAGTTGAGAGTCCGAAAATTAATAATGACTTTACGCCTGCTAGTAAAGGTGGTGCTGAATTTAGTCCTGAAAATCCTTTTGGAGTTAATCATACAGCCTTTTGGAGAATGCGTGCAGATTATGTATTGCCATCCAGACTTGGATTTAGGGTTCTCAACAGCGGTGTATTCTGGCCTGCCAAAGGCGAATCAATGTCGGAATTGGTTGAAAAACGCGAATCAAGTTCAGATCATCGTTTGGTTTGGGTAAAGGTGGTTTTGGAATAAATAAACTTTGCCTTTTAATTTTACGCGATTAAATTAAAGCATAAAAAAACCTTGGCATAACCAAGGTTTTTTA
The DNA here is from genome assembly GCF_034044945.1 of Flavobacterium sp. CFBP9031. Taxonomy (NCBI): domain Bacteria; kingdom Pseudomonadati; phylum Bacteroidota; class Flavobacteriia; order Flavobacteriales; family Flavobacteriaceae; genus Flavobacterium; species Flavobacterium sp. CFBP9031. The sequence continues at coordinate 425,442 of NZ_JAXCWF010000002.1, forward strand.
TTTTCTATATCTCTTCAGTTTTATCTGCTCTTCATTGTTTAATGAAAGGAGGTAGCAATTGGCTAGAAACTTCTCCAAAACCAATTCTTACTTCCGTATTTTCACAGAATCCACGAATAATTACAGTATCATTATCTTCAATAAATTTACGTTCGCTTCCGTCTTTTAACTTCAATGGATTTTTTCCTCCCCAAGTTAATTCTAGCATAGAACCAAAACTATCAGGAGTTGGACCAGAAATTGTTCCAGAACCCATCATGTCGCCAGAGTTTACACGGCATCCATTAGAAGTATGATGCGCTAACTGCTGACTCATTGACCAGTATAAATATTTGAAGTTAGATCTTGAAACAATAGTTTCTTCTTCTTGATTTTCAGGTTTTAAAGAAACTTCCAAATGAATGTCAAAAGCTTTTTTTCCTTTGGTCTGCAAATACGGAAGTGGTGTTGGATCTTGTTTAGGACCCTTTGTTCTAAAAGGTTCCAAGGCATCCATAGTCACAATCCAAGGTGAAATAGAAGTCGCAAAGTTCTTAGCTAAGAATGGCCCAAGTGGCACATATTCCCATTTCTGAATGTCGCGAGCACTCCAGTCATTTAGTAAAACCATTCCGAAAATATAATCTTCAGCTTCATAAGTTGAAATATTTTCGCCCATTACATTTACATCTGTTGTAATAAAAGCAGTCTCTAATTCAAAATCTACTAAACGTGAAGCACCGAAAACAGGCGTGTCGTGTCCAGCTGGCAAAGTTTGTCCCATCGGTCTGTGAACTGGAATTCCAGATGGTACAATGGTAGAACTTCTTCCATGATATCCAACCGGAATATGAAGCCAGTTTGGCAACAAAGCATTGTCTGGATCTCGGAACATTTTACCCACGTTTGTAGCGTGCTCTCTACTAGAATAAAAGTCGGTGTAATCACCAATTAAAACAGGAAGTTGCATCTCTACATCTTCAATTTTAAATATAACAATATCTCTATGTTTTGTTGAATCTCTTAATTGTGAATTAGTTTCGTCGAATATATCTGCAATACGATTTCGAACTAAACGCCATGTTTTTTTTCCGTCAGAAATAAAATCATTTAGCGTATCCTGCATAAACATATCATCGGTTAATTCTATTCCTTCAAAATAGTTTAATTGCTGTAAAGCACCCAAATCTATGGCGTAATCGCCAATTCGCGTTCCTACGGTAACGACATTTTCTTTAGTAAGAAATACACCGAAAGGAATATTCTGAATGGGGAAGTCGCTATTTTCTGGCACTTCTAACCATGATTTTCTACTGGTATCGTTGGCAGTTATTGGCATGTTTAATGTTAATTATTTGTTGAAAAATTACTTGTCAAATATATCATAATCTAGCAGTTTGACAAACGTTTTTTTGTATTTTTGCGTGAAATTAACGAAAAACAAAAAAATGCAACGCGACGAACAAATTTTTGATCTTATCCAAGAGGAGAAAGAAAGACAAATTCACGGACTAGAGCTTATTGCTTCTGAGAATTTTGTAAGTGATGAAGTAATGGCAGCAGCAGGGTCTGTTTTAACTAATAAATATGCAGAGGGTTATCCTGGTAAAAGATACTACGGCGGTTGTGAAGTAGTTGACGTTATTGAGCAAATTGCTATTGACAGAGCTAAAGAATTATTTGGCGCTGAATATGCAAACGTACAGCCTCACTCAGGTTCTCAAGCAAATACAGCTGTTTATCACGCTTGTTTAAATCCTGGTGATACTATTTTAGGTTTTGACTTATCTCATGGTGGTCACTTAACTCATGGTTCTCCAGTAAACTTCTCAGGACGTTTATACCGTCCAGTTTTCTACGGTGTAGATGCTGAAACTGGTCGTTTAGATTATGATAAAATTCAAGAAATTGCAACCAAAGAACAGCCAAAATTAATCATTGCTGGAGCTTCGGCTTATTCTCGTGATATGGATTTTGCTCGTTTCAGACAAATTGCTGACAGCGTAGGAGCGATCTTATTTGCTGATATTTCTCACCCAGCTGGTCTTATCGCAAAAGGATTGTTAAACGATCCAATTCCACATTGTCATATTGTTTCTACAACAACTCACAAAACATTAAGAGGACCACGTGGAGGTCTTATTTTAATGGGGAAAGATTTCCCAAATCCACAAGGGTTAACAACTCCAAAAGGAGAAATCAGAATGATGTCTTCATTATTAGATTTAGCTGTTTTTCCAGGAAATCAAGGTGGACCTTTAATGCACATTATCGCTGCTAAAGCGGTTGCTTTTGGTGAAGCTCTTAAAGATGAGTTCTTTACTTATGCAATGCAATTACAAAAAAATGCAAATGCAATGGCTGATGCTTTCGTAAAAAGAGGTTATAACATTATCTCTGGTGGAACTGACAACCATATGATGCTTATTGACTTAAGAAATAAAAATATTTCTGGTAAAGAAGCTGAAAACGCATTAGTGAAAGCTGAAATTACAGTAAACAAAAACATGGTTCCTTTTGACGACAAATCTCCATTTATCACGTCTGGAATTCGTGTTGGAACAGCTGCAATCACAACTCGTGGTTTAGTTGAAAAAGATATGGAAACTATCGTAGCTTTAATCGATAAAGTTCTTACTGATCATACAAATGAGGATGTTATCGAAGAAGTTGCTGAAGAAGTAAACGAATTAATGAGCGAAAGACCAATTTTTGCGTATTAATTAGTTTAAAGTTTAAGGTTTCAAGTTTAAAGTTTTGTAATGCGTAAATAAACGTATTATGAAACTTTAAACTTTTTTTCGTTTAGAAAAGAAACTTGAAACCTGAAACAAAATAAACCTGAAACAAATTAAAAGAAATGGGCGTATTAAGATTACAATTGCCAACCGACCCAAGATGGGTAAATATTGTTGAGAAAAACATTGAAGAAATCTTGACAGATCACGCTTGGTGCGAACAGAAAGCAGCAACAAACGCGATTACGATTATTACGAATAATTCGGAGCATCAAGATTTAGTAAAAGATTTATTGGCTTTAGCCAAAGAAGAAATAGATCATTTTGAACAGGTTCATAATATCATCATCAAAAGAGGACTAAAACTAGGGCGTGAGCGTAAAGATGATTATGTAAACGAACTATATCAATACATGAAAAGAAGCGGTGACGGAAGTCGTGTTTCTGGACTTGTAGAAAGATTATTATTCTCAGCAATGATCGAAGCTAGAAGCTGTGAACGCTTTAAAGTGCTTTCTGAGAATATTAAAGATGAAGAATTAGCTGTTTTCTACAGAGAATTAATGGAAAGCGAAGCAGGACATTATACCACTTTTATCACATACGCTCGTAAATACGGCAAAGGAATAGACGTTGAAAAACGCTGGAGAGAATGGTTAGAATTTGAAGAATCAATCATTACCAATTACGGAAAAGGAGAAACGATTCACGGGTAGTTTTTTAAGTTTTCAGTCGCAGTTTTCAGTTTTCACGTTTGTCAGGCTGAGCGAAGTCGAAGCCCACGCAAAGTAAATCAATTGTTCAAAAGTTCAAGTTTTTGTTAATCTAAAATCTAAAGTCTACAATATAAAATTCCTTACATTTGAGAGTAATCAAAATCTCGAACTATGAGAATAGAAATGGACCTGAAATTAGGATTCAAGGATGTAATGTTTAGACCTAAGAGATCAACGCTCAAAAGCAGATCTGAAGTTTCACTAGAACAAAATTTCAAATTTTTGCACAGTACAGCAAGCTGGACAGGAATTCCAATAATGGCTGCCAATATGGATACGGTTGGAACTTTTGAAATAGCGAAAGTTTTAGCAAAAGAAAAACTCTTTACAGCCATTCATAAACATTACACTTTAGAAGAATGGAATGCATTTCTAAAGAACGTAACTCTTGATTTTTACGATTATATTGCTGTAAGCACAGGAACAGGAAAAGAAGATTTTGATAAAATAGGTGCAATAATTTCTGCAAATCCGTTGCTGAAATTTATCTGCATTGATGTTGCCAACGGTTATTCGGAACATTTTGTTCAATTTTTAAAGAAAACTAGAAAACAATATCCAGATAAAATCATTATTGCAGGAAACGTAGTTACTGGCGAAATGACCGAAGAACTTCTATTAGCTGGTGCTGATATCGTAAAAGTTGGAATTGGTCCTGGTTCTGTTTGTACAACTCGCGTTAAAACAGGCGTTGGTTATCCGCAATTATCTGCAATTATCGAATGTGCCGATGCCGCTCACGGTTTAGGTGGCCATATTATCAGCGATGGCGGCTGTTCAACTCCGGGTGATGTTGCCAAAGCTTTTGGTGCTGGAGCAGACTTTGTAATGTTGGGAGGAATGCTCGCAGGACACACAGAAAGCGGCGGTGAATTAATAGAAGTAAAAGGAGAAAAATTCAAACAATTTTACGGAATGAGTTCTAAAACTGCCATGGATAAACATTCTGGAGGCGTTGCAGAATACAGAGCAAGCGAAGGAAAAACAGTTCAGGTGCCGTTTAAAGGAGATGTGATTCACACTGTTTTAGATATATTAGGCGGAATAAGAAGTACTTGCACTTATGTAGGAGCTTCAAGATTAAAAGAATTGACTAAACGAACGACTTTCATCCGCGTAAGCGAGCAAGAAAATCAAGTTTTTACAAAATAAATATGATTAAAATTACCGAAGCATTTGTTGAAGATATTGCTAAAATTCAAGAAATAGCGAACATAACTTGGCCGATTACGTATGGCGAAATTTTAACAAAAGAGCAGCTGGATTATATGTTGGATTTGATTTATTCTGATAAAGCATTATCAAAACAAATCCAGAATAAAGAACAGCTTTTTTATTTGATTTCAGATTCTAATGCTGTAATCGGATTTATTGGAATTGAGCATAATTATAAAAGCGAAGCGATTACCAAAATCCATAAAATTTACCTTTTACCAGAAACGCAAGGAAAAGGTTATGGTAAAATTGTTTTTGAAGAAATTGCAATAATGGCTTTAGAGAATAATTCAAAAGAGCTTTTATTAAACGTAAATCGCTTTAATACCGCATTAAATTTCTATAAAAAGCTAGGTTTTGATATCAAAGAAACGGTTGATATAGAAATTGGGAATGGATATTTAATGGAAGATTATGTGATGGGGAAAGCTCTGTAAATAATTCATAATCAATGAAATTTAAAATCACAACTTTTGTGATTTTTTTTATTTTGAAATAAAATAGATAACTCTATCTATTTTTATTTTATCTTTGACAAAAAAAATGAAACAGAAAAGCAGTGTAAAAGAACGAATACTTGATACAGCGTCTCGTCTGTTTTATCATCAGGGATTTAATAGTACAGGAATTAACCAGATTATTGCTGAGGCAGATATTGCTATTGGTTCGCTCTATAAGCATTATCAATCTAAAAGTGATTTATTATACCATTATTTGGAGCAGCAGGAAACAGAATATTTTGCCAATCTAGATGACTATTTGAAAGACGAGAAACAGCCGTTAAAAAAGCTTTTAAAATTGATAGATTACCGTATTAAACTTCAGGAAGAATCAAATTTTTCCGGATGCCATTTCATAAAAATAAATGCTGAAATAGGTAGAGAAGATAAAAAAATAGAACAGTTTGTTCTGGCACATAAAGAGCGCCAGCGTGAGTATATTAATGGATTAGTTGATGAAATTAGTACAGTAAAAACGCTTTTAATAGAAAAAAATGTATTGCAAAATAGTATTTTTTTAATGATAGAAGGCGCTGTAGTTTCGGCAAGTATAAACGGTAATACTAATGATCTAAAAGAAGTAAAAAAAGCCATAAATCAGTTTTTCTGATTTTTTTTTAACTAAAAATAGATAGACTATTCTATATATTATGAAAAATAGAAAATACATTTCGCTCCTTATATTGCTACTTGCACATTTGCTTACCATTTTGGATATATTTATTGTAAACGTTGCTATTTCGTCTATTCAACGTGGGCTTGGTTCAAGTAATGGAAAAATTCAGTTAGTTGTAGCCATGTATATGGTTGGATTTGCTTCTTTCCTTATAATTGGTGGTAAGACTGGAGATTATTTCGGCAGAAAGAGAATTTTTGTTTTAGGAATGCTCTTATTTATGATTAGCTCTGCAGGCTGTGGTTTTGCATATTCAACTGACCAGCTTATTATTTTGAGGTTTTTTCAGGGAATAAGTGCAGGATTGATGTCTCCTCAGGTTTTGTCTTATATACAAGTTCTTTTTAAAGATCATAAAGAGCGCACTTATGCGATGGGCTGGTATGGAATTGCGATTGGAATTGGCACTATGCTGGGGCAGTTTCTGGGTGGTTTTCTGGTAGAACTCAAACCGTTTTTAATTGATCAATCCTGGAGGTATATATTTCTTATTAATATTCCTATTTGTGCTTCAGGGATTTTGCTGGCCATTCGTTATCTTAATCCGTCCCGAGATTATTCTTCTTTACAAATGGATTATTTGAGTGCTTTTATATTATGTATTGGACTAGCATTATTGGTTTTTTCCATGGCTGTTGGTTTAGAACAAAACGGTTTCGTTAAAATTACATTGCCAGTATCAATCGTATTTATTTGTGTTTTTATATTCAGGCAGATAAAAAGGAAATCAAATAAAAGAGAACCTTTATTAAACCTTGAGCTGTTTAAGAACCGGAATTTCAATATGGCGGTTTCAGCGTCTGCTCTTTTTATGTTAATGCTTGATGCCTACTTTTTTGTACTTGCTGTTTTTTTACAAGAAGGGATTCAGCTTTCTCCCATGCAGGCGGGATATTTTATTGTATTTCAGGGAAGCGGATTTATTCTGGCGTCATTTTTATCAGCTAGACTAGTACTGCGTTTTGGTAAATCAGTATTAATTTTTGGTGTGCTGCTTCTCATTTCAGCAATCATTTTGCAGCTTTTTCTTTTTTATTATCCAATAGTTAATTTTAGAGGATATTTAATAATGTTTCTGCATGGTATTGGCGTAGCGCTGGTTTTACCCTCATTCGCTAATATTGCCTTGAAAGATCTGCCTCAAAATATGATTGGAAATGCATCAGGTGTTTATTCTACGGTACAACAATTGTTTGGTGCATTGGGAATTACATTGACAGGAAGTGTATTCTACTATTTTGTAAAAGGAAATACAGATTTCAAGCATTTTTATAACGCTTTTTTCTATGGCACATTTATTCATTTGTTTTGTTTAATAAGTGTACTTCTGATTTTATTTTTGCTGCCAAAATCGGCTCTTCCAAAAAAAAGAAAAGAATAGTGAAAAATAAATAGGATTATGATTAAGTCACAATCACATCATGCTTAAATAATAATCCTTTCACTTCATTCAAAGAAAAAACAGCTTTTTTCAATTTAGTTTTAGAAGGATCGATAGTATAATTATAACTCGTTTTAAAATCGGCTTTGTTGGCAATGGCTTTGTTGAATTCAGAACGATATAAATCGCAATTATCGAAAATTACGCTGGTTAAATCAGCGGCCATAAAATCTACCGCTATTAAACTGCAATTGGAAAACGGAGTTCCTTTTAATTTTAAAGTATAAAACTTAGAAAAGTCAAGGATGCAATCATTAAAGCGAACTTCAAAAATAAGCTTGTCACACATGGCAAAATTCACTTCTTTAATTTCGCAACGATTAAAAGTTACGGTTCTAAAAGCGACATAATTAATTTTTGCTTCACTAAAAATACAGTCATTAAAAACACAATCGATAAAAGTAACAGCCAAAAAAGTGCAAGCAGAGAAGTTGCAATTGTTAAAAACACAGCATTCGAAGTCTTTAAAATTAAGATCATCTTTGGCGTAAACAATCGTATTGTATTCTTTATCAAGAAAATATTCGCTTTCTTTTTTCAACCTTTTTCGATAATTATTTGAAGGTGAAAAGGTAATAATTTACCATAGAAAAATGCGAACAAATTATAAATGATTTTGATTCCATTCCCATTTTTAATCCATAAAATGCTGTAGCTTTACACTTATTTTTTAAGTTAAAACATATCAATTTTTATTATATGGAACCAACAAGAAAGGAACATGATTTTTTAGGGGAATTAGAAATTCCGAATCATTTATACTACGGAATCCAGACTTTTAGAGCTGTAGAGAATTTTAATATTACAGGCATTCCAATTTCAAAAGAACCTTTATTTATCAAAGCTTTAGGTTATGTAAAAAAAGCGGCAGCTTTAGCCAACAAAGATTGTGGTGCTATTGATGCAAAAATAGCAGAAGCAATTTGTTACGGAAGCGATCGAGTTATTGCTGGTAAATTTGATCAGGAATTTGTGAGTGATTTAATTCAGGGTGGCGCGGGAACTTCTGTAAACATGAATGCGAACGAAGTTATTGCCAATATCGGACTAGAATATTTAGGTCATAAAAAAGGAGAATACAATTTCCTTCATCCCAATAATCATGTAAACTGTTCTCAGTCTACAAACGATGCATATCCATCGGCGTTTAGAATTGCGTTGTACCTGAAGATGGAAACTTTCATTAAAACTTTAGCGGGTCTAGAAGTTGCTTTCGCTAAAAAAGGCGAGGAGTTTAAAGAAGTTTTAAAAATGGGAAGAACGCAGCTTCAAGATGCGGTTCCAATGACTTTAGGCCAAGAGTTTAAAGCTTACGCGACAACAATTGGCGAAGATATTCAGCGTTTGAAAAATGCTCAGGAATTATTGTTGGAAATTAATATGGGCGCAACAGCAATTGGAACAAAAGTAAATGCTCCAGAAGGTTATCCAGAAATCTGTGTAAAATATTTGGCAGATGAGGTTGGAATTCCTTTAACGCTTTCGCCAGATTTGATTGAAGCAACGGTAGACACAGGGGCTTACGTTCAGATTATGGGAACATTAAAACGTTCTGCGGTTAAGATTTCTAAAATCTGTAATGATTTACGTTTATTAAGTTCAGGCCCAAGAACGGGTTTAAACGAGATTAATCTTCCTGCCCGTCAACCCGGCTCGTCTATTATGCCAGGAAAAGTAAATCCGGTAATTCCAGAAGTGGTCAATCAGACTTGTTTTTATGTGATTGGGCAAGATTTAACGGTTACAATGGCAGCAGAAGCAGGACAATTGCAATTGAATGTAATGGAGCCTGTTATTGCTTTTGCGATGTTTACTTCGTTAGATTATCTTTCAAATGCCATTCAGACTTTAATTGATAAATGTATCAACGGAATCACTGCAAATGTGGATCATTGCTATAATATGGTTATGAATAGTATCGGAATTGTAACCCAATTGAATCCGATTATTGGTTACGAAGAAAGTGCAAGTATTGCTGGAGAAGCGTTAAAAACGGGTAAAAGCGTGCATCAAATTGCTGTTTTAGAACGAAAACTAATTACACAGGAAAAATGGGATGAGATTTATTCTTTAGAAAATCTAATTCATCCAAAATTTATCACTAAATAAAAATAACAATAGTATAAATTAAAGCCGTCAATTTTTTTTGACGGCTTTTTTTGTTAAAATGTTTTTTAAATTATTTTGTTTCATTGCTTAAGATGTTGAAAATAAGACTTATATTTACAATGAGCTTGATTTTATTTTTAAAACAAAACTTTGTAAATGGTACTTTTTTTTCAAAATAATGCCGTTAAGTACAAGTCTAAAATCTTAGGATTATTACTTCTTATTTCTTTTAATTTATCTGCTCAAGAGGAAATTAAAAATTCTGAAATTGAAACTCCAACAATCTGTCCTCCTAAAACATTATTTGATCTTTTTAAGAAAAAAGACGATGCTTTGGTTGTTAAACCCACAAAGAACAATTTCTTTTTATTAATTCCCGCAATTGGTTCACAGCCTGCAACGGGTTTCTTTTTTGGTGCTGTGGCTCAGTATACCTTTAAAGGAAAAGAAGAAAAAGATAAATACTCAATTGCCAACATAGGGATTACTTATACGGTAAAAAATCAGTGGCTGGTTAACATTAAAAACAATATTCTGCTGAAAAATAATAAAATCTTTTTGAGTGGAGATTATCGATTATATTTGTTTTCGCAACCTAATTATGGTTTAGGAACCGATATTATTCCGCCCAGACGTGACCGTCCACCAGGGTTTAGTGTAGATTCTCTTGCTCAGGCAATGGACTATAATTATTTGAAGTTCCATCAAACGGTTTCTTTTGAGGTTAAAGAGAACTACTATGTCGGAGGGGGTATTAATATTGACTGGTACTCAAGGATACAAGATGAGGAATTGGATGTTGCAAACGGAAAATATACCTATCATTACAATTACAGCCAAAAATACGGATTTGATAATTCTGAATATTTTTTAAATGGAGTTAGCCTGAATCTGGTTCATGATTCTCGTGATAATCAAGTAAATGCGTCAAAAGGTTGGTTTGCCAATATAAATTATAGATTTAATCCTGTTCTGTTTAATAATCAGGATTATAGCAATGTTCTATTTGCAGAATACCGCCATTTTATTCCTGTTTCTCATAAAAATCCGCATTATATTTTAGCTATTTGGACCTACGGGCAATTTGTGACTAGAGGAAAAGTTCCGTATTTAAATCTTCCTGCAATTGGCTGGGATCAGCGCAGCAGGAGCGGAGAAGGGTATACACAGGGATTATTTAGAGGAAATGGGTTGGTTTATTTGTCTACAGAATTTAGGTTTCCCATTACATGCAATCAATTGTTAAGCGGTACGGTTTTTACCAATTTTGTAACCGCCAGTAATTCTGATAATGATTTAAAATTATTTAAATCAATACAACCAGCGGCTGGTGTTGGTTTGAGAATCTTAATTGATAAAGCTTCCAAAACAAATTTGATTTTGGATTATGCGTGGGGGAACAATTCTAAAGGATTCTATTTGAATGCTGGAGAGACTTTTTAATCTCAAAAATTAGGAATCAGAAACTTTAAGTGCAAAATAATATCAAAAAGCAGGCTATCGTGTCTGCTTTTTTGATTCTTCATAATTAAATCATAATTTGTATTGATGTGCCAAATTATGTTAAATTGTATCCTTATTTTTGTTGTATATACAAACTTCTTAAGATGAAATTACTTATAGTTGAAGACGAACCAAATCTATTATCAATATTAAGAAAAGGATTTGCAGAAAATAATAATGAAGTAAGCGTTGCAATGGACGGTAAAACGGCTATGGAGATGATTCATAATTATACCTTCGATGTAGTGATTTTGGATGTTATGCTTCCTGATGTTAATGGAATTGAAATTTGCAGAAGACTTCGCGCAGCAAAAAACTTTGTGCCAATTTTACTTTTAACAGCTTTAGGGACTTCAGAAAACATTGTAACAGGATTAAATGCTGGTGCCGATGATTATTTGGTTAAGCCTTTTAAATTTGGCGAATTAGATGCCAGAGTAAATGCGCTGTACAGAAGATCGCAACAGGAAACAGAAAAAATAGATACCATCACAATTGCTGATTTAGAAATAAACGGACGAGCTAAAACCGTTAAAAGAGATGGGGAAAACATCATTTTAACCGCCAAAGAATTCAAACTTTTATATTATTTGGCTAAAAACACAGGCAGAATCGTATCGCGCGATCAGATTTTGGATAATGTTTGGGATATTAATTTTGATATGAATACCAACGTTGTTGATGTCTATATTACATACTTAAGAAGAAAGATAGATAAGCCTTATTCGTCTAAACTTATTCATACTATGAAAGGTTTGGGGTATGTTATAAAACCATAATATGGATATTAGAAAAAAAATTACTTTTAATTACGTTGCCCTTTCTACCTTCAGTACTTCGCTATTGTGTATCATCGTGTTTTTCTTATTTAGAGAAAACAATCGATATCATTTTTTGAAGCGTCTGGATGATAGAGCAAAAATTGTTTCTTCTATTCATTTTCAAAAAGACCCAGAAAAGATCAAATATTACAAGAACCTTAAAAAGAATGGTCTTGAAGAATTGATCGAGGAAGAAGAATATGTATTGAAAATAAACAGCCACAATAGTTTTGATTACAATACCAATCTAAATCTTCCAAATTCTTTTTATACCAATATTTTAAGAACAGGAAAAGATTCTTTTGAAAGAGATAACAAATATTATTTGGGACAGATTTTTCAAGAAAACAATCAAAAATATATTGTAATTGTTGGCGCGAGAGATCGAAAAGGAAAAGATACGACCATTTATATTGTTAAAATTATGCTTTTTGGCGGAATCGGTTTTGTGATTCTGGCTTTTCTTTTAGGACGATTTTTAGCAAAACGCGTTGTCGATCCAGTGGCAAGGATTACGAAAGAAGTAAAAAGAATTAGTGCTTCTAATCTTCATAATCGTTTGCCTGAGGTTAAAAATTCTGATGAAATTTCAGATTTGACCAATACTTTTAATAATATGCTGGATCGTTTGGAAACGTCTTTCGAGATCCAAGCCAACTTTATTAATAATGCATCTCACGAATTAAAAACGCCAATTACAACTATTATTGCCGAAGCAGAAATTATGCTGCTGAAGGAAAGAGAGCAACAAGAATATATAGAATCGCTACAAAATATCTACAGTCAGGCTTCAAGATTAGGAAACTTAACGGAAAGCTTGCTGAAATTGACTCAAACGGGTTATGACGGACAAAAGCAAGTGTCTGATATTGCTCGAATGGACGAATTGTTATTGGATGTAAAATCAGATTTAGATAAAATTTATCCAGACAATCGCGTAAGCATTAGACTTAATTTTGCTCCAGAAGATTCTAATCTATTATTGCTGCCATGCAATAAACCACTTTTAGAATTGGCAATTAATAATATTATTACCAACGGAGTAAAGTATTCTGATAACAATGAAGTCTTTGTAAGTCTTTCTGCTAATAAAGAAATGATTAAAATATCGATTAATGATATCGGAATCGGAATTCCGCCTGAGGATATTCCGCATTTGTACGAGCCTTTCTTTAGGGGTAAAATCGCTGCCAAGTATATAGGATATGGTTTGGGACTTCCATTAGCTTCTAAAATCATTAGAATGCATGATGGCGAACTTCAAGTGCAATCGGAGCAAAATAAAGGAACAATCGTTACCATTATCTTTAAAAAAGGCAACATTAAAAAATCTAATGTTTAATTTTAGAAAATTCTAATTTTAGATTAATTAAGGTCTAATTTGCGGACAGTTATTTTGTAAGTATAAACTAAAAGATGTACTTATGAAAAACTTTCTTATACCTACGACTTTAAAAGATGATACAATCTCTGCTGTTAAATCTGCGGTGAATCAGTCCAAAAATACGGAATCAGAAATTATTTTAGTATTAGTTTCAGAAGCGCCCGATACGTTTTCTTCTTCTGGTTTTTTGAGAGAAATGAAATCTGGACTTACCAGAAGTCAGGAAGAAGTTCTAGAAACCTGCCGATATATTGTTGAACACACTTCAAACATAAAATTAAAAGTTCACAACCAATACGGACTTTCAGCACCAATTTTTAAAAGGCTAATTGAAGCTTTTTCAGTCAAATTGGTCATTCTTACCCATTCTTATAAACAAGAAACCAAAAGAATTCATCAGTATTTGGTGCAATTGGCAGGAAATCAAAAATGCCCAATTCTACATTTAAGCACAGAGATTAATAAAGAAGTTTTCCATAAAGCACTTTACGTAGAAAATTCTAGTATGAACATTCATGTAAAAGATGTTCAAGATTTTTTGAGCGCCAATTTCTCTTTTGAAATTGTAAGTCAAACTGCCAGTTTTGAAGACGACTATGAAAAAGTCGCTCCATTCTTATCTGAAGCCATTTCAAAACATAATATTGATATGTTGGTAGAAACCAGAAAAGGCGAAAAAATCAAATTTAAAAAATCGAAAAAAGAAAATGTCAATGAAAAACTAGGCCTTCCTGTTCTTTCATTGTACGAAGAGATGGTTTGATTTCTGAGATTCTAAGTTCCTAAGACACTAAGTCTCTAAGCTTTTTAATTCTTAGCATCTTAGAAACTTAGAATCTTAGCCTCTTAAAAAATATTAATTTAATTTAAAACCGAAAATATGTTATTAAAGAAAAGAATACCAATGAAGTACGTTCTCGGGAAAATTAAAGTAGAAATTGTATTGGTATTAGCATATACCATACTATTTGAGATTTTTCATCATTATTTCATCAATCTTCCTGTAGATATCCCGATTGCCATTCCGACCATGATCGGAACCATAATTTCATTACTGTTAGCTTTTAAATCAAATCAGGCTTATGACAGATGGTGGGAAGCACGAATTGTTTGGGGAGCTGTTGTAAACGACTCCAGAACTTTGATTCGTCAGGTTTTAACGTTTTACGAAGATCCAGATTTCTCTGTTGAAGCAAGCGAATTCAAAGAAAATTTTGCTAAAAGACAAATTGCTTGGTGTTACAGTTTAGGTCAGTCGCTTAGAAATAGAGATGCGATAAAACCGATTGAAGGCTTAATTAGCGAAGAAGAAATCAGATACATCAAAAATCATCAAAACGTTCCAAATGCAATTTTGATGCTGCATGCAAGAGATTTACGAACTGCTAAAAACGAAAAGAAAATCAACATGTATCAGCAGGTTGAAATCGATAACACTCTGTCTAGATTATGTGATGAAATGGGGAAATGTGAGCGAATTAAAAATACAATTTTCCCAACAACATACAGTATGTACATTAGATTGACTTTGTGTTTGTTCATTTTCCTATTGCCTTTCGGATTAACGAGCGTTTTAAGCTGGTTTGCAATTCCGTTGATTACTGCTATTGGAGCTGCTTTCTTTTTGATCGAAAGAATGGCGATTCATTTGCAAGATCCGTTTGAAAACAGACCAACAGATACTCCAGTTACCGCAATTGCAAATACAATTGAAAAAAATATTAAACAAATGCTAAACGAATATCAAAGCGAATTTGATATCCTGAAAGAATTTGATTTAAAAGACGAGCCTAAGAAAGTCGAAAAAGACGCTTATTTTGTCTTATAACTAATTAATTTTGGTCTGCTTTTAATTGTTGGCTGGACAGTGTGTAGTTGCGCTGTCCAGTTTTTTTGTAAAAAAAATATTCTTACAGTCTTGTCATTTCGACGGAGGAGAAATCTTCGCAAGAAACTCCGCGAAGTAAATAGATACAGAAATAACCCAAAGTTTTGTCATTTCGACGTAAGGAGAAATCACACTAGAAATTCCATAAAGAAAATCACCAATCTTTGTAGAGCTTCTCGCGAAGATTTCTCCTTACGTCGAAATGACAAAAAATTGGCGATTACAACTGTTTCGCCAATCTCCCCAATGTCTGAATAGCAGTTCTCAACTCATTAGACCAAGGCAATCCAAAACTCAATCGCATGCAATTTGAAAATTGATTCTGAAAGGAAAAAATCCTCCCTGGCGCAATACTAATATTATGTTTAAGCGCTAAATGATAAAAAGCAGCGGTATCGATTTTTTTATCCAATTCTACCCAAAGAAAGAAACCGCCTTGAGGCTGGCTCACTTTTGTTCCCGCTGGAAAAGATTCCAAAACGGTATTGATGTAATTGGTACAATTTCGATTTAAAATCTGTCGAATTTTTCTCAGATGATTCTCATAACGGCCATTTTTCAAGAAATCTCCAACCACTTCATGTGTAATAGTGGTGTTAGAAATAGTATGATATAATTTCGTTCTTAAAACTTCTTTTTTAAATTTTCCTGGCGAAACCCAACCCACTCGATAACCTGGCGCTAAAGTTTTAGAAACAGAACTGCAGCACAAAACAATGCCGCTTTCATCATAAGTTTTGCAATTAGTTGGCCGACTTGTACCAAAGTATAGATCGCCATGAATATCGTCTTCAATTAGCGGAACATTGTAGAAATCCATCAAACGAACAATTTCTTTTTTATGTTCATTTGGCAGCATGCTTCCCGACGGATTACTAAAATTACTCATCAAAACGCAAGCTTTTACCTTATTGGTAGAAAGTGTTTTTTTGACCGCTTCCAATTCGATTCCCGTAGTCATATTGGTAGGAAGTTCCATTACGTATAAGCCTAGAGATCGCGCCAATTGCAGGATTCCAAAATAAACTGGACTTTCTGTAATAATCGTATCTCCCGGCTTTGTCAGTGTTAATAAGCAATCTGAAATAGCAGAAATACATCCTGGAGTAGTTATAATATCCTCTTCAGTTAGAGAGCCGCCCCATGTAAAAGACCATCGTGCAATTTCTTTTCTTAAATTGCTATTTCCTTGAATTTCCTCATAACTCGTTCCGCTGTTTGGTAATTGTCGCATTGCCTGAACCATTCCTTTATTCAGTTTAGCAATCGGAAGTAATTCATTGGACGGAAAACCTAGCGAAAGCATTGTAACATCTTTAGTTCGCATATCACCGTAAACCAAATCGATTAAATCTTCGCGTTCAATGTTTTCTAGGCTTAATTGCGGTTTGCTTGCCGAAGGTTCTGCAATTACGCGAGCAGAAATATTACTCACATAATAGCCAGATTGCGGTCGAGATTCGATAAGAGAACGGCTTTCAATTTCATAATAGGCTTTACTTACGGTACTCATGCTGTAACCCGTTTCGGCGCAGACTTCGCGTATAGAAGGCAGTTTGTCGCCAACGTTTAAAACGCCCGATTTAATCTGTTTCTCGATTCGGTCAGCAAATTGAAGATATAAGTAATTCGAATTTTTCATAAAATAAAAACTGTTATGCTGCAATTTACAAAAACTGTATCTGTATTGCTGTTTTATTTTTAAGAAATTTGCCAAATCAAAACAGAACAATTTCAAAAAGCAAGTTTGTGAAGACAACAAAGTATTATATCGCGGCGATTTCAGCCTTTATTATATGGGGACTTTTTAGTTTGGTCTTAAAGCCAATACATGAATATCCGTCATTAGATATTTTGTTTTTTCGTGTTTTTAGTTGTGCGGGTTTAATGCTTTTAATTGCTTTTTTGTTTAAAAGAAAACAAATAAGAGAAACCGTTCAGATTTTTAAAGCTTTACCAAAATCAGAAAAAAGAAAATCGATTCTTCTGAATATTGGTGGAAGCGCATTTTTAATGGCCAATTGGTTTACTTTTATCTATGTAGTAAATCATGTAAGCGTAAAAGCGGCTTCTCTTGCTTATTTGGTTTGTCCCATTTTAACGACTTTATTGGCTTATTTTATATTGAAAGAAAAACTGCTTAAAACACAATGGCTTTCTGTAGGATTAAGCATTTCAGGATGTATATTGCTTTCTTACAGTGATATAATGGATATGCTGTTCAGTATTATTATTGGTTTAACCTATGCGGCTTATTTAGTAAGTCAGCGTGCCAACAGAGGGTTTGATAAGTTTATTGTTTTAACTTTTCATATAACTTTATCAGCATTATGTTTATTGCCATTTTATCCGAGTTACGGAGGACCAGTTCCAACAGAGTTTAAATTCTATTTCTGTATCGAGACAATTGCAATTTTGTTTACAATTATTCCGCTTTTCCTGAATTTATATGCGCTTTCTGGAATCAACTCTTCAACAGTTGGAATGTTATTAAACATCAATCCGATGATTGCATTTGGTTTGGCGGCCTTCTTTTTCAGAGAAAACATTACACCTTTACAAATTACAGCATATGGTATCATTTTTACCGCAGTGTTAGTTTTTAATTCACATCATATTTTTGCGATTAAGCAAAAAATGACCTCAATATCCAAAGGTTCATAAGGGTTAGTTTTCATATTTTTTATTGGTTTAAAATCGAAAATTATAAGAACCTTAACAGGATGTTTAAACAGGAATGAGTATTTTTCATTCCTGTTTTTTTATGCGATAAGCCGAAAAAAATATTTAGCCACAGATTTTACAGATTAAAAGGATTACAGTCTTTGTGCAAAAAATTGTTGCCACAAATTCCACTAATTTTCGCGAATTAAATTATTTTTAGAATAGAGAATAAAATTGGTGAAAATTAGTGGAATTCGTGGCGAAGAAAGAATCATTTTAATCTGTAAAATCTGTGGCTAAAAAAAAACTATTTCTAAACCGAATACTATTGATATGAAAAATACCAAACTTCAAGCCTTTACTCCGTTGTTTTATTTAGTGTGGTCAGATGATTTATTGACTCAGAAAGAATTTGCAACTTTAAAAGAGTTTATAAATTCCCTAACTGTTTTATCAGAAGAAGAAAAAGAATTTCTGCTTTCTAAACTAGATATTTCGAATCCGCCTTCGCGAAATGAACTCACACAATGGAAATTGGATATTGAAACAAGTATTCAGGACAAATCTTCGATCAAGTCGATTTTTGATATTGCAAAAGCGCTTTCAGGAAACGATTTGGATTTAACGCCAATCGAATCAGATTTCAAAAAACTAGAAAATGATTTAGGAATTTTAGGTGAAGAAGCGCTTCAAAACTTCAAAACAAAAGCAGGTTCTTTTACAGCCAATTCTCATACCGACGCAAGTTTTGATATTCAGAAAATCACTCAAATTTTAGATGGAAAAGAAGCGGCCATAATCAAAAGAGTAAAATCGGTGATTTCAAGACCTGAGTTTGCCTATGAAACTTCGACTGATATTAATGTTTTTAGGCAAACCGTTTACAAATGGTGTAAAATTCTGGCCGATGAAAACCTCGGAAATATGGCGTACCCAAAACAGTATGGAGGAGGAGAAAACATAGCCGATTATTTTGCTATTATGGAAACTTTGAGCTATCATGATTTGAGCTTGGTAATTAAATTTGGTGTTCAGTTTGGACTTTGGGGAATGAGCGTCCAATCGTTAGGAACAGAAAAACATTATGCTAAATATTTAAAAGATATTGGTTCGCTGAAACTTCCAGGTTGTTTTGCCATGACTGAAACACATCACGGATCGAACGTAAAAGGTTTGGAAACTACAGCAACTTACAATCATAACAATCAGACTTTTACCATTCATACACCAAATAAAAACGCTCAAAAAGAATATATCGGAAATGCAGCTGTTCATGGACAAATGGCAACTGTTTTTGCTAAATTAATTATTGACGATCATGATTATGGTGTAAATGCTTTTGTGGTTCCGTTGCGCGATCCAAACGGAAATGTGGTAAATGGAGTAACAATTGGCGATTGTGGTCATAAAATGGGATTAAACGGCGTTGATAACGGAACCATCAGTTTTGATAACGTTGTGATTCCGAAAGAAAATATGTTGGATCGTTTTGCTTCTGTAAATGATAAAGGCGAATTCGAAAGTCCGATTCCGAGTGATAACAGACGATTTTTTACCATGTTAGGAACTTTGGTTGGAGGAAGAATTGGGATTCCACGTTCGGCTTTAGCCGCAGCAAAATCTGGACTGACCATTGCCATTCGCTACAGCGATCAAAGAAGACAATTTGGACCAGAAGGAGGTTCTGAAGTTCCAATTTTAAACTATAGAATGCACCAACGCAGGTTATTGCCACATTTGGCTAAAACGTATGCAGTTCATTTTGCATTGCAATATTTAACCAACAGATTTTTAAATAGAACTGAAGCCGAAATGCAAGAAATTGAAGCTTTAGCAGCGGGAATGAAATCGTATTCTACTTGGAGTACTAGAGATATTCTGCAAGAATGCAGAGAAGCATGCGGAGGAAAAGGTTATTTGTCTGAAAACAGAATTGATGCGCTTAAAAACGATACCGAAATTTACACGACTTTTGAAGGAGATAATACTGTATTGATGCAATTAGTGGCTAAAAACCGTTTAGCCGAATTTAGAAAATCATTTGGAGAAATGGGGTCGTTAGGAATTATTAATTATGTGTATGAAAACGCAAAAACGGCTATTTCAGAGAAAAACCCAATAGCTACACGAAGAACAGACGAGGAGCATTTGTTAGATAGTGAATTTCATCTTCAGGCATTTGTTCACAGAGAGAAAACAATTTTGGCTTCTGCAACGCGACGTATCAAGAAATTAATCGATGGCGGATTAGAACCTTACGATGCATTTAATGTCGTTCAGCACCAAATGATTGATGTAGCTGAAGCCTATTTAGAAAGAATAGTTTTAGAGCAGTTTCAACTTGCCATAAAAGCAGTTGAAGATGAATCGTCAAAAGCCATTTTGACGAAATTGAATCAATTGTATGCTCTTTCGCAAATCGAAAAAAATAAAGCTTGGTATCTGGAAGACGGTTATATGGAAGCAGTTAAAACCAAAGCAGTTCGTAAAATTGTAAATCAGCTTTGTTGGGATATTCGTCCCGATGCTGTGGCTCTTGTAAATGCTTTTGATATTCCAGAAAGCTGTTTAGCGGCGCCGATTGCGCTTTAGATTTTTATATAATTTTAGAGGAGCTTTGTCAAAGTTTTAAGCTTTGATAAAGCTCTTCTTTTATAAATTTATTTATAGGATTGATATTCTGTTTGCTGAATTATTTATAACATAAAAGGATATAATTCCATTTTTGGTTAATTATAACCACTACTAAAATAATTCATTTTTTATATTTTCGCTTTGCTATATTTGTAATTCCTTTATATTAAAATCGCTTTGAAAAAATATTACTTATTTCTATTTCTTATCCTAAACTTTCCTCTTTTTGCATCGGAAAGTACAGATATTATTTTAAAAGAATTAAACAAAGCGATTAAAAACAAACAGCATTACGTAAAGATTAAAGAAGAACGAATTGCGAACTTCAAGAAAATAAAATCTGATAATCTGACGAAAGAGCAGGAGTACAATTATAATAAAACATTGTATTTTGAGTATCAGAAATTAAATTCAGATTCGGCTATTCAATATGTAAAAAAGAACCTCAAGATTGCCGAAGAACTTCAGAATAAAGACCTTTTTAATTTAGCGCAATTGCAATTAGTAACGCTTTATTCTTCTTCTGGAAAATACCGTGAATCTGAAGCAATTTTAAAAAGTATCAACAAGAAGAATCTAGCGCCTTCTTTGATTCCAATTTATTATTTTTCCTATCGCGAGTTTTTCGAGCATTATGCCGCAAACAGTTATAGCCCGGAATACAGAAATCAGATTGGCAAATATCGAGATTCGTTAGTGGGTGTTTTAAATCCGAATACTTTAGAATATCAGATTAACAGAATCCAGCACGACATTTTCAATAAAAAATTTGATGAACCTAAAAAACAATTATTAGCTTTATTAGGAAAAACAAAAGAAGAAAGTCCGCAATATGCAATGATTACTTATTTATTAGGTAAAATTGCAGAAGCTACACATGATTTAGAATCGAGAAAAAAATATTACGCACTTTCTGCCACTTCAGACATTAAAAATGCCAATAAAGACAATGCTTCATTGCAAGAATTGGCATTGGTTTTTTACGAAATTGGCGATGTCGATATGGCTTATAAACTCACACAATCTGCTATTGAAGATGCATTGTACTGCAATGTACAGTTTAGAACTTTATTGATGTCAGAAGTGTATTCTATCATCAATACCGTTTATCAGGAGCGCGAAGCGCAGAGAAAAAGCGAATTGCAGATTTATTTACTCTGCATCAGTTTGCTTTCTCTGTTTTTGATCGTTGCGGTTATTTATGTGTATGTACAGATGAAAAAGGTTTCCAGAATTAAATCGGAACTTTTTGAAACCAGTCAGAAATTGGCAGAATTAAACAAAGATATTACCGAAACAAACAGTCAGCTTCAGGAAAGTAACCTGCAATTGTCTGAATCTAATTTGGTTAAAGAAGAATATATTGCGCATTTCTTCAATCTTTGTTCGACTTATATCAATAAGTTGGAGAATTATCGCATTATTTTAAACAAGAAGGCAACCGCAAAACAATTCGATGAAATTTATAAAATTCTAAAGTCAACTACTTTGGTTGATAATGAGTTAGAAGAATTATACAAGAATTTTGATATTATCTTTCTGAATTTATATCCAACATTCGTTAAAGATTTTAATGCTTTATTGATTCCAGAAGAACAGATTGTTTTAAAACAAAATGAATTGCTAAACACAGAACTTCGAATTTTTGCTTTAATCAGACTTGGAATTACCGACAGTGTTAAAATTGCAGCATTTTTACGTTATTCTTTAAGCACAATTTACAACTACCGCACACGAGCTCGAAATAAGGCTGCAGTTTCGCGAAATGATTTCGAAGAAATGGTCATGAAAATTGGTTCGATGGCTTTGAAAGCATAAATATTTATTTTAAAACCACTACTTTTTTTACTATAGTTTTTGTTTTAAATATTTGTAAATCAGTTTTTTAATTTTTTAAACCACTACTTTTTTCTATCTAAAAATGTAACTTGTACGATAACGTTTTAGTTTTACAATATGATAGAGAAAGTTTTTATAATAGACTTTATAATATTATCTAACTAATGCTTAATTATTACTGTTATGTTAAAAAACGTTAAAACAATTGTTGTTTTACTTTTACTAAGTTCTTTGGGAGCTAATGCCCAAAACAAAGTTCCAGTTTATCTAGACGATAAAAAACCGATTGAAGAGCGTGTAGAAGATGCGCTTAAACGAATGACAACCGATGAGAAAATTGCCATGATTCATGCGCAGTCTAAATTTAGTTCTCCTGGTGTAAAACGTCTTGGAATTCCAGAAAACTGGATGACCGATGGACCACACGGAATTCGTGCAGAGGTAAAATGGGACGAATGGGATCAGGCGGGATGGACAAACGACTCTTGTATTGCTTTTCCAGCGCTAACAGCACTTTCATCAACATGGAACAAAGAATTGGCTTCTTTATATGGTAAATCTATTGGAGAAGAAGCACGTTACCGTAACAAAAACGTATTATTAGGGCCAGGTGTAAACATTTACAGAAGTCCATTAAACGGACGTAACTTCGAGTACATGGGAGAAGATCCGTTTTTAGCTTCAAAAATGGTTGTTCCTTATATTAAGGGAGTTCAGTCCAATGGAGTTGCTGCCTGCGTGAAGCATTTCGCATTAAATAATCAAGAAACCAATCGTAACTCGGTTGACGTAATTGTTGACGATCGTGCATTGTACGAAATTTATCTTCCGGCTTTTAAAGCTGCAGTTCAAGAAGGTGATGTTTGGTCGATTATGGGCGCTTACAATAAATACAAAGGTCAGCAATGCTGCCATAACGAATATTTGTTAAACGATATTCTTCGCGGAGAATGGGGCTTCAAAGGTGTTGTAGTTTCAGACTGGGGTGGTGTTAACGATACTAAACAAGCTATTCACAATGGTTTGGATATGGAATTTGGTTCTTGGACAAATGGTTTGTCTTGGGGAACAAGTAATGCTTATGACAATTATTACTTAGCAAAACCATATTCTGAAATGATCAGGAAAGGAGAAATTGGAACAAAAGAATTAGACGAAAAAGTACGCCGTATTCTACGTTTGTCTTTCTTGACTACAATGGATAGAAATCGTCCTTTCGGATCTTTTGGAACAGAAGAACATGCTATTGCTGGACGCAAAATTGCAGAAGAGGGAATTGTTTTATTGCAAAACAACAATAACATTCTTCCAATCAATCTTTCTAAAACCAAAAAGATTGCTGTAATTGGAGAAAATGCTATCAAAATGATGACTGTAGGTGGAGGAAGTTCTTCGCTTAAAGCAAGATACGAAATCACTCCGCTAGAAGGTTTAAAGAAAAGAATCGGAAATCAAGCTGAAATTGTATACGCAAGAGGTTATGTGGGAGATCCTACAAGTAACTATAACGGAGTTGTTGCTAAAGTAAGTTTAGAAGACAAACGTTCTCCAGCAGAATTGACTGCAGAAGCTTTAAAAGTAGCTAAAGATGCAGATATTGTTCTTTTCATTGGTGGATTAAACAAAAGTCCAAATCAAGATGACGAAGGACATGATCGTAATGAATTGAATTTATCTTATGGTCAGGATAAATTAATTAGCGATTTAGCGAAAGTTAACAAGAATATTGTTTTCGTAAATATTTCTGGAAATGCAATTGCAATGCCTTGGATTAAAGAAGTTCCAGGAATTGTTCAGGGATGGTTTTTAGGAACTGAGGCAGGAAATGCTTTAGCAAATGTTTTGGTTGGAGATGTGAATCCGTCAGGAAAATTATCTTTTACTTTCCCAGTAAAATTAGCAGATAATGGAGCTCACGCTTTAGGCGAATTCCCAGGAGGCGATTCAGTAAAATATAATGAAGGAATTTTTGTAGGTTACCGTTGGGCAGATAAAAACAAAATCAAACCATTGTTCTCTTTTGGACACGGTTTAAGCTACACGACTTTTGCTTACGGAAAAGTAACAGCAGATAAAAAACAAATGAACGCTGGAGATAAAATTACATTCTCAGTTAATGTTAAAAACACAGGAAGCAGAGAAGGTTCTGAAGTAGTGCAATTGTACATCACAGATGTGAAATCTTCATTGCCACGTCCAGTAAAAGAATTAAAAGGTTTTGAGAAAGTAGCTCTTAAAGCTGGAGAAGAAAAAACAGTAACGTTTACAATTGATAAAACGGCTTTAAGTTTCTTTGACGATAAAAAACATGACTGGGTTGCAGAACCTGGTGATTTCGAAGCGATTATTGGCGCTTCATCTACAGATATAAAATCTAAAGTGAATTTCTCACTTAAATAAGTTTTTTTATTTCTAAAAATTGGTTGGTTTGTAAAGCTGCAAGTGTAAAAATTTGCAGCTTTGCTTTTGTCTTAAAAAAGTTAAAAGTAAAACGTTAGAAGTTTTGCTTTTTATTAATAAAGAATCAAATTATAATGAAACGAATACTACTATTTACGATTGGATTTGTTCTATTTCAAAACCTTTCGGCTCAAAGTCTGAATAAAATGCAATGGTTTAATGAACCTGAAAAATGGGAAATTAAAAACAATACTTTGATTATGAATGTGACAGCAAACAGCGATTATTGGAGAATCTCGCACTACGGATTCACAGTTGATGATGCACCTTTTTATTATGCTAATTATGGGGGCGAATTTGAAGCAAAAGTAAAATTGACTGGAAACTACATTGCGCGTTTTGACCAAATGGGATTAATGATTCGCATTGACGAAAAAAATTATATTAAAACAGGAGTAGAGTTTGTTGACGGAAAATTTAATGTAAGTACCGTTGTAACACATGATAAAAGTGATTGGAGCGTAACAACTTTAGAAAAAGTGCCTCCTTTTATTTGGATTAAAGCCGTGCGACGATTAGATGCTGTCGAAATATTCTATTCTTTTGATGATAAAAATTATATCTTGACTAGAAATGCGCCTTTGCAAGACAACACGCCAGTTATGGTTGGTTTAATGGCCGCTTCTCCAGACGGAAAAGGTTTTGAAGCCAAATTTGAGAACTTTACGGTAAAACATTTACCAGATCAGAGAAGAGCGGAATGGCTGAAAAACCACCAGTAGATTAAATTTCAATTTAAAAATTCCAAATTCCAAACTTAATTTTTGAATTTTAAGATTGCAGAAAATCTAAATTCTGCTATCTACAATTAAAACCTAACCTAACTTAAACCAAAAAACAAATGAGTTCAATTTCATCTGATATTAAACCAAAAAAACATTACGAAATTCTTGATGGACTTCGTGGAGTGGCGGCTATTTTAGTAGTTGCTTTTCATATTTTTGAAGCTTTCGCAGGCGGAAATCGTTTTGTACAAATTATAAATCACGGATATCTTGCTGTTGATTTCTTTTTCCTTTTATCTGGATTTGTTGTCGCATATGCGTATGATGATCGTTGGGGGAAAATGGGACAATGGGAGTTTTACAAACGCCGATTAATCCGTTTACAGCCCATGGTAATTCTTGGAATGATCATTGGAGCCATATTCTATTATTTTCAAGCTTCAGATATATTGTTTCCAATGATTGGAGGTATGGAAGTTTGGAAAGTTATTTTGACAATGGTAATAGGGTTTACATTATTGCCAATTCCGCCTTCATTAGAAATTAGAGGTTGGGGAGAAATGCATCCTTTAAATGGTCCGGCATGGTCGCTTTTTTTCGAATATATTGCAAACATCTTGTACGCCTTAATCTTTCGTAAATTTTCGAATAAAGTAATGTCAGTTTTTGTATTGATATTTGCCGGACTGTTAATTAATTATACTGTTTTTGGACCCAAAGGAGATGTAATCGGCGGCTGGTCATTGAATTGGGAACAAATGAATGTTGGTTTCACAAGATTACTTTATCCATTTTTTGCTGGAGTTTTATTATGCCGTTTAGGAAAATTAATTCATATTAAAAATGCTTTTTGGGTTTGCAGTATTTTAATCACAATTGTTTTAGCATTGCCAAGATTGGGAGACGAAAATAGTCTTTGGATCAACGGTTTATACGAATCTTTCTGCATCATTGTAATGTTTCCAATTATTGTAGCAATCGGAGCAGGAGGAGAGATCAAAAATGAATTCTCACTTAAGATTTGTAAACTTCTTGGAGATATTTCATACCCAATTTATATTACGCATTATCCATTAATTTATTGGTTTACAGCTTGGGTTGTAGATAATAAAGTTTCGATGGAAAATGGCTATTTGGAAGGAATCGGCGTATTAATCGTAAGTATCATTCTAGCTTTTGTATGTTTAAAATTATACGATGAGCCAGTTAGAAATTGGCTTGTAAATAAGTTTCAAAAGAAAAAGCCAATCGAGGCATAATGAGTTTTTTTAGAGTTTGTAATTTTTGTTAGTTGCAAATGTAGAAAGGGATAAAACGATTTGTTTTATCCCTTTTTTATTGATGATTGAAATGAAAGAATCAATTATTGTAACTCATAAAAACTCCTTTTTCCGATTTTAATCTTTGTTTCTTTTCGTAACTGAATTAATTTAAATGGATCGATAATTTTTTCATTATTAATCTGAACCGCACCACTTTCAATCAATCTTCTGTTTGCTGATTTTGTAATATCATTTTTTATAAAGGCACAAAGGTCAATTAATGCAATTTCATTGGTTTTGCTTTCTAAAGAAGAAATGGAAACAGGAACAAATGATTTGGTTTCCGCATTTTTACTTTGAAATTGATTAATAAAAAATTGTTCTGCTTGTTCCGCTTCCGTTTGATTATGGTATTGGCAAATGATATTTTTGGCAATCAGTTTTTTAATATTCATCGGATTTTCATCCTCTAATCTTTTCTTGATTTTTTCTTTTTCTTCAAATGAAAAATCGGTTGTCAATTCTAAAAATTCAAGAATAAGAGCGTCAGGAATCGACATGGTTTTGCCAAACATTTCATTCGGTTCATCAATCAATCCGATTGTATTATGAAGCGATTTACTCATTTTTTCTTTTCCATCCAATCCTTTCAGTAAAGGCATACACATCACAATTTGTCCTGAAAGTTTAAAACTCTCCTGCAATTGCCTTCCCATTGTACAGTTGAACAATTGATCTGTTCCGCCCATTTCGATATCAGCATTAATTTTAACCGAATCAAAACCTTGTAAAATTGGGTAAACCAGTTCGTGCATGGCAATTGGGGTGTTTTCTGTAAATCGTTTATTAAAATCATTTCTATGCATCAATTGAGCGACCGTCACATTGGACATGATCTGAATCACTTCAGAAAAAGAAAGTTCATCGAGCCATTCTGAATTAAAAACAATTTTAGCTTTTTCAATATTAATAATTTTAGATAATTGCGAAATGTAGGTTTCTGCATTATGCTGAACTTCTTCAATGCTAAGAGGTTTTCGACTTTTATTTTTTCCCGTCGGATCACCAATTCTTGCGGTAAAACTTCCCACAACGATTACGATTTGATGCCCTAAATCTTGAAATTGTTTCAACTTTTTCAAGACAACTGCATGTCCCAAATGCAAATCTGGAGCAGTTGGGTCAAAACCTAGTTTGATAATTAGTTTTCTGTTTTCTTTTTCAGCCTGATTGATTTTTTCTTCTAAGCCATTTTCGGGAAGAAAGATGGCGGCATTTTGTTTTAATTTTTCAATTGTTTCCATTTTTTGAAAATAAAAAAGCCCGGACGCAATGCCCGGGCTTTAAGGTTTATATAATTTATCTATTTAATTTATAGTCGTGAATACGTTGAATTATATGCATAGCCTATCCGAGCAGATATTATTGCATAATAATAAGTGCTGAAAAAAGGAAGGCGTAATATGCTGTTCAAGAATTTCATATCGATTGCAAAGATAAATTTTATGTATTAAAATGGCATCATATTTTATCATTTTAAACAAAATAGGATTAAATACTTGAAATGGATAAGTCTCAGCAGAGAAAGAAAAGATAAATTATTATATTTATCCCTTAATATTTTAGAAAATAAAAAAGGTTCAAAGGAAAAACTTTGTCCCTTTGAACCTTTGTAACTTTGTATCTTAAAAAAATTATTCTAAAACCAATTGGCTTAGAGCTTCTTTAGTAAAGCCTTTTAATTCTTCAGTTTTTCCTGCTTTGATTTTAGCAACCCAATTCGGATCTGATAAAAGAGGTCTTCCAACGGCAACCAAATCAAAATCGCCTCTGTCGAAACGTCTGTTTAATTCTTCTAAAGAAGTCGGTTGCGAACTTTCTCCTGCAAATGCACCAAAGAAATCACCAGAAAGTCCAACAGAACCTACTGTAATAGTTGGCGCTCCAGTTACTTTTTTAGCCCATCCAGCAAAGTTTAAATCAGAACCTTCAAATTCAGGTTCCCAGAAACGACGTTGCGAAGCGTGAATGATATCAACACCAGCATCAACAAGAGGAGTAAGCCAAGCTTCTAATTCCTGTGGATTCTTAGCCAGTTTATAATTATAATCAGAAGGTTTAAATTGAGAAAAACGCATAATCACAGCAAAGTCGTTTCCAACTTGCTTTCTCACTTCTTTTACCACTTCAATAGCAAAACGGTTACGCTCAGGAAGTGTTTTTCCTCCATAAATATCTTCACGCAAGTTGGTTTCAGCTCTAAAGAATTGGTCAATTAAATAACCGTGTGCACCGTGAATTTCAACAGTGTCAAAGCCTAATCTTTTCGCATCAGCAGCAGCTTTTCCAAAAGCAAGAATAGTATCTTCAATATCTTTTTCAGTCATGGCAACACCATTTCTAAAGTCAGGACGGTTTAATCCAGACGGACCTTCAAAAGGAACTGGCGGAACCCATCCAGAATGGTGGTTGTCCATAATTCCCATGTGCCAAATTTGCGGACCCATTTTTCCACCCGCAGAGTGAACTTCGTTAATCACTTTTTTCCATCCGTTTAAAGCTAAATCGCCATAAAAGTGAGGAACATTCGCATCATTAGAAGAAGATTTTCTGTCAATAACAGTTCCTTCAGATAAAATTAAACCAACTTCGCCTTCAGCTCTTTTTTGGTAGTAAGCTGCGACTTCATCAGTTGGAACTCCGTTAGGAGAAAAAGAGCGCGTCATTGGCGCCATTACGATTCGGTTTTTCAGATTTAACGATTTTAGATTAAATTCTGAAAATAGGTTGTTTGTACTCATAGTAATTTTACAAATTAGATTGAATTAATTTACTGAGTGCTTCAAAGGCACCTTCGTTACGTTTATAATAAGTCCATTGTCCAACACGTTTGGCTTCAATAAAACCAGCGCGCTGTAAAATAGACAGGTATTCGGATACTGTGGATTGTGTCAAACCAGCTTTGGCCTGAATCTGCCCAACGCAGACACCATGCTCAAATCCGGCATGCTCAAGCTGTCCCGGAAAGTTAATTTCGGGCTCTTTTAACCATTCCAGCATTTGTAGTCTGGATTTGTTCGATAATGCTTTAAAAATTTCTATCGTTTCCATGGTGCAAATATATCGACTTTTCCCGATATATGGATTTAAAGAAAAATATTTAGGATAATTTTATGATTGGGAGCAGAATGGTAGGGAAGAACTATGCAAGGTTTGATAAAAAAATTATATTTGCTTTTCAGATAATGACGCAAACAATTTTACGTCATTTCTGTCATTCTGAGGAACGAAGAATCACACCAGAAACTCTACAAAGATTGGAGATTTTACATGTGGAATATCTAGTGTGATTCTTCGTTCCTCAGAATGACAAGTCAAATCGATAAAATGCCCCAAAACAAATAAAACTTAATCTATTATGAAAAAAACTTTACTTATCGTAGCGTTCTTGTGTTGTGTAATTACCAATTCTAAAGCTCAAGTTGTAGGTGTAGATATTGGAGATATTGCTCCAGAAATTGATCTTCCAGATACAAAAGGAGAGAAAGTTGCACTTTCTTCTTTAAGAGGAACTTTAGTTTTAATAGACTTTTGGGCTTCTTGGTGCGGACCTTGTATTAAAGAGCAGCCTCTATTAATAAAATTACACAATGCGTATCCAGACAAACTATCAATTTACGGAGTTTCTATGGATACCAAAAAGCCATTATGGATAGGAGCAATCGCAAAAGCAAAACTGCCTTGGACAAATGTGAGTGATTTAAAATACTGGCAATCTCCGGTTATTGGAGATTATATGTTGCAATCTATTCCATTGAATTTTTTAATTGATAAAAACGGAATTATTTTAGCAAAAAATATTCACGGACAGGCTTTAGAAGATAAAATTAGAGAGCTTTTAGAAGTACAATAGTTTTCCTTAACCTCAAAGTATTTCATCTAAAAGATTTTCTCTCGCAGATTTGGCAGATTGAGCAGATTTAATTTTTTTAAAGTAGCAGAAAAAATCTCCATAATCTGCCAAATCTGCGAGAGAAATAAAATTTAGCGTGTGTAGTTAAAAACATAAAAGCCCAATATCGATTGGGCTTTTAATTTTTAATTCTTTTTCTAAGACTCTTTAATCACTTTTTTTACACCTCCAAAACTCGTTTTCAGCATTTCTCTTATCTGAAACTGCGTTTTGTTTCCCGATGCGCTTTTCCAATCTTTGAGATCAAAAATGTGAATTTGATCTGCGTAAGGATTTGTTAAGAATGAAATTCGTGAAATGGTATATTTATAGTATTTCAGTTCGTGAGAAACATGTCGATTGGGAACCACAATTAATATATTTTCCCAGTTCAAAAAGTCCTTCGGAACGTCTTTTCTTTCTAATAATCCTAAAGATTCAAAAAAAGCCACAATCTTTTGATCATTAAGTTTGTTAATCTTATGATCAAGGTTTTTGAAAGTCGTTTGGAGTCTATTTTCATTCATAATAGTACTCATAGTAGAATTGCTTTTTAAGATTTCAATATAAAATTACATTAAAAGAAAATCATTTTTGAATCTGAAGCCATTAGATTCATTCTAAATTTTAAAAGCCTATTCTAGAAACATTTGTTATGAATGAGTTATCATATTTTGATAAAATACTATTAATGTTTCTTCTCTAAAAACTTTATTTTTATCGCTATTTGATTTTACTAACAAACCAAACTTATGAAAACCACTTTTGTTCAAAAAACAATTCTCTGTTTTTTTCTTGTCTGTTCATTCCATTTATTGGCTCAAAATAAATCGGGGAGAGCGCTTGTTTTAATCGATAAAGATTGGAGCTTTTCATTTGGTCATCAATACGATACCAAAAAAGATTTCGGTCACGCCGAAGGTTATTTTTCGTATTTAACCAAAACCGGCTTTGGTGATGGACCAGCGGCTTCTGGATTTGATGATCGCGCTTGGAGAAAAATGGATTTGCCGCATGACTGGGCAGTTGAACAGCCTTTTAGTGAAACCGCAAGTTTCAGTCACGGATTCAAATCAGCAGGCAAAAATTTCCCAGAGAAAAGTATTGGCTGGTACAGAAAAAAGATAAATATTCCGAATGAAGATTTAGGGAAAATTATTTCTCTAAAATTTGATGGCGTTTTTAGAAATTCAAAAGTCTTTTTCAACGGATTTTATTTAGGAACCGAAGAAAGTGGTTATAATGGTTTTGAATATGATGTATCGGCTTATGTTAATTATGGAGGCGAAAATACAATTGTAGTGCGTGTAGATGCTTCTATGGAAGAAGGCTGGTTTTATGAAGGTGCTGGAATTTATAGACATGTTTATTTACAAAAAACGAATCCGATTCACATAATTCAAAATGGAACTTATGTTACTTCTGAATTGGTAGGAAATGATGCTGCAGTTACGGCAGATGTAAAAATTAAAAACAACGGAAAGTTTAAAGGTTCGATAGAAGTTGTTCAAACCATTTTAAATAATAAAAACAAGCAGGTTGCAATTTCTTCTGAAAATGTATTGGCGCCAGAATTTTATCAAACTATAAATTATAGTTCAAAATTACGAGTAGAAAATCCGCTTTTGTGGGATATTGATTCTCCTAATTTATACCAGCTAATTACTGAAATAAAAAAGGATGGAGAAGTAATTGACAGCTATAAAACCTCTTTTGGGATTAGAACAATTGAATTTAATCCAGAAAAAGGTTTTTTCCTTAACGGAAAACATGTAAAACTGAAAGGAACAAACAACCATCAGGATCACGCGGGAATTGGAACAGCACTTCCAGATGAAATTCAGTATTATAGAATTGCAAAACTGAAAGAAATGGGTTCAAATGCTTATCGCTGTTCGCATCATCCGCCAACGCCTGAATTGCTGGATGCTTGCGATAAATTAGGAATGCTGGTTATTGACGAAACCCGTTTAATGGGAATCAATGAGTATCATTTGAATGATTTACAGCGAATGATGGAACGAGATCGTAATCATCCGAGTATTTTCTGCTGGTCAGTTGGAAATGAAGAATGGCAGATTGAGGGCGGAATTACGGGTGAAAGAATTACCAATATCATGCAGGATTTTAGTAAAAGCATCGATCGGACGAGACCTGTAACAGTAGGAATCAGCAGTGGATTTAAAAGCGGAATCTCTTCTGTTGTCGAAATTATGGGGTATAATTATCTCGGAAACGGAGATATTGATGCGCATAGAAATCAGTTTAAACAACAGCCAGGAATGGGAACCGAGGAAGGTTCGACTTTTGCAACCCGAGGCATTTATTTTACAGATGATGCCAAACATTATCAAAGCGCTTACGATAAAAAACCTCGACCAACTTTTTATAGTATAGAAGAAGGCTGGAAGTTTTATGCTGAACGACCTTATTTGGCAGGAATGTTTATCTGGACAGGTTTTGATTACCGCGGGGAGCCAACGCCGTATGGTTGGCCGTCTGTAACGTCTTATTTCGGAATGATGGATGTTTGCGGTTTCCCGAAAGACAATGTTTTCTACTTAAAATCTTGGTGGAGAAAAGAACCCGTTTTGCATGTATTGCCACATTGGAATTGGAGTGGAATGGAAGGCAAAGAAATTGATGTTTGGGCATATTCGAATTGTGATGAAGTGGAGCTTTTCCTTAACAAAAAGAGCTTGGGGAAAAAGAAAATGGAGCAAAATAGCCATTTGGAATGGAAAGTAAAGTATACTCCAGGAACTTTGAAGGCTGTTGGTTATAAAAACGGAAAAAAAGTACTTTCTGATGTTCAGAAAACTATTGGAAGAGCAGAAAATATCAAACTTTCCTTGGATAAAGAAAATGTATTGAAAGGAAATGTTTCTGTTTTAACGGTGGAAACCACAGATAAAAACGGTTTGCACATTCCGACAGCAAACGATGAAATTATGTTTGCTATTAAAGGCGGAAAAATTTTAGGAGTAGGAAACGGAGATCCAACTTCGCAAGAAAGCGATCAATTTATTGATAATATTGCTTTGGTTGCTATAAGTAATTTTATGGAACAAAAAGCAACAACTGCCTCTCTGCCTCAGGAATTGTCTAATTATTCAGAAAAAGAGTGGACAGAAGCTTTTAAAGACCGCGATTACAAAAAACAAGCGTCGTCGTATATTTATAAAGGAGAATTTGATTTAAAAAACAACTCCGCTTCGAATGTTGTGAGTTTCTTTTACAAAAAAATAGGAGTTGAAACAGTGGTTTTCGTCAATGGAAATAAAGTTGAACCAAGTAAAGATGATTCTCAAAAATATGTTTTGAATTCGGCTATTTTAAAAGAAGGAAAAAACACGATTCACATTGCAGCAACGCCTTTGCAAAAAGTAAAAGACTGGGATGTTATGAATACCGATCCAGGAATTATTCAAGTAATAACGCCAGCAGAACCTTGGAAAAGAAAGCTGTTTAATGGTTATGCGCAAATCATCATCCAGAAAGATGAAAATGCAAAAGAAGTGGTTTTATCTGCTTCTGGGAAAGGATTAAAGAATGGTGTGATTGTAGTGAAGTAGTTTTTTTAACCGCAAAGATCGCAAAGAATTACGCAAGGTTCACAAAGTTTTTTCTCAATTTATGTCTTCCTGAGTGAAGTCGAAGGATACGTAAGTGACTCGACATGCAATATAAAATGCGCATATCCTTCGACTTCGCTCAGGAGGACAAATCTGAATTTCTAAATTTAACTGCAAATTCATTTGCAAACCTTTGCGTAATTCTTAGCGAACTTTGCGGTTTAAAACTTGAAACTTTAAACCTGAAACAAAAAATATTGTTTGATTTTCATAACTTTGCAAAATGAATAATCAATCAGAAACACAGAATTGCGATTTCACTTCAGATTTGAAGATGAAAGGTTTTAAAGTTTATCCTATAAATGGAGATTTCAGTAAAGTTCCCGTTTACAGCCGAAGAGACTTTTATAAAATCTGTATTAATACTAGTAAAAGTATCATACAATACGCTGACCGCGGAATAGAAACTGACGGGACGATTCTGTTTTTTGGTAATCCGATTATTCCATATTCTTGGGAAACTATTTCTGAGAAATTCGAAGGTTATGCCTGCGTTTTTACCGAAGAATTTTTTAAAACCAAAGACCGTTCTGAAACCCTTCAGGAATCGCCTTTATTTAAAATAGGAGGAACTCCAATTTTTACGTTAACTCTTGAACAAAAGGTGTTTATCGATTCCTTGTTCCAAAAAATGATCGAAGAATACGAAACCGATTATGCCTTCAAAGACGATTT
This sequence comes from Flavobacterium sp. CFBP9031, assembly GCF_034044945.1. NCBI lineage: Bacteria > Pseudomonadati > Bacteroidota > Flavobacteriia > Flavobacteriales > Flavobacteriaceae > Flavobacterium > Flavobacterium sp. CFBP9031. Next base: position 460,318 of record NZ_JAXCWF010000002.1, read on the forward strand.
AATGCGCAGTTATGTCAATTTGATTATTCATGAATCAATGAAAATGCAGCCTTCGGAGAACTTCTTTAAACATAAAAATGCTTCTTCGAGAATTACTTCTTTGTTTTTAGAATTATTAGAAAGACAATTTCCCATAGAAACCAAAGATCAACCTTTAGCTTTAAAAACACCTCAAGATTACGCACAGAGCCTTTCTGTTCACGTCAATCATTTAAATCGTTCGGTAAAAGAAGTTACAGGAAAACCAACCACGGCACACATAACAGAAAGAGTTGTCAATGAAGCAAAAGCTTTATTGCAGCACACAGACTGGAGTATTTCTGATATTGGTTATTCGCTTGGATTTGAATATCCGAGTTATTTCAATAATTATTTTAAAAGACTTACAGGAACGGTTCCGAAATCGCTTCGAATGTAAATTGTTTCAATTTCTTAATTTTTTGTTTGAATATTGTTATTTCGGCATTGTAGTATTGTACTACATTTGCCCTGAAATAAACAACGAATCTTTGTATCAGTTTTTTTAATGACTAAATAACACTTCACAAAAGCATGCTCCGCTTTGCATTTAGTTTTAAATTTTGATAATAGAAAAATATAAAATTTTTAAAGTATTAATTAAAATCAAAATCTCCTTCTATCAAGAGATTCGATGTACTGATTATTTCATTCAAATAAGCTTATAAGAATTTAAAAATTAATTATTAACCTAAAAACAACGAAATTATGTCGACACATTTCACTGCCGTAACCGAAGAAGGTAAAATTCCAAATACTTATATGACAGGCGAAGTGTCATATAAAAAGCAGACAAGCGAAATTCATCCTCAAAATACTGTTATCAAAGATATTTCTTTTGAACCCGGAGCGAGAAGCAATTGGCACAGTAACGCTAGTCTGCAGTTGATCATTGTAACAGATGGAGTTGGCTATTACCAAGAAAGAGGCGGACAAATTAATCTTATCGAAAAAGGGAAAGTAATCACGGTTTTACCTGGAATTGAGCATTGGTACGGAGCAACACCAACGACAAAATATTCTCATATTACCATTGTAACAGAAATAGACAAAGGTCATGGAACTTGGCTGGAAAGTGTTACTGATGAAGAATATTATTCTTTTGAAAGATGCTAAGTTGCTAAGGTTCTGAGATTCTAAGTTTTGCGCAGATTTTACTGATTTATAACACATTATATTTTTTGATTAGATAAAAATAATCGAAATTTATATAACTATTTGTGAATCAATATGATTTGGTAGACTCTCTATGCCTTTTTTCAACAGTTTTAAAACATGAAACCTGAAACATGAAACCTGAAACTTTAAACTTTAAACTTGAAACAAAAAACAACAAATAAATTATGGAAACAAAAAACATTAAAGCCTTTGGTACCGAAGCTGCCGAAGCACCGTTAAAGACCCTAGATATTAAAAGAAGAGCAGTACAGGCACACGACGTAGAAATCGAAATTTTATATTGCGGAATCTGTCACTCCGATTTACACTCAGCTAGAAATGAATGGCATGGTACAATTTATCCGATTGTTCCTGGACATGAAATTGTAGGTCGTGTAACAAAAGTTGGAGATCATGTAAAAGGTTTCAAAATTGGAGATTTAGCGGGAGTGGGCTGTATGGTTGATTCTTGCCGAGAATGTGAGCACTGCAAAAATGATTTAGAGCAATTTTGTGATGAAGGAAATATCCAAACATTTAATTCGCCTGACAAACACTTAGGAGGACAAACTTATGGAGGTTACTCTCAAAGTATTGTAGTTGATGAAAACTTTGTACTGCATATTTCAGATAAATTAGAACTTTCTGCTGTTGCACCATTATTGTGTGCAGGAATTACAACTTATTCACCATTAAAACATTGGAAAGTTGGTCCTGGTCAAAAAGTTGGAATTGTAGGTATTGGCGGTCTTGGCCATATGGGAATAAAAATAGCGAAGGCTATGGGAGCTCACGTTGTGGTTTTTACTACATCTTTATCTAAAACAGAAGACGCAAAACGCCTTGGAGCAGATGAGGTTGTATTGTCTACAGATGAAGCGCAGATGGCAGCACACGCTAGAAGTTTAAACTTCATTTTAGACTGCGTTTCTGCTGAACACAGTATTGATTCGTATTTAAATTTATTGAAAGTAGACGGAACATTAACTTTAGTTGGAGCGCCAATGGATCCGCTTCCTGTAACTTCTTTCAGCTTGATTTTAGGAAGAAGAAGTTTCTCAGGATCTCTAATAGGAGGAATCGCTGAAACTCAGGAAATGTTAGACTTCTGTGCCGAACATAATATCACATCAGACGTAGAAGTAATCGGTGTGAATGATGTTAATGATGCCTACGAAAGATTACTAAAAGGAGATGTTAAATACCGTTTTGTAATTGATATGGAGTCACTTAAATAAGATACTAAGTTGCTAAGGTTCTAAGATGCTAAGTTTTCTCTTTAGTGCTTAGAATCTTGGCTAATTTAGAAATTATGTAAAAAAACAAGGAGCAGAGATTAAGTAGGATTAAAGAGAAAAAAACTTAGAATCTTAGCGTCTCAGCATCTTAGAAACTTTAAAAAATAACCGAGATTTAAAGACAAAGTAAAGAAAACTTACAACCTTAGCATCTCAGCATCTTAGAAACTTTAAAAAAAAAACATGCAAACAAGAAAACTAGGAAATAGTGGCTTAGAAGTCTCCGCGTTGGGACTGGGCTGCATGGGAATGAGTTTTGGCTACGGGCCAGCTCATGATAAAAAAGAAATGATAAGTTTGTTGCGTTCTGCTTACGAAAAAGGAATTACCTTTTTTGATACGGCAGAATGTTACGGACCATTTTTGAACGAAGAGTTATTGGGAGAGGCATTATCGCCTTTTCGCAATAAAGTTGTAATTGCCACAAAATTCGGCTTTTTGGAAGGCGATTCTAAAAAAGGATTAGACAGCCGTCCAGAATGGATAAGAAAAAGCATTGAAGGATCCTTAAAAAGATTAAACACCGAGGTAATCGATTTGTATTACCAACATCGTGTTGATCCAAATGTTCCTATGGAAGACGTTGCAGGAACTATAAAGGATTTAATTCAGGAAGGAAAAGTAAAACATTTTGGACTTTCAGAAGCGGGCGTAGAAAGTATTCGACGTGCACATGCAGTTCAGCCTGTAACAGCGCTTCAGAGCGAGTATTCTCTTTGGTGGAGAACTCCAGAAGAAGAAATTTTTCCGCTATTAGAAGAATTAGGAATTGGTTTCGTGCCTTTTAGTCCGCTAGGAAGAGGTTTTCTAACGGCTAAAATTGATGAAAACACGCAATTTGACAGTACAGATTTTAGAAATACACTTCCGCGTTTCACGCCAGAAGCCCGAAAAGTAAATCAAGCTTTAGTAGATTTATTATCTAAAATAGCTTCTGATAAAGGAGCAACAAACGCACAGGTAGCGCTTGCATGGATTTTGGCTCAAAAACCTTGGATTGCACCAATTCCAGGAACAACCAAACTACATCGTCTGGAAGAAAACCTTGGCGCAACAGATTTAGTACTTTCTGCACAAGATCTAGCAGAAATCGAAAATGCAGCTTCAAAAATAACAATTGAAGGATCAAGATACCCAGAACATCTGCAGAAAATAGCAGGGAAATAAGTTTCTGAGATTCTAAGACGCTAAGATACTAAGCAACTAAGAGAAAACTCAAAACCTTAGCAACTTAGAATCTTAGCATCTAAAAAAAAGCATCTAAAAAAAACAAACCCCTCAAGCAATTCAACTCTTGAGGGGTTTTTTTAGCAAAGATTTGAGGTTCTTAGATACTTTATTCTTAGAATCTCAGAACCTTAGAATCTTAGCGTCTTAATTACTTTTTGTCTAGATTTTGTTTCAGCATTTTAGCATGTTCTAAGTGCGCTGTTAAACCTGCAATATTGTTAGAAGCCCAAGTTCTTACTTCCTGATCATTAGCATCTTTTGCAGCTTTATCTAGTTTTTTAATCGCTTTTTCGTGACCATCAATCATCATGTCTGCGAATTTTTTATCGAAATCAACTCCCGTTTTTTCGTTTAGTTTATTGTATTCCTCTTGACCTTCTTCAGTTAGAGAAGTTGGTAGAGTAAAGTTTTTTGCTTTTGCTAAAGCACTAACTTCCGAAGCCGATTTAGTGTGCTCATCAACAAGCATTTTACCAAATTTTTTCACTTCAGGGTTTGTACTTTTTGTTTGTGCCAGTTTACCGATTTCGATTTCAGCTAAATTAATTTCAGCTTGATCTACTAAAAATTCAGAATCATCTTCTTTGCTATCAATAGAATCAAATTTTGCTTCATTTGCATCTTCTGCAACTTCTTTTGGATCCTCTTGTTTAGTTTCGTTTTTACAAGATTGAAGGAATAATATAATAAGTCCTGCTCCTAAAATGGCTTTTCCGGCTAATAATAACTTTTTCATGATTTTAATAGTTTAAATGTTATGATGTAAAATTATTAAGAACATACAGGAATGTCTTACAGGATTTTGAGAGATTGTTATAGGATTTGGATGCTCTTTTATAATTAGAAAATGTATGTTTGTATATTAGGAAGTAAAAAGATTATTCATGAAACAAAAAATTACAATTCTATTTCTTTTAGCTACAGCTCTTGTATCAGGCCAAATCAATTATAAAGGTTTCATTGATAAATATCCAATTGAATTTGTAACCGATATTTATTCTGACGGGCAAGGATCGGCAATTTATGCTTATTCCAATTATGACACTCCAATTGTTTTAAATGCTAAGTTGAAAGGAACTACTTTGGGATTCACTGAAAAAGATAAAAATAATAAAGAAACGGCCCAATTAAGTTTCGAAAATTATAATGCAGAAAACGATCAATTAAATGGAATTTGGAAAGATTTGATTTCAGGAAAAGAACTTAAAATTAGTTTGACAAAAGAATTTGACCTTAACTATAATAATGGTGAGGAAGGGACAGAAAGGGAAATTCTACAGCCCGTTTCTTTAAAAGGGAAGTATTTTAAATTAATTATTTCAAAAGAAAAAAGAATTTCGGGAGTAAAAATCATTGAAAAAAAGACCGATAAATTGATTCAGAAAATTGATGTAGGAGGAGATTTTTGGGGATTGTTTAGCTTAAATATTGGAGATTATAATTTTGACGGATTTGAGGATTTTTCTGTTTTTGAAACAAGTTATGCGGGACCAAATACTTCTAGGACCTATTTTCTGTACAATCCGAAAACAGAAAAATATTTTGATGGAGGTTTTACTGGGACTTCTTTAGAATTTGATAGTAAAACTAAAAGTATAGTGGAACACAATCAGTGTTGTGCAGGCAGAAGCATTGAAAGAACCGAATACAAAGTCGTTAATAATAAAATGGTTCAAGTAAAAAAGACTTGCTTAGAATATGACGATAAAACAGGCGATTATAAGAAGATTAAATGTGATTAGCTACTTATTTTAAACTTTTTACTTATACAATCCCAACTCCATAAGAGTTGGGATTTTTTTTTGACTTCTAACATTTCACATTTCACATTTCACAAAAACACAAATTTACATTCCGCCTTTCACAATTCCCATCCCACAAAAATGAAATTTCCAGCCAAAATTCTATAACAGAATCACCTTACTTTTTGAAGAACTTTGACTTATCAGATTTTTAGAAATAATATTAAAAATTAAAGTCATGCCTAATCCAAGAATTAAGAATGAAGCGCAATATGAAGCATTGGTAAAAAAAGGATACAGCAAAGAAAAATCGGCTCGTATTGCTAATACTCCAGATGCAGGGAAGAAAGGTGGAAAAGCGAAACCTTATGACGAATGGACAAAGGAAGAACTTCTCAAACAAGCCAGTAAAGTAGGCATAAAAGGAAGATCTTATATGAATAAAAAAGCCTTGATTGAGTCTTTAAGAAATAATTAGAATTTAAAATAAAATAGTAATGCGATAAAAATAATAATATCATGAACGCCACAGCCAAAAAAGAAATCTTAATGAATCAGCTGATAAAAGCGCCACATTTAGTAATTGAAAAACTAGATTTGGAGTACATCAATGATTATCAATTGACAATTGTACGCTGTCGCGAAGGAGGAAATTTCGTTTATAAAAAGAACGGAAAGAATGTAAAAAGCAAACATGAAATTAAACGCATTAATAGTCTGGTACTTCCGCCAGCTTGGGAGAATGTTCGTATCACCGATATTACAAATGGACATTTACAAGCCGTAGGAACTGATCTTAAAAACAGAAAACAATATCGCTATCATCCAAAATGGAATTTGATTCGAAATCAGACCAAGTTTTATAAAATTGCTGAATTTGGGTCTAAACTTCCAGCGATTAGAAAGCAAGTTGATCTTGATCTGGAACAGAAGGAATGGTCTAAAGAAAAAGTAACCGCTTTGGTCATTCGATTAATGGAAGAAACGCATATTCGAATCGGAAATGAGAAATATGCCAAAGACAACAAATCGTACGGACTTTCGACTCTTAGAAAACGTCATATTAATATCAATAAGAATTCGCTTCGATTTGAATTTGTTGGCAAAAAAGGGAAACAGCATACCATTACGACCCGAAACAAACAATTGATCAAACTGGTGAGCCGTTGCGAAGAAATTCCAGGCTGGGAAGTTTTTAAATATTACGATAAAAACGGAGAGAAAAAAGTACTGGACAGTCATATGGTCAATGAATATCTGCACCATATTTCGGGAGAATATTTCAGTGCGAAAGATTTTAGAACCTGGGCAGCCTCTATTATTTTCTTTGAAAGCCTAATGGAAATAGGAGTGACTCCAGATGAAAAAGAAATCAAGCAGAATATCATAACTGCTTTTGATCTGACAGCCGAAGCGCTCGGAAACACCAGAAAAGTATGCAAAGATTATTACGTTCATCCGCTTTTGATTTCGACTTATGAAGATGGTTCTATTCAGGAGTATTTTGATAAGGTCAAAAAAAGCAGAAGTACGAAAAAATATTTTACAAAAACAGAAAGTGCATTCTCGGAATTGATTCAAAATTATGAGATCAATCTAGAAGCATCATGTCAATAAAAAGAGTTGGAGCATCTCTCCCAAAAGCTTCAAAAGTTTGGAATACAAACAAAATCATTATTAACTAAAAAACTATTATTATGTTACGTTGGACAGTCACTTTTATTATTCTAGCCATAGTGGCGGGAATATTTGGTTTCGGTGGAATTGCCGCTGGAGCTGCTAGTATAGCAAAAATTTTATTCTTTATATTTTTAGTTCTTTTTGTTATTTCTTTAATAAGCGGAAGATCAACAAGAGTATAGAAGAAGTATCAGTAAATACAAACAAATCAAAAACGACACATTTCATTTAGTAAATGTGTCGTTTGTGGTTTCATTAAAAAAGCCAAATCATGGGAACAAAAAGCGGTGCTTACCAGGATGTTTATATCAAAAGAGAAGATGAAATGGTAAGCCTAAAGAATGATGTGACAGATTTTTGTGAAAAGTATATAAAACCTGTTCATCCTAAAGATTGGGATTGGTCGGTACGTGATTTTGAAAATCCTGAAAATGATCCGACAACTGCAGAAGCACGAGCTATTGCAAATGTGGTTTTTAAAGATTTAAACGATAAAAATCACACCGATGTTGATCTTTCTACAATGAATAATGTTCATGCAATAAAAGCTTATCTAGATCCAAAAAGTAAGCATGAAGCTTTTAATATGGAAGAATTCGCTTTTGCATTAAAAGTAGAGTTGGAACACGGTAGAATAAAAGACGTAAATGTAACTAATAACCATCCGTTTTTGACCGCTATGATTGCGCTTGCGCACATGACCGAAAGTCTGACTTATTATAAAAGACTAAAAGTAATGGAAGCGGAGGGTGAGATTTATGAAATTATCAGAAAAATAGAATCATCGCCAGTCGGTAAAGAAAAATGGTATATAGAATTAGGGAAAGCTGAACAAGAGCTTAATGAAGCCAGAGCTGGATTAGCCGAGCGTTTAGCCCGAATGGACGATATTCCAGTATTGAAAATTATTGGAGATTAAGTAGTTAAGTTTTAGACTCAAAACAAAACCGTCTCGTTCTTTAACGAGACGGTTTTGTTTTTTCGTAGAATGAACTATTACAATCTTCGTGGATCATTTTCGGGATACCTTTCATCATCCTTATCTTCCTGAACATCGTCTTCGATATAATCAGTATCATCTTCTTCTTCAATATCCTCTTCGATGTACTCGTCTTCATCATCATCGTCATCGTCTTCATCATCAATGTCTTCCAAAACATCTTCGGTTTCGTTAAAGTCGTATTCGTCTTCTTTTAAATCGGAAGGATTGTCAAATTCGTCATTTTCTTCTACATAATTATCATCTTCCAGTTCAACTTCATAAACATCGTCGTTGTTGTCTTCGAGATCTCTGTCAGTATGAAAATCGTCGTTTAGATCGTCCAAATCATCATCACTTACAAAATCGTCTTGATCTGGATTTGGTCTGTTCGGATTATAGCCGTTTCTTACCGTATAACCTCGTTCTGCAATTTCGCGATTATCATTATCGGGTTTTTTAATATCATCTTTAAGATCTTCTGCAAGGTTTCGATCATTTGAGAAATGATTTTTGAAATCTTTATTCGTGCTGTTGTTTTTATCTATAGTATTCATGATCGCTGTTTTTTAATGATTATATATACAAAGCTAGCATGAAGTTGGCGGAATATATTATAAAATTATTTAGTGTAATTCTATAATTAACAGATGTTTAGAATGGAATTTTAACTTGTAATCATATAACCAGTCTGATAGTACAGGCAGTAATTTTACCATCATATTAATCATAAAAACTATTACCATGAAAACTACAGATAGTAAAAATGCAGCTGCTGCAAAAGAAACTACACCGAGAGGCGTTACGAAGCCGAAATCTAATGCCGCTTCAGGATTAACCGAATTATTTGAAGATGGTTTAAAAGATATCTATTGGGCAGAAAAAGCACTTTTAAAAGCTTTGCCTGTAATGGTTAAAAATGCTTCTTCTGTTGAATTGAAAGATGCAATTGATAATCATTTAACCGAAACAGAAGAACAAATTGTCCGTTTGGAAGAGGTATTTAAAATTATTGGCAAAAAAGCAACGGCAAAAAAATGCGATGCGATGGAAGGTTTAATTGAAGAAGCCAAAGGAATGCTGGAAGAAACGGAGCTTGGAGTAGTGCGTGATGCAGGAATTATTGCGGCAAGTCAGAAAATCGAGCATTACGAAATTGCCACTTACGGTACTTTAAGACAATTTGCAGAAACGCTTGGTTTGCCAGAAGCAGCAACTTTATTGGAACAAACACTCGATGAAGAAAAAGGAGCCGATAAAACACTTACAGAAGTCGCTGTAAATGCAGTGAATCTTGAAGCTGCCGAAATTGAATAGCGGTTTGAAAAATGAAATAAAAGTGCAGTTCTAAAACTGCACTTTTTTAGTTAAATAAAAAATACAGTATATGCCCGAAGGTCCGTCTATAGTCATCTTAAAAGAAGAAGTGCAACAATTTACTGGACAGAAAATAATTTCTGTATCTGGAAATACGCATATTGATATTTCTCGACTGAAGGATAAAACGATTCTTGCCTTTAAAACCTGGGGGAAGCATTTTTTAATCTGTTTTGATTCTTTTACGGTAAAAATTCACATGCTAATGTTCGGAACCTACCGAGTTAACGAGCGCAAAACTTCAAAACCCAGACTAAGTTTAGTTTTTGATAAGGGCGAAATTAATTTCTACACCTGCTCAGTTAAAATCTTAGAAGGCGATATCAATTCTCATTATGATTGGAGTGTTGATGTAATGAATGAAGATTGGAATCCGAAAAAAGCACAGATGAGTATTGAAAAAATGCCTGAGAAAATGATCTGCGATGTACTATTAGATCAGGATGTTTTTTCTGGAGTGGGCAATATCATAAAAAATGAGGTTTTGTATCGCTGCTATGTTCATCCAGAGTCGATTGTGGAGAAGATTCCGCCTCATCTTATAAGCCAGCTAATTGCTGAATCTTCTATTTACAGTTTTGAATTTTTATACTGGAAAAAGAAATTTGAACTGAAACAACATTGGGAAGCTTATACCAAAAGTATTTGCTTACGATGTAATCTGCCGTTTGAAAAAAAACAGACGGGAGAACGAAAACGCAGAAGCTTTTTCTGCACCAATTGTCAACAACTATACAAATGAAAAATCAAGTAATAATAGGATGTTCAAGTTTTTATAACAGTTTTTGGAAGAATATTTTTTATCCTCAAAATCTGCCTTCAAAGCAATGGTTTGATTTTTATTGCCATCATTTTGATACGTATGAGTTTAACGGAAGCTTTTATAAATTTCCGACTGTTCGTATTTTTCAAAATTGGTACAATAAAACGCCTGAATCTTTCAAGTTTTCGGTTAAAGTACCAAAAGAAATTACGCATATTAAAAAATTGCAAGAATGCGAAACTCTGCTCAATGACTTTTATGAAGTTTGTAAAGAAGGAATGAAGGAAAAACTGGCAACAGTTTTATTTCAATTTCCGCCGAGTTACGTTTTTAGCCGAGAAAAATTAGAAACCATAATCAATAGTTTGGATTATAATTTTAAAAATGTAGTCGAATTTCGTCACGAAAGCTGGTGGAATGATGAGGTTTGGACTGTTTTCAAAGAAAATAATATTACCTTTTGCAGTGTAAGTTATCCTAATCTTCCTAAAACTATTTTTAAAGATTTTCCACTGCTTTACATTCGTTTTCACGGAATCCCGAAATTATTTCATTCTAGTTATTCTACAGAAGAATTACAGCAAATAAACCATCAGATTCATTCCAAAAAAGGATTTGTATATTTTAATAATACAGCAAGCGAAGCGGGTATTTTGAATGCTCTGGAATTGAAGAGAATGAATGCTTAAGTCTGTCTGTATTTTTTTTAACGCAAAGTTCCCAAAGTTTTTTTTTATTTTGAAGGCTTAATGCATGCGTTAAAAAGTTCGCAAAGCTTTGAGTTTAATTTGCTTTCGGAATAATTTGTTTCACAAACTTATAACTTTTTAACTTGTTATTTCTCTCTCGCAGATTTAGCAGATTAGGCTGATTCTATGTTCAAAATCTGCTAAATCTGCTAAATCTGCGGGAAAAATAATTTATGACTCGAGGATGAAGGACGAATAGGCGAAGTAATTCGTATCTACTTTAAATCTTTTTAATCCTCTTAACCTGTGGCAAAAAAATAACCGCAAAGAGCATAAAGTATACACAAGGCAAGCAAAAGAAAAATCTTAGCGAACTTTGCGTATACTTTATGCTCTTTGTGGTTAAAAAAACTTTAAATAAAAAAGCTACAATTTCAAGCTTCCTTCAATTCCGTCATCCATCGTTTTTCCTGTTACAAAAGCCGCTGTCATTTTAGCAATGGCAACCATTTTTCCGTTTTTGTTGTTCCAATAGTAACCATCTTCAGGGACTACTTTTATAACACTTAGATTCGGATCGTCTACACCGCCAGGCATCCAGATTTTTACAAGAGGATTCCATAATTTTTCGATAGTTTCTCGATCGTATGAAATACTTGCGGTTCCGTGAAGCGTTAGAAATTTATCATGCGGTTCAGAAAAGAATATTTCAACCATCGGATTCAAAGTAATTTCTGCATTCTGACTGCTGTTTCGGTCAGATAAAAACCAAAGCTGTCCCAAATCATCGATTTTCTGAACAGACATCGGTCGTGACTGTAATCTATATTCATTGTATGTACAAAACATACAAGTTTTAATGTGCTCAGCTAGATCTTTTATTTTATCTACTGCAAATTCGTCTGTAAGGTCTTTATGATCGCCCATAATAGTATACTTTTAAGTTATATTTTATAGTTAATTGCTTGACAAATACTATTTTGTTTGTCGTTGATAATAGCTACAAGTAAAGTTGGCTCTTTTTACCCTTTTTTAGATTATATAATTAAGCTTATAAATTATGAGATTTCAATTTGCTGTTTTTGTAAGAAATTAGTTCAAAATCTGTTTGTTACATAAAATTACATTATATTTGAGAGATTAAAATTCTAAGCCAAAAGACGCATGAGAGAGTTTACTATATTCTATACCGACGACGACGAAGATGATTTGTGTATTTTTGCTGATGCCGTAGAATCTATACCTCAGAACATTACACTTCAAACGTATTCTGGCGGACAGAATTTTTTAAACGCAATTTCCCATCCGCCTGTTACGCCTTATGTCGTTTTTTTAGATTTAAACATGCCTGGAAAAAATGGGTTTGATGTTCTAGAAGAACTTCGAACTTCAGATTATAAAAAAGATATTCCTGTTGTAATTTATTCTACTTCAAGCGAACCTGGAATTATTGAAAAATGCCGTAAACTTGGCGCCAATTGCTTTATTACAAAGCCAGTTTTAATGAAAGACATTATAAAATCTATAGAGCACGCAGTACAAATTGATTGGGAAAAATTTATTCCTAATCAATCCAATTTTGTGTTTAAATATTAATTTCAGACAAATCGGGAATGTAAATATTAAAAGTAGAGCCTTTGCCTTTTTCGCTAGAAACTGTGATGAAACCTCTATGGTTTTCAACGATTTTTTTCACGATTGCAAGACCAATTCCAGTTCCTTTGTATTCACTGTCGGTATTTAAGCGCTGAAAAACTTCAAAGATTTTTTCTTTATAAATAGGTTCAAAACCAATTCCGTTATCTTCAACTTGAAGATGGAGGTAATTTTTGTCTTTAAATTCAGCATTAGGAAGCGATTTTCCATCAATTTGCGTAGCAGAAATTTTCACTTTTGGAGGAACACTAGGAATAGAAAATTTCAAGGCATTTTCTACCAAATTATGCAGCAACTGTCTAAACTGAAACTGAATAAGATTGGCTTCTCCTAAATCGTGATATTCTACAACAGCATTTTTTTCTTCAATTCGATCAGAAAAATCACTTATTACTTCTTCTGCAATATCGTCTATTTTAACCGTTGTAAAAATGCGATCGGCAGAATTGGTACGGGAATAGGTTAATAAATCCTGAATTAGATTTTGCATTTTCTTTGCCGAAAACTCAATTCTAGCTAAATAAGTTCTGGCATTTGTAGAAATATTCTGCTCGTCTAGAGTAGCCAATCGGCTTGCGAAAGTCTGAATTTTTCGCAGCGGTTCCTGCAAATCATGGCTTGAGATATAAGCAAATGACTGCAGTTCTATATTCATATTAATCAAATCCCTGTTTTTGAGTTCCAATTGTGTGGTACGCTCTATAATTTGATCTTCTAGTTTATTGGTAAAGTTCTTTTGTTCTTCTATATCAGTGCTTGTTCCAACCCACATTTGAATCTTTCCAAATTCATCCAATTGCGCTATTGCACGGCTGAGCTGCCATCTGTATTCGCCATCATAACGTTTAAAACGGTGAATAAACAGAAAATCATTTCCTGTTTTTACAGATTCCATCCATAGTTTCACATTTTCCTCGCGGTCGTCGGGATGCACAATTTGAAGCCAGCCATTTTTCTCAATTTCTTCTTTAGACAATCCAGAATAGCTGTAAACTGTTTCATTAAAATAATTCAGATTTCCTAGAGTATCACTCGTCCAGATGAACTGAGGTATAGAATCGGCGAGAAGCCTAAATTTTTGTTCGCTCTTCATCAAAACGTGCTGAATTTCTTTTTCGATTGTAAAATCCATCACAGTTCCCAACATTTTAGAAGGTTCGTTATTTTCATCAAAAAAGATTTTACCCTGAACTTTAATCCATGCAATCGAATGATCTACTTTTAAAATTCGAGCTTCATATTTGTAAATTCCTGTTTTTAATGCTTCCGCGAAAGCGTCTAGAACAATATCCTCGTCTTCTGGAAGTACACGACTTCGAATGTCCTGATGCACAATCTTTGTGTTTTTCTCAAATCCGAAAATGTCTAGAATAGTATCACTGTAGATTAGTTTCTTTGTTTTAAGATTTAAATCCCACATGGCAATTTGGGCAATTTCAGTAGACAAACGCGTTCTTGCTTCGGCAGTTTCCAGTTTTTTTCTGGCTTTAACTTTAGAAGTTACATCATAAACCGTACACATTATGCCAGATGCCTTTCCGTTTTTTTCGTATAGCGTAGTATATTCGTAATCCAGATAGAATTTTTTTAGACTTCCTTTAATGTCAACATAAGCGACTGCCTCATTCTCCCGAATCGTTTTTCCATTAAGAACATCATGTAATAATTCAGGATATTTTTGGTTTTTCAATTCAGGAAAAACATCTAGTAACGGAATTCCAATACATTCTTTTTCTTCCTTTTGCCAAATGTTATGCATCATGGCTTTATTGGCCATTTCGATAACGAAATCTTTTCCTCTAAAAATTGCCATTGCAATAGGAGAATCTATTACAATATTGCGAAAAGCTTTTTCATTTTCTGCCAGAAGATATCTGCCTTTTACTTCTTCGGTTACTTCATACGCAACCACAATAACTCCCGTAATCTCGTTTTCTTCAGTTAAAGGATAAAAGACGAGATTGAAATAAGCTAGTTCTTCTTGGTTGTAACGATTTAAGGTTACAGCAAATTCATCTGCATAGTAAGGTTCGCCAGTTTCGAAAACCTTTTTTATAATAGGATAGGCAGTTTCTCTAGTTTCGGGAACAGATTAAAAAATAGATTTGTTTAATATGGCACTTTCTTCTCTATCAATGATATGCAGATAAGTGGTATTGGCCATCTCAACAATAAGATCGGCACCTTTTAAAACACAAATTCCGAGAGGCAATTGTTTAACTGTATTTCTAAAACGTCTTTCGCTTTCTTCGAGTTTTTTAAGAGTATTTATCTGTTTGGTCGTTTCATTACAAATTACCAAAACGCCACTTGTTTTTCCGTTTTCATCATTTACGGGACTGTAGCTAAATGTCCAGTAAACATCTTCCAATTTTCCATTTCTATAAATTGGCAATAATTGGTCTTCGTGCCATGTTGCTTCCCCGTTTTGAAGCACTTGATCGATTAAAGGCTTAATAAAATCCCAGATTTCAGGCCAGTAATCGGCTCCTTTTTGGCCTAGAATAGAAGGATGCTTACCGTTATTTCCTAGACTTGGACGATAGGCGTCATTGTAAAAGCAAATATGATCTTGTCCCCAAAATAAAAACATGGGAAATTTAGAGTTTAGAAGAATTCCTAAAGTAGTTCGAAGGCTTTGAGGCCATGATTCCACAGGCCCAAGGGCAGTTTTACTCCAATCTTTGTCGCGAGTAAGCATACCCATTTCTCCTCCGTTTGCGAGAAAATCATATTTGTTGCTATTCATTAAAATCTTATTTTTCGTCTTGTTAACAAGCTACTTTTCATTCGTATTAAAGTTAGTAAATTCTTGTTTTTGAATTATGTTTTGTTAAAATTAGTGAAAATAAATATTCGCAGAAAAGTGATTTTTAAATGAGGCAAGATTAAAATCGTTAGAGTTAATTTTATCGCTTTCCTATGCGGAAATTTGAATAACAGTTAAAAATAAAAAACAATGAAAAGGGAAGATTCAAAACACGAAACCGATAATATAAAGAGATATCAAGAGGAAGGATACATGGTAAATTATTTATTCGAAAACGACCATTTGATAAATTCAGAAAGCAAAGTAGCCTATAAACCAGAAGATATTTTTATTGTGGCGCATCATCGTTATGAAGGTATGAGTGATCCCGATGATATGTCAATCTTATACATAATAGAAACTAAAGACGGAGGCAAGGGAACTCATTTATTAGGATATGGTCCAACGGCAGATTTGGAAGAAGCCGAATTTTTTAAAGACATTCCGAAAGCCAATTATTCCAAAAATGCAGACATAAACGAATTAACATAAAAGAATAAAAATAGATTGGTATTTTTATTTTGCTGATGAGCAGTTGTTTCAAATTTATTTGAGGCAGCTGCTTTTTTTTTTGGAAGTTGCAAAGATGCTGAGATACTGAGATACTAAGTTTTTTTGCTCTTTGTTTTTTTAAAGTGAGAAAGGTAGAAGTTTAGTTCCTTAGTTTGAATTCATTTGAGGTAGTTTTTTTACTGGTTTTTGAGTTTGAGAAACTTAGTATCTCAGTATCTCAGCAACTTAGCAACTTAGCAACTTTAAATAATAATTATGAAATATCTGCACAAAATTGTATAAAGAATTGACTGACAATATAAACGAAATTTGGATTATAGAAAGTTAGCAACCAAGGTTGGTTTTTATACGTAAATAATTACTAACCGCTTTTACTAAAACCAAACCATATAATGAAAAAACTTTACATAAATACAGGAAGCTTTGATGCTGTTTTTAATAATCTTAAAGAGAGTTTTGGAGGGAAATTAAAAGTTTCTGCCAATGAATACAATTTGACGATTAAATCAAAATGGGCAAAGGGAAGCATTTCTGGCGTTCGTTTTGAAAAAGAGATGTCATATCTGAGTTTTGATTTAACTTTTACTCAAGAACTTAGTTTAAGCATCGAATCGAATCCGTTTGCGCCTGTGTTTTTTGCGTATTGCGAGAAAGGAAACGTTTTGCATAGTTTTGGTGCCGATGGGGCAACTCATTGCCTTAAAAAACAGCAATCGGGTATTATGAGCAATTCTTCTACTATTAACAGTGTATTGCATTTTCAAAGTCACCAGCATATTCAATTCTCTTTAATTGGAATGCCAACAACAATCGAAAATAAAGAAAGTGATTTTGTTTCTCAAGTAAAAAAAATATTTACGAGCAATTCTGGAAATTACATTTATATAGGAGATGAAAACCACAAAATTGGAGAGAAATTTCAGGAACTTAAAAGAATTCCAACTCAAGGATTAGTTCGTTATATACTAATGAAAGGTATTCTTCGCGAAGTTTTAGAACTTGAGATAGCGCAACATAGTTATAATTATTTTACTCCGTTTGAACCTATTTTGAACTTTGCAGTAAAACAATTAAGTGAGATCAGAAAATTATCTCATATGAAATTAACCGCAATTACAGCACCAGTACAGTTTTTAAAGCGAAACCTACAACCTCGAAAATACCAATTGGAATTAAAGTCATACAACCAAAAATTAGCTAGCTAGTAAGCATCCTATATTCTTCACTTTTCAAAAAAACAGCTTTGATCGAGCTGTTTTTTTCATTTTATTATTTATTCTTTTTCATAGTAAATAATGAAATAAACCATGATGAGATTTAAAATGAAAGAAATACTATTGGTCAGAATAATTGGAAAGTCTTTTTTGAGAATTCCGTAAACAATCCATACCGCGATTCCAAAGGTCAAAATACTGAACATCCGTAGCGAAATTTCTTTTACTTTCTTGGTTTTCCAAACCTTTATAATTTGCGGAATCGTAGACAGTGTAATACACCCTCCAGCAAAAAGTCCGATGATATCTATAAAATTCATTTTTTAAGATTTGTTAAGTTGGTTTAAAATAATCTCGCAAAGGCGCAGAGTCGCAAAGTTTTGTTTCTATAGCTTAGCTTAGTAAAAGGCTTTGCGACTCTGCGCCTTTGCGAGATAAAATCACAAAATCTTTAGGGCTCTTGATGGTTAAAAAACTCAGAACCTTAGCATCTCAGAATCTCAGCATCTTAGAAACTAACCAACCAATTCCCCTCCATTAATATGAATAAATTGCCCTGTAATATAACTGCTGTCTTCGCAAGCCAGAAATACATAAGCTGGTGCCACTTCAGAAGGTTGTCCAGCTCTTTCCATCGGATTGTCTTTTCCAAAATCAGATAATTTATCAAAAGTGGCTACAATTAAGGGCGTCCAGATTGGTCCAGGTGCAACGCCATTTACGCGTATTTTCTTTTTTGCCAGCATAGTCGAAAGCGAACGGGTAAAACTCACAATTGCGCCTTTTGTACTCGCATAATCTGCTAAGTGTTCGCTTCCGCGAAAAGCCGTAACAGAAGTAGTATTTATGATGCTATCACCTTCCTTTAAGAAAGCAAGCGCTGCTTTTGTGATATAAAAGAAAGGATAAATATTAGTTTCAAAAGTTTTATGGAGCTGCGCCGAAGTTATTTTTTCTATTTCTGTTTGCGGAAACTGAGTTGCAGCATTATTTACCAAAACATCAAGACTTTTAAAAGTAGTATGGCATTTTTTAATGGCACTTTTACAAAACTTTTCATCTTTCAAATCACCATTAATCAGCAGGCATTGCTGGCCTTCTTTTTCGATCATTGCTTTGGTTTCAAGTGCATCTTTATCTTCTTTTAAATATACAATTGCAATATTAGCGCCTTCTCTTGCAAAATGTACCGCAACACTTCGGCCAATTCCGCTGTCGCCACCAGTAATAAAAGCCGTTTTTCCGAATAATTTACCGCTTCCAACATAGTTTTCTCGTATAATTTCAGGCTCCGGATTCATCATGTGTTCATTGCCGGGAAGATTTTGTTTTTGCTCGGGAAATGTTTGTTTCTTTTTCATGATTTACTCTTTTTTAAGCTTGTAGTGTCATTTAAAATTACCAGATAACTGCAATTTTACTTGTCTTAAAAGATATTTTGTTTGCCTCAATAAAATCAAAAAGGGAAAACTTGTATGAAAATACATCTAATGGGCTGTGAAGTTAAAAAAATAAGAAATTTCTAATAAGTTAAGAATCATGCAATATGTTTCATGTGATAGTGAAAGATGGGAATTTTGTAACTATTTTCGATTTAGATAAAAAACCTGCTCGTTATTTTTTTTATACATTTGAGAATTTCCACATAATTTTTAAGAGTTACTTCGGCGATTCTTTAAAAAAATAAGAAAATTTTTAAATTTCACTTTAAATTCAAGAGTTTTGATTTACAACCGATTTAGCTTCAACATGGCATGGTATTAATTGTAGACGATATAAGGGCCAATATTATTGCCTTAAAGAAAACATTAGAGCTGCATAATATCGATGTCGATAGTGCCGAATCTGGAGAAGAAGCTTTAAAGAAAATCCTAAAAACAGATTATTGTCTGATTATTATGGATGTTCAAATGCCGGGACTCGATGGTTTTGAGGTAGTAAAAATTCTTTCTGGAAATATACGTACAAAAGATATTCCTGTTATTTTTCTTTCGGCACTTAATACCGAGAAAAAATACATCTTTAAGGGGTATGAAACAGGTGCTGTGGAGTACATTACCAAACCTGTAGATAGCGATTTACTGATTTTAAAAGTAAAAACCTTCATTAAAATCTACGAACAGCAAAATGAACTTAAAGTCATGAAAGACCTTCTTTCTAAAGAAATAAAAATTAGAAAAGAAGCGCAGGACAATCTTGAAATAAAAATCGCGGAAAGAACAAAAGAACTGGTTCAGAAAAATGAAGAACTGGAACTTCGAAATCACGAATTGCAACAGTTTTCTTGGGTGGTATCGCATGATTTAAATGAGCCAATTAGAAAGATTCAAATCTTTATCAAAATAATAAAAGACCTTTACTTAAAGGCAGACGACAAAGCAATCGATTATGTTGACCGAACAATAAAATCGGCAGAAAGAATGCAAACTTTAATTACCGATCTTTTGGCTTATTCAAGGCTTTCTGCTCAGGTAAAACCTGAAAAAACAGATTTGAATGTTGTTCTGCAGGAAGTGTTGGGAGATTTTGATTATTTAATTGAGCGCAAAAATGCCACAATAAAAACCAACGAACTTCCAACAATAGATAGTATTCCGAGCCAGATGCGCCAGGTTTTTCAAAATCTAATAGGAAATGCTTTGAAATTCTCGGGTAATGAAGAAAAAGCGGTAATTGAAATTACTTCGGAAACTATTTTAGAAAAATCAATCGAAAGTCCGACTTCGCCAGAAGGCAAATTTTGCAGGATTACAGTAAAAGATAACGGAATTGGTTTTGATGAGATTTATCTTGATCGTATTTTTATTATCTTTCAAAGTTTAAACGATCGTCAATCTTACGAAGGAACAGGAATTGGACTGGCAATTGCTAAGAAAATAATCGAAAAACATAACGGATTAATTACAGCTAAAAGTAAAGTGGGAGAAGGTGCAAGCTTTATCATTGTTCTTCCTTTAAAATACGAATAAAAATAATTTAGAATATATGAATGGTAATTTTAAAAGAAATTTATTAATCAGTTCACTAGTTTCACTGCTTGTACTTACGATTAGTTCTGTTGCCTCTTTTATTAGTATTAAAAGTCTACTAAACAGTAACTTTTGGGTAAACCATACTCAGGATGTAATATATAACCTAAACGAAGGTTCCTCAATTATTACAGAAGCCCAAACCAGTATGAGAGGTTATCTACTTACAGGCGATGAGCAGTTTGTGGACCGTTTTAATGATGCTGAAGCGAAATCAAATACTTATTTTGATAAGTTGGACGAACTTACATCTGACAATCCTTCACAGAAAAAATTGCTAGAAGAATTACGCTCTAAACGTTCCGGTTTCTTTAAATATCTAAACAATCAGATTGTCAAAAAACGTTTAAGCAAAGAAACGTTGATTTTTGATTTGAATGAAGGCAGAAATATGATGAACGAGATTAAGGCGATCGTCAGGAAAGTTGAAAATACAGAACAAAAACTTTTAGAAGAACGCAACTCCAATTCAGAACGTTACGGGAATTATAGCTTAGCTTTAATTGTTGTTGCTTTCTTTATAGCCTTTCTTATTTCTATTGTTTTCCTAATCAGAATTCTGAAGGATTACAACGAGAGAACTTTATTGCAGCTGGAATTAGAGAGAAAAGATAAAGAAACAGCTGAAAGACTTGATGTAATAAGCGGTATTGCAACACAAATTTCTAAAGGAAATTATGATGTTCAGATAGACGATAGAAAATCAGATACTTTAGGAGCTTTGGGCGCATCCATTCATAATATGAAAGATTCATTAAAAGATTCTTTCGAATTATTATCTCAAAAAGAATGGCTTCAATCGGGAGTTGCAACTTTGAACGATAAAATGCTGGGAGAAAAAACAATCCAGAAATTATCTAAAGATGTAATCGAATTTTTATGCCAATATACCAATAGCAGTGCCGGAGTTTTGTATGTGATTGATGGAGAAGAATTGACAGTTACAGGAGGTTACAGTTACATACCGAGTAAAAACAGAGAAAGAATCAAGAAAGGCGAGGGGTTAATTGGCCAGTCTATTGTTTCTGGGAAAATGCTGGAACTTAAAACGCTTTCTCCAGATGATATTCAGATCAATTATGCATTGGGAGAAATAAAACCTACGCATATCGTGGCATTGCCATTAATGGATTTCAAGATTGAAGGCGCAGTGGAACTGGCTAGCATTTACGGATTTTCTGTTTTGCAGCTTGAATTCTTGAATATTGTGGCAAATAATATTGGAATTGCGATTAAAGCGACCCAAAACCGTAAAAGGGTAATGGAACTTCTGGAAGAAACCAAATCTCAGTCAGAAGAATTACAGATTCAACATAGCGAATTGGAAGCTATAAATGCAGAATTGGAAGCACAGACCGAAAAACTGCAAGCATCGGAAGAAGAACTTCGCGTACAGCAGGAAGAATTGGAACAAACTAATGAAGAATTGTCTGAAAGAAGCGTTTTATTAGAAGAAAAAAACACTGAAATCCAAAAGAAATCAGAAGCTTTAGAATTGACTACGCGTTACAAATCGGAGTTTTTGGCCAATATGTCTCATGAGTTGAGAACACCGCTGAATTCGATTTTATTGCTGAGTCGTTTATTGTCTGAGAATAACAATAAAACAATGAACAATGAAGAAATTGAATTTGCAAAAGTAATTCAGAGTTCAGGAAATAGTTTATTAGGTTTAATTGATGAAATCCTTGATTTATCTAAAATTGAAGCTGGAAAAATGGATCTGGAATTCTTGGATGTTTCGACCAAAGAAATTACAGATAACCTATATAACTTGTTTTATCTGGTTGCAAAAGAGAAGGGAATTAATTTTGAAATTATTGCCAAAGATGCGCCAATTGTCATTAAAACAGACAAAATGCGTTTGGAGCAGATTCTGAAAAACCTGATTTCGAATGCCATTAAATTTACCGAGAAAGGAACCGTTTCTCTTGAAATAAAAGTAGATACAGACGATGAGAAAATAATCTGTTTTATTGTAAAAGATACCGGAATCGGAATTCCGTTAGATAAACAGCCCTTAATTTTTGAAGCCTTCCAGCAAGCCGACGGTTCAACAAAACGCAAGTATGGCGGAACTGGTTTAGGATTATCAATTAGCCGTGAATTGGCCAAATTACTGAGAGGAGAAATTGTATTGCATAGTAAAGTAAACGAAGGAAGTACGTTTACGTTGTGTCTTCCCGTTTTAGGATTTGCGATCAACAAAGTTTCGGTAAATAAAATTCCACATGCAGAAGAAATCGAAGTAACAACTGAAAGTGATGAGGAAAGACCGAAATACATCAGTGAAGTTATTCCGCAAGAAATTGAAGATGACAGAGATTCAATTGTAGAAGGTGATAAAGTGATTTTGATTGTAGAAGATGACATCAATTTTGCCAAATCATTATTGGCTTTCACTCAGAAAAAAGGGTACAAAGGAGTAGTGGCAGTAAGAGGTGATTATGCCTTGAATTTTGCTTTAATTTATAGACCAATCGGAATTTTATTGGATATAGAACTTCCAATAAAAAGCGGATGGCAGGTTCTGGAAGAATTAAAAAACCATTCTCATACCAAACATATTTCGGTACACATTATGTCTTCGCATAAACTGAAACAAGAAAGTTTATTAAAAGGAGCGGTAGACTTCTTAGACAAACCTGTTGCTTTTGACCGAATTCCAGATGTTTTTAAACGTATCGAACATATTATAAACAAAGAATCGCAAAAGGTTTTAATTATTGAAGACAATCCGAAACATGCAAAAGCACTGGCGTTTTTCTTAGAAACGTATAATATTAACTCGGAGATTAAAAGTGAAGTATCAGAAGGTTTATCGTCTTTGGGCAAAGAAGAAGTAGACTGTGTAATTCTCGATATGGGAATTCCAGACAAGCAAGCCTACGAAATTCTAGATGGTGTTAAGAAAAGTCCAGGTTTAGAAAATCTGCCGGTAATTGTATTTACAGGAAAAAGTCTTTCAATAAAAGAAGAACTGAAAATTAAGAAATATGCCGATTCTATTATCGTGAAAACGGCACATTCGTACCAGAGAATGCTCGATGAGGTTTCGCTTTTCCTTCACTTAGTAGAAAATAAGAAAGAAGGAACTGCAGGAAAAGAAAGCAGTAAAAAACTGAATTCGTTAAACAATATTTTATTCGAGAAAAAAGTATTAATTGTAGATGATGATGTGCGAAACATTTATTCGCTTTCTAAAGCTTTGGAAGCCTTTAAAATGACTGTTATTACGGCTTTTGATGGAAAAGAGGCTATTAAAATTTTAGATGAAAATCCAGATACCGATGTCGTATTGTTAGATATGATGATGCCTAATATGGACGGTTACGAAACGGCAGAAAAAATTAGGAGCAATCCTAAATTTCTTAACCTAGCCGTAATTGCCGTAACGGCCAAAGCCATGACAGGCGATAGAGAAAAATGTATTAAAGCGGGAGCTTCAGATTATATTACAAAACCGGTCGATGTCGATCAGTTATTATCGCTGCTTCGAGTTTGGTTATACGATAAAATCTAATCTTAAAAAATACTGTACATGGAAAAGAAAAAAGTATTGATTGTAGATGACGATTCTAGAAATATTTTTGCTTTAGTAAATACCTTAAAGGCAAAATCTTTTGACTGTCTGTCTTGTTTAAGTGCTGAAGAAGCCTTAAAAATATTAGCAAATGACAATTCAATTGACGCCGTTTTGATGGATATGATGATGCCCGAAATGGACGGTTATGAGGCCATTCCGCTCATTAAAGCCATTCCGTCTCAAGAGAATACTTTTGTAGTTGCCGTCACAGCGCAAGCTATGGCAGGAGATAAAGAAAAATGTTTACAAGCCGGAGCAGATGCATACATCTCAAAACCTGTAGATGTAGATAAATTACTTCACATCTTGGGAGAAATTTAAATGAATTATGATTGAAGATATTGAATTAGAGACTCTCATTAATGAAGTTTACGAATATTATGGTTTTGATTTTGGAAGTTATTCAAGAGCCTCACTAAAAAGGCGTGTAAGCAGGGTATTTACTTTGGATGGATTTAAGCATTTTCATGAATTTCTGTCTAAAGTTCGTACCGATCCAGAATATTGCAAAAAAATGATTGATGAAATAACGGTTAACGTTACAGAAATGTTTCGTGATCCGTCTTTTTATTTAACGCTTCGAAAAGAAATTCTTCCTTTGCTAGGAACCAAACCTTTTATCAGAATTTGGCATGCTGGCTGTTCTACAGGAGAAGAAGTGTATTCGATGGCGATTATGCTCAAAGAGGCAGGTTTGCTGCATAAATCAATATTGTACGCTACCGATATAAACGCTACGGTTTTGGAAACGGCAAAAAGCGGTATTTTCCCGCTGAGAATGATAAAAGATTATGCCGATAATTATCGTGAAGCGGGCGGACAGGAAGATTTTTCAGATTATTACATTGCCAATTATGGGTTTGCAAAATTTAATGAGAATCTATCGGAGAAGATGGTTTTCTCTCAGCACAATCTGGTTTCTGACACTTCGTTTAATGAATTTGATCTGATTTTGTGCCGCAATGTTTTGATTTATTTTGATAATAATCTGCAGAAAAGAGTGGTCAATCTATTTGATGACAGCTTGGCTGTTTTAGGTTTTTTGGCACTTGGAACAAAAGAAACTATAAAGTATTCTATATCTCAAACCAAATACAAACAATTTGATAAAGAGAAAATATGGAGAAAAATAAAAGAGTAACAAATTGTAAAGTAGTTATAATTGGCGGTTCGGCAGGAAGTTTGCAGGCATTATTGCAGATTTTACCTTTTATAGAAAAACCTATTTCTTTTGCTATTGTCATTGTTGTTCACAGAAAAAACTCCGACGAACAAACCTTAGAAGATTTAATCGCTTTAAAATCAAAAATAAAAGTAAAAGAGGTCGAAGATAAAGTAAAACTTGAAGCAGGATTTATTTATATCGCGCCTTCCAATTATCATTTATTATTTGAAAAAGAAGAAACGTTGTCTTTAGACACTTCAGAAAAAATAAACTACAGTAGACCAAGTATAGATGTTTCTTTTGAGTCTGCAGCAGAAATATATGGTCAAAATTTAGTTGGGATTCTACTTTCGGGTTCCAATTCGGATGGTACAGCAGGATTGAGAGCAATTCAGGCAACGGGCGGAATTAGTGTTGTACAGAATCCGCTTTCTGCAGATATGCCTTTTATGCCCAATAATGCGATTTTGCATACAGTGCCAGATTTTATTTTAAAAACCGAAGAGATTTTAGAGTTTATAAAAGAAATAAATCAAGAATCGGAAGTTGATTGAAAAGGAGGTTTACTCTCTCTGAGGCTTTTCATATCCAGATAAATTATGCTATAGAATTAGTTTCTCCTATGTTTGCAAAATAATTTAGATTTAGTCCCAGAGGGACGAAATATTTATAGCAAATAATTATAGACATAAGCAAGAGCTCCAGCGGAGCGAAATATATTTTTTGAATATAAAAACTATTTTTTCTCGTCTTCTGGAAGCACAACTTTATTCAATTCAGCTTCTTTTTCGGCTCTTTTCTGTGCCGCTTTTCCTTTTCCGATCGGAATTCCTGCCGTCACATACAAAGATCGGTTGTATTGATTATTTGGACCATCTCCTTTCATCACCGTAACAAGTCCGTAATAATATTGAACGGTGATGTTTAAACCGTTTCCAACATTCATATGATAGCCCGCACCGAAGGCAAGTCCAGCATCTATAACATGAATCTGATCTCTAATATTTTTCTTGTAAACCACATCATCTTTGTTGATTTCGTTTTTAAACTCATCAAATGCTTTGGCTAACAAACCAAATTGAGGTCCCGTTTTGAGATAGATGTTATTTTTAAATTGGTATTTAATTAATATCGGAACATTAAAATAACGTATTTCACGATTTACATGTCCGCCCGCAAAAGTATTGTCTAGATTTTCATCGTTTAGAGAATACACCGGAATCTCTTTTGCTCCCATAGGAGATTTTACAATTACTCCAGTATTGATCATCCACGCCGGATTTTTTCTTGATCTAAAGTCAAAATAAAAACCAAGATTAAATCCTGGATTTAAAGCAGAAGATCCCATGTTTGAAATGGTAGAAAAATTTGCACCGCCTTCCAGACCAAATTCTAAAAACTCTGAGTTGAGTTTATCTCCAAAGATTAAGGAAATCAAAACTTGTGACTGCGCCGTGGAAATACAGAAGAAAGCAAAAACGATTAATAAAATCTTTTTCATATAATGGATGAATTACAGTCCAAAACGGTATTGCAAACTTCCCAATACTTGTGTACGAGAACCTAAGAAACCGCACTCTGCACGAAACATTACATGTTTACTGAATTGATACTGAGACCCAATAATAAAGTTCCACATGTCTTTTGGTCTTTTTTGAAGGGAATATTGAACAGATGAATCTGAGGCTGTGCTCAGTGCTCCGTCAAGAGTTGCAAGGAATGTTCCTGCTCTTTCTAAAGCTCTGTCGGCAGTGTTATGTTTGGCTACATTAACTGGATTTTTTTGTTCAGCTGGAGTTAAACCATCCCACCATGCATCTACTTTTGTCTGATTGTCAGAAACTTTTTGAAGTCCGCTGTCTACTTTAGCTTGAGCACTGCTTAGATCAATAAAATCAGATAAAGGCAAATCACCATTTGTATCTCCAGAAATATGAACTCTAAAACCTCCAACCCAAACCGCTATATTGGTGTCTGGTTTATTGAATTTAAATGTTTTTCCTAATCTCGGACCAAAAACATAGGAAAAAGCAGGTTTATCTAGGGAACTAATATCAGTCCAGGCCATGTTCATATCCAGAGCCAGCCAGCCACCGCCAATACCAATTGTTGGTGTCATACCTATACCAAAAGTAGTAGCGTCAAAATTTGCTTTGGTGCTAAAATTGGCGACTTCAGACCAATTGTTATCTGCATCTGGCACCCAAATACCAGCATTAATTTTAGTTGCCGTTTTGGCTTTTCCAAAAATTCCATAAATATTTAAAAAGGGAAGCAGCCAGATATCAGGTCTAATAGTTAGCGCACCAGCTTCAACCGTTGATTTATCAAATCGTACAATTTCATCTAAGTTATATTGGGGCCCATGATTAAAACCAATGTTTAAATCATTAATGACAATTTCAGATTCCTGCCAAAAATAATTAACAGAAACACCTGCAGAGTAGGGAAGTTTGTATCCTTTTTGAGCTACTTTCTCACCCCAGATCGGTAAAGCGTACGGATATTTTTCGACTTTAAGACTGTCTTTTAATTCTTCATTTTTTTTCCCTACAATTTTGTCGGTATAAACCTGCCCGAAAATTTGCATGCTAAATAGTAATAAAAAGGCTGATATTAGTGTATTACATTTCATTGATTAGAGTGTTTTAATGTTAATTAATTAAACTGCGAAAAATAAATATGTACTAATGAGGTATGAAAAACTTTTTATTCTGTATGCTAAATAGGTTTTGTTGTAAATTAAAGGCTTAATAATGTGTTAATTAATGTTAAAGTTAACGAAATTTTCTTACCTACGACAAAAATTAATAAGAAAATGATAAAAGCCTTAAAAATAATTTTTGTGCTATTTTTCAGTATTTTTCTTTTAGGAATTATTAGCATGACTTACCAATTGAAAAAATAATTGTATTTTTACGACTGTGAAATGGATAACAATCATATTATCAATTTACCTGCTGGCATTGTCTAATATGCCATGTGCCGATATGGAAGTAAACAGTGCTATGCATAAAACAGCTCAGTTTGCTTCAGAAGACAATCATTCGCACGACAAAGACAATGATTTATGTTCTCCATTTTGTGCCTGCAATTGCTGCGGCGCACAGGTTTTAAGTTACCATTCTGCCGTAAGTTTTGAATTTCCTAAGACTTACAATCAAATCTCAATTGCATTACCAAGTTACAGTTCTGTTTTTATTTCCAATTTCTATGGAAGTATTTGGCAGCCCCCTCAAATAGTATAATGATTAGGCCTGTTCGATAAAGATCGAAAACGGGCGAGAGAGTTGTGGACTTTCCACACTTTTACAGACAATTTAATTGTCTAATTTCTCACGTCATTATATATTCAAATGTTAGATAAAATCATTCAGTTTAGTATACGAAACAAATTCGTCATACTATTATTTACCCTTGCACTCATTGCTTGGGGAAGCTATTCGCTTAAAAATTTACCGCTCGATGCCCTGCCAGATGTAACCAATAATCAGGTTCAGATTATTACCACTGCACCAACATTGGCGAGTCAAGAAGTCGAGCAATTAATTACGTATCCTTTAGAAAGAGCTGTAAAAACAGTCCCCAATATTATAGAACTTCGCAGTATTTCCCGTTTCGGATTATCGGTTGTTACCGTTGTTTTTGAAGACGATGTAGATATTTATTGGGCTCGCGAACAAATTTTTCAGCGCTTAAAACAAGCCGAAGAAAACATTCCAGATTATGTAAATTCTCCCGAATTGGCACCAATTTCAACAGGATTAGGAGAAATTTACCAATATGATGTTTATGCTAAAAAAGGCTATGAAAACAAATATAGTGCTGTCGAACTGAGAACCATTCAGGATTGGATTATTATTCCTCAATTACAGGGTATTAAAGGTGTTGCCGATGTAAGTACTTGGGGCGGAAAACTAAAACAGTTTGAAATTGCTGTAAATCCAAACATGCTGAATAGCTTGGGTGTAACGATAACCGAAATTTTTGATGCTTTAGAAAAAAACAATCAAAATACAGGTGGTGCTTATATCGAAAAAGATCAATATACGTATTTTATTCGCGGTGTAGGAATGGCAAAAGGCGTAAAAGACCTTGAAAATGTGGTAGTAAAAAACCGAAATGGTTCGCCTGTTTTGGTTCGAAATGTTGCACAGGTGCGCGAAGGCATCGCTTTGCGTTATGGTGCATCAACCAAAGATGGAAAAGGAGAAATTGTTTCGGGTATGGTTTTGATGCTGAAAGGAGAAAACTCCAGCGCTGTTGTAAACCGTGTTCACGAAAAAATGGCTCAGATTAATAAAAGCCTTCCCGAAGGAGTTGTTGCCGAAGCTTTTATTGACAGAGGAAAACTAGTTGATAATTCTATAAAAACCGTTGCTAAGAATTTATTAGAAGGAGCTTTAATCGTAATTTTTGTTCTGATATTATTCTTAGGAAATCTTCGTGCGGGATTGATTGTTGCTTCTGTGATTCCACTGGCAATGCTGTTTGCCGTTATTTTAATGAATGCCTTTGGCGTAAGCGGAAACTTAATGAGTCTCGGAGCCATAGATTTCGGGATTATAGTCGACGGCGCCGTAATAATTGTCGAAGCGACGATGCATCATCTGCAGAAACTCAAAAACAAAAAAGAACTAACGCAGGAAGAAATGGACGAAGAAGTCTATAATTCGGCTTCAAAAATCAGGAACAGTGCTGCTTTTGGAGAAATCATTATTCTGATAGTATATCTGCCAATTCTGGCTTTGATTGGAACCGAAGGAAAAATGTTTAAACCAATGGCCATGACAGTTGGTTTTGCCATTATTGGAGCATTTATTCTTTCGCTGACGTATATCCCAATGATGAGCGCTTTGTTTCTTTCGAAAAAAACAGAACACAAAGAAAACTTTAGCGATCGCATGATTGCTTGGCTAGAAAGCCGTTATACGCCTTTATTGAAAAAAGCCTTAAAATTTAAAAAAGTCGTGCTTTCTATTGCTGTCGGATTATTTGCTTTTGCCTTTATCGTTTTCCAGAATATGGGAGGCGAATTTATTCCAACAATCGAAGAAGGCGATTTAGCTATCAATGCGACCATTATGACAGGAAGTTCGCTAACGCAAATGGTGGAAACTACTACGAAATACGAACAGATTCTAAAAGCTAAATTCCCAGAAATTAAGACTATTGTAACTAAAATCGGAAGTGGTGAAATTCCAACCGATCCGATGCCAATTGAAAGCGGGGATTTGATTATTGTTTTAAAAGACAAAAAAGAATGGAAAGGCAAATACCGTAATTGGGAAGAACTTGCCAATGCCATGAAAGAAGAAATGGAAATTATTCCAGGGGCTAATATCGAAATCTCTCAGCCAATCCAAATGCGTTTTAACGAATTAATGACAGGAAGCCGATCTGATATTGCCATCAAGATTTTTGGTGACGATTTGGAAATTCTAGATGCCAAAGCGACAGAATTGATTTCGAAAATAAAAGGAATCGACGGAATCGGTGATTTAAAAGCTGATAAAGTAACGGGATTGCCACAGATTACCATCAAATACGATTACGATAAAATCGCCCTGTATGGATTGAATATTTCAGATATCAACCAGATTATACGTTCGTCTTTTGCTGGAGAAGTGGCCGGAAAGATTTATGACGAAAGCAAAAGATTTGATGTGGTAGTAAGAATGGATGAAGACAATCGTGGAGATATTACCGATGTAAGTAATTTGTTTATTCCGCTTCCTAGCGGACAGCAAGTTCCCCTTTCTCAGGTTGCTTCTGTAGACTACGAACAAGGTCCTGTACAGGTTATCCGCGAAGACGGAAAACGAAGAATTACCGTTGGTTTAAATGTTCGTGGACGAGATATCAAAAGTGTTGTCGAAGAAATTCAGGCAAAACTGGATAAAAGCTTTAAGCTTCCCGCAGGTTATTATGTGACGTATGGCGGACAGTTTGAGAATTTAATCGAAGCTTCAAAAAGACTTTCTGTAGCCTTGCCAATTGCTTTGGGACTGATTTTAGTCTTGCTGTATTTTACTTTTAAAAGTGCCAAACAAGCGCTGCTGATTTTTAGTGCGATTCCGTTATCGGCTATTGGAGGTGTTTTTGCGCTGTCGCTGAGAGGAATGCCATTTAGTATTTCGGCGGGAATTGGTTTTATTGCCTTATTCGGAATTGCAGTTTTAAACGGAATTGTATTGATTTCGTATTTCAATCAGTTAAAAACAGAAGGAATTTCAGATCCGTTTCAGAGAATTCTTATCGGAACCAAAACACGTTTGCGTCCTGTTTTAATGACTGCAGCTGTAGCTTCATTAGGATTTTTGCCAATGGCTTTATCCACAAGCGGCGGGGCAGAAGTTCAGAAACCTCTAGCAACCGTAGTAATCGGCGGATTAATCTCGGCAACTTTATTAACGTTGATCGTCTTACCGATTTTGTATTTATTGTTGGAGAAGTTTAATCGTAATGAGATAATTAGAAAATCTGATAATTAGATAATTTATTACTGCGTGTAGAAAATAATTTCTCTCGCAGATTCAGCAGATCTGGCAGATTAATTTTAAAAAATCCCCTAAATCTGCAAAATCTGCGAGAGATAAAAAAATAAGAAAATGAAAAACTTAACATATAAAATAGGATTGAAAAAGCTTTGCTCTCGATGGCTATCGGGGTTGCGGTTAATTGCGTTTCTATTGCTTACCTTACCTTCACAAGGACAGCAAACCATAAGTCTGGAAAAAGCAATAGAACTAGCCAAATCAAACAACATCGACTTAAAAATCGCTGACAAAGAAATCGAAAAACAAACCGTTCTTAAAAAAGCGGCTTTTCAGCCCGATCCCTTGCAAGTACAGTATCAGGGTGGGCAGTTTAATAGTGCCGATTTTGACCATAACGTTTCGGTACAGCAGTTTTTTCCGTTAGGAAATATAACTAAAGCCAACCGACAATTGCAGGAAGAATTGGCAAAACTGGCCGAAAAACGAAAAGCTCTGTCTTCGTATGAAATTGAAAAAGCGGTGACATTGGCGTATTATCAATATTTGTATGGTGTTTCCATCCAGAAACTAAATTCAGAATTGAATGCTATTTACACCAAGTTCTTAAAGAACGCCGAGCTTCGTTTTAAAACAGGAGAAAGCGGAAACATAGAAGTAATTAGTGCAAAAGCTAAAGTAAAAGAAATTGAGACACAGAAAGCACAGTTAGAATACGACTTGGCAATCTATCAGAAACAATTGCAATTTTTCATTCAGACAGACGAAAATATTGTTCCCGATTCAAAGACGGCTTTACAATACACTTTTATAGAAAATCAGGAAAATACAGAAGCAGAAACGCTGATGACCGATTTTTATCAGCAGCAGATTTCGGTTTACCAAAAAGAAGCGGGAACGTTTAAAGCACTGCGAACACCAAAAGTTGGATTAGGCTATTTTGCACAAACCATTAATACCGAATCGCTGTTTCAGGGTTTTACAGCAGGATTACAGATTCCGTTATTTGGCGGTGTGAATACGACCAAAGCCAAAGCGGCTGAAATCAGTATTTCGCAGTCGCAAATGGCTTTAGATCGAAATAAAATGATGCTGAATCTGCAGAAAGAAGAATTGCAGAACAATTTCAAAAAGCAGCAGAAAAACTTAGCTTATTTCCAAAATGAAGGGCTGCATTATGCCGATCAGATTATTGAAACGGCGCAAAAAAGTTATGCCAACGGCGATATGAGTTACTGGTCGTATATCAGCTTTTTAAATCAGGCCATTGATATTAAAAAACAATTTGCAGAGGCAACGCACAGCTATAATCAGAGCGCTATCGAACTTCAATTTCCAACTATCAAAAACAATTAATCATGAAAAATATACTGAATTATTTAACCGCAAAGAGCGCAAAGATTTTAACGCAAAGTTTAATTTCCTTGCGTGCCTTGCGCTTTGTCTTTGCGTGCCTTGCGGTTACTTTAGCAAGTTGTAACGAAAAGAAAGCGGAAGAAGCTCAGGAAGAAGAAAAAGAAACTACAGAAGTGGCTTTGACGGAATCACAATACAAAACGGTTGGCATTGAAACTGGAATTGTAGAAGATCGAAATCTTAACAAAGTCATCAAAGCAAATGGTTACACAACAGTTCCTCCGCAAAATTCTGCTGAGGTTTCGACTTTAATTGGCGGAACAGTAAAAGATATTTTTGTTTTAGAAGGAACTTATGTAAACAAAGGGAAAGTTCTAGCAACGATTCAGAATTTGGAAGTTATAGAAATGCAGGAAGATTATCAGTCGGCCGTTGCGAATGTTGAATTCTTGCAGTTAGAGTATAATCGTCAGAAAACATTGAGTGAGGAAAATGTGAATCCGAGAAAGACTTTTCAGGAAGTAAAAGCCAAATTAGCAGCCGAAAGAGCTCGTGCTCAAGCAGCAAAAAACAAGTTGGATGCTTTACATGTCAATACAAAAGGAGCGACATCGGTCGTGCCGATTGTTTCGCCAATAAATGGTTTTGTTGGAAAAATCAATATTGCCAAAGGTGCTTTTGCGAATACAGGAGTTTCGCTTTTTGAAGTGGTAGACAACAGTCAGATGCATTTGGATCTGAATGTATATGAAAAAGATTTGGGTTCGATTTCTGTTGGTCAGGTAATTGATTTTGTGTTAACGAATCAGTCGAATAAATCGATTAAAGGAAAGATTTTCGGAATCAATAAGTCTTTTTCTAACGAAAGTAAAACGGTTGCCGTACATGCCAGAATTGATCCCGCTGATGCCAAAGGTTTGATTCCGGGAATGTACGTTTCTGCGAATATTAATATTACCAATGCAACTGTTCCAGCGCTTCCAAAAGATGCAGTAGTTAGAAATGCTGATAAGTATTTTGTTTTTGTTCAGGAAGAAGGTCATGCAGAAGAAAAACACGAACACAAAGCAGGCGAAAAAGAAGAAGCACACGAAGAAGAAATTCATTTTAAAGCTGTAGAAGTTATTCCAGGCACAACCGATTTAGGTTTTACAGAAGTAAAATTCGTTGATAAGATTGATTCTCAATCAAAGATTGTTACAAAAGGCGCATTTTATCTGCTTTCTGCAATGAAGGGAGGCGGGGAGCATTCGCATTAGTTTTTTTTAAAAGATGCTAAGTAGCTAAGATACTAAGGGACTAAGTTTTTTTGTTGGATTGGAATTTGCTCGCAAAGGCGCCAAGTCGCAAAGTTTTTTACAAGGAGAATAAACGTATTATTTGTCATTTCGACGAAGGAGAAATCTCCACAAGTAGCTCCGTTCCTAGAATTCAATCTTTGTGGAGTTTCTAGCGGAGATTTCTCCTTCGTCGAAATTGTAAAAGTCACTTATTTCGGTAACGGATTTATCATTTCGATTGGCTTTTTTCCATCAATTCCCTGATGTGGCCT
>NZ_JAXCWF010000020.1:0-69618 GCF_034044945.1 Flavobacterium sp. CFBP9031
TATCGGAATACTAATCGAACCTGCTGGCAATGTCGCATTTGTAACTGGCGCGAAAGTATTCGCCGGACTGGTATTCCACGTAATGCTGTATGTCGTTGGTGCATTTGTGACAGCACTATAAGGCAAAGTAGTGCTTTGTGCACTTGTACTTGCACATACCGCAGTAGTGGCTCCCAAAGTTATTGTAGGTAACGGATTTACAGTTATAGTAAAATTTGTTGGAGCCGCAGACACGCACCCAGCCGCATTGCGAACCGTTAGCGATCCTGTATATGTCCCACTAGCAGTTCCAGCAGGAACAGCAATACTTATTGAATTTGCTGGCAAAGCAGCATTTGTAACTGGTGCGAAAGTATTTGCAGGATTTGCACTCCACGTAATGCTGTAAGTCGTTGGCGCATTCGTAACTGCCGAATAAGGTAATGTTACATTTTGCAAACTAGCGCTCTCACACACAGCCGTAGTTGAGCCTAAAGTTATTGTCGGCTGAGCACTAACTACGATATTGACAGCATTATTCGCACTAATAGGTGAAGTACAATCTACTGAAGTTAAAGAAGTAACTGTAATAGTGCTACTTCCTAAAGCAGTCAATCCCCTTGCGGTAAAACTTCCAGATCCGGCAGCCCCAACTACCATTGTTTCTGTTAGTCCTGCCGCATTGGGTAGACTTCTATTGTACGTTACTGTGTATGTACCAGCCGGCAGACTAGCCGCTGACCCCGTTAATTGTACTTGTGTGGTTGTTCCTGTACAAACATTTGGCGCTGATATTCCAGTTAAACTATATTGTTTACAAGTATATGTAATGTTAACTTGACCTCTGGCACCACTTCCTCCATTATATAAAGTTGATGGAGTTAATAAATTTAAGGAACTAGCCGCTCCAGAACCCCCTCCTCCAAATTCCTGTCCAGGCTTTCCTGCACCATTTGCTCCCAAAAGACTAGCATAACCAAGTCCTCCTGCTCCTCCTTTTTGTGGTCCTTGATTGGCGGCATTACCACCATTTCCAGAGGAAAGCGCTAAATTTAGTAAACTATTATATCCTATTCCCGAAGCTCCTCCATTTGTCATCGTTATACTTCCTATAGTACCAGTAGTTGCAGGTGTCGCACCAGGCGGAGTATCTCCTGTAGTTGGAAGATTAGCCGTACCTCCTGCACCCCCTGGCGCGAAAAAAACTCCTTGAAAACCGGTTATATAAGATGCTCCCCCACCGGTTCCATTTCCTGTTCCTCCTGCGCCTGGAAGACCAACAATGACATTCAAAGTTGATGCTGTTATTCCTGTAATTTTTCCTAAAGCATATGCACCTCCTCCTCCTCCAGGAGCACCTCTTCCCCATCCGCTACCACCTTGAGCTGCACCTCCAGCTCCTCCTGCACCCCAAGCTTCAACAGTAACTTCGTCCATACCTGCAGGAAGAGGGAAAGAAGGATTACTAGCTGGAACTGAATGTACTAAAGTTTGTGCTTTTGACGTGGTATAGAAGATTGATAAAACTAAAACCAGCAGAATTCTTAATCCTCTACTTGATTTTAATGGTTTCCCAATATAAGTCATTAAAGATAAAAAGCTGAAGAAACTCAGCGTAGTAAGTAAATCTTTTTTCATCTTGTGGCATTTTAGTAATTGAAAAATAAATTCAAACTCAAAACATCATTAATTGCAAAATGAAAAAGAGAAATTCTTTAAGGCCATACCAACAAGACTGAGTCTTTATATAGAATTAATGAAGCGCTCCAATTTTACAATCAACTTAAGGCAGATAAAACACCGTTTTTGAAACTGTGCTTTTTGAAGAAAAAAAATCAAATCATTGGCTTATAGAAAAGTATTTAATCGATAAAAAAAGCATTTCATCGACAAAAACCAACTACAAGGTACGATTTTATTTACGCATAAATTCCTAATGTAGTATTAAACCCATAATTTTAACACTAAAAACTCAAAAAACATAAAAAATAAGAAAAAACTGTTAATTTAAAAACAAGACATTGATTTTCAAGATATTAACCAAAGAAAAAAAGCAATTAGATACGATTTCTATTCGGTCTTTAAAAAATGACTTTTTTTGAAGCCGATTTGCCATTTTCGAAAATGACTTTTACTAATAAAACCTGATGAGAAGAGAACAAGTTTTCGATCGAGACTTTTTGGGTTTCAAGCTGATCTATTCTATACAGTAGATTTCCTAAAACATCAAATATTAGTACCTCTTTCATTAGTTCAGCTAGAGATTCAATATGTATATTATGGTTTTTAACAGATACTAAAATATCCTTCGAGAGGTTATCAGAAATATTGTTTCGTAAAGTTGCATTAATGTAAATTATAGAAAAACGATCATTAAAGGTTCCTGCTTCAGAATCAAACTGATAGGAACTTTCAGAAATATTATGTGTTTTATTTAATTTTTTATCGACTAAAAAAATAGGTCTATCATTAAAAAAATCATCTTTATGATCTATCTCAATTTTTAAATTATCACCTACTGTAGTCTTATAACCTATAGCTATTGAATCGCTTTCTAAAAAAGGCAATTCACGGCCTTGGATTACTAATTTTTTATTTTCTATTATACTATAAAAATCCAATGGCATTCCTGAACTTAAATATTCTGCATCATAATTCAGATCTAAAGAATTTGAAGCGCCTGATGCATATCCTATTAAAATCTGTTTGAATTCATTTTCATTGTTTTTAATGTTTAGCCAAAACCGATGCTTTTCGATAACAGATTTTGCTCGTGAGTTTGGAACTGGTCGAAAAAAAGAAGTATTTCTATCTCGAACTTTCATACTATTTCTAAATTCTAAAGTGCCTGTTAGATTGCTTTTTACAAAAAAGGCTTGCCCCGACGCAATTATACCATCTGGCGCATCATTACTAACTCCAGAACTTAAAGCTGAGCTTGTGCCAACACCTCCTAATAAATTGTAAACTGCATAATCATCATTAGTATATCGATAGGTATTAGTTCCTGAAATTGTAATTCTAGGCGGAGTGTTATGCGTCCAAAAGTATAATGCACCCTTTGTTTTCGGCTCATTTTCTGTTAAGAAATCATCTGCACTTATGGCGCATGGATATGGATTACCTACTAAATAAAACCGATCTGCGGCAATCAACTCAACTTCTATTTTACCATTGTTTGGAATTCCTTTGAAAACACCTTCAAATATCGCTCGCTCTGTAGTAGAAAAACTTTGCGGAGCTCTAATACTGTAGCCACGACCAGAAGTCATAGTCATGCTTCCGTAAAGGTTTGTTTTCCATCCTAAAGTGGAATCGTGCCAGAAATATTTATCAAAAAGGGTTTCGGATGAAAAATCATGCAATGTCATATCGGCTACTGGTGAAGACCAATAGGTAAGGTCAAATCGAATTACTGGTTTTGTTTTTCTTTTTAAATGAATGATTCCTGTGTTTACTATGTCATCATCCTCTTGATATAAACTAGCAGAATCTTCTAAAACAAGTATTCCTTTACCGGTGTAAGCAAACTCAATTCCTAATGTATTTTTTTCAAGTAACGTAACCGTTTTATCTTGTTCAATATTGCATCCGCATATATTAGCTGTTTTCAAGTTTGGAAAACTTTCTTTAAAGTAAACGTCTTTTCCCGCAGAAGGATAACCATTCGACCACGAAACTCCATCCCAAGTTGTGGTATTAACGCAAAGTTTTAAGCGGGCAATTCTATGTTTTGAAATACCCGAAACAGAGTTAAAATTACCACCAATCATCAATCTATAATCTTCATCGAATTTCATTGCAAACAGCGTATTATTTGATGGTGCCACAAAAGAATTATCATACGATCCCGAAGGCAATAAACGAATCAATCGAGAAGAAACAATAGTATTATATGTCCCCGAAAAACTTCCTCCCAACAAAATTCTATCGTCTGGCTGCACTAAAATAGCACGAATATCTCCTTTACTAAAGCCAGCGCCTGATTGGAATGTAGTATCGAGACTTCCATCACTATTTAATCGAAGAATGCGTTTTTCTGAAACCTTATTAAAAGTCAAAAAAGAACCTCCCACAATAATCTTATGATCGGACTGAAGTGCAATTGCATAAACATATTTATCGAAACCCTCTTTTATATTAAAGCTAGCATCAATACTTCCATCTTGATTTAGCCTTACCAAACCTGCAAAAGGCATATCGTTGAAGGTTTTAAAATGACCTCCAACCAGTATCTTTCCATCTTCTTGCACGACTAGACTTTCTATTACACTGTCTGCACCTAAACCAATATTAAAAGTTGGATCTTTTATTCCGTCTGGAAGAATTCGGACAATTCTATTAGCACTAACAGTATTGTATTTAGTAAATGATCCTGCCACAATTATTTTTTGATCGGACTGAATTGCCATGGTATACACTTGCGCATTAAATCCGTCGCCAGTGTTAAATGAATTATCAATTTCCCCATTGGCTAATATTCTAACAATACGATTATGAGTAAGATCATTGTACTTTGTAAAATTCCCTCCTAAAACAATCTTTCCGTCATTTTGAAGTACAGTAGTTTTGATTAGATTATTACTACCAGAATTTGTGGTATTAAAAGTGGGGTCAATTGCTCCGTTTTCTAATAAGCAGACCATTTTGGGAGCAGCAAGCCCGTTAAAAGTTTTAAAATTTCCGCCAACTATTATCTTTCTACTTGGAAGGGGTAGAATACTAAAAACAGAATTATCAAATCCTACTCCAGAAGCCAAATAGGAAATATCGTGTTCTCCTTCACTATTAATTTTTGCTAACCTTCCTTGATTTTGGCCGTTAAAAACAGCGAAAGAACCTCCGACAAACCAAGAATCTTCTTCATCAAATTCTAAAGCTAGAACTGAGGCAGAAGCAGGTCCTGCACCGATATCAAAATTAGGTTTTACGCTACCATCAGATTGTAGAAAAATTAATCTTATCGCTTCGGTTTTATTGTAAAATCCGGTAAAAGAACCGCCTACCATGATATTGCCATTCTTATTAATTCTGATTGTCTGAACTCCTTCTTTACTAAAACCTGAACCAGTTGAGAAGCTTTCATCTTTAGTTCCGTCTTCATTTAAGCGAATAATTCTATTCGCTTCAACATTATCAAAAAGGGTAAAATTACCTCCTAAAACTATTTTCCCATCAGACTGTAAGGCAATGGCATTAACATCATCATTGAACCCAGCGCCAGTATTAAAACTGGAATCAAATGTCCCATTAGAATTTAAACGAATTATTCTATTGGCAGAAATGCCATTAAAAGTGGTAAAATTACCTGTGAGAATGATTCTATGGTCTGATAAAACTTTTACTTGTGTAACATTTAGCGCAGATCCAGAACCGGTAAGAAACGTAGAATCGATTGTTCCGTTTGGCAATAAACGTACTACTCTGTTTACTGTACTATTATTATATTTTGTAAAGCTTCCAACTATAATTATTTTACCATCTGCCTGTAAAGCAATATCATATACAATTCCTGTAGCTGCTCCAATTGTGGTATCAAAAGTAGCATCATAAGAACCGTCTTCATTTAAACGGATTAATCTTCCCGCTTTAATTCCGTTATAACTTGTAAAATTTCCTCCCACAATAATTTTCCCATCAGCTTGCAAACAAGAAGCATAAATCTTACCATTAAAACCTGTACCTGTATTGAAACTTTCATCTATAGATCCGTTTGGATTTAATCGAGTCAGGTACGAGACGGCTGTGCCATTTAAACTCAAATAATCTCCCCCTACCAGCAAAGCACCTTCTTTTTGAAGGAGAAGCGTTCGAACAGTATTATTAAATCCATCTCCATTTTGGCCATTATCTAGAACGTTAAATGAACTGTCAACTTTACCTTGCTGCGAGAAAAGTGTTTGAGCTGACATCAAAATTAGCATTAACGAATAAAATATATTTTTAATCAAAACGGCGCAATTAAAGTTTAAAATTGTAAGAATTAAACTAAATTATAAAGTCATAATTAAAAACACAATACCAAGATTTAGGGATTTTTCTAAATAAAAAATGCCCATTCTTTTATTAAAGAATGGGCATTTGAAGAAATATTATTTTTTATTACAAATTAGAAAAAATCACTTTTTTAGTAATAGTAGAACCATTTTCTAAAGTTACTTTAACTAATAAAACCTGATCACTAGACTGTAAATTTGTAATCTGCAATTCTGATGAATTCACTTTGTTTTTGCTGTATATTAACTGAGCGCCAACGTTAAAAATAGT
The DNA here is from genome assembly GCF_034044945.1 of Flavobacterium sp. CFBP9031. Lineage (NCBI taxonomy): Bacteria > Pseudomonadati > Bacteroidota > Flavobacteriia > Flavobacteriales > Flavobacteriaceae > Flavobacterium > Flavobacterium sp. CFBP9031. The sequence continues at coordinate 6,247 of NZ_JAXCWF010000020.1, forward strand.
AACATCTTTGATCGTTTCTTTAGAACAAGTGATACTAACTGTTTTGTTTTTTACAGAAACCAAAACGCTGTTTTCAAGATTTTCTAAATCATCTGTACCTAATGTTTTACCTGTATAGCGAAGGACAAAACGATCGGTAAAAGTTCCAACTAATGTACTAAATGTATAATTTTCGTTACGTAAATTAATTGTCTTTCCAGTAGTTTTATCTTCTAGGTAAACTTCTTGTTTACCAAAGAATCCATCCCCATGATCTATTCCAATCGTAAAATCGCCTGCAACAGTAGTTTTATATCCTAACGGAACTAAGTCGGTATTTTCAAAAGGCAGAGCACGTCCTTGAATAGTTAATTTCTTTGTTTCGTTTAAACTATAAAAATCAAGATAAGAGTTACCTGCAATTGTAGGGGCGTCATAATTAAAATCTACATTATTAGTAGCGCCCTCAATATAACCAACTAATATTTGTTTAAAAGCACCTTCGGCATTTACCATATTTAACCAAATACGATTTCTTTCAATGCTTTTACTTTTACTAGCTACTTTAAAGAAGCTACCATTAACTGATGAACCTCTACGCATATCATTGTTAAAATGTATTTCAGTCGTTTTTGGTCTAGCAAAAAATCCCTGACCCGCAGCTATAAATCCGTCAAATGATTTTGTTCCACCAACAACTGTACCTCCTGAAGCAGTATAAACTACATAATCATTACTTGTATAACGATAGGTATTGTCGCCTGGAGCTTTCGTTGGAGGAGCAACGTGAGTCCAGAAATAAAGTGCACCTAATTGATCAGTATTAGCATCCCACAATGCATCTACATCGATCGCAGATGGATAAGGATTTCCTAATAAAAACCATTTATCTGGAACCACTAATGGTACTGTTATATCACCATTGTTTGGTCTTCCTTTAAATTCTCCAGTAAAGTCAGCAGCTGTTTTAGTGTCAAATGACTGTGGTCCTCTAATGCTATATCCCTTTCCTGATTCCATTTCCGCCATTCCATACAAACTAGTTGCCCAGCCTCCAGTAGGGCTATAAGTGAAGAACTTATCGAAAAGAGTTTCCGATGACAAATCCTTCATTTTAAAAGTATCTGGTTCTCCCCTAACTGGACTTGACCAATAAGTCAAATCGAAACGGTTTATTTTAGTTGTTCTTTTATAAACAATATCACCGTCATTTTTCACATTAGTAGTTTGTAATAAACTTGAACCACTTTCAAACACTAATTTACCATTACTTGTCACTTTATTTGTGATTGTCAAAGTTACTCCATCTGGGATAATTACATCTGATGTCGCAGTAATAGTTAAAGAACACGCCTGTATATTTGGCTTAGCAATTGTAAAAGGCTGATGACTTGCTGTAACATATGAAATCGTAACGCTTTTACTTCCGTCAGGTTCTCCATTTGTCCATCCTGTCGCATCCCATTCTGTATTTGAACTAGTATCTGCTATCGTAACATTTACTGCACTTGAAGTACAACCTGTAGCATTATTTGTAACAGTAAAACTATATGTATCTGCTACTAAATCTTGAATAGCTAAAGAAGCACCTGGCCCAGGATAACTTTTTGGCAGAGTCGTTGCTCCTGTTTGATTAACAGTCCAGTCTGCTGGCAAATCACTTAGGGTTATACTTCCTAAAGTATTACATGAAGCATTGTTGTTTTTTGTAATTGTTGGGGCTGTAGGTAATGGTTTTACCGTGATTGTTCCAGAAAGTGTAACAGTTGCACAATTGCCTTGCAACGCAACAGTATAATTATAAGGGCTTGCAGAACTTACATTTGGGGTTCCGCTAATTCTAAAAACACTTCCTGACCATGTTATATTAAGTCCAGTTGGAAAACCGGAAATCGCAACTAAAGTTCCTCCAGTAGTCGCATAAGTAATGTCTGTGATTGCTGAGTTAAAACATATAGATTGTGCATCTGTACCTGTCGCAGAAGTTAAGGTAATTGTATTGGTCGGATTTACTCTTATTGTTCCTGTAGTCGTTACTGTTTCGCATCCGCCATTTAATGTAACAGTATAAGAATATGGTGTTGCCGAACTGACTGTCGGAGTTCCGCTTATAGTCACTACATTTCCTGACCAGCTTCCTGTAACTCCATCTGGAAGACCTGTTACAGTTGCACTTGTTGCACCAGTGGTAGAGTAAGTGATATTTGTAATCGGAGTGTTGATGCATGCAGTCTGTGCATTTGTGCCCGCAGCTGAAGTCAACGATACCGTATTAATTGGATTTACTCTTATTGTTCCTGTAGCTGTTACTGTTCCACATCCGCCATTTAATGTAACCGTATAAGTATATGGTGTTGCAGAACTTTCTGTCGGAGTACCACTTATCGTCACTACATTTCCTGACCAGCTTCCTGTAACCCCGGCTGGAAGACCTGTCACAGTTGCGCTTGTTGCGCCGGTTGTATTATATCTAATGTTTGTAATTGCTGTATTAATACATCTTGTTTGGGCATCTGTACCTGTAGCTGAATTTAGTGCCACGGTATTATTTGCATTCACTGTTACAGCCAAATTTCTTGTCGCGGTTCTGTTACATCCATTTGCAGCAGCAACACTAATTGTCCCACCTGCTATTCCTGTTGTTACAGCAATACTATTAGTGCCTTGTCCAGATGTTATATTCCATCCTGATGGCACACTCCAATTGAAGGATGCAGCATTCGTTGCAGTAATTGAATAAACTTGTCCCGTAACTGAAGGACATTGACTTGCTGTTCCTGTAATAGCTGTCCCTAAGGCAGGAGTTGAATTTAGACTTGTTATAACTGCTATTGATTCTGTACTATAAGTACAAGATCCTGCATTACTAGCCGTCCCTGTAACATTTCTTCTATAATAAACTGTTGTCTGCGATGTAGGATTTGTTGCTGGTACTGTATAATTCTCCGATGTTCCATTAGTAGGAATATCTGTCCAAGACGCATCATCTGGTGATGATTGCCACTGAAATTTAATTGATGGGTTAGTATTTGATCCTTGATAAGTAATAGCTGAACCATCTAAAACTGAATTACTTCCCGCACAACGATAGACAGGACCTGCTGTATTTATTTTATTTACAGAATTTATTGTATCATCGGCTGGATAGATACTAAAATCGGTTACATTGGCTTCATCATAATCATAGTAATCTAATACTAATTGACTATTTCCATTCAGGTACACCAATACGTTTGTATATTCTGTAGGACCTTGCTGTATCCACGCATCAAAAACATTAACACCATCTACACTAAGTTTAACTCCATCATCTCCTCTTACCTTAACAAAATAACAACCTTTTGGCAAAGTTGATCGCATTCTATAGCGTACAGCAAATGTTTCCCCATAAAACAATGGTTGCGTAACTCCGGTAGCAATAAAAGGAACATTCGGAGTAAGTCCGACACCATAACTTTGAGCGAATGAAGTCGTATTTCCAGTAACCGTATTTGCTTGATTAAAGTACCCTAAATAAGTAGAATTAGTAAAAGCATCTGCAACTGAAAGAGGGTCGACATCAACCGAACTAGAAAAATCATAAACGTGAGCAATCCAAGAATTGGTTCCCTCTGCATTCGCATTAGCCTTGTCAACAGTATTATTCCCTCCTGTATATCTTACAGTAATGGTAGAGTTGTTTCCGCCTGAACTACATCCAGAATTATTAGTAATTTTCACAAATAATGTTCCCGTAAATGTTGCTAACCAATCTGTATAGGTAGCTCCCCCGTTCCCACTGTTAGGTTCGACTGCTGTTCCAACATTCATAGAGGTATTACTTGAGCTAAAAAGTGTAATTCGCTCTCTAAAAGATGATGGAGCTGATATAGCATTAATTGTGTATGTTAATCCCTGAATAACATTCACTGCCACGTATCTACCCACAGGCACACCAGTAAATGTTACAGTACCAATGTCTGTTCCTGAAACTGCTTCTTTGTTATAAATTATAGACTTAGCAGAGCCAGATATTTGTGAAGTTCCAAAAGTACATTGTCCATAATTTGCAGAAACCACAAAAAACATCCCAACACAAAGCAAGCCTAAACTTGATTTACACAATCTTTTGAAGAAAGATTTAGAAGAAATGAAAAATAAAAACGAGTAAAGTAATTTTCTCATCATATAATAGTAGGTATTTGTTTTAAATTTGTTTTTGGTTGCTTAAAGCAAAAAAGGCATTTCTTTCAAAAAGAACAATGTTCTTTAGGTAATTCACTGAACCCTAAAATGTTAAATTCTGGCATCTTAGGCCGAAATTTTAAAATGTTAAAATTCCGTACAAAAATATTTAAATTAGCCTAATACACAAGGTTATAATTTATTTCTTTTTATAAAATATTAACAAATTTTAGAATTATTTTATAACAAATCGAGCATAATTGAATTTAAACGTTAAAACGAATGAAAAACCCGACGAACAGCACTTTCACCATCAAAGAAGCTTTACAAAAGCTAGAGCACTTTTGTGCTTACCAAGAGCGGTGCCATGATGAAGTTGTGGCTAAATTATACAGCTTAAAAATGACTCGTGATGAGATTGATACTGTTGTGGTACAGCTTATTGAAGGGAATTTTCTAAACGAGACTCGCTTCGCTTGCAGCTTCGCAAGAGGCAAACACAGAATTAAACATTGGGGAAAAATCAGAATTACAAATGAATTGAAAGCAAGAAATATTTCTTCAACCAATATTACTTTAGCTCTGAAAGAAATTTCTTCTGAAGAATATTTTGAAACTTTTGAAAATCTTGCAGAAAGATGTTGGAATTCTATTTCCGAAACCAACCGGCTCAAAAAACGTAAAAAATTTTGCGACTACATGCTTCGAAGAGGTTATGAAAGTAATTTAGTTTACGAAAAAGCAAAAGAATTAGAAGAAAACTAAGTTCATTTTTCAGCACTCAAAAAAGAGAATATTTGCAACTTTCCTAAATTCTTTAAAATTCTCTACTCCCCTTTTAAACACCTCAAAAGCCACATTCTCTTAAGTTATAAATTATTCCGTTTTTGAAGAATTTATAGCAAATCTGACGTTTTTTAGTCTAAAAACTCAAAAAACTGTCTTTAAAAGCCTAATATTTTACGAATATTCCTATAATATTTTTCATTGTTTTATAAGAATATTTGCCGAACATTAAAATTTTTAATGTAGTTCATCGACTATTTTAACAATTCATCGATTAAATGGGGGTTCCAAAAACCCTATCAAATTGTAGCTCGTAGATGTGTATATCTTTGCGCGGTTCGAAAAGTCTTATGCCAGCATAACAAATTGATAGAAAACATTTAGCATGAAAAAAACTTTACTTTTATTCTTATTATTGCCTTTTTTTGGATTTGCTCAATTGAATCGTAATTATATCATTGGTTCGAAAACTGGAGCCGATTTCAAAAATCTTCCAGAAGCAATTGAAAAACTGAAAGATGTTGGAATAGACAGAGACATTCAGTTTCTATTGGATGAAAATCAAAATTTATCTTCTCAATTAACAATTACCAGTTTTAAAAATAAAAACAAAAACACGGTAACTATAAGACCAAATGATGGAAAAGAAATTATCATCACTGGAAAAGTTAGCAATGGAGCATTGATTGCTCTTAATAATGCAGATCACATTATCATTGATGGAAATAATACCGTTTCTGACAACAAGTTAAAAATTTATAACAACTTTGACGACATCAATAACAGCTATTCAAGTCGAGTTGCAATTTGGTTGTACAAAAAGTCTGAGAACAATTCAATTAAAAATTTAACCATCGAATTAAATACACTTGGTGATGCAATAGGAACAACATCAACTGGTATTTTGGCTTCTGGTGATAGCTTTGACAGCAATGCAAATAATGCTGACAACACCATTCAAAATGTAATCTTTGTAAATGTTAAACAAGCTATAGTTGTAAAAGGCCAAAACAAAAACAATATAGGGTGGAAAATTTTAAATAATAAAGTAAGTACAAAAGCTTTTTTAGGTATATCTCTTTTAAATGTAAGTGACTATACAGTAAAAGGAAATACATTAGATGGAATAAAAATCCCTTCAAATTTTGATGGTACATTTAATTTTTCTGGGATATATTTAGAGAATGCCAACGATGGAACTGTCTCAAACAACACCATTTCAAATATAGAAAACCGCAAAGGGTACGGGATTGGATATCCAATGTACATTAAAGGAGATAATGCAACTATTTCTAAAAACACCGTTTCTAATTTCTTTTCAAATTCATCCAGCACTGGAGCATTAGCAATTAAAGTAGAGGGTAATGGCGCATCAATATTCAACAATAAAATTAGCGCTATAATTTCTGACCAAGCTGTAACCGCTAGCGGAATTTATACAACAGGGGACAATCAACTACTTTATAACAACTTTGTACTTGACGTTAGTTCAGCTGGAGGTGGCGGTGTAAGTGGGCAGAATGCCTTTGGTATTTATATTGATAATGGTTCTAGCATTAAATTATATCATAATAGTGTAAAGCTTATTACTAACCAACCTAATGGATGTTCATCTGCTTTATATGTACGAGACGGTTCTGGATTTGATATTAGAAACAATATATTTGTAAATGCTCAAACTTCAGGAAGTGAACGTTTTGCGGTATACTTCGAATCGGCAGATCGTTCAAAATTCACAACATTAGACTACAACAACTATTATAGCTCACAGTATGTGGGTACCTTTGGAAGCTACTACACTTCAACAAACAAAAAAATCACTCTTGACGAATGGAAAGAGGTAACAAGTAGAGATACTAATTCTAAAAATGGAAATCCGTTATTTCTAAACAACAGTTTATATTTAGATGCGAATAATGCCGTGAATAAAACCCTAGTAGGAACTGAAACTTTAATTGCAACTGTACCAACAGACATTGACAACAATGCTAGGCTAAAACCATATATGGGAGCACATGAATTGGCACCTTGCGTTCCAACTGGAGATCAAACTGCTTTTGGGCCTAATACATGGATTGGATATGTTTATAAAATGGCAAATAATGCTGCTCTGCCTCCAAATATTTCTTATCCAGCTTTACCAAATACTAGTATTGCAACGTACATAGGAATTGTAACTGAAAACAAAAACTTTGATAGAAATATTGGAGGAGGTTCTGTTACTGGACAAACTTCAAATTTTGCTTGTGACACTGCTCCTTCTGACCGATTCTTTGTACGATATAAAATGCTTGCTGAGATTACCGAAGCCGGCCTATACAGTTTTGATATTGGAAGCGACGATGGAGTAAGACTTTATATCGATGATGCAGCTGTTCCAATTATAACAAGATGGAATGGCCATGGTTTTACTATGGATTACGCTACACAAAATTTAACTGTAGGCCAACATAAATTTGTTCTAGAGTATTATGAAGATGGTGGCGATTCGAGAGTTTCTTTTTTCACTGGTATACAAAAAGGAAATCCTTCTGAATATGGAGACAAAGTATGGAACGTTTATGGTTATGTTAACAACGATATAACCTTACAAAATGTTAGATATGCTGGTTATTATGTTGATCCTCATTTAAATCCTGATTCAACAAATTATTGGACAAAAGACAAATCACCTTCATCTGCAACCATTTGGCAAGGCTCTCAGATACCAGACAACAATTTTACTGTTGTTTACAAACGTAAAGGTTTCGATTGTGGATTATATCAGTTAAAACATATGAATCATGATGATGCTGTTGAGCTTTATATCGATGATAAATTAATTTTTTCTAAAGATGGGTGGGACAATGCTACTTATTTAATTAACGGAGGAGACCTTTACCCTTTAAACAGTGAATCTAGAGTAGAAATACGCTTAAGAGAAGATGGTGGTGATGCTAATCTTGGAATTAATTTTACAAAAACGGATATTGTATATAACGGAACTGGCACTATTCCGAATGGCAGCTCTTTAGTGATAAGTTCAAATACGGAACTAAAGTCAGATCTTACAGTTTGTTCTTGTACTGTAAATCCAAATGTGACATTAACAGTCCCAAAAGATGTTACGTTAACTGTTGATGAAAATGTAACCATTGGTACTGGAGGAAAGCTTTTAATTTTAGACGGAGGATCATTTCTTCAAACTTCTACAAGTAAAAATATGTTTACAGGAAGTAATACTGCTTTTGAAATTCAAAGAATAACCGAAATTCGTCGTTTTGATTTAACGTATTGGTCATCACCAGTAGACAATCCAGATTTTAAAATGAGTACTTTGTCTCCTGAAACTTTATTCGATAAATTTTTCTATTGGACTTCTGATTTCAAATGGGCAACTGATTTGTACGGAAAAAAGACAATGGAACCTGGAAAAGGATACAGCATTAGAGGACCACAATCTTTTGATACTCAAAACCCTTCTAACTTTACTGGAAAATTCTATGGAAAACCAAACAATGGAAATATTTTGATTCCAATTACAGCTGATAAATACCATTTTGTTGGAAACCCCTACCCATCTGCTATTGATGCTCGAAAATTCATTAGAGATAACGGAGAAGTTGGACCTTTATATTTTTGGACACACGTTTCGTCTCCAAAAAAAGAGAACGGAAGCAATACTTACACGTACAGCAGTCCAGATTATGCAGTGCTAACATTACTAGGATCAACAAAAGCGACAACGGGTGGAGAAGAGCCTTCAGGATATATTGGAGTAGGACAAGGTTTCTTTATTAAACCAAGAGTGACTTCGGTGACTTTTACCAATGAGCAACGTGTAAAAGCACAAAACACGCAATTTTACAAGACGTCAGCCAAAGAAACTGAAGTTGAAGTAAATCGTTTGTGGTTGAATTTAAGTAATACCGAAGATGCCTTTAAACAATTGCTAGTTGGTTATGCAGAAGGAGCATCAAACAGTTACGATCATAACTTCGATGCAACTACAATGTCTGGTAATTCTTTTATCGATTTTTACACTATAAATGAAGCTAAAAAACTAACTGTTCAAGCAAGAGCTTTACCTTTTGACAATACAGATACTGTTCCTCTTGGTTATAAAACAACTGTTAGCAGCGAACTTACAATCTCGATAGATCATGCAGATGGATTTTTTAATAAACAAGCCGTTTATCTTGAAGATAAAACAACAGGGATAATAACAGATCTTCGTGCTTCAAATTATACTTTCCAAACAGCTGCAGGAACTTTTACAGAGCGTTTTGTATTACGCTATACCAATAAAACATTAGGCACAGATGATTTTGAAAATGTACAAGATGGAGTTTTAGTTTCGATAAAATCAAAAGTAATCAATGCAGTTAGCGGAACTGAAAACATTAAAGAAGTCCAGATTTATACAATAGGCGGACAATTGCTTTACAACAAAAGCAAAATCGATGCAAAAGAATTAGAGATTACAAATTTACATTCTAGCAATCAAGTTTTACTGGTAAAAGTAATTCTAGAAAATGGTCATGTAGTCACGAAGAAAATCATATTTAATTAAAAACAAGAAACCCATCATTACTGATGGGTTTCTTGTTTTTATTCTTCTTTCAACTCGTCAATTACTTTCTTTATCTCTTTAGCGTATTTCCCATAAAACTTTTGAACCCACCATTCTAAAGAAATCCCCATAGAAAGTATCGTAAAAACAATGATAGCAAAAAAACCAAATAACTGTCCGTTAGTAAATTCGTGATTTAATAAACCTGATTTTTCAGAAAGGCCGTAAAAATAAAAGCCCAATAAGTACACAACGATAAAAGGAGTCAGAGAGAAACCAAATGTTTTATACAATTCCATATTCAGTCTAATATCAAAATACGTCTCATACAAACTGTCTTTTGTTTTCAATGTTATTGCATTCAATCTTTTAAAAAAGAAATATAATTTTAATAAGTAGTAAACGCAAACAGCCAAAAACAAGCTATAGATTAAATAATACAAGAAAATCATCTGTGCATTAAAATGACAAATTATCGGAATTGCTGCCATAGAAATTATGGACAATATTTGATAGATAAATTCATTTTTTAGATTTGTTCTGATTTTGTCTAATGGTGTATTAGCAGACTGAATCTTTTCTAGGTTTGACGGCAGAACAACATTTTCAGGTTTTTCGTTATTCCATGCATTTTGTATGTCGTTAAAATCCATATCCTTGTTTTTTAATAATTTCTTTTAATTTTTCTTTGGCTCTATTCAGTTTCACTCTAGCATTCCCTTCAGATATTCCAAGATTATCTCCTATTTCTTTATGAGAGAATCCTTCTAGTTGATAGAAAATGATAGCCTTATCTATTTTTTCTAGTTTCTGTACCGCTTTGTAAAAATGATCCAACTGGCTTTCTTTTATATGAGAATCTCCTTCATCCTCTTTGACATTTTCTGAAGCGATTTCATATCTGTCCACCTTCCGTTTTTCTTTCTTCAAAAAGACAATTGCCGTATTTACTGCAACTCTATACATCCATGTCGAAAACTGGCTTTCATTCCGAAAAGATTCATATGATTTCCAGAGTTGGCATACAATCTCCTGAAACAAATCCTCTTGATCATCAGAATTATCCATATACATCTTAGAAACTTTATACAAAATTCCTTTATGGCTTTCTATTCGATTTAAAAACTCTTGTTCCTTCTCTTTCAAAACAGCTTTAGTTCATTACAGGTTTTACAGTATATCCTTCTTTTCTCAATAAATTAATAACTCCATACTCACCTCCTAAATGCGCTGCACCAACAGCGATAAAAACACCATTTTGCTTTAGTAACTCTGGCATCTGTTTTACCCAATTTAAATTTCTATCATCAAGAATCTGCTTTTTAGTTTTTTCACTTGTAAATCGTTTATCTGTACTAAATGCATACATCGCTTCAATGTTTTCTTTTTTGTAGGCATCTACCAATTCCACCGTTTCTTCAGGAGTCGATTCTTCTAGAAGTGCCAGCATTTCATCATTAGAATAAGCCTTTTCAAGAATTTCGAATTGAGCTTTAACAGACTCTAATCCCGTAATAGAAACATTTCTTTTTTTGGCAGCATCAGAAAATTTCATTTCATAAAACTTCAAATCTGTACAACCAAAACTCTTCATAGAAATCAGGCTCAAAACTGTCACAAGACTAAAACTGTCTACTTGCTGTACCGACATTCCGGTGCTCTTTTTTAAAATAGAATCTAATTTTGTAAGTTGTTCTGGTGTTAGCTTTTTACTCAAAGGTTCTTTTCCCATTGCCAATTGCTGCATTTGGCTCATTTCGTTCGGATCGGTAAAGTTGATTTCTAAAAACAATTTATCCGATTTCTCAAAAGCATTTTTGGCTTTTTCAGATAAGAAATAGTCTTTTGAACAGATCATATGAATCGTTCCGTATAAATAAGAAGATTTCTGAAGCCCTTTTCCTGAAACCTCCCAAAGAAGAGAATTTTCCAGTTTTGAAGTTTTGCTTTGAGCTGAAATGTCATTACAAACAAAAAAGAAGAATATAAGTAAAGTTGCTATAAATTGAAATCTGGTTTTCATGATTTAATATCGTTTATTTGATTACAGTGTGTAAGTAATCGAAAAAACAAAACGTTACAAAAAACTTTACTCTTTTTTCAAATTTAAGTCTTGAAAAATCAGAATCTAAAAAACAAAATCTCTAACTAATTCCAAAACCTGATTAATTTCTTGCTGCGAATTATAACTGTGAATGCAAAAACGAAGTCGTTCCTGATTTTCTGGAACAATTGGCGAAACAATTGCCTGCACATCGAATCCTTTATTCTGAAGTTCTTCTGCCAATTTTTTGACATTTTCATTGCCTGGAACAATTGCAGAATGAATTGGAGATTTACTGTGAACGAACATTGGTTTTAAACCCAGCAAATTTTTCTGCTGATTAAAGAATACAATATTCTGGCGAAGCTTTTCAATCGCCCCTTTTTCGATTTCCAACTGCTGATAAGCCATAAAAATTGTTGCTACAGCATGAGGCGACAAAGCGGTTGTAAAAATAAAACTGTGTGCAAAATTGATTAAATATTCTCTAAGTTCAATACTTCCTAAAATTGCCGCTCCTTGAGATCCTAAACCTTTTCCAAAAGTTACGATTCGGGCAAAAATTTTATCGTGAAGTTTCAGATACTGAGTAAGTCCCTCTCCTTTTTCTCCAAAAACGCCCAAAGCGTGAGCTTCGTCAACAATTAAATAACAATTGTATTTTTCTGAAAGCTGTATCAACTCTTCTAAATTTGGACTATCTCCGTCCATAGAAAAAACAGTTTCGGTTACAATATAAATTGTGCTATCTGGAAATTTAAGAATGTGTTTTTCTAAATCTTCAACATCATTGTGAATATAATGATGCGAATTTGCTCGAGACATCGCGATGCCATCTTTTATAGAAGCGTAACACAATTCATCATACAAAACAACATCATTTTCTTGCGGTACAGCGCTAAAAAATCCTAAATTGGCATTGTATCCCGAATTGAAAATTAAAGCCGCTTCTGCTTCATGAAATTGAGCTATAAAACTTTCTGCAATTGGATAAAGAGAATGGTTTCCTGAAGTCAATCTAGAACCTGTAGCTCCATTTTGAAAAATCTCATTTTCTAGCAAATAAGCGTGAGTGTGTTTGAATAAAGTTTCCGATTTAGAAAATCCGATGTAATCATTTGATGAAAAATCAATCAGATTATTAAACACAGGAAGTTTTCGAAAACTATTTTCCTGTTTACAACTTTCTAATTTACGATTAAGATTTTCTGGCAGCTTCATAAAACCAAAGTTAGGCAATTCATTTTAGAATTAACAAAACAGCGGATTATATGAAATCCGCTGTTTTTCTAATTTAAATGGCACTAATAAAAGGCGATTGTCTACTATAGTTTGACTCGATCATTTCTTTTACCATAAACTTCGAAATATCAAAAGCCGAAATTTTTTCGCCCAAACAATCTTCGAGATTTACAGCGATTTTAGAACTTTCATCAGAAAAAATAATTAAGGGAACACGAACTTGCGTCCAATCTATTTTACTATCAACCAAAAGATCATAGGTTAATTGTCGGTCTTTTTGGATTTCGGGAAAATTCGTTTTCATCCAATCGGTTGCCATAATTGTCTTTGGGCTCTTCTTATCAAATGGAGTATCGATATTTAACCCCGCCAATAAAACATATCTCTCAATACCGTTACGTTTCATGGCATTCAAAACATTCTTCGTTGCCTGACTGGCAACCATAGGCTCGCCTGGCCGCTGACCAATAGTACTGACCACTGCCTGACAATCTTTAAGTAATAAGTTTATCGATTCTTCATTAATAGCATCACCTTTAATGATTTCTATTTTTGAGTTTTGAATGGTAAAATCGTCGGGATTTCTCAATAGAAGTTTTACGCTAAATCCGTTTTCTAATAACTGTTGTACAAGATACTTTCCAGTTCTTCCGCCGCCGCCAAGAACAGCAACTTTTGATATATTTTTCATATATATTCTTTATAAAATTTGACATAAGAATGTTGCTTCATTGTCTAATTATGAAGCAAAACTGCAAAAGCTTACTAAGCTTTTACTATTGATCGAATATTTTATAAAGAGATTTTAATAGTTCAAAAGTAATAAAATAAAAAAAGCCAGACAATACTGTCTGGCTTTCCTGCTTATTTTGAAATTGTCTTAGTCAACTAAAACAATTATCTTATTGTTTTTCATTTCGATTGTTCCTGACTTAATCTCTAAAGTATAAGTTTGGTCATTAACTCTCGTAAATTTATCAGCAGCCTCTTTAGAAAAATTGAAGCTTGGAGCTGCAATTTTAATTGTTCCCTCTTCTAAGATAGAAACAATTGGCGCGTGATGATTTAAAATCTGAAAACTTCCATTAACTCCTGGCAAAGTAACCGATGTTACCTCTCCTGAAAATAATTTCGCTTCTGGTGATACTATTTCTAAAATCATAACCGTTTTTTAAAATTCCAAATTATAAAATTCCAAATCCCAATCTTGGAATTTGGAATTTTTATTTTTTTGATTTTATCAAGCTCTGCTTGATTATTATGCTTCAGCTAACATTTTCTCTCCAGCCTCGATTGCATCTTGAATAGAACCTTTCAAGTTGAATGCTGCTTCTGGAAGGTGATCTAACTCACCATCGATGATCATGTTAAATCCTTTGATAGTATCTTTAATATCAACTAATACACCTGGGATACCTGTAAATTGCTCTGCTACGTGGAATGGCTGAGACAAGAAACGTTGTACACGACGTGCTCTTGCTACTGAAAGTTTATCCTCTTCAGATAACTCCTCCATACCAAGGATAGCAATGATATCTTGTAATTGTTTGTATTTTTGAAGAATTTCTTTAACTCTTTGTGCACAGTCGTAGTGCTCGTTTCCTAAAATTTGAGGAGTTAAGATTCTAGAAGTAGAATCTAACGGGTCAACCGCAGGGTAGATACCTAACTCAGCAATTTTACGTGACAATACAGTTGTTGCATCTAAGTGGGCGAAAGTTGTAGCTGGCGCCGGGTCAGTTAAGTCATCCGCAGGAACGTAAACCGCTTGTACAGATGTAATAGATCCTTTGTTTGTAGATGTAATACGCTCTTGCATAGCTCCCATCTCAGTTGCCAATGTTGGTTGGTAACCTACTGCAGATGGCATACGACCTAAAAGTGCCGATACCTCAGAACCTGCTTGTGTAAAACGGAAGATATTATCAACGAAGAATAATACATCTTTACCTTGATCAGATCCAGCTCCATCACGGAAATACTCAGCGATAGATAATCCTGAAAGTGCCACACGTGCACGAGCTCCAGGTGGCTCATTCATTTGTCCGAAAACGAAAGTAGCTTTAGACTCTCTCATTCCTGGCATATCTACTTTAGATAAATCCCATCCTCCATTTTCCATAGAGTGCATGAAATCATCACCGTATTTAATAATTCCTGACTCCAACATCTCACGAAGCAAGTCATTTCCTTCACGTGTTCTTTCACCTACTCCAGCGAATACAGAAAGTCCACCGTGACCTTTTGCGATATTGTTGATCAACTCCTGAATCAATACTGTTTTACCAACACCAGCACCACCGAACAATCCAATTTTACCTCCTTTTGCGTAAGGCTCAATCAAATCGATTACTTTAATACCTGTGAATAAAACTTCAGATGAAGTTGACAAATCTTCAAATTTAGGAGCTTGTCTGTGAATAGACAAACCGTTCTCTCCTGTTTTTGGCAAGTTTCCTAAACCATCAATTGCATCTCCAATTACATTAAATAATCTTCCATATACGTCTGGACCGATTGGCATTTGGATTGGATTTCCTGTTCCAACTACTTCATATCCTCTAGACAAACCGTCTGTAGAGTCCATAGATATAGTACGAACAGTGTTTTCTCCAATGTGAGATTGTACTTCTAGAACTAAGATAGTTCCGTCTTTTTTAGTGACTTCTAGTGAATCATAAATTTTTGGAAGTTCAACATCCTTACCGTTGAAAACTACGTCAACTACTGGTCCAATGATTTGAGCAACTTTTCCTATTACTTTTGACATTACTTATGTATTTATTAAATAGCTATTTAGGTTTATCGAAAATACCTCTTTTTTCAGAGCGCAAAGATAATTTTTTAAAATATAAAATCAATTTTTTTTTCATAAAAAATAGCATGATTTTGTTTGATTCATAAAACTTGGCTAAAAAATAACAAAAACAGCATTTTTTTATTAAATGAAAAAAACCGCTTCATTGGTAAAAATGAGCGGTTTTAAGGTTAAAAATAGTTATACATTATAATGTAGCTGGAAATAGAACTTGATAATTACCAATATCTACACCTTTTAAGTTAGAACCATACTTAGCATTAATCGCTTGGATAAATTTATTAGCAATAAAAGCATATCCTCTTGGAGATGGATGAACACCATCTAAAGAAAACATACCGCCAGTAACAAATGTCGCTTTTAATGTAAAGCTGTTCATTGTAACTCCGCTTGGTTTGTTTAGATCATCCATAATTGTTTTAGCATCAACCATTGCCAAGCCATTTGCTTCAGCCGCTGCTTTAATTACAGAATTATATGCCGTAGTCGCCACTTCAATCTCTGCCACTTCAGAAGGCAATAAAACATATCTGTCTGGCAACGGAAAAGTAATTCCTAATTGAGAGAGTGAAGCCGAAGGAGAAGCAATTCCGTCAGCAGCTACCGATGGAACTTTTCCAATTCTTGATGAAGCTCGTAAAACAATTAAATCTGTAGGAAGCGCTTGTCTTGCTCTTCCAAAAATCATTCCCATTGCCGTAGCAGTATTAACATCTAATCCGCCACCCATTAGCACTGCTTTTAAATTGGCCGACAAATCCGGCAACGTTTCATCTACTATTAGCAACGGATTATTCCCTGTTGCAGATAAAAGTTTAATTCTATCCCCTTGCCCTAAAAATTTCAATGCATTACTCAATGGCCCATACAATTGCGCATTTAAAGTACCAACCATACTCGCTCCTCCAACTGTTAAATTAGCCTGAGTAAGCTGATTGTATGCTATCACATGAAAATGAGGAAGAGTGGTAATATTCGGCAAATTAGCTATAACTCCTTTTCTTCCGCCAGCAACAAGCTGAGCCACTAAACCTTTATAAGCCGCCTCAAAAGTCGCAGGAGGCGTTAATGGATTTACGGTAGGATCTCCACCTGCAGTAGCATATCCTAACTCATCATTCCCTCCAATCCATAAAGAAAAGAAAGTAGGGTTTTGACTTAAAGCATCGGCCAAAACAGTTGTTGTCGCGCTAGATGCAAAACGAGCAAAATAAGGATTTGCCGTTCCTGTAGTAACACCTGCAACATTACCATAACCAGGAGCAAGTAAATGAAAACTTTTTGCTCCAGGAACCCCTAAATTATTAAATGTTCCTGACAAATGAGCTGTAACCTCAGTTGTTGGCACTCCTGTAACCGGCACAGGTGTTCCATTAAAATACAAACGCGGACCAGCAACAACATTTCCTCCTAAAAGCAAACCGCCGATATTATCATTTGCAAAAGGCGTTTTGAATTCGCCCCCGCCCACTAGAGCAAATTGTTGCGCTAAAATATTTGGATAGGCTCCTTCTTGACCTTTAATAAACAAAGCATTATCACTAAATCCTGCCGCAAAAGAATCTCCTAAAGCAACATATTTGGCAAAATCAGCACTTCCAGAAGTCAAAGGCTTACCATCAGACGACTCCACTGCAGGAGTCACATCATCATCACTGTTACAAGCCATAAAGGTTAACGAAACCAATAAAAGCCATTTGAAATTTTTTATCATAATTTATAATTTTTTATAATTATCTGTTTCCAAATCTGCATCGAGAAACATAAATAATGAATTTGACTAAGAGTTAAACAATCAATTATGGATTAATAGTCCAAGAAGCAAAATACTGCTGTCCGATTAATCCAGCTCCAATTACTTGATAGTATTCTTTACCGCCAATATTAGCAGCTCCTAATTTTACTACCGATTTCAATTTCGGAATTCCATAATTAATCTGAGCATCAATTACAGTTGCCTCTTTAATTATACCATCAGCAAAACCAGCCTGCCATAAATATTCACTATTCCATCTTCCGCTAACATTAAATCCGAAATTCTTAAACAGCTTATCATTTCCAATTGACATTTTAATTCTATGTTTTGGCGTATTAAATCCAGGCTCAAAACTTGGGTCTTTTGCTTGATCAAAATCAAACTGAGCATAGTTGTAGCTCACTCCCAACTCAAAGTTTGAAATAATTTTTCTAGAAAGTCCAATTCCAAATCCCAATGAATTTATTTCTACATCTGAATTTGTATACAATTGATACGTTCTATATTCTCCATTCTGAAGCGCTCTAATTGACTGAACACCTGGATCAGAAGTTCCTGCAGCAATGTTAGGATTATCTTGAGCGGTTCCGTAGAAAGGAGAAACCACATTTAAATTACCAATAAAATTGTTGTAAATATTATAGTACCCATTAATATCTATTGATGTCCCTTCAAAAACAGAACGGTATCCTAACTCAAAAGCTTTTACTTCTTCTGGCTTTACATAATTAGCTCTAGATTTTTTCAACAACGCAGCAGCACCAACTGGATCTGTTCCTGCCATTGCAGAGAATGCAGTTACTGAACTTGCTATATAAGAATTCCCATAAGCATCGTTACCATTCATAACTTTTGTTGGACTTCCTGTATAAAGTTGGCCTTCTGCACTTAAATTGAATGTTTCATTAAATCTAGTTAAGTTATCAGGAGCAGAACCCAATAATACTGCATTTCCGATATTAAATCCTATGTACTGATCTTGAGTTGTTGGATTTCTAAAACCTGTTTGGAAAGACCCTCTGAAATTATGATTTCTTTTTTCACCTGCAGAATACACAAGAGATAAACGTGGAGAGAAATTACCATCAAAGTTTTTAGATTTATCATAACGAAGAGATCCTGTAAACTTCAATCTGTCGTCCATAAATTTTTTCATCAATTGCGCATATGCACCATATTCATTGTAATTTATCTGACTATTAGCATCCGTATAAATTCTTCCATGAGAATTTAACTCATAGGCTCTAAAAGATCCTCCAACTTGAATTTCAGCAAATTTTATTACATCTCTGAAATTATAATTTGCATCTGAGTGATACATTTTTGAATT
Source organism: Flavobacterium sp. CFBP9031 (assembly GCF_034044945.1). Taxonomy (NCBI): domain Bacteria; kingdom Pseudomonadati; phylum Bacteroidota; class Flavobacteriia; order Flavobacteriales; family Flavobacteriaceae; genus Flavobacterium; species Flavobacterium sp. CFBP9031. Next base: position 24,918 of record NZ_JAXCWF010000020.1, read on the forward strand.
ATCCACCAATCTTGATCCAGTTAAAACATCCGGATCATTTATAACCTGATTGAACGCATTGTTAAACTGAGGCGTTCCTGGTAAAAAACGACCTGTATCTGCTGTAGATCTAGCCGCTGCATGTGCTTGTTGCGGATTCATTCCTGCCAAAGTCCCTTGTATGAAAGCCCCAGCATATTGACCAAACCAAGTATTATCGTCTTTCCATTTTCTATTTACATTAATACCGGTAAAAATCATATCATAAGAATTTCCTCCATCCTCTCCAGTCATGTAACCTCTTACAAAAAAGTTTTTCCCTTTAAGCTCTAATTTATTCTGATACATAAAAAAGTTATTCAAATAATACCTGTTTGCCCCTTGATAAACAGCATTTCCAGTACCAATTTTACTCTGCCAAATAACTTCCAATCTTTCATCTCCAAAAGGTCTTCCATGCAAAGAGAAATCAACTTTCATATTCGCAGCTTTATTATCTGTCAAATCAATTTCATTATACCCTGTTCTACTAACCATAGAATTCGGCAAAAGATTAGATGCCCCTGCCGGAATCAAACCCATTGCTTCCAACTTCTGACCAACACCCTTAATATTTGTAGCTGCTTCATCTCCATACACGTTAATTCCATCATAATTAGGATTCGTTCTATCAACACCTGCCCTAGTCTTGTCATTATAATTTGTAGCATACCAATCAGTAGCCTGCATGTAAGTAATGTTTGCTTTAGCCGCAATATATTTATTAAAAGCACGAGCAAATCGAACACCAAAATCATAATAGCCATTTGTGCCTGCAGCCTCTTGAGAAGTTACCCCATACTTTAAATAAGCCGAAACCCCTTGATCTACAAACGGGCTTTTACTAGTCATAAACAAAATACCATTAAAAGCATTAGCCCCATATAGAGCAGACGATGCCCCCGGAAGCAATTCCACACTTTGAACATCAATTTCCGAAACTCCAATCATGTTTCCTAAAACAAAATTCAATAACGGAGACGAATTATCCATTCCATCTACTAGCTGCATAAAACGAGTATTCGCCACAGTAGCAAACCCCCTAGTATTTATAGACTTGAACGACATACTACTTGTATTCATCTGCACTTCTTTCATATTCTCTAAACCATCATAAAAAGAAGGAGAAGCCGTTTTTTTGATTTCCTGAGCCCCCATTCTCTCAATGGTTACAGGAGACTCCAGAATTCTTTCTGGCGTTCTTGATGCAGAAACTACAATTTCATCCAATTTTGTTTCTTCATCCTTTAAAATCACATTCACTTTTTGATTTGCAGCTGTTACGTTTATCGTTTTAGTTTCAAATCCTACTGCCGAAACTTTTAAAGAAAAAGGCGGTTTAGCATTAGTAGTCAATTTAAACGATCCATCGAAATCAGTAGAAGCACCACTATTTTCTCCGACAACAACAACATTAGCACCAGGGATAGATTGCTTATTAGCATCTGTAACCGAACCTGTAATTGTATTCTGCGCAAAGGACACTCCGCTGAATAACAACATAATTAGCAAGTAGACTCTCATTTTGGGTTAGTTTTTCGTTAGTATATATAGCCAAAATAAGAAAATATTTTAATATGCATAAAAAAACGTTAAATAAAATCAATATTTACCATCAAAATATACAATATTTTAACTATTTATTAATTCAATTTATTATAATAAAAACAAATAAAATGATAAGAAAAACCAATATACTATGCATACATATAAATTTTAATCAAAAAACTGAAAATTTCATAAAAATACATGTGTCAAAAAAAATTATTGACAATAAAAAAAAGCGAGACCTAAATCTCGCTTTTTTAACTCTTCTCTAACCACACAACTATACAACTACTTCAAATATAAGAAATTAATTTCCCTGCCAGCAATGCGGCGACAATAGCAATTATCATAACACAAAAACCAATGATTAAGAATAACAAAAGTGATCTTTTTTCAATTCTTATCTCTTTCAGGAATAATCGTATGAAAACTACATCATAAAAAAATATAAAAACAGCAGTTATAACTCCAGGAAGCAATTCCCAAGCTTTTAATGAACCCACCAAATGAAAAATCGCATTTATACCAATCGCGATACTAATTAAAAAAATAGTATAATTAAAAATCCTGCTATTAACTCTATAATTAAGCCAAAATAAAACAGCAACTATTATACTCAAAATTACAATTGCAGTTAAAAACTGTTCTTTTTGATAAAGCCCTCCCAAAACCGTATTCGACATAATGGCTTTCATTTTATCAAAACCAAGGAACTCCTCAATATTATGCAGTATAAACAATACTGGCATAAGGAGCGAAATCTTCAATAATTTATTTGTCATACTTCTTAAATTACAAACACACAAAGCACGCTTAATCTTACAAAAGTATTATAGTAAAAATGAACAACAACAACAACAAAAAAAAAGCGAGACCTAAATCTCGCTTTTTTAACATATTTGTATTTAATAGAATCTATTCTACTGTAACCGACTTCGCTAGGTTACGAGGCTGGTCAACATTACAACCTCTCATTACTGCAATGTAATAAGAAAGTAGTTGCAACGGAATTGTGGTAACCAATGGCGATAATGCATCTGAAGTTTCTGGAATTTCGATTACATAATCTGCCAATTCGCGTACTTGAGTATCTCCTTTTGTAACAACAGCAATAATTTTACCGCTTCTTGATTTAATTTCCTGAATGTTACTTACAATCTTGTCGTAGTGTCCTTGTTTAGGAGCAATAACAATAACAGGCATAAATTCGTCAATTAAAGCAATCGGGCCGTGCTTCATTTCTGCAGCCGGATATCCTTCTGCGTGGATATATGAAATCTCTTTTAATTTTAATGCACCTTCTAAAGCAACAGGGAAATTATATCCTCTACCTAAATAAAGACAGTTTGGCGAATCTTTAAAAGCAGCGGCAATTTCTTTTGCTTTATCATTAGTTTCTAACGCTTCAGCAACTTTCTCAGGAATAATTTCTAATTCTTGAAGATACGTATGGAAATCTGTATTTGACAACGTTCCTTTTGCTTTTCCTAAACGTAAAGCAATCATCGTTAAAACTGTAATCTGAGTCGTAAATGCTTTTGTAGAAGCTACTCCAATCTCTGGACCTGCGTGTGTGTAAGCCCCTGCATGGCTTTCTCTAGAAATAGAAGAACCCACTACGTTACAAACTCCAAATACAAACGCTCCGTTTTCTTTAGCCAATTTAATAGCCGCCATAGTATCTGCAGTTTCACCAGATTGTGAGATTGCAATAACTACGTCATCTTTATTAATAATCGGATTTCTGTATCTAAACTCAGAAGCATATTCTACCTCTACAGGAATACGGGTAAATTCCTCAAAGATATATTCTGCTACTAAACCTGCGTGCCAAGAAGTTCCACAAGCAACAATCAGGATTCGTTTTGCATTTAAGAATTTCTCCAGATTATCCTCAACACCTGCCATCTGAACAATTCCTTCATTAGCATGAAGTCTTCCTCTATAAGTGTCTTTAATTACACTTGGTTGCTCATAGATTTCTTTAAGCATGAAATGATCATACCCTCCTTTTTCAATCTGCTCCAAATTCATTTGAAGTTCTTGAATATAAGGATCCACTAAAGAGTCATCTTGGATTTTTCTAATTTTAATTGGCTTATGCAATCTAATATTTGCCATTTCGCCATCTTCTAAATAAACTGCATTAGAAGTATATTCAATAAATGGTGAAGCATCAGAAGCAATAAAATATTCTCCTTCTCCAACACCAATTGCTAACGGACTTCCTAATCTAGCCGCAACAAGTTCATTCGGATTTTTTTTATCAAAAACAGCAATTGCATAGGCACCAACAACTTGGTTCAATGCAACTTGTACAGCTTTACCTAATTTAAGATTTTCTTTCTTTTGAACTTCTTCTATTAAATTAACTAAAACTTCAGTATCTGTATCCGACTTAAAATTATAACCTCTTTTGATAAGCTCCTCTTTTAAAGGCGCATAATTCTCGATAATTCCGTTATGAATAATTGCTAAATCTCCAGAATTAGAAAGATGAGGGTGCGAATTCACATCATTTGGAACCCCGTGAGTTGCCCAACGTGTGTGTCCAATTCCAATATTACCGTTTATTGAAAAACCTTCATCGGCTTTAGCTTCAAGATCTGAAACTTTACCTTTTGTTTTGCAAACTTTAATGCCCGACTCGTTGTCATACAACATAACGCCGGCACTATCATATCCTCTGTACTCCAGACGCTTTAATCCCTTTATTACAATAGGATAAGCATCTCGATGACCGATATATCCAACAATTCCACACATATATATTTATTAATTTGGTTTCGTATAGTACACCTCAAGTTTCAATCTTTTATCTTCTGGAGTAGAAGTAGAGACTTTTCCTCCATATATAATTGTCCCAAGCGGATTTAATAATGATGTTCTAGGCACTACTGGAGTAATAGCATTTTTATCCTTAAGCGCATTAAACGCAACTGTAGTTGGGCTTAGAGAAACAACCAAGCCTAAATCAACATTTTTAACTGTCGCATCTTTTACTAAATTACGAATATGGCTCGTTATTCTAATTTTATAGCTTTTACCTCTTTTATCAGTACCTTTACTAATTACTCCACCATAAGCAGATACAGCATCTGTAGAGTAATCTGCTAAAATGGCATTATCTGTTAAATTATACAAATACACTCTATTCGGTTCTTGTGTACCAGTCATTTTATCAGCATCGATATAGAAAACTAAATTAGCTTCGTTTACTTTCCAATTCTTAATAGCGACATTACTTCTAATTTCATCCAATTGGTCAGGAACTCCATTTGCTCCATTTACTACCGCACCATTAGAATCATAACTTAAAACATCTGTTGGATTAAAAAGTTTTATAACCGCCAAAGAGCCTACTCCACCTTTTAAATAAAGCCTTTCATCTCCATCTGTTTTATTTACGTTTGTTGTTATAGCACTTTGATAGTCTGCATTTCTAGTATCTTGTAGAAAATTAGCCGTAGTTGTAAAAGTACCTTTCAAGTTCAAAAGAATCTCCTTGTCTTCGGTAGCTTCTGGATCATCTGTAGTTGAACTAGTTTTTGCTTTGTATTTAATTGTAATAACCCCTTTAGAAAAATCCATCAGCGCCAAATTACTCGGATTAGATCCAGATTTCTCAACATTAAAATACAAACCTCTAAAATATTCTTGAAAAACATCTTCTGCAGCAAGCTTTGAAGCATCTGCATTTAATATCCTATCTTGAAAAAACTGCTTGTTAAGCTGCAGCGTCATTTGAGGCGCTTTTCTTGTAGTTGTTTCTACTTTAGTAGTAGGATCTGTTGTTTTTATTACAATTTCTTTTGCATCAAAAAAGAATTCATCATTTTGCAAAACATCTCCATCATTCAATCTTGAGCCCACTTTTTTACTGTCAAATTCACTGTTTTGATCTGTATAATAAAACTGCGGCAACTGGGTACCTCCACTTAAATAACTGCTTCTCATCTGGATTCCAGACTCATAAACACTTAATTTTATTTTTCCATTTTTGTCTCCATAAATAGAATCCAATACATAAGTGGTATTCCCTTCATTATCTGTAGTTGTTGCATGGTTGAAATATGGAATTTCAAGCACAACACTTTGAATTACTGGAGAATCCCCAACTTTTATAGGATAGCTAGAAAGTCCTACCTGAGTTACAAAATTTGCCGTAGTGCTTGCAAAAAGCGGATTGTCTAAAATACCAAGAGCATTTGGTGTCATGGTATTTGATTGAATAGGGGTAACTTCTTGATTAAATGCTACAACATCGTATTTTTCAGCTTCAAGTCCAAAATGATCATCTCCAATCAAACCATCACCAATCGCATTAAAATCTTTGTCACAAGAATATAGAAAAACAGCCATTACAGCCAAAAGAGCTTTCTTAATAAAAGAAGTTTTATACATGTCAAAAAATAAAATTAAAATTTAAAGTCCAAATGTTCTATAGAAATTTGTATAAGCGTCAGCAAATGCATCTTTCGTGGCGAAAGGTAAAAAAGGTTTTCCTGAAGATTCTATAAATTTTGTTAAACTTGGAGAAACATTCTCTGATGCAATGATCACACCATCAGAATGTAAAATACTAGCTTTTAAAACATTCTCATAATTTGGCACTTCCAAATCTGACACTGCTTCATGAGGAACACCGTCAAATTTAACTTTATTTATCATTTCTAAATCTAGGTTCTCATCAAATGACTGGCCATAAACAGAAGTAATAATTTTCGTTTCAGAAAATAGTGCTTCGTGTTTATAATAATGCTTCATATAAATGGGTAGCATTGCCGCAAGCCAACCGTGAACGTGTATAATATCTGGAACCCAGTTTAATTTTTTCACAGTCTCCACAACGCCTTTTGCAAAGAAAATTGCTCTTTCGTCATTATCTGGATATAAAGCACCCTCTTCATCTGTAAAAGTGGCTTTACGTTTGAAATATTCATCGTTATCAATAAAATAAACCTGGATTCTTTCTTTCGGAATGGAAGCTACTTTAATAATCAACGGCATATCTAAGTCATTCACTACCAAATTCATCCCTGAAAGTCTAATCACTTCATGCAATTGGTGTCTTCTCTCATTGATATTTCCATATCTTGGCATGAAAATTCTTATCTGACCGCCTTGGTCATTAATCATTTTCGGAACGTCATAAGACATTAAAGAAACCTCATTTTCAGCCAAGTAAGGCACGACTTCAGATGATACATATAATATCCTCTTATCTTTCATAATAGTATTTTACTTAATTTTGGTAATAAAAACGTCGCAAAATTACAAAAATTTATGCAGTTTATAACTAATATATTATGTTTGCATAAATTTTAATAATACCTCAATGCATATTTTCTACAGTAAAGCAGCGTTGATAGCTTATCTTAAAACTATCAAAACCGCAAATTCTACTATCGGATTTGTACCCACAATGGGCGCTTTACACCAAGGACATTTGGCTTTAATGCAACGTTCGTTAAAAGAAAACAACGATACAGTAGTAAGTATTTTTGTCAACCCAACTCAATTTAACAACGCCGAAGATTTAGCAAAATATCCTAGGACACTAGAAGAAGATGTTAAGAAAATGCGTACATTAAGCGATAAAATTATTTTATACGCACCTTCAGTCGAAGATATTTATGAAGGAAATACCGTTTCGCAGACTTTTGATTTTGACGGATTGGAAAACCAGATGGAAGGAAAATTCAGACCTGGTCATTTTAATGGTGTCGGAACAATTGTAAAACGTCTTTTTGAAATCGTAACTCCAACAAATGCCTATTTTGGAGAAAAAGATTTTCAGCAGCTTCAAATTGTAAAAAAATTAGTTGAAAAAACTGATTTACCAGTAAACGTTGTCGGTTGTCCTATTTTTAGAGAAGAAAATGAACTTGCAATGAGCTCAAGAAACGAACGTCTAACTTCGCAAGAAAGAAAAGATGCTTCTATTATCTACAAAGTTTTAACCGAGGCAAAAGAGATTTTCCAAACTCACTCTCCGCAAGAAACAATCGAATTTGTAGAAAATTCCTTCAAAGACAACAAAGAGTTCGAACTGGAGTATTTTGTTATTGCTGACGAATCTACACTTTTGTCTATCGATAAGAAAGAGAATGATAAAAAATATCGCGCATTTATAGCGGTATTTGTTAATTCTATAAGACTGATTGACACCATTTCATTAAATTAATCTAACTTTGCAGCATGCAAATTCAAGTTATAAAATCAAAAATTCATCGAGTTAAAGTAACTGGAGCCGATTTAAATTACATTGGAAGTATTACTATTGATGAAACTCTACTAGAGGCTTCAAATATTATTGAAGGCGAAAAAGTATCTATTGTTAACATTAATAATGGCGAGCGTTTTGAGACTTACGCTATTAAAGGTGAAAAAAATTCAGGAGAAATTACTTTAAATGGTCCTGCAGCTAGAAAAGTGCAAAAAGATGATATCATCATTATCATTTCTTATGCTACTTTGGATTTTGAAGAAGCAAAAACCTTCAAACCATGGATTATTTTCCCGAATGAAAACGACAATTCTTTAACCTAAGATTTTCTTTTTCTTACCGAATTCCCCTACTTTGTCAAAAGTCAATTTTGAACAAAAAATCTTTCTTTTGTCTTAATCCAAAATGATTTTGACGCTAAAATACTGTGCTTCAAAATTTAACCTACTTAACAAAGAAGCAAATAAAATAGTATATTGCTACACTATTTTCAATACTTTTTAATTTACTGAAATGCCACAAATCATGAAAAAAGTTTACCTACTATTTTTATTAATTTCGTTTTCGTCGTTTGCCCAAAAAACGTTCGATAACATTAAATCGGAAAAACTCGGAGAAGAGCGTAGAATTACAATTGGACTTCCTGCTTCTTACGAAGCCAACAAAGACAAAAAATATCCTGTTCTTTATTTATTGGATGGAGATTATTTATTTGATCCTTTTTCTGGAGCTGTAAGCTACGGAACTTATTGGGATGATATTCCAGAAATGATTATCATTGGAATTCATCAAAATAAAGATGGAGAACGTTTTGATGACACAACAATCGACCAAAATGAAGGACTTCCTTTTGAAAAAGGCGCAAAATTTTTCGAATTTATCGGAGCTGAATTAGTGCCATATATCGAAAAAAAATACCGCACTTCGCCTTTTAGACTTATTGCAGGTCATGATGTAACAGCAAGTTTTGCCAATTTTTATTTGTACAAAGAAATCCCGCTTTTTAATGCCTACATCTGTTTAAGTCCAGAGCTAGCCCCAAAAATGGAAGTGCGTATTGCAGAGAAATTTGCTAAAATAAAAAGCCCTGTCTTCTATTACCTTTCTGCAGGAGAAGGTGATATTAAAAAAATTAAAGAGCCAATAGAAAAATTAAACAGCAATATTAAAATCGCCAATAATCCGTTAGTGAATTATAAATATGATGTATTTAAAGGCGCAACACATTATACAGAAGTATTGCATTCTATACCAAGTGCACTATATCAGATTTTTGAAGTATACCGTCCTATAAATTCTGCCGAATACAACGACAAAATTGCGGTTCTTCAAACAGGTTATGCAGAATATTTAGAAAAAAAATACGCTACAATGTCTGAAGTTTTAGGAGTTCAAATTCCAGTTCGAATGAGCGATTTTAAAGTAATGGAAAACCTTATTCTAAAAAGAAATGCCTACGATGAGTTAGGAAAAATGGCTGAAATTGGAAATGTAAATTATCCTAAAGCCATGTTGGGAGAATATGAATTAGGTTTGATGTACGAAAAAATGGGCGATCCTAAACATGCTTCGAAAAAATACCAAAACGCTTCACAAATGGAGCCAATTGGTGATTTGAACAAAGACTTGATGTATGAGAAAATTGACGAAATGAATACACTTGCTAAAAAAAGTAAATAATGTCAAAAGTTAAAACTTCCTTTTTCTGCCAAAACTGCGGAACCCAATATGCCAAATGGCAAGGGCAATGCAACGCGTGCAAAGAATGGAATACGATTGCCGAAGAAATCATTCAAAAACAAGATAAGGTCGCTTGGAAGAGTGAACCTACTCCAACAAGCAAAGCACCAAAACCTTTAAAAATTAACGAAATTGATTCTACACAGGAAGTCCGAATGGACACTACTGATAGCGAATTGAATCGTGTTTTAGGCGGCGGACTTGTCCCTGGATCTTTGACTCTTTTGGGCGGTGAGCCCGGCATCGGAAAAAGTACACTTTTACTTCAAGTATCATTAAAGTTACCTTATAAAACATTATATGTTTCCGGAGAAGAAAGTCAGAAACAAATTAAAATGCGCGCAGAAAGAATAACTCCAAACAGCGACAACTGTTATATTCTTACTGAAACCAAAACGCAGAATATATTTAAACAAATTGAAACCATTCAGCCTGAAGTAGTCATAATCGACTCGATTCAGACTTTACATACTGATTATATCGAATCGACTGCGGGAAGTATTTCTCAGATTCGTGAGACCACAGCAGAATTGATAAAATTTGCTAAAGAGAGTAATATCCCCGTAATCTTGATTGGGCACATTACAAAAGACGGAAATATCGCTGGACCAAAAATTCTAGAACATATGGTCGATACTGTGCTCCAATTTGAAGGCGACAGAAATCATATTTATCGAATTTTGCGTTCGCTTAAAAACCGTTTTGGATCTACATCAGAACTAGGAATTTATGAAATGTTGGGGAGCGGATTGCGAGAAGTTAGCAATCCTTCTGAAATCCTGATTTCTCATAAAGACGAAGAATTATCGGGAACTGCAATTGCAACAACTTTAGAAGGTATGCGTCCGTTGATGATCGAAATACAATCTTTAGTGAGTACCGCTGTTTATGGAACACCGCAAAGAAGTACAACAGGTTACAACGCAAAAAGGCTAAACATGATTTTGGCTGTCTTAGAAAAAAGAGCTGGATTTCGCTTAGGCGCAAAAGACGTTTTCTTGAATGTAACTGGCGGAATTTCTGTTGATGATCCTGCAATTGACTTGGCGGTTGTTGCTGCAATTTTATCATCAAATGAAGATATTCCGGTTGGAAAAGGATTCTGTTTTGCTGGCGAAGTTGGACTTTCTGGCGAAATTCGTCCTGTAAACCGTGTAGATCAACGCATTCAGGAAGCTGAAAAACTAGGTTTCGATACTATTTTTGTTTCTAAATACAACAAAATTGCTTTAAAAAATACCGGAATTAAGATTGAGCTTGTAGCAAAAATTGAAGATGTTGCAAGTATCCTTTTTGGCTGATTTCAAATACCACTCCTCCTATGAATTTCCCAAAACAAAAAATATACAAAGCATTAAAAATACTAGGAATAGTAATCGTAGTGCTTTGCATCGGACTTTACTATTTTCGTGATTCCCTTTTAAAACAAGCCATTGCAAAAGTTACCCATAAAATGGCTGTTCAATACCAAAGTAACTTTTCTGTACAATCGGCTTCATTTGATGGTTTATCGACTATAAAATTGACAGATGTAGTTTTAGCTCCAATAAATGCTGATACGCTTGTCAAAATTAAAAATGTCGAAACCAGCATCAGTTTAAGTAATTTATTAATTGGAGATGTTCAAGTTGGAACTTTAAAAGTAGACAATGGATATATTCAATTAGTAAAAAAAGGCAAAAAACGAAATTTTGATGCTTTTCTAAAAAGAGATCGAGAAGAAACCGATTCAAATGAAAAACGTAAATACGCTGCTTTTGCTTACAGAATCATTTCGAAAGTATTGAATTTGGTTCCGACCGATATGGATTTGAAAAATTTCAAATTCAAAATTGACGATAACGGAAAACAAACCAATATCGCTGTAGACAAACTCGTTTTAAGCAACAAACAGCTCGAAACCAATCTTCATGTTCAAGCAAAAGATTTTGATCAGCGCTGGAACATTAAAGGATTTGCTGATCCGAGAAATAAAAAGGCCGATATTCGTTTTTTCAATTTAGATACTGGTGCTATTCGCGTTCCGTATTTAGATCAGCGTTATAACTTAAAAGCAAGTTTTGATTCTATTCGCCTAAATGTTCAAAACATAGATAAAAGCGGCAGTGAACTCCATATAGACGGTTACACTTCTATCGCAAATCTTAAAATCAATCACCCAAAAATCGCGAGCAAAGATGTGGTGATAAAAAATGCCCGTTTTGATTACCGATTTTTATTGGGCGATAGCTTTATTTCTATTGACAGTACATCAACCATGCAGTTAAATAAAATCAAGGTTCGTCCTTACATTTCTTATGATACTGAAAAAGACACGATTTATACTTTGAAAATGGACATTCCAAAAATGAAAGCGCAAGATTTTATCGTTTCGCTTCCCGACGGTTTATTCACGCATTTTCAAGGAATGCAGGCAACTGGAAATTTCGATTACAAATTGGATTTCAAATTCAATAAAAACAAACCCAATACGCTTGTTTTTGACAGTAAGCTTAACAAAGAAGATTTACGAATCACTAAATATGGTGAAGCCGATTTAAATAAACTAAACGGCGAGTTTGTGTATCGTGCCATTATTCAGAATGTGTTGCAACGACCTGTTTTGGTCGGAAATGCAAATCCGAATTATACGCCTTTGGACCAAATTTCTCCTTATTTAAGAAAATGTGTTTTAACAACCGAAGATCCTTCTTTCTTCTCGCATCACGGATTCATAAACGAAGCGTTCAAACAATCGATTCTTAAAAACATTCGAACTAAGAAATTCTCTCGCGGTGCCAGCACAATCAGCATGCAGTTAATTAAGAATGTCTTTTTAACTCGTGAAAAGACGCTTTCGCGAAAGCTTGAAGAAATTCTTCTGGTTTACATTTTAGAAAACAACCGAATTGTAAGCAAGGAAAGAATGCTAGAAGTGTATTTCAATATTATTGAATGGGGACCAAATGTGTACGGAATTGGAGAAGCAAGTCATTTCTATTTTCAAAAAAGCCCTTCGGCTTTAAATGTTGACGAATGTTTGTATTTGGCAACTATTATTCCGAAACCAAGAAAATTCATGTATCAGTTTAATGATCAAGGCAACTTGAAAGATTATGCTATTAAGAACCAAAAATTCTTAAAGAATTTAATGTTTAGAAGAGGTCTTTTAGTTCCCGAAGACACAATTGGATTATTACCTGTTTACATTTCAGGAAATGCACGTTCTCTCATAAAAATTAAAGTTCCAGATTCTACAGCAATCAAAAAAGATTCTTTGGCTGTTGATGATGAATTTGATTTGTAATTGAGAGAAGTTTAACCGCAAGGTTCGCTAAGATTTACGCAAAGCACGCAAAGATTTTTTAACTTTTAAAAGGAAAATCTTTGCGTGCTTTTCTATTATTTTATTGATTAAAACATTGCGAACTTTGCGTAAATCTTTGCGCTCTTCGCGGTTAAATATACTTTAAGGCGCAGGATCTGGAATTATAGCCTGAACCGCATCAATTTCTGCTAAGATTTGTTTAGAAAGAACCACATCAATTGTGTCGATGTTTTCTTTTAATTGTTCCATAGTTGTCGCTCCGATAATAGAACTTGTTAAAAAAGGCTGTTGCAAAACAAATCCCATTGCCAATTGCGTTAACGTTAAACCATGTTTTTTAGCGATTTCCAGATACAATTTAGTCGCTTCAGTACATTGGTCACTATTGTAACGTTTGTACTGCGGAAAAAGATTAATTCTTGCTTTCGGGTGACTTTCTCCAGTTAAGAATTTTCCAGTCAAAACTCCGAAGGCTAAAGGCGAATATCCTAACAAACCAACATTTTCATATTTCGAAACTTCTGCAGAATTCACTTCAAATAAACGGTTCAATAAAGAATATGGATTTTGAACTGTTTTAATTCTTGGAAGATTGTTGTATTTGCTTTCTTCCAAAAGACGCATCATTCCCCAAGCATTTTCATTAGAAACTCCAATATGTTTGATTTTCCCTTCTTTGATTAATCCGTCAAAAGTTTCAAGAATTTCTCTAAAGTTATCCTCCCAAACATCATCATGTCCGTGAAAAGCGCGCTGTCCGAAATTATTCGTTTTTCTTTCTGGCCAGTGCATTTGGTACAAATCGATATAATCAGTCTGTAGTCTTTTCAAACTGTTTTCAACTGCATACTTAATACTTGCTGGAGAAAAATCCAATTTCTCACGCATGTATCCAAAATTCGGATTCGGACCCGCAATTTTAGATGCCAAAACCACTTTGTCTCTATTTCCTGATTTTTTAAACCAAGTTCCAATAATTTTTTCTGTGCTTCCGTAAGTCGCTTCACTCGCAGGAACCGAGTACATTTCGGCAGTATCAAAGAAATTAACTCCTCTTTCAAGAGCATAATCCATTTGTTCGTGCCCTTCTGCTTCTGTATTCTGCTGCCCGAAAGTCATTGTTCCAAGGCATATTTTACTAACTTTTATATCGGTGTTGGGTAAAGTAGTGTATTTCATTTTTTTTAAAGATACTGAGTTGCTAAAATTCTAAGGTTCTAAGTTTTTTCCCTTTTTTAATAATAAGTCTTCAAAGATACGAACCGATTTTTCAAATCTAAAAATGAGAAAGGTTAAAAAAAGTACAAGATTTATTTTGAGAGGCTAAGGTACTGAGGAGCTAAGGTTCTAAGTTTAAATTCCAATCAATAAAAAAGGTTCAAAGTAAAACTTTGAACCTTTTTAAAATCTTAAAAACTTAGTATCTCAGAACCTTAGCATCTTTAATTAATACTATTAAGCATCTCCGCAATCTCATCTAATCTTGGAGTTAAGATAATTTCGATTCTACGGTTTTTCGCTTTTCCTTCTGGAGTTGCGTTGCTTGCCAAAGGAGAAAACTCGCTTCTTCCTGCTGCTGTTAGTTTTTGTTTATTGATTTTTGGATTTTCGGTTAAAATCGCTACGATTGCTGTTGCTCTTTTAGTAGATAAATCCCAATTGTTTGCGATTGGCCCCGAACCAGCATACGGATCGTCGTCTGTATGTCCTTCAATTAAAACAGAAAGATCTGGATTATCACCTAAAACTTTTCCAAGTTCGACAACCGCTTTTCTACCTTCTGTTCCAACAGCCCAACTTCCTGAGTTGAAAAGTAATTTGTTTTCCATAGAAACATAAACTTTTCCGTTTTTATGTTCTACTGTCAAACCTTTACCTTCAAAACCAGTTAATGCTTTAGATAAAGTTTCTTTAAGCTTACGCATTGCTTCTTCTTTCGCTGCAATCATATCTTCCAATTCTTTTAGACGATTTGCCGTTTTGTCCAAACGAGCCTGTTCCTCTGCAAGAGCTTTACCCTTTGCTTCCAATTGCGCTAACAATTCGCGGTTTTTAGCCATGTTTTTCTCTAGTGCATCATTGCTGTTTTTCTCCAATGCATTATACGAATCTTGTAAAACTTTGTATTTATTTTGAGCCGCCGCTAAATCTGCTTTTTGTTTTGCCAAATCATCATTAGCAGTTGCTAAATCTTTAACCAGTTTATCACGATCGGTTTCCAATTGATTCTTTGCTTTCTTCAAATTTTCATTTTCATCAGCAATAGAACGATTTTCTTTTTTCAAATCTGAATATTTTGTTTCTAGATCATTGTAAATTTTCTTAGAAACACACGACGTTGTGGACAAAGCTAATGCTAGTAATCCGATGGAGGCTTTTTTAATCATCTTCTTTAATTCGTTTTTATTCTGGGGCGTTTAATAATTTTTTAATGTCAAAATTCAATGCCAATTGCAATCTGAATTTTAAGACCAAAATTCATTCAACAAGAACAATACCAAAAATTAGTCAATCTCGACTAAAATCGGACAATGGTCTGAATGCATAGCATCTGGTAGTATAACCGCTCTTTTTAATCTCTTTTCTAGCGCATTGCTTACCAGATTATAATCGATACGCCAGCCTTTGTTATTTCCTCTCGCTCCTGCACGGTAACTCCACCAAGAATAATGATGTGGCTCTTTATTGAAATGACGGAAACTATCTATAAATCCAGATTTCATAAAGGCATCTAACCATGCGCGCTCTGCCGGAAGAAATCCAGAAACTGTTTTGTTACGAACCGGATCGTGAATATCAATTGCTTCGTGACAAATATTATAATCACCACAAATAATAAGGTTCGGAACCGTAAGTTTCAATTCGTTGACATAATTCTGAAAATCATCCATAAACATAAACTTATGATCCAGCCTTTCAATGTTTGTTCCAGATGGAAGATACAAGCTCATTACAGAAACATCATCAAAGTCTGCACGAAGATTTCTACCCTCAAAATCCATATGATGAATTCCCGTACCGTAAACAATATTGTTTGGTTTAGTTTTAGAAAGAATAGCTACTCCACTGTATCCTTTTTTGGTTGCAGGATAGTAGTATTGAAACGGATAACCCGCTGCTGTTATATCATCTACCGGAATTTGATCTTGCGTAGCTTTTATTTCCTGAAGGCATATTACATCAGGATTTGCTTGTTGCAGCCACTCGATAAACCCTTTGTTTATTGCCGCTCTAATTCCGTTTACATTATAAGAAATAATTTTCATCAGTGATTTTTTTAGGATTTCAAATGTAATAAAAAAGTGCAAAGTTTGTCTTGGAAACAACGAAAAGTAGACTTTTTTGTTATCTTTGTTCGCTGTTCTAATAAATTAAAAGTAGTACATGGGGTTAGTTACCGCGAAAGAAGTTGCAAAGGCAATAAATGTTGAAAAGTACGGAGTTTTTGGTACCTTTTCTGGCTGGATTCTTATGAAGGTTCTTAAGATCTCGACCCTTAATAAAATTTACGATCGTAATAAACATTTGGAAGACCTTGACTTTTTGAATGGAATTTTGGATGAAATGGAAATTAAGTTCGAAATCCCAGAAGAAGATTTAAAACGTCTACCAAAAGATGGTGCGTATATTACCATTTCAAATCATCCGCTTGGTGGAATTGACGGAATTTTGCTTTTGAAATTAATGCTTGAAAGAGAGCCAAATTTCAAAATCATTGCCAATTTCTTGTTACACAGAATTGTTCCGATGAAGAAATACATTATGCCGGTTAATCCTTTTGAAAACCATAAGGATGCAAAATCGAGCGTAATTGGCATTAAAGAAACGTTACGCCATTTAAGCGACGGAAAACCTTTGGGTATTTTTCCTGCTGGTGAAGTTTCTACTTATAAAGATGGCAAATTAGTAGTGGACAAACCTTGGGAAGAAGGCGCGCTGAAATTAATCAGAAAAGCAAAAGTTCCTGTAGTTCCAATTTACTTTCATGCCAAAAACAGTAAATTATTCTACTGGCTTTCTAAAATTGATGATACTTTGCGTACCGCCAAATTACCTTCTGAATTGCTTACGCAAAAAGATCGTGTAATTAAAGTTCGTATCGGAAAACCTATTTCTGTATCTGAACAAAACGAAATTGAATCTTTTGAAGAATATTCAGAATTCTTGAGAAAGAAAACCTATATGCTAGCTAATCCGTTTGAAAAAGACACCAAACTGATTGATACAGCAAGTCTTAAAATACCGAAAGCACCTAAAAAAATCGTAACAGCTGCAAGCGAATCAAAATTGATTGATGAAGTTCAGGCATTACGTGATAGTGACAGCAGGTTTTTACAAAGCAAAAACTACGAGGTTTTCTTTGCAAGCGCAAAAGAGATTCCGAACATTTTGCACGAAATCGGCCGTTTACGCGAAATAACTTTCCGTGAAGTTGGAGAAGGAACGAATGAATCTATCGATTTAGACGAATACGACCAATATTATCACCATATGTTTTTATGGGATGATGAAACCAAGAAAATCGCCGGAGCATATCGTATGGGATTAGGTTCTGAAATCTATCCAAAATACGGAATTGAAGGTTTCTACTTAACGGATCTTTTCAGATTTGAACCAGAACTTCATGATATGATGCACAAATCGATTGAAATGGGCCGTGCATTTATCGTAAAAGAGTATCAGCAAAAACCAATGCCTTTGTTCTTATTGTGGAAAGGTATTATTCATACCACTTTGCGCCATCCAGAACACAAATATTTAGTTGGAGGTGTAAGTATCAGTAATCAGTTTTCAGATTTCTCTAAATCATTGATGATTGAGTTTATGAAGTCGAACTATTACGATCCGTATATCGCGCAATACATTCACCCGAAAAAAGCGTACAAAGTAAAACTAAAAGACGCCGATAAAGATTTCATTTTTGACGAAGCAGAATCTGACTTGAATAAGTTTGATAAAATCATTGACGAATTAGAACCAGGAAACTTACGTTTGCCTGTTTTAATTAAGAAATACATCAAACAAAACGCAAGAGTAGTTGCTTTTAATGTTGACCCATTATTCAACAATGCAATCGACGGTTTAATGTATATTAGAATTGCAGATATTCCAGAAAGTACAATGAAACCGGTTATTGAAGAATTTCAGATAGAACTGGAACGTAAATTATCGGAGAAAGAAGATTAATTTCTCTCTTATAAGTGAAGATCAAATACTATTTTTTTTAACTTTGAATTAAAAGCCCACCATAACAACTTAATTAATACTTAATTACATTTAAAGTATTACTCTAAAAAACTTCAAGAGGCAATACTACATGAAGAATACAATACCATTTTGCCGCATCATATCTATTATTTTGAATATTGAAATATTGCCATTTTTACGGAAAAGTAAAAATTGAAATAAATTACAAATTACTAATATTAAAGAATATGAAAAACAAAGTACTTTCTTCACTTTTTATTTTATTCTGCTGTTGTGTATACCCGCAAACGAATACTAAAATAGGCTTTACTACTAAAACGCCTACCGAAACAGTTGACATAAACGGAATAGCTCGTGTAAGAGAACTCCCGACGAACGCAGCAACAAATGCAATCAATACCAAACCTGATGGCACGGCATCTACTGCAAAAGATCAAACATTTAGCGCCACTAAAACAGTGGTTGTCGATGCGAACGGCGTTATGGGAACTATAGACGGAATAGCAATTACTGTAGCACCCGAAATAAAAACAATACAGTATGCTCGCGTTGCAACTCCGATAAATGCGTCAACACCTACAAATTCTATTACTACAATTGGCATTCTATCTATTCGTTTTAATAGTACAACTACGGGAAGTGGTAATTCGATTGAATTCCTAACAAGCGTACCAAATCAGGTTACTGCATTTGCTGAAGTTTCAGGTGCCGGAGGAAATTACTTCGCCAACTGGAGAACTACTGCCGCAGCAGCAAACACATGGTACCAAGCAACCGCACAAGGTGTAACAGCTGCAAATCGTGACACCTATACATTAATGATAACACTACATAATTCATTAGAAATTTATCGCGTATCACTAATTTGTAACGCATCAATTGCAGCTAATACTTCCCTAAATATACCTATCGTTCCTGCTCAGGTTATCATTTTTATCGAAAAACTGCAATAGTAAAACGACCGGAAAAATATAGAAATTTGCCCCACGATTACAATTTCAGCACTGAAAATCTAGAAATAAAGTGCTATCACAGCCAGAAAGTAAACAATTTAAAAGAAGCTTTTCGTATATAAGAATAAAAAAGTCCTATTTGTTGAAACAAATAGGACTTTTTTTATTCTTTTCTTAAAACAATTTCGCCTTTTCCAGCTGCTTAATTAATGACAACCCTAGCACATATAAATAGAATACTCCCGCCAAATTTAGTTTATAAAAAAGAAAACTTGATTACTCTATAGTAGTCAGGCTTTCTTTTTTTGTAAACAAACACACTTTTCATCTTTTTTCACAATTTGATTTAACACTCCTTATTGCAATCTTATTTTTTACCCTAAAGTGTAATTATAAAAGCTTTTAGAGGTAATACTACATAAGCATCATGCTATAATTTTGCAATTTCAAATTCGATTAAAAATAAACATCGAAATAACAGTAATGCTTTTTACATTTAGTTAGGGAGCTAAAAATTGAAATAAATTATAAATCACTAAAAAAATTTAATATGAAAAACAAAGTCCTTTCTTCACTTTTTATCTTATGTTGTGCTTTTGGGTACTCTCAAACAAACAACAAACTAGGTGTTAATGTAAAAGCACCAACCGAGTCGCTAGACGTAAACGGAACAACCCGTTTAAGAAGTCTTCCATTAAATGGAGCAACAAATGCAATTACTACAAAAACTGACGGTACTGCATCTACTGCAAAAGATCAAACTTACAGCGCAGTTAAAACTGTAGTTGTCGACGCAAATGGTGTTGTAGGAACTATAGATGGTGTTGCAATCACTACATCACCTGATATTAAGACAATACAATATGCTCGTACTTCAACACCAATTAATGCGCAGACACCTCTAAATTCTATCACTACTATTGGTAATCTATCAATTCGATTTAACAGCGGTAGCACAGGTTCTGCTAACTCGATTGAATTTCAAACAAAAGTCCCAAATCAGGTTACTGCGTTTGGTGAAGTATCAGGTGCCGGTGGAAATTATTTTGCTAATTGGAGAACTACAGCAGCAGCAGCAAATACATGGTATGTGGCAACTGCACAAGGTGTCACCCCAGCTAACCGTGATACGTATAACTTAATGATTACCTTGCATAATTCACAAGAAATTTACCGTGTATCACTAATTTGTAATGCGCAAATTAATGCTAATACTGGGCTAAATATACCAATAGCTCCTGCTCAGGTTATTATCTTTATTGAGAAACTACAATAAAAATACGTTACAATAAAAAAGCGAACAAATTTAGTTGGTGTTGATAATACAATTTTAAATTAGTACAGCTAACTTTTATTAAACCCAATCAAAAACAAAAGAGCCAGAGAACATACAGTTTTCCGGCTCTTTTTTTACACACTCTATACAGGCAAAATAAAAAATCCCATTCGCATCAGCAAATGGGATTTTTTTAATTACAATTTTTATTTAAAACTAATTTATGATGAGCAATCAGTTTTATAGTTTTAGAAAGCTTTACGACCTTTTAAATCTGAAACAAAACTAGAGGCCTCAAGGGTTAATTTTGTGCCTAATAAGCCATTATTGTATTAAAAAAAGGCGTAGCAGAAAAAGAAAACCTACTATTAGAAAACATAAAAAAATCCCATTCCTGACTGAATGGGATTTTTTTATGTTTTAAAACCAAATCGACTGATGCATTATATCATCAATTGAATTGTTTTTTACAAAAAGAATCAATCGTACAAAATGATAAATAGCTAAAAAATAAGCCAATCTATAGGCTAGTTTTTTATTGTATAATAGTCCTGTAAAATATTCTTTTTTGGTAATAATTTCTGTTACTAACACAATAATAGTTACCCAGCAAAAAGCAATTACAAAAGGCCCTAAAATGTGGTAACTAACAGATTTGTATAAATCTCCCTGATAAAAATAAACCAGTGATTTTGTAATCCCACAATCCGATAACGCGGATTTGTTTCTTATTGCAAAAAATCCCATTAACCGAAGAGAATGGGATTTATAATTACAATTTTTATTTACAAATTATTGTCTATTATAGCTCGGTTTAATTTTAGAACCAAGGTTTTTTTCCAACTTGATAAGTTTGATAAAATTCATCATCGCCTTTTGTTAAATAGATAATTCCTTCAACAAATCCAACCATGCCGCCTAAACCACAAGTTACCAAAGTAACTATAAGTTGAATAATTCCTTCTTTTTGGTATCCTAAATAAAATTTATGAACACCGAAAGAACCTAATACAATTCCTAAAATGCCTGCAGTAGTTTTTTTATTCTCTGTTTTTCCTGAATTTAATCCTGTGTTTTCCATATCTTATTTTTATAATTCCCTACTCTTTATGGATTTTCAGTTACTCCATTACTCTCTTCTATCAGAGTGCAAGATTACTCACTTTGAAAATCTTCTAGAGCCATTAAAAGTTTTTAAAATATCACGAAAAGACATTTTTAGACATAAAAAAATCCCATTCAGTTCTGAATGGGATTTCTATTATTATATGCGTTTTTCTCTTAAAACCAGCCTTTTTTACCAACTTGGTACGTTTGGTAAAAATCTTCATCTGATTTTGTCAAGTAGATGATTCCTTCAATGAATCCAATTATACTACCAACTCCGCAAGTTACGATTGTAATTACAATTTGGATGATTCCTTCTTGAGTGTATCCTAAGATAAATTTATGAATACCTAAGTATCCAAAAATAATTCCCATAATTCCTGCTAATACTTTTTTATTCTCTTGTCTAGGTTGAGATGGTGTATTCCAGCTTTCTGGTTTTGTAGTTTCCATTTTTATATTATTTAGTTAATTATTAATTCCGATTTCATCAATTTCTTCAATAGTACTTTTAGGATCTGGACCGTAATAGTTTTCTCCGTGTTCTCCTTCTGTTGCTAATAAAACAAGAAACCAGATAGGACCAACCAACGGAATAAAAGAAATTAAAACATTCCAACCGCTTTTACCCAAGTCGTGCATCCTTCTAACTGTTACAGCCAAAGATGGGATTAAAGCAATAAGAGAATACAAAGCAATTAATCCTATTGCAACTGGAAAACCTAAAAATCCTCCGCCAATTATTGATACTATTATAGCTAAAGCAATAAACACAAAAAAGATTACTGCTGTTGCCAGACGAAAATACCAATATTCACTTCTTCTAGCTCTTCCGCTAAAATTTGAATAGTTCTGGAACATGGCAATTTTATACCATTCAATCATACTTAGGATAATTTGTTTTTGGGCCTACTCTTGGGATTTTCGGTTTTCTCCGAACTTAAAAAAAAGAATCTATTTAGACTCATTCTTTTAAATTCGGAAACAATATTATTAAAAATTAACAAATAAAACTAATCTTGCCAAATAAAATTTACAAGAAAAAACTCGTTATTAAAACCTAAAGGCTGTAGACTATTTTTTACTATAAACCGCTTTAATTTTATCTACAATTACCTGAGCCAAACGTTCGTGACTTTCAAAAGTCCAACCGGCAATATGAGGCGTTAGCAATACATTTTTTGCCTCCATAAGATATTGAAGTGCTTCTGGTGTATTATTTTCTTGGAATAAAGTTTCAAACGAAAGCTTTTCATATTCCAGAACATCCAATCCAGCACCGAGAATTTTTTTAGACTTCAGGGCTTCAACCAAATCTGCTGTAACAATATTTTTACCACGTGAAGTATTAATGATCCAAAAAGGCTTTTTAAACGCATTTATAAAGTCGCTATTCACCATTTTATCTGTTTCTGGTGTCCAAGGAAGGTGAAGACTTAAAACGTCTGTTTTTTCGCGTAATTCTTCCAACGAAACTTGTTTGGCATTTTCATCGCCAACGTTATCCAAAATATCATAACATAAAACTTCTGTATCAAAACCTCTTAGTTTTTTAGCAAAAGCTTTTCCCATATTTCCGTACCCGATAATCCCGACTGTTTTTAAATCCAATTCATGGCCGCGATTGCTTTCGCGATTCCAATGTCCGGCTTTTACTTCTGCATCAGCTTGGTTGAGATTATTTAATAACGATAAAATTACGCCAAGCGAATGCTCTGCAACAGCATTGCGATTTCCTTCTGGAGCGGCAATAAGATGAATTCCTTTTGAAGAAGCATACTCACAGTCAATACTTTCCAGACCTGCGCCAACTCTCGCAATAAATTGCAACTTTGTTGCAGCGTCTAAAAAAGTCTTATCAATCTTGAAACGGCTGCGAATTACGATTCCATTATAGTCTTGAATTTTCGCTTCAATTTCTTCTTTTGAAGATTTAAAATCGGCGTGATTTTCGAAACCCGCTTCTTCCAATTGATTCCATAAAATTGGATTATTGCTGTCGATATGAAGAATTTTTATACTCATTTTTTTCTAAATTTTATAAAAAACAAAAATACGGTTAATTTGATCTCGTGAAGTCACAAAGCCCCAAAGTTTTTCCTATTACAATAAACTTTGAACTTCTGAATCTTTGCGCCTTTGCTTCTAAACTTTTTATTGGTCAGATTTTTTTTTAACTTTGAAAGAATAAGGATTTTGCAATCCATCATATAAATCTTCAGAAAATCTTCCCAATGAAATTAACCAAGACTTTTAAAGCCTTTTTTGAAAACGAAAAATCGGGAGGAATTATCTTGCTCGTGGTCACGATTTTATCTCTTTTTCTCGCTAACTCTTCGATTCAAATTCCGTATGTTTCTTTTTGGGAAAAAGAATTTTCAGGACATTCTGTAACCGATTGGATTAATGACGGATTGATGACCATCTTCTTCCTTTTGATCGGTTTGGAACTGGAACGCGAGATTTATCATGGTGAATTATCCAATATTAAGAATGCTTCATTGCCTATAATGGCTGCTTTTGGCGGAATGCTGGTTCCTGCCGCAATCTTTTTGGTTTTAAATTACGGAACAACTACACAAAACGGAGCTGGAATTCCGATGGCGACCGATATTGCTTTTGCTATCGGAATTTTATCGCTTCTAGGAAACAAAGTTCCTGCTTCTTTAAAAGTATTTTTAACGGCTTTGGCCGTCATTGATGATTTGGGTGCCATTATCGTGATTGCGATTTTTTATACCACTTCGATTTCATTTTTAAACCTCGGAATTGCACTTGGAATTTGGTGTCTTCTTTTTGTTTTAAACCGAATGAAAATTCACAATCTCATTCCGTATCTCATTGGCGGAGTCATAATGTGGTATTTTATGCTTAATTCTGGAGTTCATGCCACAATAACGGGTGTAATTTTAGCATTTGTTATTCCGTTTGGAGATGGTGGCGAGAAAACATCTTCATACAGGTTACAGCATTTTTTACACCAGCCTGTTGCTTTTTTCATTTTACCTTTGTTTGCAATTGCCAATACTGCTTTACCAATTACCGAAAACTGGCACGAAGGCTTAAATCATGCCAACACTTACGGAATCATTCTCGGACTAGTAGTCGGAAAACCACTTGGAATTTTACTTTTCTCTTCTGTTGGTGTAACTGCAGGTTTGTGCACTTTGCCGAAAAATTTAAAATGGGCACATATCTTAGGTGCAGGAATGCTCGGCGGAATTGGTTTTACAATGTCGATTTTCATTACCGTTCTTGCTTTTAAAAATCCTGAAATTATTGTTTTTTCTAAAATAGCGATTCTAATTGCTTCTTTCTTAGCGGGACTTATGGGATTTGTTTATTTGAAATACACGCTAAATAGATTGAAATAAAATTCCAATTTCCTTACGCTTGCTAAATGAAAAGAATTAGGCAAATACTTGCGATATCAATATCACTAATAATATTCCTTGTTGGTATTATTATTTATCAAATAAAATATAATCCACCAAACCCTAACTTAAATCCTCAAATACCCGTTTCGTTTTGCGGAACTCAAGCTTTTGAATTAACAGGAGATGCTTACAAAGGAAAAGAGATTTTTAATTCCAATTGTGCAGCTTGTCACAAACTAGACGCCAAGAGTACAGGACCTGCACTTAGAAATTTAGACTCGTTGGTTTTTGTCGAATGGATGTTAAGGAAAAACCATAAAATTGACAGTTTGAAAATTAAAAAGTTTGGAATTGATTATCACAGAATGACATTTAAAGATGTTCTCAATGAAGAAAATCTTTCTGACTTAATTGATTATTGTTCAAGAGTACGATATTGAACTTCAAAACAAAAAAATCCCAAAGTCCAGTTTGAAAATTGGAATTTGGGATTTTTAATATTTGGAATTTCTTTAAAAACCTAACCTTTAATTTGTTTCAAAGAAGTCTTGATTCCTTTTATTAATGATGAACTGAAACCATTATGCTCCATTTCATTTAAACCCACAATTGTACAACCTTGCGGTGTTGTTACACGGTCGATTAATTGTTCTGGGTGTACTCGTTCTTCTAAAAGCATTTTTGCCGCTCCTTTAACGGTTTGCGCCGCAATTGCTAAAGCGGTATTAGAATCAAAACCAATTTCGATTCCTGCCTGCATAGACGCGCGAATATAACGCAATGCATACGCAGTTCCACAAGCACCTAAAACGGTTGCCGCATCCATCAATTTTTCGTCGATTACAGGAGCAGTTCCTAAATCTTGGAATAAATCAACAATTGGCGAAGCGTTTGCTGCATATTTTTCTGGGAAAGAAATACAAGTTGCCGACTCTCCAAACTGTGCTGCAATATTTGGCATAATGCGAACAACTGGATATTCGTAGTTTGTTTTGGTTTGAAGCACATCCAAAGACAATCCGCTTACTGCTGAAGCAATTGTTTTGTTTTGAATAACGGGCAAAATTTCGGCCAAAACAGTATCTACCTGATACGGTTTTATAGTTAGAATTACAACATCGGCTTCTTGGATGTTGTGTTTATTATCGTTAGAAACAGCAATTCCATATTCAGATAAATATTGAATGCTTGCTATGTTCCTTCTTGTGACAGTAACTTGGTTGTTTTTCGAGAATTTAGCAATTCCCAAGGCAATAGAAACCCCAAGGTTTCCTCCTCCAATAATGTGTACTTTCATTCTGGTTGGCTTTAATTATTTGTAGCTGATAAACAGCGTTTTTTCCGCCTGTAAATTACGTAGATTTTAGAGATCATAAATCACTGTAATCTACTAATTTGTGGCAAAAATCTAAAATCCAAGAATTAAGTTTGCTACTCCAAAGTAGAGCATAATTCCGAATACGTCGTTGGTCGTTGTGATAAACGGACCAGTCGCAATTGCGGGATCAATTTTATTTTTATTTAAGAAAAGAGGGACCAAAGTTCCTAAAGTCGCCGCAAACAAAATCACAACAATCATTGAAATTGAAATCGCAAATCCTACTAAATACTGCTGATACATGATAGAATGATAGCATAACAAAAGAAACGAAATGATACTTCCGGAAATCATTGAAACGGTAATTTCTTTAGTAAAATAAGCACGGCTGAAATCTTTAAGCGTTCCGTTTGCCAAACCTTGCACCACGATTGCCGAAGCCTGAACTCCGATATTTCCAGCAGTTGCCGAAAGCAAAGGAACAAAAATAATTAGTGTAGAATATTTCTGAAACGTTGCTTCATTGCCTTTTAAAACAAAAGACGCTACAATTTCGATCACCATCCCGATTAAAAGCCAAGGCAGACGCGCTTTGGTTAATTCGTAAACGCTGTCATTCGATTCAACGTCTTGCGTAATACCGGCAGCTAACTGGTAATCTTTATCGGCTTCTTCCTTGATTACGTCTACGATATCGTCAATAGTAATTCTTCCCACCAAACGACCTAATTCGTCAACAACCGGAATTGCCTCTAAGTCGTATTTCTGCATAATACGAGCGACCTCTACGTCTTCTGTATCAACATTTACAAAATTTAATTTTCGGATATAGACTTCACCAATCTGAGTTTTGGTAGAAGAAGTCAGTAAATCTTTAAGAGATAATCTTCCTTTTAAACGGTTTTCATCATCGACTACGTAAATAGAATGTACTCGAGATACATTTTCAGCCTGAATTCTCATTTCTTTAACGCAGGTCAAAACGTTCCAATTTTCATTCACTTTTACAAGCTCTTTACCCATCAAACCACCTGCAGTGTTTTCGTCGTAACGCAAAAGATCAACAATATCTTTGGCGTGTTCAACATCTAATATTTCAGAGATTACTTCTGCTTTGATTTCCTGCGAAAGTTCTGCGATAATATCGGCAGCGTCGTTGGTTTCAAGCTCGTCAAGTTCTTCTGCGATTTCCTTTGGTGAAAGTCGGCTTAAGATATTTTCACGCAGATCCTCTTCCAATTCCAGAAGAATCTCGGCTGTTTTATCACTATCTAAAACCTTAAAGATATAAGTTGCCTCGTCGAAATCTAATTCGTCTAAAATTTCGGCAATATCAGCGTGGTGCAGATCATTAAGTAAAACTTCCAGTTCACTGTCGTTTTTCTTATTGATCAGCTCCTCAAGCTGGTGTATAAATTCTTTACTAACTTTGAACTCCATCGGTTTCTATTTTTAGAGTTAGTTCAATAAATTCATCGACGCTAAGCTGCTCCGGACGTTTATCAAAGATAGTGTCTTCTCGCAAATGGTCTGATAAATTTAATGTTTTCAAACTGTTACGTAATGTTTTTCGTCTCTGCTGAAAAGCGGTTTTTACAACTGTAAAAAATAACTTTTCGCTGCAAGGAAGACTGTAATCTTCCTTTCGGGTCATTCTCATCACACCCGATTTCACCTTGGGCGGAGGAATAAAAACGTTTTCATCAACCGTAAACAGATACTCTGTAGTATAGAAAGCCTGGGCTAAAACGGATAGTATTCCATAGGTTTTCGAGCCTTTCTTTTCGCAGATGCGCTCGGCTACTTCTTTCTGGAACATTCCTGAAAATTCAGGAATCTGATGTTTAAGATCTAATGTCCTAAAAACAATCTGAGAAGAAATATTGTACGGAAAGTTTCCAATTATGGCAAACTGTTTGTCTTGGTAAACTTCATTTATATTATATTTCAGGAAATCCTGAGAAATAATCTTGTCTTTTAATTTTGGATAATGTGCATCCAAATACGCTACAGATTCGGTATCGATTTCTATAACATGTGTAGTAATTGGCTTTTCAAGCAAATACTTAGTAAGCACACCCATTCCTGGTCCTATTTCTAAAACCTCATCATACCCTTTCAGACTTAAAGTGTCTGCAATAGCTTTTGCTACGCTTTCGTCTTTAAGAAAGTGCTGTCCTAAATGTTTTTTGGCTTTTACTTTTTCCATTTCATTTCTTGTTTGCCACGAGGCTGCAAAAGTATTCTTTTTTTGCCACAATCCCGATAGCTATCGGGACAAAGACACAAAGATTTAATTTCTTTTGACTGAAAACTAATTACTGAAAACTGAACATTAAATATTAATGCTCAGAAACAACCTCTAATTCTGTTCTAAAAGAAAGCATTTTATCTGCAAATAAACCTAATGCTTCTCTATGAAACTCAGGTTCGTCTTCGATATAGAACTTCTCTAAAGTTTCCTTGCTGTCTGTTATGTATTGCACAGAATACGTAATTCCGCCCATTTCTTCTTCAACCAAAACTTTTACAATTCGCGCCGAAGAGAATTTATTAGTAGCCAGAATTTCTGGTATGTGCTTTTCTTGCATCCATTTTAACCATTGGTCATGAACGCTTTCGTGTATGTTTGTGGTAACGTTGTAAATAATCATTTTTTCTAAGGTTCTGAGATGCTTAGATTCTAAGGTTCTGAGTTTTTCCTCTTGCCTCTTAAATCTTTTCAAATCATCATTTTACTAATTTTTATTCTTGGAATTTGGAATTTAAAATATTGAAAATTATAAATTCTTATCCCCTCTTAACTCGCGGTATTTTTTTCTAGCATCGACAAAGTAAATACTGTCTTGATGATTAAAAATTACCTTTTCATATAAAGGCTTTGCCTTTTCTGGATCTTTTAGTTCGTCGTTGTAAATTTCGGCTGAGAAAAATAGCGCTTCATCAACATAAATTCCGTCGCTGTGATTGTCTATAATCTGCTGGTATTGACTTAAAGCCGAAGCAAAATCTTTCTGGCTTTCGTAAACTTTTCCTAAACGCAATAATGTTACGGCTTCTATTTCCTGACCTTTATAGGTTTTTAAAATATTCTGAAACTGTGCAATCGCTTCTTGTTTTTTATTCTGATAAATTAAAAAATCTCCTTTTGCAAATTGTTTCAGCGCCACTTGAGTCGAATCTGCTGCGGTATTATCATTAATTAAAAGAAAATATTCTAAAGCATCGTTGGCGATTAACTGCGTATTGGCTGCTTTTAATTCTTTAAACTGTTTATTCGCCCATTCGAAATCGCCTTTATAATAACTGGTTTTAGCAGCTTTCAAACTCGCTTCGTGCGCCATTACATCATTCTTTAAATCCAATTGAATCTGCGAATAGTAAATAAGTGCCTGATTGTACTTTTCTTCTAAAAGCAGAATATCTGCCAGCTCCATTTTGGCATCGGCTTTTTGATATTCATTTAAATTTAATTCTAAAGCTTTTTTGACAACTGCCTTTCCTTCTTCTGTCTTTTTCAAATTAAAGGCCAGAAAATGGGCTTGAATGATTTGCAAAGATAAGGTAAAAGGCCTGATTTCGTAAATTGCCAATAATTGCTGCAATTCTTGATTGATGGCTGGATAATCTTTTTCCTGCGCTTTATCAATCTTGATTTGCATTAAATAGGCATTACACTGAATCAGTAAATCACGATCTTTTGTGTTTTGAAGAATAAAATTCAGAATTTCCTCAGCCGTATCGGTGTCTCCTTCATTCATTGCAAACTGACTCAAATTGACGATACTCATCAACGATTCTGGTTCGCGTTTGTAAATGGCTTTTTCCTGAATAAAGGCTTTTCCGAATTCTTTTTGCTGCACATAAAACCAGCTCAAATAATGATTCCAAAAAACGTCCTGATCTTTCTGGGTTTTCAAAATTAAGGCTTTTCGCATTGCATCTTTAAAAGCCGTATTATCAGTTTCGCCATTCATGAATCGCGACAGTTGCGTCTGAATCAAATTGGTATTCTGCGGATTTGTAAAAGATTCTGTCAATAACAAATCTATCATCAAATCGGTTTTACCTAACTGTCCATACAACATTCCGATCTGAAAATTGAAATTGAAGTTTGGCTGAATCTGCATTGCAGTCTGATACGCTTTTAAAGCATATTCTAATAATACTTTTTTCTCAAACGAACTCGCAACTCCATACACATCGTTTGGATTTACCTTTATTTTTTCGATTGCCTGTTCGTAGTAATTTTTAGCTTTCGAATCGTTTTTCTGCAACTGAAAATTATATCCTAATTCAACCAAGAAAACACCTTGTTTGTAACGATTGTAACGCTCTTGAATAGCTTTTTCGGCATTGGCAAACTGCTGTAATTGCTGATAGCAATCTACAGTTCGTAAAAAATACTGCGTATTGGATGGCGCACTTCTTAAAAGCTCTTCATAACTGATCTTAGCTTTATCAAAATCACCTTTATCGTAATAATATTGCGCCAGCTGCTCGTTTTGACCAAACGCCAAACCAGAACATAATAAAACGATTCCAATCAATATGTTTTTCATACTGCCTTTTTTATTTAGTTTTCAGCCTTTTTTTAGTTTTCAGTCGCAGTTTTTAGTTGCAGTCGCAATCGCAGTTTTCGATCATACTTCAACAGCAAACTGAGACTTTTTTAGTTTTTAGTAACTGTAAACTGAGACTTTTCTAGTTACTGTAAACTGAGACTTTTCTAGTTACTGTAAACTGAGACTTTTCTAGTTACTGTAAACTGAGACTTTCTTAGTTTTCCAAAAAATCAATCCTAAACCAATTAAAATAAATGGGACACTTAAAATCTGACCCATATTAATTAGCATATTGTTTTCAAAAGCTTCTTGATTTTCCTTGAAAAATTCAATTATAAAACGAGCTGTAAATAATAAAGTTAAGAAAGTTCCAAAGATTAATCCTTGTGCACTTCTGATTTTTTCTGATTTGTACATATAAAACAGAATTCCAAAAATCAACAAATAAGCAAAAGCTTCATATAATTGTGTTGGATGTCGAGGAATTAAATCGTCTTTTTGAAAAACAACCCCCCAATTTCCGTTGGTTGGTTTTCCATAGATTTCAGAATTCATAAAATTCCCCATTCTGATAAAAGTACCCGTTACAGGAACTGCAACTGCCATTTTATCTAAAAGTCCTAAAAACTGAACTTTATATTTTCGGCAGTACAAAATCATTGCCGTTATAACCCCAATTGATCCTCCGTGACTTGCCAAACCTTGGTAACCCACAAATTGATAAACTCCTTTAATTTTCTGAATCGGTAAAAGAATTTCTATCGGATGTTTCAAGAAATACTCCGGTTCGTAAAAGAAACAATGTCCAAGTCTAGCACCTAAAACGGTTCCGACAATTACATAAATCAATAAAGTATCGAGATTATCTAGCGAAAGATTTTCTTTCTTATAAATATTTCTAACAATGTAGAAACCTAAAAGAATTCCGCAGGCAAAAAGAGCTCCGTAATATTTTAAAGGAAAACTATCTGTAATCCAGAAAATAACAGGATCTACGTTCCAGTTTAAAATTCCATTCATCATGCTCCGTTTTTTAATTTCTATAAATTAAGAAAACCTAACAGGTTTTAAAACCTGTTAGGTTTGTATCTTAAAAACTATCTTTTTTTAGTTTATAATATCAAATCCGCAGTAAGGACGTAAAACTTCTGGGATTACGATTCCTTCTGGAGTTTGGTAATTTTCTATAATTCCTGCCAAAACTCTAGGAAGCGCTAATGAACTTCCGTTAAGTGTATGCGCCAATTGATTTTTTCCGTCTTTGTCTTTAAAACGTAATTTCAAACGATTTGCCTGGAAAGTTTCAAAGTTAGAAACAGAACTGATTTCTAACCAGCGGTCTTGTGCTGTAGAAAACACTTCAAAATCGTAAGTCAAAGCAGATGTGAATCCCATATCGCCACCGCAAAGACGTAAAACTCTGTAAGGTAATTTTAATTCTTTTAAAATGTCTTTTACATGTTCTACCATTCCATCTAATGCTGCGTAAGAATTATCAGGATGCTCAACACGCACAATTTCAACTTTATCAAATTGGTGCAAACGGTTTAAACCGCGAACGTGTGCTCCGTAAGAACCTGCTTCACGACGGAAACATGGTGTATAGGCCGTATGCAAAACTGGCAATTCGCTTTCGTTTAAAATAACATCGCGGAACAAATTCGTAACTGGAACCTCAGCAGTTGGAATCAAATATAAATCATCAATTGTAGAATGATACATTTGTCCTTCTTTGTCTGGTAATTGTCCAGTTCCAAAACCTGAAGCTTCGTTTACCAAATGCGGAACCTGAACTTCGTTATATCCTGCAGCAGTATTTTTGTCTAAGAAATAGTTAATCAAAGCACGTTGAAGCTTTGCTCCTTTCCCTTTATAAACAGGAAATCCTGCCCCAGTAATTTTTACACCCAATTCAAAATCGATGATATCGTATTTCTTTACCAATTCCCAGTGTGGCTGTGCGCCTTCATGCAAAGTCGGAATATCTCCTTCTTGGAAAACATTCAAATTATCATCTGGCGTTTTTCCTTCTGGAACAATATCTGCTGGAAGGTTTGGTAATGTGTATAATTTATTCGTCAACTCAACAGCCAAAGCTTCTGCTTTTTCGCTCAGTTCTTTGCTTTTTTCTTTTAGCGAAACTGTTTTTTCTTTTAAGATTGCGGCTTTCGCTTTCTCTCCAGCTTTCATCAATTCACCAATATCTTTGGACAATTTATTAGATTCTGATAAAGTATTGTCTAATTCCACCTGTGCAGCACGACGATTTTCGTCTAATTGAACCACCTCTTCAACAACGCTTTTAGCATCGATATTTCGTTTTGCTAAAGCTTTGATTACTTTCTCTTGATTTTCTCTAATAAATGCAATTTGTAACATAGCTTGATTTTTATAACTATTGTATTTTTTATAACGGAAGCAAATTTAAGGAAATGTTTGTTAACAATAGGTCAAAGTTTTGCAGTAAAACCGAAATCTCCTATAAACAGCAAAAGCACTATAAAAGTGCCCTTGATGTTATTTCGCTTTTTTCGAATTTTACTCCAGAAAACGATGCCTGTCGTCTCTATGAAAAGCGTATTCTCTGCCGTTATACTTGATTTTTTCTAATTCTTTTTTAATTTTCAAATCACTTTTTTCTTCAATTCCGTTTTCAGCATCACTTTCGAACGCTTCTTCATAAGAAAAATTTTTGGTTATGATCAAATCAAAATAACCGTTTGTTTTATGATCCGAAAAGCTCATGCCGGTTTCTAAAGTTTCTACTTGAAAAGTTCCGCTTCCGTTAGAATCGCCATTCGTTAATCGAATTGGATATTCGTATAAAACCTTTTTAATTTCATTGTCAGCCAAAGTAATCAGTGTAAACTTCTTCTCCGAATACAAAACAATTCTACTGCTTGCACTCGCTTCTGTATAAAAGGCAATTGCGGGAGTATTTTCGTTTAAAAAAAACAGATCTTTCAAAATATGCGATTTTGAAAACTGAATGGCTTCATTATCGTAATAACCTAGATTTTCATCAAATTCTTCGGCAATTATGCTTCCATCTTCCCGATTTACAAACAAGTATTTACGTTGGAAATAATTTCCCATTTCTTCGTCATCTCGAGATTTCAATACTTTTTTATCGTGCGCAACAGTTGTCAGAACAAAAAAAGTGGTTTGATTATCGTAATCGATAGAACTTGATTCGGCAATTTTAATATCTGAATATTTGATTTTTAAGTTTGATGCCACTATGGAAAGTAGCTGCAGATTCATTTCTTTAGAATCTTCGATCTCATCCAGATTTTTAAAAATGAGTTTTTTTATTGGTTTTTTATTAAGAGCAAGATGTGCTTGTGTTTCCGAAAGCAGTTCCTGATACTGAACTTCGGCATCGTTTGGAACCTTTTCATTTTTCCCGCAGGAAAACAAAAACATCAAAACGCTGCTTAAAAGAATCATTTTTTTCATAGGTTTCGATTTGTTAGAAATTTTAGGGCATTCCAAATATATAATTTTCTTACAAACCAAAGCAAAAAAAACAAAAACTTAATCTCTCTTAATTTCGTGTCCTATAAACTCTTCTAGTGTAGCAAACATTTCTTCTACCGAAAGCACTTCTGTATCGGGATGCGATTTTAAGAATGCAGCATTCAATTCGGCCAAATTTTCATCCAATTCAAAATAAGCATTGTTGTTTAGCAAATCTTTGAAAGCGTTTGGAGCATCGTATTTCTCTTTTAGAAATTTCCCTAATTTGATTGTACTCTGCAAACGCAGCTTGCGGCATTGCTCTTTAAACAATTCCAAATGCTTTTCTGCGCCAATTAAAGCTAAACCTTCTTCAATTAATTCGTTCAATTCTTTATTCCATCCAGAATCATACACGAACTTCGAGAAATTTCCTTCCGCATACTTTGAAGCGTAAAAATCTAAATAATAACTCATTAAAGCATCTTCGTGAATCAAGTCGTCGTCTATCTTTTCTTCACGCATTAAATTGATTACTGAAATATTCGAATTGACAACGTCTTGCGGATTTTCACTATTCGCTGCAGTTTCTGAAATTATGATTTTACCGAATTCCATTTGAGTTTTTGTTTAAAAGATTGTGATGCAAAGTTGGGAGAAATAATAATATAAATTACATTTTTTTGCATGTTTCCTAGCTCATCGAGCTTTAATTTTGTCATCCCTAAATAAAAAAACTGTATTTTAGCATTATCTGAAACTCTTCTGCCAATTAAAAACTTCCAAATAAATACATCTCAAAAATGTATTGTTTAAGCTAGTATATAGATTTAAAATGAAAAAGAAAATGTCCTCTCTTATTAGTTCTTTTGGAAATGATGACGCTACTAATTTTGAAAAAACATTTACTTATCTGGAAGAAGTTGGAAAAATACTGCCTCACTCCAAAATTTGTTTCGATCTTTTAAAAAAGTTAAATTTTCAAACTACAGATTCAGAATCAGACTCTTTAATAACAGCATTACATAAAATTCAATTTGCTTCTAACACCACTAATAATTTTCACTTCTATTTTCCTTTAGTCAGTCATATTTTGTATTACAAACCTATGTCCGAAAAAGAAATTTTAAAATATTTAATAGGTCCAAACTTTGCAAACGGCACATCTGAAGTCGAAGAAATGATAGACATCATTAATGGCGCTATGAAGTACAAACTCAACGAGAATCAAAACTACCTCAGCAAAGAAAGCCAAGATTGGATTACCAACGAATTACCAAAATTGAAAAATGAAGTACAACGCGAAATAGATATTTGCTGGAAAGAACTTGACGAATAAAACGATGCCTACAAACTACAATTTAGAAAAAGAATTCCTCAAAAAGGTCGAAAATAACAATAGCAGAACAACCTTAACTGCAAATCAAATTAAAGATCTTCTTTCAGAATTCCCAAAACTACCCGAAGATTATATTGTTTATTTACAAGAAATTGGTTTCGGAAGTTTTAGAGATTTTCAATTTAATATTGCTTCTTCATTATTTAATTTAGAAGACTTGGGTTTGGAAGATCACTACGAATTGAAATCAAACATTTGGTTTTTCGGAGACAATTTCTCTGGCGATTTTTCTGGTTTTGACTTGGATCGGAATAATGGCAAAGTCGTTGAATTTTGTCATGAAAGCGGAGAACTTTATTACACAAATAAGTCGTTTCAAACTTATATAAGAGAACAAATGCTAATAGATGAGAACGGTATGAAGTAAAATAAAACCTTTTGCATCATATTTATTTACTATTGAGCACAATCTTTCTTCAAAATTAGCGTTATCTTTATCTAATAAAAGATGCAGATAAAACTAAACACCTTTTACGCAACTATTTGAACATAAATGCATCTGTTTATATAGAGAAGGCTTAATACAAAAAGTCTTTGCAACCAAAACCAAAACCATGAAAAGGATTATCCTAATATTTAGCATATTGCTAGCTTTAACGAGTTGCGAGAACGATGATTTGCCTAATTCTGATGTGCAATATTCGTTAATTGCTAAAGGAGATTCTTTTCCTAATGATGAAAGTCTTGCGCCAATACATTTGATTATTAAAGACCAAAAAGCTTGGGATAAATTAATTGCAGAAATGAATGTTTCTACCAATTTGTCTAAAGATTTTAAAGAAATTAATATTGATTTTAGCAAATATCAACTTATTGCTGTTATAGATAAAACTCAAAACACAGAAGGACATTCGATCGATATTGTTGAAATTACCGAAAATCGAAATACCATAATTGTAAAAGTAGAAAGGCTAAAAAGTGGCAATAGCACTTTAAAACTATCAAGACCTTACGACATTATCAAAACAGATAAAACAGACAAAAAGGTTATTTTTGAGCAATAATCTTTAATTCTCAGAACTTTTAAAGTCTTTAATGGATACTCCAAAAATAAAAGAAAATCAATTTGCTGTTGGACAAGCAGAATATACTACTGGAATAATATTAAAGAAAAACAATCAATATTATAACTCAGGAGAAGACATTCTTGAAGTTTACTCCATATTTGAAAATCTAGAATTAGCGAAAGCATTTACAGAAGAAGGCATTTCTAAAAATTCAAACATCGAATTTTTTATTCGCAATCATAAATCTGAGACAGTATACGTTGTCGATCAAAAAGGAGAAAGAAAATAAACGCTTCAAATTCAGACTAAATTCCCTTATTCTCTACCAGTAAATCTTTCAATTCATTGGTTTTTAAATACGCTGCAAAACGTCCAGATAGCAATAACATTTCTTTTTCTTCTGGAGTTGTTTTTAGTTTGGTTTCAACATGCGAAGCATATTCATAAAGCATTAAAAGTTTGCCTGCATCAAAATCTTTAAATTTTTCCTTATCCAAGCTAGAAAGAATAGGTTCGCCGTATTTATCTTTCTTAAAACTATCTACACCAAATTTTGCAATCAATTCTGATTTAAAACTATCATGAAGTTTCAGCCAATTTCCGGCGTCATCGTCGGTTTCTTTCAATTGTGCGACTAAATCTTCATAAGCTTGATCTTTTTTTAAGGTTAGTAAATAATCACGCAAAGTCGTAAAACCAATAACTTGATAATTTGAAGTTGGAATTTTATATTTTTCCAGCACATTTTCGACATCTTTCTCAAAAGTCATATATCTGGTTTGAACCGTATATAAAGAAGCGGTTTCCAGCAAAGAAAGCAATCCGATTTTACCATCGTTTATAAAAGGCGCCTTCTTTCCTTGTCCTAAACAATCGATAAAAAGTGCTTTTTTGTTTTTGTCTTTTACTTTAGAATCATTGTGAAGCAGTTCTATCAAAGTTTCGTACCCCATATTATCCGAAGCGCCACCATCAATCACACATAAAATTTTATCTTGATTTTTGATTCCGAATTTCGTTTTAGGAAGAACTCCAGGAAAAGCCGAACTAGCCGTAATCGCATAAGTCAGAGGAAAATCGTACCCATTATTAATATGATTTTCGTCAAGCGAAAGCGAAGCTTTATTTGGAGCCAAAGACGAATTGATTTTTAAGGCTCGAATAATATGCGGCATAAACGGAAAGCGTTCTCCATTATTATAAGCCGTTCCATTAGCCACCATAATGGGCAACTGCGGATTGAGTTTGCTGTCTTTCGGAATAAAGAAATCCGACAAAAGCATTTGAGTCTTAAACTTATTCTGATTTTCTGGATTGGCGCTATCGTATTGCAAAACCTCCAGATCAAGACGCTGCGCCATCGAGACTTTTTCTCCTTTTTCGTTTCTGCCATTATTTAAAAGAGAAAAAATAGTAGCCGATTTATTGACATCCGATTTGAAAGCATCGGCTTTTGAAAAATAAAATTCGTTGAAGGAGCAATTATCATATTGCAATCTATTTTTCAGAATTGTCAAATAATATGCTGCTGAATAACATCCGCCAGAAACAGTCGAAAAATAATCGATTTCATTTAGAAAGTTACGACTCGAATTGTCTTCTTGAATTTCTTCCAATCCCAAAAGAATACCCATGCTAAAAAACTGCGCTCTAGATCCGCCGCCAGAAATAGCAACTCCCAAAGCAATATTAGGATTTTGGATTCGGTTGTCGCGATCTTGAACCGATTTGTATTCATTTAAATTGACTGCAGGAATAGAATTGTAGTTAATCTCAGAAAAAAGATTAATCTTATTTTGAGCCATCCCTTCATTTATTAGAAAAAGAAAAAAGAATCCTATCGAAAGCTTTTTAAACATCATAAAAACGACAACATTATTTTGAAGGTTTAAAATTAACTGAATTAATTCAAAATGAAATCCTTGCCTAGTATTTTTTTAACTTTTCTCCTTTTTTTTTTGATCTCGAAAGCAAATTATTAATCAAAAAGTAATGCTAAAATAACCATGAAAAACGAAACGTGTCTATGAAATACAAGAATAAACCGTAATTTTATTCCATTAAGAATCGGTTTAGATTCAAAATAGGAAAATATGAGCGGAAGAAAAGCATTAGAATATTACGTTTTAGACGTATTCTCAAACGAAAGCTACAAAGGAAATCCACTTTCGGTTGTTTTTACAGATGGAAATTTAAAATTAGAAACTTATCAGGATATCTCTAGAGAATTTCGCTATTCTGAAACCTCATTTGTCTATTATTCTACAAGAGAAAAAGCACTTGTTGTTCGTTCGTTTACGCCAACCGGAATTGAAATCGATGGTGCTGGCCATAATTTATTGGGCGCAGTCTGCGGAGCTCTTCTAAAAGGAATTCCCATTTTTGAGGAGCAAAATGAAAGCGAACCGTTTGTAATTATGAACCATTCGGCAATTCCAGTATCAGTAAGTTTCGATTTGGATAATTTTTCACCAGTTGTTCAAATGCATCAAAAATCGGCAGTTATAAAAAGCGAAATTCCAACTTATAGAATTGCGGTGGCACTGGGCTTAAAGATTGAAGATTTGGATGTAAATTCTTTTGTTCCAACAATAGTTAAAACAGAAGTTGCGCATACAATGGTTCCTATAAAAAACAGTCAGATATTGAACAGCTTTGTTCCAGACAACCAGCTTTTAATTCAGATCTCAAAAGAATATAATTTTGAAGGCTTTTATTGTTTCGCTCCAGCAGAAGAAGGTCAGGATCATATAGTCGAAACAAGATTTTTTAATCCGATAATCGGAATAAATGAAGACCCTGCAACAGGAACAGCCGCTGGCCCTTTAATTGGTTTTTTAACGCAAAAGAAATTTACTAAACCAGATAAAGAGTATAAAATTCTTCAAGGAGTTAAATTAAAGCAGCCCTCAATGATTGAAGTCATGAATCGTGACGAAGATATTCTTGTGGGCGGTTCTTCGATTATTACTATGAAAGGGGAACTTTATACTTAATATATTTGTAGTTTTAAAACTACAAAATATATCAAATATGACATTTTATCAAAGATATTTAAATGGAGAAACAAAAGAAGTTTATGATGATATTTCTAAACTAGGGAAAGACGCTTTTCTATCTAATAATATTAATGACATTGAGCAAGTATTAACAGAAACCTTTGAGAGAGTTGCTTATAATCTCAACATTATTTACAAAGAATTAGTCAACATTGATTATCTTTTTAAGACTGAATTTCAATTCAACTTTGATCGTCCTTTAGTGAATCCTCTACCAAACACAGATTCTTTACTGAAAGAACTTGATGAATCAGTTAAACCATTTGGCTTTGTCCCATTATCTTTAAAAATGTTTTATAAAATTGTTGGCGCTTGTAATTTTGGTTGGGACTATGATAAAAATGAAGATTTTATTTGGGAATGTGCAGATCCAATTCAAGTTATAAGTTTAGATGATCTTGTTTCAATAGCTACAGATGAATATGCCCTCGAAACTTTTCAAGAATATTATGAAGATGATGGTTTTATTTCTCTAGAACTTTCACCAGATTATTTCCACAAAGACAATATTAGCGGAGGTGCTCCATATTCATTACAAATTACCAGTAAACAAAGTATTGATTCTCAATTTTTGTATGAAGAACATAATACAACTTTCATTGATTATTTAAGGATTTGTTTTGAGAATTGTGGCTTTCCACGAATAACAAATCCAGAAAACAAAAATGATTACAAAGCTTTTTTTGAAAAGGTAAAACCACAGTTGAAACGAATATAAAAAAATCGCATCTGGCAGAATGCGGTTTAACTATTTAAAACTAGATAACTCTTCTTAGTTCGTTTTCATTGGTAGCAAATCGAAAGCCTTAGAATCGTGTTCGAAGTTGTTTCTATGAAAGGCGAACTTTACTTGTAGAAAGAATAGTATTACAATTATTATTTGTTTATTTACTGCTCAAAAATAAATTGTTTACTAATCATTCAAATACCTGTATAGCTAATGGCTAAAGATGTTACGCACAATAAAATAGACTTAAAATATATTTTAATTATCCTAATAGTAGTTTTTCTTAGCACATTATTTCACGAATTAGCACATTGGTGTACGGGAGAAATCCTTGGAAATAAAATGACAGCATCCTTAAACTCTGTAAATTTAGTTTCTGGGGAATATAAAAACGAATGGAATAGAAACGTCGTAACTGCAGCTGGACCTTTGTTTACCATTTTGCAAGCAATTGTAACCTATATTCTATTAAATAAATATCCAAAAAAAGAATTATACCCCTTTTTGCTTTTTACACTTGTAATGCGTTTTTGGGCTGGATTAGCAAATTTATTAGGACCAAATGACGAAGGAAGACTTGGACTTTCTTTTGGTATTGGACTTCTTACGATTTCATTTATAGTTTGTAGTTTTCTTTTCTTTTTGATTTACAAAAGTTCTAAAAAGCATCATTTTGGTTTGAAGTTTAATCTAATAAGCTTTTTATTGTGTTCTCTTTTCTTGATTGCATTATCATTTATTAACGAATATTTTAAAATTAAGATTATATAAAAAAAACCGCATCTGGAAGAATGCGGTTTTTATTTTATTTTTTAAGCTCTTGCTCAAATTTTTGTTTCTGTTCTGGCGGAATTCGTTTTTTTAGAAACAAAATCTGACCTAAGTGACTCGATTGATGCTCCATAACGTGAAACCAGCAATATTGGTTTGTCCAATCGTATCTTGTTTGCACTTCTGCAAACCAAGCATCATCTCTTTTCTTTAATTCTTCAATTGTTTTTGCTCTTACTTGGTCATAAATATCCAAATAATACTGAATATCATGACCTTTTATTTCTCTTCCTGCCTGATCAAGATCTAATGCTGGACCCCATATTTTCTTTTCTTCTTCATTAAAATCTCTATTTTCAAAAGTAAAAACCTGATAATATTTTTCGGCTGCAGCCAAATGCATTACCAAAGCTCCTATTCGGTTTGCTTCTGCATCATGAAGATAATCAATTTCATATTGGCTCATGTTTTTTACTGTTCTCTCAACGCGAGCTTTTAAATCTTCAAGCATAGAAATCATATCTGCAATTTTAGGAGATGCTCCTTCTACATTTCCAATTTTTGCTTCTAATCTTGGTTTTATTCCTTTTCCTTCTATAAGCAAACTGCTTTTTCCATCAACACTAGATTTGTTCGAAGTAATTTTATATTCTTTTACTTTAACAATAGCGTCGTTACTTATTCCTTGAATCCATTTTGGAACATCTCCATTACTTATCGGACTTTCAAAACTTGAATTTAAAACAGTCACAGGTTCGTAAACACCTTTATCATTTTCGATAAAAAGTTCAAATTTATCAAAGTAAAACTTCCCATCAAATAGACATAAACCTCCAAAGCTTAAAGATTTACTATTCTTATCGATAGTACCTTCAACAGTGTACGAATTCCATTCTTTAGATTTTACAGGTCTGTCTCTCATATTGTCAAAAAAACCATCTTCGTCATTTTTGGTATCAACACGAGCCCAAACTCCTGCCCATGATTTTGGTTCTGTAGTTTCGACTTTTACATAAGCAGTAACTTTAAATTTTTTCTTAACAGAAGTCTGAACAGCAATGGTCTGAGATATAGAGGTCCAATCTGTAGAAACTGTTTTTACAGTTTGAGCCTGACTCATGCTAAAAAATAAAAATAGTAGTGGTATTATTAGTTTTTTCATTTTTAGGAAATTAATGTTGCAGTAAATGTAATATTGTTTTTCTAAGTAATACCTTACTTTTATAAAAACTTCATAAAAAAAACCGCATCTGGCAGAATGCGGTTTAACTATTTAAAACTAGATAATTCTTCTTAGTTCGTTTTCATTGGTGGCAAATCGAAAGCCTTTGAATCATGTTCGAAGTTGTTTCTATGCGCTCCATCGCAAAATGGTTTGTTTGCAGAATGTCCGCAACGGCAAAGACCTAATGCAGATCTTCCTTGTAAACCGTAAAGTGCTCCTTCTGGATCCATAATTTCAAAATCACCTTCGATTTTGATTGACCCATTTTTATTGATGATTAATTTAGTCTTGCTCATAAGTTTGTTTTTTTCGAGTGCAAAGATTGCGAAATATATTCTCATTTATAAGCGAGAAACGTAGTTTAAACTGGTTCTATTTTATTTGGAATTCCGCAGAGAAACACGAAGATTTCACACAGAGATTCGCAAAGATTTTAACTTATTTTGAGGAACTAATCTCGCAAAGACGCAGAGTCACAAAAGTTTTTTATTCTTTTGTCAGACTGAACGAAGTCGAAGTCCCGCAAAGATGAGCTTAACTTACTCTAAAGTTTTATAAACAAAATTCTTAAATTTCACACTTCCCTTTCCAATAGAACAAAGACCGATTCTTAATCCCAAAAATCCGCTTAAGACATTATGATTGTATCCTGAAACTTCTACTGAATTTTCGATTTTCTTCCAGTCTTTTCCGTCTAAACTGTAAAACATATCTACTGTGTTTTTGATATTCTTTAAACGAAGAAAGACTTTTCTATTATGTGTATTTTTTTCTGTTGGAAACTGCCATCCTCTCAAGTTTGCCAAAATGTTGTTTTGATCGGCTAGTATTCCGGAGTAATATTTATTATCGTAAAAAAGCGTTAATCCGCCTGTTGCGTTGCCTTCAATTTCCATTTCAACTTCAGCTGTATACGAATGTCCGCCTGGAACAACTACTAGAGGCGAACTGTTTCCTACTCCGTCGCCTTTTCCTTCAATAGTCAACGTGTTATTGGCAACTTTAAATCTTGAAGCTTCTACTCCACTATAAAATTTCCATTGCGGTTTAAGAGCCGAGCCTCCAAAATTGTCACTCAGAGAAAATTCAGGAAGCGTTTTTCCTTCTGGTTTTGCAATTGGTTTATCGGTCTCGATATTATCTGGAATTTTATACCAGCCGTCTTTTGTCCATTCAACCGGCTGCAATAAAGTCTGACGCCCTAAATTGTAATAATCCTTTTCGTAACCATGAAAAATCATCCACCATTTTCCGTTTGCATCTTCAAAAACGGTGCTATGTCCTTTTGACCACCACGTTTCAGAACTGCTATTGGTTCTCACAATCGGATTATATGGCGAGTTTTCCCAGGGACCTAATGGCGATTTTGATCTTGCCGAAATGACCATATGACTTGTGGCGGGTCCAGCTGTTCCACCTTCGGCAACCGTTAAATAATAATATTCTCCACGCTTGAATAATTTTGGCCCTTCCATACAAAAACATTCAATACTCCATTCACGCGGAATTTTCCATCCGTCGTAAACATGTTTTAATTCGCTTGTTACCGAAAGGCCATCTTTGGATAAAGCCACATAACCTCCGTTACTAAAATATAAATATCTATTCCCTTTATCATCTGTTACGTGTCCAGGATCAATATTTCCGATTTTTAAATCGACAGGTTCACTCCAAGGTCCGTTAATAGAATCGGCTGAAACTACGAAGTTGGTATTATTCGCAGGAAAATAGATATAATATTTATTGTTGTACTTGATTAAATCGGGTGCCCAAACTGCGCCAACATATTTGTGAAGCGCATTGGTTACCGGTTCCCAATTCATTAAATCGGTAGAATGCCAAATTAAAAGTCCTGGATAATAATCGAATGAAGAATGCACAACATAATACTCTTTTCCGTCGCGCAACAAACTCGGATCGGGATAATCACCCGCAAAAAT
Organism: Flavobacterium sp. CFBP9031; assembly: GCF_034044945.1. NCBI lineage: Bacteria > Pseudomonadati > Bacteroidota > Flavobacteriia > Flavobacteriales > Flavobacteriaceae > Flavobacterium > Flavobacterium sp. CFBP9031. The sequence goes on from NZ_JAXCWF010000020.1 coordinate 69,151, forward strand.
CGGATTAGAATATTGGTTTTGTTTTAGACTTTTTTCTGGTTGTGATTGAGAATAACCGCAATACGAAAACAGCACTAAAAAGGTTAGATATATTTTATTCATGTTTTGATATTTTTTTCAAATATAGTCAAAAAGACTATAAGTAAAATGTACCACAGATTAAAGAAGATTTGTCAAGCATTTGTCAGATTGAGCGAAGTCGAAGTTCTCGGAAAGCAGTTTATTTATCGGAGTAAAATAATCTCGCAATCCCAATAGTCATCGGGAGCTGAATCGCAAAGTTTTTCATGGTTATATTGTCATTTCGAGGAACGAGAAATCTTCGCAAGTAACTCCGTTCCTAAAAGCGTCAATCTTTGTCGAGCTACTCGCGAAGATTTCTCGTTCCTCCTTTAGATTTGTTTTTTGAAATTTTAAGTAGATTTATGATTGAGAAAGGAAGCAAAAGTAAACTGTTCGTTCCTCCGA
>NZ_JAXCWF010000021.1:0-69487 GCF_034044945.1 Flavobacterium sp. CFBP9031
AGAAACAAAATAATCCATAGAGTTTTTGCAGTAATAAAAAACCAAACCTTTTATGAAAAAGATTTGGTTTTATCATAGAAATCGAAATGACAATCCTTTATGGTTACAATGCGTAAAAAATCCTTTTAATCTTAATAATCTGCGGCTAAAAAAAAACTTTGCGCTTCTGCGACTTTGCGAGATTAAAAACCACCAAAAACTATAAATTCAGAAATTTCTTTAATTATTTTATGCTTTAGTATTTAAATATTCTTATTTTTAAAATACCAAAAACCTAATTCTCAAAATTTCGCTTGTTTTTAATCTCAAAAAACAATTAGAACACATGAGAAAATACAGATTATTAGTTATTCTATTAGCAATTATTGCTGTTTTTTACTTTGCGAGAACGATTCGAAGCTTTACCGTTCAGCACGAAACCAAAACCCTTAAATCGGAGCATTTTATTGTTTCCTATAACGGAATTTATAAAAGCGAGGCCGAAAAAGTCAGCAAACATCTCGAGGAAAATTATTCTAGAATAAGAGAAAATCTAAAAGACGTAGAACATGACCCGATAAAGGTTTTTGTTTACGGTTCGCAATTCAAGTTTAATGACGCTACGGGTTTAAAAGAAAATACAAAAGGCACAAGTCGTGGTCCAAACGAATTTCATTTTGTATGGACGAATTGGTTTAATTCTATTTTTCCAGACGATCCGCTCAAAACGGCTTTGCACGAGTTTACGCATTGCGTTCAACTGAACATATTAATCTATAAAGCAAAAGACACCATCATCACGCAAGATCGACTGACTTTTGAAAGAGAATTTGATAAAAAATTCAAAGCCGAATATCCGCGTTGGCTTTGGGAATCGATTAGTATGTTTGAAGCAGAAGAAGTAAATTCGTTAAGCGTGAAATATGCTAAAAGCAAAAACTTGACTTTAGAAGATTTAAATCACGGCAATCAGATTTACAATATTGGCTACACGATAATCGAATATATGACCCAAAAATGGGGAAAAGACATTCTGCCCAAACTGATTGCTTCTTTCGGCAACATTGAAAAAACATTGAACGTAACGCAAGAGGAATTCGAAAAAGGCTGGATTGCTTTTTTGGAGGAGAAGTATTGATTCGTTTTTTATTTCACGCAGATTTAAAATGATTTAAGCAGATAAACGCAGATATTATTAAAATCAAAATAAATCTGCTAAAATCTGCAGAATCTGCGTGAAATAAAAATTCTTTAATCTTGGAATTTGAAAAAGGCTGGATTGCTTTTTTGAAGGAGAGGTATTGATTCGTTTTTTATTTCACGCAGATTTAAAATGATTTAAGCAGATAAACGCAGATATTATTAAAATCAAAATAAATCTGCTAAAATCTGCAGAATCTGCGTGAAATAAAAATTCTTTAATCTTGGAATTTGAAATTTATTTATTGAAATTTAATATTTCAATAATCTTATCCACATTGATTTCACTATAATCATTAATATAAAAATCACATGGCGGAAGCTGTTCTTTGGTATGCGTGCTCAAAACTCCAACGACTTTCATTCCGGCATTTAGTCCTGCTGTAATACCCGAAAAAGAATCTTCGAAAACCACACAATCAGACGGAGAAACTCCCACGCGTTCTGCCGATTTTAGATATACTTCGGGATTCGGTTTATGAAACGTTACGTCTTCGCTGGACATCATCGAATCCATTTTTTCGTCTAGTTTCAGGAAATTGGCGATCAAATCCAAATTCGCACGCGGCGCTGATGTGGCAACTGCAGTTTTGAAACCACGAGATTTTAATTCGTTTAAAAAATCCATATAATGCGGAATCGTTTCGACTTTGTCTTTATAAATCTCACGGAACATTCCTTCTTTTTCGTCTTCAAGTTTAATCAATTCTTCTCCCTCAATTGGACGTTTGAAGAAATGCGTCATGATATAACTATTGTGTTTTCCGTACATATGTTCTTCAAATTCTTCCTGAGTATACGGAACATTATATTTATCGAAAAACTTTTCAAAAGCGATTACATGATGCGGATTGGTGTGCGAAATCACGCCGTCCATATCAAAAATTACACATTGCTGGCTCATAATTTTGTTTTGTTGTTTTAACGGTTGCAAGATAAGTTTTTCCGCAGAGTTGCGCGGAGGTTTTTCGCAGAGATTCGCTAAGATTTTTTTTGAATCTCGCAAAGTCACGAAGTCGCAAGGTTTTTATTTTAAAGCCACAGATTATTAAGATTAAAAGGATTTTGTTTCACGCAGATTCGGCAGATTTTAGCAGATTTAATTTTAAGATTTTAGAAATAAATAATCTGCGCTTATCTGCTTAAATCTTTTAAAATCTGCGTGAAATAAAAACTTTGCGACTTCGTGACTTTGCGAGATTAACTCATCAGCCGATCCAAATCTTACTTTTAACCAAAGTCATAGTTTGTCTCAAATGCTGATTGCACGCAATTAGAATAATCAAAACCACTAAACCATAACCAACAATCGTATAAATTTCCATATCGGCCAATAAAGTCGATTGTTTAGAGATTGTGCTGAAAACTTTTTTCATAGCCAAAACATTTGCATTATCTGCCGAATATCCTTTGGCAATAAAACTTTGAGTTGTGCTTGCAATGGTTTGCTGTGCTTCTGGATTTTCACCAGTAACAAATTGGCTTAATTTAAGAAAGTGTTTTTTATTCAAGAAAACCATTGCATTCTGCATGACGCAGAAGCCAATTGTACTTCCCCAAAAACGCCCTGAAACCCCAACAATTCCTGAAGAAACCGCCATATTTGCCGGAACCGATGATGTGGTAAATAAGATGAGCGGAACAAATAAAAATCCAACACCGATTCCTTGCAAAATATAGGGAATGATTATATCGCTCAATGCAATATCTGGCACAAAAAGAAACGTAAACCAGAAATGGAAAATAGCAATAAGCGTAAAACCAATCATAAAAATAATTTTTGTCGAAACAGATTTCATCAGAAAAAATGCGGCTAAAATAAGTCCGATTACATTTCCTAATCCGTTTATATACTGAACGCCTGCAACACGAGAAGGATCCCAATTCCAGATTGAAAACATTGCCGAATGACAAAGACTCAGTGTTGCTCTGCTGATATAGAAAAGGAAAAACAATAAAAATCCTATTCGCAGATTGGCGTATTTTATAACTTCAAAATTAAAACTTGGTCTTTTTACTAAACGTTCTTTAAAAATGAATAATCCGCCTGTAATGAGCGAAATCATCAAGATTAAAACCATTTCTGAAGACTGTAACCAATATTTTTTCTCAGCATAAACAAAAAAGTAGGCACCGCAAAGAATCGAAATTAAAACCAAAAAATAACTCATCCAGTCGATTTGATACAACGGAATCTTCTTTGTAATTCGGTGCCCCCTGAAAGTAACTAAGATTAAAAAGACGTTTAAAACTTGTAGTCCGCCAGAAACATACAACATATATTTCCAGTCGTAATGATCGAGAAACCACACGGCGATATTCATAATAAAAGGCGTAGACAACAACAGCGCGCCGTAGTAAAATGAAAACCCGATAATAATGGCATTTTTAGTATTGAACTGCTCAATAAGCAATTGTCTGATCGTGATTACAGGAAGCGCCATCAGGATTCCTTCGGCAACTCTCATTAATAGAAAAACCGAAAAATTAGTAATATAAGCAGATGAAATAATTGTAATTCCGATTAAGGAATAAACCGCCATCAAGTAATTTTTTGCAGGGAAAAAACTCGAAAATCGGCTTTCTATTAAAATGGTTGCCAGCAGAGTTCCGTACGTAACGCACATTGCAAACTGCAAATCTTCTGGCTCAATGTCCAGAAAACTCGCCGCATACGTTACGTTTGACGTGTAAACTCCCAATAAAATCATGGAATGCAACAAACAAACGAACAAAATAATAATGATCGCCCATTTTGGAACCCATGATTTAAATATACTTTTATCTTCCATTTTATTTGTGCGCAGCAACAACCGTAATGTTCATTCCTGCTCTTAAAAAATCGGTTTGTTTGTCTTGCTCTTTTAACTGAATTCTAACTGGAATTCTTTGTTCAATTTTTACGAAGTTTCCAGTCGCATTATCTGGAGGTAGCAACGAGAATCTCGCACCACTCGCAGGCGATAACGAAGCAATTGTTCCCACAAAAACTTTGTCGCTTATTGCATCTGCTTTGATTTCTACTTCTTGCCCAACAGTTAAATATTGCAATTGCGTTTCTTTAAAGTTCGCTGTAATCCATTTTTCTTTACTTACGATAGAAAGCAAAGATTGTCCTTCTTTTACCATTTGTCCTGGCTGTAAAGTTCTTTTTCCGACCCAGCCATCATAAGGCGCTGTGATTACAGTGTACGAAAGAAACAATGCCGCATTATCTGCAACAGCTTGTTTTGAAGTAATATTCGTTTGCGTTGTTGGAACATTCGCTTCAGCGACAGAAGTACTTAAAGTAGCCGAATGAATTCTGTTTTTCATTTCCTGAAAATGTGCTTGCGCCGACTCGTAATCTGCTTTTACTTTCTCCAATTGCTGAGAAGTTGCTGCTTCTTCACTCACCAAAGCTTTGTATCTTTCGTATTCTAGTTTGGTTTTCCAAAGATTTGATTTTGCTGCTTCTAATTGCGATTCGTTAATTGCCGTTGCACTTGCTGTATTAATGGCATTTTTTTGAGCCACAACACTATTTTGTTGCGCATTTTGAACATCGGCAAGAGCCACATTCAATTTCGATTTATATTCTCTATTATCGATCACCACCAAAGTATCTCCTTTATGCACAAATTGGTTTTCGTCAAAACGAACCTCCTGCACATAACCTGTAATTCTCGACATAATTGGTGTAACATATTGTTCTACCTGCGCGTCATTGGTTTCCTCATGGTTTCGGTTAAATACATAAAACCAAATTCCCAAAATAACCCCGCTTATAACCAGCGTACACGCAATAATTGTTATTAATATATGAAACGTTTTATTTCTCTTAGTTTCATTTTTTATCTTAACCATCTTTTTTATCTCTTTATCTTAGTTCTTTCTTTTAAGTCTTCTATCAAGTCTTTCCTCTTGCTTCTCTCCTCTAAGGCTTTAGCCTAATCTTTAATCAGCATTTAGCTCTGAGGCATGATCCCAGCCGTATGCATCATTTCATAATGTTTCAAAACAGCATCCAATCGGGTAGAGATTTTGTTGTATTTTGCCTGAAGCAACGCATTATCAGCATCAACCATTTCGGTAATTAAAACCAATTGATTTAAGTATTTCAGCTTTACAATTCGGTAGTTTTCTTCAGCTAAATCCAAAGCTTTGTCAACCACAACAAATTTTTCAAGGATTTCTTGATACTGTGTATGTTCTTTATATAACTGATCTTGAATTTCTTCTTTTATGATTTCAGTCTGCATTTTCTGCATATCGATTTTAGTGCTTGCTTTTGCCACTTTCGTCTTGTTTTTATACAAAGCCGAAAGATCAAAACGCGCCTCGATTCCTACCTGACCTAGAGTATACAAATACGGATTTGGCGGAAAGAATTTGTAGTTTGGATAATAAAAGCCATAATTCCCAAAGAAGTTTACGCTAGGCAGATAATTCCCTTTTACCAATTGCATTTCAGTTTTGCTGATGTCTAATTCCTGACTTGCAATTCGCATTTCTTCGTTCTGCATCGCTTTATTCAGATAAAAATCATACGGATCTAAACCGTTCATTTCGTCCAGACTTGCAGTTGTGTCGATTGAAATTTCTTCGTTTTCCGAAATCTGAATTAAAGTCTTCAGATCGTGAAGCGCAATTTTAATGTTTTTGGAGTTTGTAAGCGCGTTCAACTCACGATCTGAGAGCTGTAATTCGGCACGTATAACCTCATTTTTGGTTACCGTTCCGTGTTTTTGAAGCGATTGCACTTCTTTTAATCGGCTTTTTTCTTCTTTGATGTTTTCTTCAAATATCTTTTGAAGTTCCATCATTTTATAAATCGCCAGATAGTTTGCCACAACTTCCAGTTCAATATCATTTTCTGTTTTTTCCGATTTTATTTTTGCAATTTCGTTTTCCTGATTCGCAATTTTTATTGCGTTATTAATCTTGTTTCCAACGTAAATTGGCATTTTAAAAGTTGAATTTACCTCATAGATTTCAGGAATTGCTTTCGTAACTTCTTTTCCATTTAAGAAACCATCTCCTTTAAATTCTGTAATGTTGGTAATTCTGGAGTACATTCCGTTCAGTTGTACATCCGGTAATCTAAGTTCTTTTCTTTCTTTGATGTTTTGCTCAGCGAGCGTAATCTCCAGTTGAGATTTAAGGATTTTTTTGTTGTTTTCCTTCGCCAGTTTCATCGCTTCTTGTAAAGAAACCGTATGAACTTCCTGAGCTTGTAAACTACTGAACACTAATATCATTAGTAAAATCAATAAGCTTCTGGGAAAACAATCTTCTTTAGAGTTTGTTTTTGTAAGGAACATGAATATTTGAATAATTTATGCTGCAAAGTTCCTTCATTTTTTGCTTGGCGGATGATTCTAAAAAGTCAATAACATATTCATTTCGGACAAATGTTAAAATTCCATTTTTCGAAAACGTTATATTAAAACACTGAAAAACAATTTATTACAAAATAGGTTTGGATTGTGCTATTTCACGCAGATTTTAATAGATTTGAGCAGAAGGCGCAGATTTTTATTTTTTGTTCTCGCAGATTTGGCAGATTGTGCAGATTATAAAGCATTTAAAAAAATCTCTCAAATCTGCGGAATCTGCGAGAGATTTTTTTTTACGCATGGAAAAAAAGAATCTGCAAAATCAGCTAAAATCTATTAAAATCTGCGTGAAACAAAAACTATCTAGTTCTTTTCCAAAATTTCCTCTCCGTTTAAGTAATCAGAAGGTCTTTGGCCTAAAATCTTGAAAAAAGTGTTACTAAAGGTCGGAACACTATTATACCCAACTTCTAGAGCTACCTCTTTTACCGAAAGTTTTCTTTCTAACAAAAGTTCGATTGCTTTGAGGATTCTTCGAATGGTATAATATTGAATAAAAGACATCTTGAGATCTTTTTGAAATAAGCGATACAAAGAGCGTTCGCTAAACCCAAATTCATGCGCCACATCGGCAAAAAGAATCGTTTCTCCCAAATTATTTTCGATATGTCGAAGAATTTTTCCTAATCGTTTATCTTTAGGCTGAGGAAGTTCTAAAGGCAAATTCGTATGACATATCTGCGGAAGAATCGCTTTTATGGCTTTTGCAATCACAAAACTCGGACTTCCTTTTTTTAAATCGCCGTTCCACTGATTGGTAAACATCATCATTTGGAGCAGTAGATTATTCACTGGATAAATACCTTCGCTTTTATAGAAATCATCCTCATCTTTTTCAACCGGAAAATACAAATTTCTCATCATCACATGTTCCGACTTGGGCTCGATACTATGCTCTACTCCCGCGGGAATCCAAATAAAATGTCTTGCAGGCAAAAAATATGATTTCGTTTCAGTTGTCACAAAAACCACATCGCCTTCTGCATACAGCATCTGAGCTTTGTTGTGTTTATGTGTAGGAACCAGTAATTCGCCCATTATATCATGATGACAATAAATGCTTTTTTTATCGGCATCTACTCTCTTGATGTAATATTTGTCTACTTTAAAAGGGGATTGTTCCATATTATAAAGATAATAGAATTTTAACCGCAAAGAGCGCTAAGATTTCTTCTAAGATTATGTTTACAAACGCAAAGTTCGCAAAGCTATATCATATAGTTTTGCGAACTACTATAAATCTCGTTAAAAAAACCTTGGGTGCTTTGCGTAAACCTTTGCGCTCTTTGCGGTTAAATTTCATAAACTGTATAAAAACAAAAAAGCTTCTCATTAAGAGAAGCTTTTTACAAACTTAGGCGGTCTGGACGGGACTCGAACCCGCGACCCCATGCGTGACAGGCATGTATTCTAACCAACTGAACTACCAAACCCTGCGTTATTGTGGGTGCAAAAATACAACAGAATTTCGTTTCTGCAAGCGTTTTTTCAAATAAAATTTAAGAAATTTTTAATTAGCTAAATTCCAATATTTTAAAAATCGACTTCTAAACCAAAAAAGAAGAACTTTCTTTCTTTTTCTTAATTGCATAGGAATATTTTAATATTATAAATAGAAAATCTTTGTAGAGTTACTCGCAAAGATTTGCTTCGCCTATTCGCTATCGCTCGAGTCTCCTTCGTCGAAATGACAAACAATGCGTTAAAATTAGAATTACAACAAAAACAGAAAAGTCCGCAAAGCTTAAAAAAACTTTGCGGACTTTGCGTAAATCTTAGCGCTCTTTGCGGTTAAATAAAAAAAAACAAAAGTGTTTTAAATCAAAAAAGCCATCCACAAAAGTGGAAAGCTTTTCATTGGTCTAACTACTAAACCAGCTACGAGTTACAAAGTCGTAGCAAAACAACACAACTAATCTTAGATACCGTATTTGGGCAAAAAAGCCTTTCTGTTAAGAAAGGCTTCCCCAATATTGCGGTCTGGACGGGACTCGAACCCGCGACCCCATGCGTGACAGGCATGTATTCTAACCAACTGAACTACCAAACCTCTGCGTTATTGCGGTTGCAAAGATAGTACAGAATTTCATTTCTGCAAGTGTTTTTGTAAAAAAAATGAAATAAATTTTCAAATATTTATCCAAAGTTTTGTTTTTCAACCAAATATGTAGTTAATATTTTTTCAAAATTATCGCCAACATTTACTGGAACGTACTTAATTTGGTTCTTCGCACAGGTTAAAGCCAAGTTTTTAAAGTAGGCCTCTACCCTTTTTTCATATTCTTCTTTTACATTGTCAGCAAAAATCGAAACCTCTTCTCCTGATTCTAAGTCAATAAACTTTCTTGGCGTGTTATCAAAATCAAATTTCAATTCGGTTTCATTATCAACCACATGAAACAAAACTACTTTGTGTTTGTTATGTTTTAAATGCTGTAAAGCGTTGAATAATTTCTCGTCATCTTCTGTCTGAAACATATCTGTAAACAAGATAATCATCGAACGGCGATGCATTTTCTCTGCAATCTGATGCAGATAGGTAATCGTATCCGTCGTTTTTTTGACTTTTGGCTGAACCAATAATTCTTCCAGTTTGTTCAAAAGCATTCTATGGTGACGATCACTTCCTTTTTCTGGTGCATAATATTCATATTTATCTGAGAAAACGCTTAACCCAACTGCATCGCGCTGTTTCTTTAGAATATTCATCAAGACCGCAGAAGCCAAAACTGCAAATCCGATTTTCTTTTCGTAAAAAGGCTGATTTGATTTGAGTTCAGGATAATGCATTGATGACGAATTATCTACAATAAGATGACAGCGTAAATTGGTTTCTTCCTCAAAACGTTTCGTGTATAAACGATCCGTTTTGGCAAACAATTTCCAGTCGATATGTTTGGTGCTTTCGCCTGCGTTATAGACTTTATGTTCGGCAAATTCGGCCGAAAATCCATGAAACGGACTCTTGTGCATTCCCGATATAAAACCTTCCACAACCTGATTGGCCAGCATTTCTAGATGCTGAAAACTGGAGACTTTCTCTATTTCCGATTCGATTTTCATTCGGTTTCTTTTTTAATATTTTGTGCTTTATAAAGCAAATCTGTCGCCTGAAACAATTTACGTTTCAAGATCGGACTAAAATTAGGGTTTTCTTTTAAGAATCGCTGTACTTCATCAAAAGCATATTTCGACGAATATTTTCCAACGGTATTATCCAGCCAATCTTTCGGAAAGAAAATATCTCCCGTGCGCTGGATTTCATCAACCAAATCTAATGAAAATCTAATATATTTCTGTGCACTTTCTTGACGAAGCGGATGATTTACATTTGCCAAACCTACCGAAACCCAAGATTCTTTCTCACGGTTTGCATCGTCTTTTAATGATTCTATAAAGGCATTTCGAACCGATTCGTCTTTTGATAAAGAGGGAAGCAGAAACTCAAAACGCTTTTGCTTATCAGGATTTGTAAAGGATGTTCTGGTTTTCTCCAAAATTTCATCTGCTTTTGAATGTTTGAAAATTGCCAGATTCATTGCCATATTGGTATAATCGTCTTCGTTTAATTTCAAGTTCGGAATCGAGATTTCTCTGTTCCAAACTTTATACAAACTGGCTTTCGCCGAATCAGAATAGGCAATCGAGCTAAATAATCCGAATAATGTCTTTTTGATATTCGCAGATAAATTGGCCTGTAAACGCTCGTATAAAACACCTTCAAGCTGTTTCTGAACTTTACTTTGTTGTTTTTCAGTCAATAATCTCCAATAAATCGTATTTAAACTTCCCGTCGCCATTCTCAAAACCAATTCGTTTTGTTCTGTTTGAATTCCCTTTAAAAAACAATCAAAAGCTTTTTCTGGCGAAACATTGCCAATCAAAGTGTTTTCATAAAGATTACTATAACTAGAAGCTCTTGCCATTTCATCTCTTAAACCAGCAATATAATTTAAATTATTTCCGTCAAGCGGAAAAACACCGTATCCAAAACCATTATAATTGTAAACAACAGCAAGCGGTTTTTCAAGTCCGATAGCTTCTTTTACAACCGTATTTTTATCATTAATATTAACTGATAAAACTTTTACATCTTTAGCATAAACTAAACCAACCTTAAAAACCTGAGGCCAAATATTCTCTGATTTATCCTCGGCTTGTTGTTGAATTTCAAAGCTTTTAATTCGGTTTTTAGCATCATATTCGATTTGATCCGTAAAAATGGCTCTCCCCGATTTATTTACCCAGACATCGCTCCATTTTTTCATGTCAAGCGGAGTTTCAGCATCAAGAAGTTCTACGAGATTATTCCAATCTGCATTGTCGTTGGCATATTTCTGAATGTATTTTTCGATTCCTTTCTGAAAAGCTTCCTTTCCCATAGAAGCCTCTAACTGACGCATCATAATTGGCGCTTTGTTGTAAATAATGGCTCCGTACAACGAACCCGCATCTTTTAAATTCGCCAAATGCTGTTTGATCGGATGTGTTCCTAAAGATCGATCTTCCGCGAAAGCGCTAGGATAATGCGCCGTAAAAAATTGCAGATTATGATTGACTTTTGGAAAAATCGGATTCATGATTTTATCGGCCATGAAGTTGGCGAAAACCTCTTTCATCCAAACATCGTCAAACCACTTCATCGTAACCAAATCGCCAAACCACATATGTGAGGTTTCATGAGCAATGAGTTTTGCACGGTTTAATTTCTCGCTGTCGGTTGCACTGTTGTCCAGAAACAAAGTCGATTCTCTGTATTGAATCGCACCAACATGCTCCATTCCGCCATATTGAAAAACGGGAATCGAAGCAAAATCCAATTTCTGAAATAGAAATTTATAATTAGTATATTTTTCTAAAAAATCTAAAGATTGCTGATGTAAACTGAAAATAGTATCAGCGCTTACGCGAAATTTCTCCGGACTGTTTTCACGATACAACATTGTCATTTCTAAACCTGGCTTTTGTGTCGCGCTTTTGAATTTTCCTGCAACGAAAGAAAATAAATACGTACTCATTTTGTCTGATTCTCCAAAAGTGTACAGTGTAAAATCTCCCTTTTCGGTTTTTTCTTTTACATGGGCTCCAGCCAAAACTGACCATTCTTTGGGCACAGAAAGACTTAGTTTATAAGTCGCTTTTATGTCTGGCTGATCGAAACACGGGAACAATGTACTTGCGCGATCTGGAACTAATAAAGTGTATAGAAAATCATCATTTCTATTTAATGATAAATTACCTGCAATAAAAGAAATTGAAATGCTATTTTTTCCTGAAACTAAAGCCGAAGAATCAATCACAATATGTCCATTTTCGTGTACAATTGAAACCTTTTTCCCATTGACTTCAATTGCTTGTATGTTTTCCGTTTTCTCTTTAAAATCTAAATAAATATAACGATAAGGATGATTTGGCAAAGTTACTCCTAAAACCAAATTGGCTTTAATTTGTTCTTCTTTTTTATTCGGAATTTCAAATGAAAGTCCGTAAGTGACATCTGAGATTTCCTGTTTTCTATAATTAGCCAATGATTCTGAAACACCTTTATCCAAAAGATAAACCTGCATTTCTTTTGACTGAGAAAAACCATTGAAAATCAAGATAAAAAAACAAAGAAAGCTGTAGAAAATTTTCATTTTTAAGGAATATAAGATTTGCTAAAATTAGCAAAAGCATTGATTTTTCGCAAACAATTACTGCAACAACATTGCATTTAAAAATAAGATTTCTATATTTGCAACACTATTGCATTAATTCTGACTTTAAATGAGTCGGAAATAATCTCAACGAATGAAAAAGAAACTTAAACTTATTAATCTTTTAATGCCTTTAATTGTATTGTTCGCAATACTTTTTCCGGCTGTCCATTCGTACGAACATATTTTAGACACTCATAATTGCAAAGAGAAATTAGAGTTTTCTGTTTCCGAAAAACCGCAATTTAAAGCCAAACTGCATTCATTTCATAAATGTTCGATTTGTGATTTTAAATTCAGTGCTGTTGGCACCTTTGAGTTTACTGTTTTTCAGTTTTTCAAGAATAATCCTGTTGTAAAACACCTTAGTTTTTACAGCAAACCACATTTTACATTTTTTAAGGGCTCTTTATTTTCCCTTCGAGCCCCGCCTTTTACACTTTAGTTTTTTTTTGTATTCCCTATTGTTTTGCAATTCGGCTATTTAATTGTTTTTATGATTTCAAAATCTTAAAACATTCAAAGGCTATTTCATTCATTTTAAGCATTTAATGCAACATATTGATATTGATATTGATATTGATATTGATATTGAAATAGCTTTTCTACACAAAAAAATCACCTCAAAATTTTATTCTTTTTTCATTTAGAACAAAGCTTTATCCAAAAGTTTTAGTCTGAAATGAACTGCTTTTATTCTGTTTATCCGATTGCTAAAATCGGTAGGCATTGTCTTTCGCAACCCAAATACCCTTTATAAAATGATCAAAATCAAATCAGAAAAAATGAAAACAACAAAACTCATTCTGACTTCATTCTTTGCTGCAATGGCTTTTTCAAGCTGTAGTAATGACGATTCCGAAAAAGAACAGGCAATTCCCGCTATTGACAAAATCGAACTCGGTCTTGGCAATAATGAAATAGCAACTATTGGTCAGGATTTCCATTTTAATGCAGAAGTGACAGCTGCTGATAAAATCGAAAATGTACAAGTTAAGATTGTACAAAGAAGTACCGAAACGTATTCTAAAATCTGGTCGCATGAAATTACATGGACGCAATATGCGGGTGCAAAAAATGCAACGGTTCACAAACATTTTGATATTCCCGAAGATGCTGCAGAAGGAAAATATGATTTCATCATTATCATAAACGATCAAAACGGAACAAAGCTAGAAGTAAAGAAAAACCTAACGATTTATAAACTAGAAAACATTCCTGTAAACCCTGTTGCTTCGGTATTTACGCTTTTTATAAATGACACTTTTATGTATCGAAAAGGCAAGTTTTCTGATGAGACGGCTAAATACAAAAACAACGATATTTTCAGTTCGCAAGTAACACTTGAAGGCGTAAAAGGCGACGGAATTATGTATTTGCTTTTGATTAATAAAAATGCCAAACACAATCCAGAAAGTGTAGATCAGATTGATTTTAGCAAAGTGATTGCATATGATGTTTTCGAACATAAAAACGTGGCAGATGCAGGTCAATTTTCTAATATTCCGTGGGACGGGACAAAATTTCTGAGAGAAACTCCAAAGCTTACTATTGGTGCCGCAAAAGATAACAATTTACCAGTTCCACAAGATTTGGTTGCTAATAAATCTTGGACTTCTGGCAACTATACTTTTCTGGTCTTGTATAAAAATACGACGTACAATATCAACTTTTCGCAATCTCTTGAGCTTCCATTTGCACTTTAATTCAAATCAAAAAATATGAAAAAAATAAAGTTTTTAATTGGTGTTGTGGCACTTGCTTTTGCAACGTCCTGCTCGAGCGATAATGCCGAAATCGACACCGAATATCCTGTAATTGACATAACACAAAATGCTTTTCCGATTCAATGCAGTACAATCGAGCGCGGTCAAACCATCACTTTTAAAGCCATTTTTAATGATAATGTCGCGCTTGGTTCTTACAGCCTAGATATTCATCACAATTTCGATCATCACACACACAGTACAGAAGTGACGAGCTGTGAGATGGAAGCTGTAAAAAAGCCTGTAAAACCAATGCTTTTCATCAATAATTACACCATTCCGAACGGGGTAAAAAGCTACGAAGCGACGACACAAATTACCATTCCAGCCGATGTTGATCCTGGAGATTATCATTTTATGATTCGCTTGACGGATAAAGAAGGCTGGCAAACGCTGAAAGGTTTAAGTATTAAAATTTTATAAGATCAGATTAATGAAGAATGCCCTATCCATGTATTGGAAATATTGTTTTTTACTCCTCAGTTTATTGGTTACAGCCGAAGTTTTTTCTCAAAATCAGCCATCAGAAAAAAAAACCGAAATCAAAGAACTTAACGAAGTTTTAGTTAACGGAAATTCTATTGAAAAACGCAAAAAAGAAGAATCGCTGAATGTCGAAACGGTAAACAATAGTTTCATTCAGCGTAATCTTGGCGGGAGTTTGATGCAGTCTTTGCAGAAATTGCCAGGCGTTAAAACTATTTCGATTGGTTCTGGAGGTTCAAAACCGCTTATTCGTGGTTTGAGTTTCAATCAGGTTATTGTGGTGGAGAATGGCTTGAAACACGAAGGCCAGCAATGGGGCGCAGATCACGGTTTGGAAATCGATCAATATGCTGTCAATCGGGTAGAAATCATAAAAGGTCCTTCTTCATTTATTTACGGATCTGATGCTGTGGGGGGCGCAATCAATATTAAACCTTTGCCACTTCCGTCGCAAAACAGTTTTGGCGGAAGTATTGATCTTACCGGAAAAAGTAATAATGCACAATTTGGAAGTTCCATTAATTTATTTGGAAGAAACGAAAATTGGTTCTTTGATTCTCGAGTAACCACAATGGATTACGGCGATTATCGCGTTCCGACCGATGTGGTTCATGTCTATAGTTATGCTGTTCCATTATACAAAAATCATTTACGAAATACGGCTGGACGAGAACTTGATTTTCATGTGAGCACAGGTTATTCGGGAGAACATTTTAAATCGGTTTTCTATTTCAGCAATGTGCATACCAAAAGCGGTTTTTTCGCGAATGCGCATGGGCTCGAACCTCGAAATGTAGATCTCGAATTACACGATAAATCGAGCCGTGATATTTTGATGCCGTATCAGCAAGTCAATCATTTAAAGGTTAGCAATACGACTTCTTTTCAATTGGGAAATCATGCTTTTGAGATGCAAATTGGTTTTCAAAATAACTTCAGAAGAGAATATAGCCATTATGTAAATCACGGTTATATGCCACCGATTTATCCGGAAGATATGTACGCTCCACAAGATTTGGAACGTCAATATGATAAAGATGTTTGGTCGTTTTCTGCTAAAGACGAATTTAGAATTCAAAATCATCAAATTACGGTTGGTTCTAATGTAGCTTTTCAGCAAAATGAAATCGGCGGATGGAGTTTTTTAATTCCTGCTTTCACTCAATTTAATGCAGGTTTATTTGCTTATGACAAAATTGAACTAAACGAAAAATGGTTTTTAAATGGCGCTGTTCGTTACGATTACGGAAAAATTAAAATGAAATCGTATTACGATTGGTTTCAAAGTCCCGTTTCTGAAAACAATCAGACGGAGTTGGAATATTTACAGCGTTCTCAAGATCTAACCAAAAACTTTGACAGTTTTACATGGTCGGTTGGAGCAAATTACAATCCCGGAAAGCTTTCACTGAAAGCCAATTTGGGTTCGAGTTTTAGAATGCCGATTGCCAAAGAACTGGCTTCAAACGGTGTAAATTATCATTATTTCCGATTCGAAAAAGGGAATTCGAATCTGGATGCAGAACGTTCGTATCAATTGGATTTGGGAATGGAATGGAAAGCGCAAAACTTCTCTTTTCAGTTTACTCCATTTGCCAACTATTTTCCGAATTTCATTTATCTGAATCCAACTTCCGCTCATGATATTTATTATGGTGCAGGAAATCAGGTTTTTGAATATGAACAAAGCAAAGTCTTTCGTTATGGCGCAGAATTTCAGACTCGCTATTATTTCCTGAAATCTTTAAGTGCAGAAATTGGTGCCGAATATCTTTATTCGGAACAAAAATCCGGCAGTAAAAAAGGTTATACACTTCCGTTTTCTCCGCCGCCTTCTGTTTTGTTTGAATTGAATTACGAACCTCAAATTAGCTTTTTAAAAGAACCTTATTTTTCTGTTGATTATCGCTTTACGGCACAACAAAACAATATTGTTCCGCCTGAGAAAAAAACGGCAGAAAGTCATGTTTTTAATCTGGCTTTTGGCTCAAAAATTAAAACAGGAAAACAGGATATCAGCCTCAATATTCAGATCCAAAATTTATTTAATACAAGATACTTAAATCACACCAGCTTTTATCGACTTATCGAACTTCCTGAAGCGGGACGAAACATTATTGTTTCTATGAAGATTCCGTTTTCGGTTTCAAGATAAGTCCGACCATTCAAAAATCAATTATTTACAAATTTTAAATCCTTTATTACAATGAAAAACAAGTTTTACAAACTACTATTTTTATTTGCTTTATCGCTTTTTGCGGTTTCGTGCAGCAACGACGATGACAACCACGACGATAATGATCATGATCACGACGCTTCAGAAGAACATACATTTGTTCGAGTTTTACTTTCTGACGAAAAAACTACGGAGTTAACCCTTTTTGATCCGCATGAAGATAAGATCAGTTCTTTTACGGCTAAATTTCCAAAATCATCTTTGTACACAACAGAATCTGGACGTTTTGCCGGAATTGTTCACAGAGACAATAATTTTGTAGAAACTTTCGACAGCGGATTGGAATTACACGGTGATCATATTGATGTTGATGATGTTCCGAAATTTGGAGTTTTAGCAACAAGCGCATTAAAACCAACGCATTTTAAAAGTAAAATTGGCGAAATCCTGACTTTTAATGACGGCGACGGAACACTTTCTGTTGGTAAAGAAGCCGATGTAAACAAAGCTGGCTCGACTTTCAAAACTGTAAACGCAGGTTTATTGGCGCATCACGGTGCCATGGCGACTTTTACAAACGGAACTTATGCGATTACAGTAAAAGACAATTCGGTTACGGGAACGCTTCCAGAAAAAGTAAAAATTATTGACAACACTGGAAAAACGCTTTTTGATGCTAAAATTGCGACAAAAGGAATTCACGGAAATGCTTCAGACGGTGTTTATGCTGTTTTTGGTTCGTCAAGCGGAATTTTGGTTGTAGAAAGCAACGGAAATCAAAAGTTAATCGATCACCCAGCAGATTTTGGAACGGCTTGGTTTGGAAGCATTTTAGAAACGGCTTCGGCAGGAAAATTTATTGGGTATACCGCTGCAAAAGGCGCTTATTTAATTGATGTTGTGGCTAATACTGTAAAACCAATTATTGCGAACACAACCATTATGCAATGTAAAGTTAGTTACGATCATAAAAAACTGGCTGTTTTATTGCATTCAGGAGAATTTAAACTTTACGACATCAGCAGTTTACAAGCGGTAAAAGAAACTAAAGCAACTGCTGAAACGGCTACAGATGCTACATTAAAACCTCAAATGGCAGTTACAGATCGTTTTGCTTATATCACTTCGCCAACAACTGGAGAATTAATACAAGTAAACCTTTCTACATTGGCAATCAAAAAGACTAAGGTTTCTAGCACGCCATATATGATTACGGTTTTAGGTTATGAAAACAGCGAAACTCACAGCCACTAATTGATTTTAAAACAAAATAAAAACGACACTCTAGATTTAGAGTGCCGTTTTCTTTTAAAATACAAAGTTTTTCTGCCACTAATTTCACAAATTTTCACAAATTTAATTCGTGTTAATTCGTGAAATTCGTGGCAAAAAAAACAATAAAAAAGGTCCAACTTTCGTCGGACCTTTTTTATATCAATCGTAATCTAAGATTACAATAAAGCGTCTAAACTATCTGCGTAGGTTTGTTTCGGAGCTACTCCTACTTGTTTTCCTACTACTTCACCGTTATGAAACACCAAAACGGTTGGTATGTTACGCACACCATATTTTGCAGCAAATTCTTGGTTAGCATCTACATCTACTTTACCAACAACTACTTTACCAGCGTACTCTTCGCTTAATTGGTCAATGATTGGACCAACCATTCTACAAGGACCACACCATGCTGCCCAAAAATCTACCATTACTGGTTTATCTGATTTTAAAACTACTTCATCAAAAGTAGCATCTGTTATTGCTAATGCCATAATATATTAAGATTAAAATTAGGTCTGAAATATTAACTTTCAAACTACAGTACAAATTTAAAAATTTAAAATAAATCAAACACCATTACTAAATTAGTTTTCGTTATAAATGTATTATCATTAATTATAAGCTAGATAACTTTAAAATTACAACATATTTATCTGAAAATCAAACCAATAAAAAGTTAATGTTTTTTGTAGTATCTTTAATACATTCAAAATTCGGCTACAATGAAAGAAGCTATATCCAAAACCAAATCCTTTCTGCAATCTGATTCTTTTAAAAAATATGCCAAACGTTTTGGATATTTTATCTTGGGCTTAATTGCAATACTTTTGCTTGCCTGCGGAGGTTTGTCGATTTATTTTAATCGAAATAAAGCCGAGATTATTGCTAAAGTCAATACTAAAATCAACGAAAATATAAATGGCAAATTCCATATTAGAGATTTTCATTATAAGTTTCTTACTGGTTTCCCAAACTTTACATTGGCGCTAAATGATGTCGAGATAAAGGATAATCAATGGCAGAGTCACAAACATACTTTGCTGAGAGCAAAAGAAATCGAAGCGCGTTTGAACATTTTGAGTTTATTGCAGCACGAAATCAACATTCATAAAATCTTAATCAACGACGCCGATATTTATATTTATAAAGCCGAAAATGGTTATTCTAACGTCAATATTTTTAAACCTAAACAGAAAAAAACGCAGACCGATAAAGAAAAACCCGAAACTACGATTGACGAAGTAAACCTCAACGATGTTCATGTAATTATTGACAATCATTTGGGACATAAATTGTTTGATTTTGATGTGGCGAGTTTAGAATCTAAAGCAAACTATGAAGACGACAGCTGGCAGACGAATCTGTATTTGAAAACCAAAATTAACAGTCTAGCCTTTAATACCGTTCACGGAAGTTTTGCGAAGGAAAAAGTTCTGGAAGGCAATTTTGATATTTCGTATGCCGAAGCCAATCAGAAAATAGATATTAAAACCAAAGGACTTAAAATTGGTTCTGACGTTTTTGACATTATCGCTTATTTTAATATCGGAAAAAACAATTCGCTTTTTGGAATCAATATCGGAACGGATATTTTATGGCGAAATGCTTCCAATTTATTATCGGCAAATATTAGTTCTAAACTTAACCAATTCGACATCAAAAAACCGATTAAGGTAAACTGCGACATAAAAGGCGATTTGAATGTTGAGGGCGATCCGAAAATTGTGGTGCAGGCAGACATTCGCGATAACGAAGTGAGTATTCCTGACGGTTTGTTTACCAATTGCAGTTTCAAAGGAATTTTTACTAACACTTTTAAACCCAAAGAAGAATCCAGCGATCCAAATTCTGCCATTATTCTAACCAATTTTAAAGCTGAATACGAAAATATTCCGCTGAAAATTGCGCAAGCCGTAATTAACAATCTCGAAAAACCGATTGCGACAGGAGTTGTAAATTCTGATTTTGATATTTCGAAACTCAACGGAATGATGAACGAGAAAATTCTTCATTTTGAAAGCGGTCATGCCAAAGCCAATTTGAAATTTCAGTTTGACATTGTCGATTTGTACATCAATAAACCCAAATTTACGGGCGACGTAGATATTGCTGATGCCACATTCGATTATCTTCCGAAAAAGATTCACGCCGAAAAAACGGCTGTACAATTGTCGTTTACGCAACAAGCGCTTTACATTAAAAAAATAGCTTACAAACACAAAAAGAACATTATTCGCATTGACGGAAAAATCGATAATTTCCTGAATCTCTATTACGACGCGCCCGAAAAAATGGTGGTAAACTGGAATATTTACTGTCCGAATATTGATGTGAAACAGTTTTTAGGCGTTCTACAAAATTCTCCAAAACAAAAAGTGGCAGAGAAAAAACCAGTTAAAAAGAATGTTAATTTTACGAATCAGTTGCGATCGGTAATAGAAAAATGTACGGCTGTAATTAATCTTAAAGCTGATAACATTACCTACGGATCGCTTACCGCAACCAACACTCAGGCCACAATCCAGATGCTAAATTCTAAGATTCTGCTCAAAAACGGAACGTTAAATACTTCTGGCGGAAGCATAAACTTTAGCGGTTCTGTCGAACCAAGCGGAAATCGTTATGTTTTTACTTCAAACGCACAGGTAAACCGAGTTGATATTGCAAGTTTTTTAAGGTCTTTTAATAATTTCGGAATCAAATCTTTCAGTCCAAAAAACATTCGCGGACGATTAACCAGCAATGCCAATGTTGCGGGTTTAATGAGCAGTAAAGGCGATTTGATTGTCAATTCGATGAAAGGAAAACTGGATTTTAATGTCAATCAAGGTGCATTACTCAATTTTGAACCGATTATGAAAGTCGGAAAATTTGCTTTTCCGTTTCGCGATGTAGAGAATATTACTTTCAGCGATTTGTCGGGTTCACTCAATCTGCGCGGAGAACAAGTCGATGTCAATAAACTTACCATAAGTTCCAGTGTCTTAAATTTTGACATAAATGGCATTTACTCTTTCGGACGAGGTACCAATCTCGCCCTTACCATCCCGCTAAGAAATTCTAAAAACGACGCCAAACTAGCCACCAAAGAAGAACGAAAAGCCGTTCGCGAACGCGGTATTGTCCTGCATTTGATTGCTTATGATAATGAAGGAAAAATGAAGGTTAAGTGGGGGAAGAAGGATAAGGGGTAAACAAATAATTACTATTCATCAAATCCAGTTTGTGGAAAACATAATTCCTGATTTTGGATTATTATTCATAAATTGCACCACTAATTTTAGCGCAAAATGACGGGAGAAGAAAAGATCAACATTGACGAATTTGATGGTAAAAAATTTAAAAATCGCTTTGTAGAAGAAGACGATAATAGAAAAGCCGTTGTTACACATTATCTGCACAATTATCACAATGGCGTTAAAGATCATTTTGAAGAAGAAGCTGCTCAATACATAAAACAAATTGTTGAATACAAAAATGAAGAAGAGAAACTAAATATGGTTTCTGATTCTGCATTACAACAATTACTTTTTGAAGTGGAAGATGTTCCGTTTCCTACTCCCGAAAATTATACTTTTAAATTTATCGACCTTTTTGCAGGAATTGGAGGTTTTAGAATTGCGTTACAGAATTTAGGAGGAAAATGTGTTTTTACTTCTGAATGGGATGAGAACGCAAAAAAAACGTACAAAGCTAATTTTGGAGAAACTCCTTTTGGAGATATAACAAAAGAAAGAACAAAGAATTATATTCCAGAAGGTTTTGATGTTTTATGCGCAGGATTTCCTTGCCAAGCTTTTTCAATTGCAGGAAAAAGAGGCGGATTTGAAGATACGCGAGGAACATTATTTTTTGATGTTGCTAAAATTATAAAAGACAAACAACCAAAAGCAATTTTCTTAGAAAACGTAAAAGGTTTAAAAAGTCATGATAAAGGAAAAACTTTAGAAACAATTTTAAATGTTCTTAGAAATGATTTAGGATATTACGTGCCTGATCCTGAAATCATGAACGCTAAAGAATTTGGTGTACCTCAAAACAGAGAGCGTATTTATATTGTTGGTTTTAGAGGTGACTTAGGAATAAATTCATTTGAATATCCAGAAACTTTAGATGAAAAAGTTACATTCAAAGATGTAAAAGAGAAGGATGTTGTACCTACAAAATATTATTTATCATCTCAATATCTTCAAACTTTAAAAAATCACAAAGAAAGACACGCCAGCAAAGGAAATGGATTTGGATATCAAATCATTAAAGATGACGAAATATCAAATTCTATCTTAGTCGGAGGAATGGGAAGAGAAAGAAATTTAGTTTTAGATGATAGAATTACAGACTATACTCCATCAACACATATTAAAGGAGAAGTAAATCGTGAGGGAATTAGAAAAATGACTCCGCGCGAATGGGCAAGATTACAAGGATTTCCTGATCATTTTGTAATTCCAGTTGCTGATGCTTCTGCATATAAACAATTTGGAAATTCTGTTGCTATTCCTGCAATTCAAGCAACTGCTGAGAAAATAATTGATTTAATTAAAGATAAATTATAATGACGGGTAATAAAGGGGAATGGAGTGAAATATATGCGCTTTTCAAATTACTTGGCGACAAAGTGCTCGCCTCTGGAAATGAAAAAATTGAAAAAATCCCAGATATCCTTTACCCCATAATTAAAATCTTACGCTCAGAAAGGAATGGAAATTTCGAATATTCAATTCTAGATGACATTGTTTTAATATCTGAAAAAGAAGAGCTTTTAAGAATTCCTGTTTCTGTTTTTAAAGAAAAAGCAACTTATTTATTGCAGGCTATAAAGTCAAATCAAGACGGAAATTTTTCTGTCCCTGAGATTGAAGATTTCATGCAGACTATTAATTGCATATCAATAAAAGCAAGCTCTTCAGCAAAAACAGACATAACAATAGTTATTCATGATCAAAGAACAAATCAGCAACCAGTTCTTGGATTTAGCATAAAATCGCAATTAGGCAATCCCTCTACACTTCTGAATGCAGGTAGAACAACAAACTTTATTTTTAGTATTTCAGGACTAAATCTATCAGAAGAAGAAATAGATATTGTTAATTCGATTGATTCGAGAAGTAAAATAAAAGATAGAATTGAGTATATAAAAAACAGAGGCGGGTATTTCAATTTTTCAGAAACTGAACAACAAATTTTTTCAAACAATCTTATATTGATTGACAGTTTGCTACCTCAAATTATTTCAAACATTTTAATTGATTTTTATACTAGTGCTCATTCTAAGCTTTTAGACCTAGTCTCGAAGATTGAAGAAACAAATCCATTGAATTTTGACATAACAAATAAGCATAAATTTTATTCTTATAAAATTAAAAGATTTTTAACTGATGTTGCATTAGGAATGACTCCTTCAAAAGTATGGAATGGAGAATATGATGCCACAGGAGGATATTTAGTTATCAAAGAAGATGGAGAAATAGTTTGTTATCATATTTATAATAAAAGTGAGTTTGAAAATTATTTATTAAATAACACTAAACTGGAAACAGCAAGTTCAAGCAGACACGGATTTGGTATGCTATACAAAAAAGATGGAGATTTATTTTTTAAACTGAATCTCCAAATTAGATTCATAAAGTAATTTCTAAACAATAAATATAAAAAGCCACTTTTCAGTGGCTTTTTCCATTTCTAAAATCTACTCAATCCCCAAATAAGGATCAAGAATTTCTGCTAATTCATTTAGCCAAAAGAAACCATCTTCAACATTTACGGTTTCAGTTTTCATAAATCCGTCTTCTCGTATTGCGTTTAACGCAATTAGAAAATTTACTTGCCTAATGGTTTTTGCCATACTTTTGGAATCGATAGAATTGTTGAAGAATTCAGTTAATCTCAATTCGGTTTCTTTGGAAAGGGTGCTTGTACTCATAATTTTGCATTTAGGAATTATAAAACCCGCATAGCTTAGGTGTCCTACGCTGCAAAGAGCGTTGCGATTGTTTCCAATACCGCCACCATACCACACGGGCAAGAAGTTTTTTTGTATTCATATTTTTTGCATTTAGGAATTACAAACATACGAAAACAAAAAATAAATTGTAAGTTTTTTCTTTATTTAAAAATAAAATACTATAAGTATATTTTCTCCAAATCGAAATTACAAAATTGAAAAATAAATCAATTTAAAATTTCATAATATTTCCTTAACTCACTTGTCTTTTTCCTTTAAAATAAATAAGTTTGAGAATGAATCATTAAATTTTATTTGTTATGAAAGTACAAATCAACACCGACAAAAACATTGAGGGAAGTGCAAGATTAGAAAGTTATTTTTCTGGAGAAGTAGAAAAAAGCTTAGACCGTTTTCAAGATAAAATTACTCGCGTAGAAATACATTTTGGAGATGAAAATGGAGAAAAGTTCAGCTTGCATGACAAAAAGTGTGTGATTGAAGTTCGTCCTGTAAAACTACAGCCAATTACGGTTACAGAACACGCCGAAAGTCTTGAAAAAGCTTTTAGCGGTGCGTTGGCCAAAGCTAAAAAAACATTGACGAGTACTTTCGAGAAGATAAAAGAGCATTAATATAATAAGTTGCAAAGTAACAAAGTGACAAAGATTCTAAGTTTTCTTGGAATCTTTGTCACTTTGTTACTTTATTACTTTGTCTCTTTAACTTATGATTTTGGCAGCGGTGCACCAACTGCAATATCGCATCGGTGACCTGGTTTTCCGTGTGGCGGGTTCATTCCGTCTGCTACTGTCGCTTCAGTACCTTCTGTGCTTAACAAAGCTGGAACTGGGTTTGATGCTGGCGGAGTAACCGTAAAGTTTTGCGTAACTGTTCCGCTTTGAGCGGTATTTGAAGCTGTTGTTGTTGTAGTTTTTGCAGGAGCAGAATTTAAAGGTGCTCCAACAGGAATATCACATCTATGTCCTGGCTGTCCGTGTGGCGGATTCATTCCTTTTGCTACTTTAACTGGCGCAGCAGTTGTAGTCGTAACCATTTTCTGCTGAGTCGGATTTACCTGAACGGTTTGTGCTTGAGTTGCCTGCGCTTGCTGTGTTGGTGCAGAATTTAAAGGTGCGCCAACCGCAATATCGCAACGGTGTCCCGGCTGTCCGTGAGCAGGGTTAATTCCTTTTGTATCGCTTAAAACTGTATTTGGGTTTGTTGCAGGTGCTTGCACCAGTGGTGCAGCAGGTTTTGTGGTATCTTTTGCAAGTCCTAATCTTACTAATTCAGAAGTTGCTGTGCTTGCTTGCGGTTCTAATTCCTTTTTACAGGAAACGAACAATAGAGAAGTTACAGCGAGTGAACTTATAAGTAATTTTGCCTTCATGACTGGGGGTATTTTTATTGATGAATCAAATATAGTGGTTTTTTGAGAGATTAAATCACATGAGTAATGTTAATGATAATTAAACACAGGATTTTAAATTGTTTTGAAAACTTCCATTTCCTTATATCACTTACATGGTTCAAAAAAAATTATAACTTTAAACTCAAATACTATATCTCATGAAAAAAACACTTTTACTTCTTTTATTCGTTGCTTCTTTTGCCAATGCACAAACAGACAAAAACAAAATCAATCAGACTTTAGATGCGTGGCATAAAGCTGCCGGCGAAGTAAAATTTGATGCTTACTTTAATACATTGGCAGACGACGCAATTTACATTGGAACCGATGCAACCGAGAATTGGACTAAAAAAGAATTTGCCGTTTGGGCAAAACCCTTTTTCGACAAAGGAACTACATGGAATTTTAAAGCTTTAGAGCGTCATATCTTTTTTGATAAAAGCGGAAAGATTGCTTGGTTTGATGAATTGCTAGACACACAAATGAAAATCTGTCGCGGTTCTGGAGTTTTGGTTAAAGTGGGGAACGAATGGAAAATTCAGCATTATGTTCTATCGATGACCGTTCCAAATGACGAAGTTGATGCTGTAACAAAGATAAAAGCTCCAATTGAAGACGCTTTGATCGCAAAACTTCAGAAAAAATAAAACATTTTACGGTTTTCTTATTATAAACGTAACTTTTTGAGCACTTTAGAAGCACTGTTAGCAGATTATTTTTAATTAATTCGGCAAAAACAGTGCTTTTTTGTAACTTTAGAATAAGATACTGTCAAAAAAACGAGCGGTATTTTACAAAATTCATCAAAATAAAACCTATACCTCTATTTTATCAGCCTTAAAAATAAGAATATTTATTTTTTTCTAACTTTGACCCCAAAAAAAATAGGGTTAAACAAAGTATTTTAAAAATGAAAATAGAAAAACGCTGGATTATCTCCTTTATCATGATAAGCGTCGTATGTACGATAGGGGCTTTTTGGCCAACAGTTACCGAAAATAATTATGTTTTATCAGAATTTGGAACGACAGATCATATCGTTCCTGCCGATGTTGCCTGGATGCTTACTTCGAGCTGTCTGGTTTTAATCATGACTCCTGGCCTATCTTTCTTTTATGGCGGAATGGTAGGAAAGAAAAACGTTATTTCGACCATGCTTCAAAGTTTTATCTGTCTAGGTGTCGTTACGCTTTTATGGGTTGTTGTTGCTTTTAGTTTAGCTTTTGGAGAACCGGTTGGTTTTGGTTCTGGCGACCATTTTTACAGCTTTTTTGGTAATCCGACCACTTTTGCTTTTATGGATTATGTTGGCGTTCTGCCTCATAAACAATTGGCCAATACGATTCCGTTTATGCTTTTTGCTTTGTTTCAGATGAAATTTGCCATCATTTGTCCTGCGATTATTACGGGTTCGTTTGCGGAGCGCGTTCGTTTTATTTCTTATTTAGTTTTCATTAGTTTATTTACCATTTTTATATATGCTCCTTTATGTCACGCGGTTTGGTACCCAACGGGCATTTTAGGAAGTTATTTTGGTGTTAAAGATTTTGCTGGAGGAACTGTGGTGCACATGAGTTCTGGTTTTGCAGCTTTAGCCGGAGTTATTGTTTTAGGAAAAAGAAAAAACAGCCAGCATATTCCAACCAATATTCCGTTTGTATTATTAGGA
Organism: Flavobacterium sp. CFBP9031; assembly: GCF_034044945.1. Lineage (NCBI taxonomy): Bacteria > Pseudomonadati > Bacteroidota > Flavobacteriia > Flavobacteriales > Flavobacteriaceae > Flavobacterium > Flavobacterium sp. CFBP9031. The sequence continues at coordinate 26,987 of NZ_JAXCWF010000021.1, forward strand.
ACAGGAATGCTTTGGTTTGGATGGTTCGGATTCAACGCTGGATCTGCTCTTGCTGCCAACGGAACTGCGGCTATGGCTTTTGCTACAACGACAACTTCATCGGCTGCAGCGATGTTAACTTGGATTTTCTTTGACAGAATGAACGGAAGAAAAGTTTCTGCTTTAGGCGCTTGTATTGGAGCTGTTGTAGGTTTAGTTGCCATTACGCCTGCTGCAGGATTTATTTCGGTGCCAGAAAGTATGTTCTTTGGATTCATTACAGCTTTGGTTTCTAATACCGCTGTAAATTGTAAATATTCTAAAAAATTCGACGATACGCTTGACGTTTTTGCTTGTCACGGTGTTGGCGGAATTATGGGAATGATCCTAACCGCTATTTTCGCTCACGGCGAAAATGCAAGTTTACTTCACGGCGGATGGAATGTTTTCGGACATCACATGATGGCATTGGTTCTGGTTTCAGTCTTTACTTTCTTCGGAGCTTATTTCTTGTTCAAAGTAACCAATTTCATTATTCCGCTAAGAGTTTCAGAAGAATCAGAACACATCGGATTGGATTTATCACAACATGATGAAACATTAGATCCGAAATCAAAACCAATTACTGAGCCACATTACGGTTAAAAATATTTTTTTCAGCCACGAATTCATGAATTTTATTTTTAAAATAATTCGTGAATTCGTGGCTGAAAACTTTTTAAACCTAATTACGCTATTTTCATTCGTTTATATTCCTTAATTTTGCCGAAAATTTTTGTAAAAGTGGGAAGTAAAAATAAACTAAAAAGATTCAGAGAAAACGAAACATTTCAAAACGTTTTTCAGCCAACCAGAGAAGAAGTTGTAGGCGATTTAATGCCTTTAAAAGGAAAATGGAACTCTGATTTCTTTAAAAATGATAATCCATTAGTTTTAGAATTAGGATGTGGAAAGGGAGAATATTCTGTTGGATTAGCAGAAAAATACCCAAACAAAAATTTTATCGGAATTGATATTAAAGGTGCACGTTTCTGGCGTGGTGCCAAAACTGCTGTTGAAGACGGACTTCATAATGTTGCTTTCGTTCGTACACAAATCGAATTGATCAATCATATTTTTGCTGAAGGCGAAGTAGACGAAATCTGGATTACTTTCCCAGATCCGCAGATCAAATACAAAAGAACCAAACACAGAATGACCAATTCTGAGTTCTTGAAATTGTACAAAAAAATCCTGAAAAAAGACGGTGTCGTAAATCTTAAAACCGATAGCGAATTTATGCACGGATATACTCTTGGATTACTTCACGGAGAAGGTCACGAAGTTTTGTATGCCAACCATAACGTCTATAAAAACGAAGGAAGCCCAGAAGTTGTAACTACTATCCAGACTTTTTACGAAAAACAATATTTAGAAATTAATAAGGCAATTACGTATATTCGTTTCAAAATTAAAGACTAACTTTAATTTTAAAACCTTTATCTAACCGATTTTAATAACTAAATGACCTATCTTACCCCATTACTTTCAGGCTTTATTGCTGCAGCCATCGGGACTATTCCGCCAGGATTGCTCAATATGACAGCTGCCAAAATAAAAATGAAAGAAGGCAAAAAGAATGCTTTATGGTTTGTAATCGGGGCTGTTTTAGTTATTTTTTTTCAAGCTTATGTTGCCGTATTGTTTGCTCGCGTCATAGACAATCGTCCAGATGTTGTAACCTTATTGCGTGAAGTTGGTTTTGTCATTTTTTCGATCTTAACTATTTACTTTTTGTTTTTTGCAAAAGATCCGATAGCAAAGAAAAAAACGAAAATCAAAAAGAGTAAAAAAAGCAGTTTCTTTCTCGGAATGTTGCTTTCTGGATTAAACTTCTTTCCGATTCCGTATTATGTTGTCGTAAGTGTTACTCTGGCCTCATACAATCTTTTTACATTTCAAAACCCGATTATACTAACATTTGTATTAGGTTCTGTTCTTGGGGCTTTCGGAATTTTATACAGCTATATTGCTTTCTTCGGAAGAATAGAAAAGAAAACCGATTACTTCATGAGAAACATGAATACTATTATCGGGACCATTACTGGATTAGTAGCTCTAGCAACACTTTTTAATATCCTGAATTACTACTTCGGATAAATAAAACGAACCATTAAGAGATTAAGAAAAATTAAGTTTTTATCTTTATTAACTTCATATCTTACTAGAAAAACATTTTAAAATGGCAGAGGAAAATTTTTTCGAAAGAGTGTATGTAATCGCCAGACAAATTCCGTTTGGAAAAGTTACTTCTTATGGCGCTATTGCAAAAGCATTAGGCACAGCTCGTTCCGCTCGAATGGTCGGCTGGGCAATGAATGCCTGTCATAATATGGATGATGTTCCTGCGCACAGAGTGGTTAACCAAAAAGGGCTTTTGACAGGAAAACATCACTTTGACGGAACCAATTTAATGCAGCAACTTTTAGAAAATGAAGGAATAAAAGTGGTCAACAATCAGATTGTAGATTTAGAAAAGCACTTTTGGAAACCGGAAGTTGAGATTTAAAAACAGTCATATCTCGTCTGTCAGGCTGAGCGGAGTCGAAGCCCTTTAGCGCAAGAATGGCTTCGACTCCGCTCAGCCTGACAAAGACAACCTCACCTTATTATTTTCAAATCAAACAAATCACAAAACTTGTTTTATCTTCATCAGTTTGATAGCTTAGATAACCTCCGTGAGCTTCTATAATATTCTTAGAAAGCGTTAATCCTATTCCAGCTCCATCTTTTCTGGTGGTGAAAAACGGAAGGAAAACTTTATCTCTAATTTCAGCATCTACTCCTTTTCCATTATCTGAAATCACAATAAAAAAACGATTATTTTCGGTATAGCTTGAGATCATTAATTTCTTTTCTATCTTTTCTTTTAAAGCATGAATACTATTGGTAATCAAATTGATTATGACCTGCTCCATCTGATTTTTATCAATCATAATAGAACGTGAACTGTGTATTTCATTCATCAATTCTATTCTTTCTTCCTTCAAGATCGGACTCATAATTCTAAGACAATCTTCAAACAGCGCATTGATTGGTGTCATTTGTTTATTTGGCGTTGGTAGCATTGCCAGTTTGCGATAATTTTCCACGAAAAACTGTAAATGATCGCTCCTATTTATGATGGTCGAAATACTGCTTTTGATATCTTCAAAATCGTCATCTTCCAATTCATCCTGATCTACAATGTGGAGCAAATTCTGCGAAAGCGCACGAATAGGCGTTAAAGAATTCATTAGTTCATGCGAAATAATCTTCATCAGATTAATCCATGCTTCTTTTTCTTTTTTCTCAATAACGCGCTGGATACTATCTAGCAAAATGATAAAATACTCTTTGTCATAAGTCTGCGTAAGAGAAGTTTGCAACATAAAAGTCTGCAGGTCCTGATCTTCAATTTTGATTGAAATAGCGGTTTTTAATTCTGCAAAACCAACCTTTTCAATTTCACTGCACAAACTCGGAAGATAGTTTTTAAGGTATTTCCAATGACTTACTTTTGGCACTTTGAAAAGATTCGAAAAACAGTCGTTCATTATAAAAATGGACCAATCTTCATTTTCTTTTTCTAAGATTAAAGCAGCGGTATCAATACTATTCAAAATCGAACGATAGATTAATTCTTTAGAGATCTGCTCTTGTTTCTGAACCTTTAAAGTATCATACAAAAGGTAGAGACTATTAAAATTGTCTTTTTTATGTTCTTCTGGAAAATGGGCAGAAAAGTCGTCATGCAAAATAGAGTTGATCGTTTTGTCATAAAACAGCAACTGGTTTTTGACAAAAAAATACATTTCGATTAGAAAAATCAAAACAAAAACACCCACTAATAAAGCGTTGTATTGAAATCCTTTGTAAAACAATAATGCACTGCCAATAAAGAGCGCCATTACAAACACAACTCTTACAAACAACGCGTTATAAAATTTCCAGTTTTTCATTTAATTATTTTTTTGTCACGTTTTTTTCTAGCCTCAGATTAAAAAGATTAAAGGGATTTTTTATCTGCTGAATTTGCAAAATCTGCGTGAAACTAAAATTTAAGACAAAGCAAAAATCTTGATTCTCGCCTCTTGCTTCTTCCTCTTTAATTCTTCAAATCGTATTTTTCTATTCTTCTGTACAACGCAGCCCGCGACAATCCTAATTCTTCAGCCGTTTTACTGATGTTTCCGTTATGCTTAAAAAGTGCTTTTTCAATTGCGCCTTTCTCCATTTCCGATAACGGATTTTCATCATTTTCCTGAATTTCTTCGAAGTTCAGAATATCCAGATCCATTACAGAAATGGTATTGTTTTCTGCTAAAATCAAAGCGCGTTCAATTTTGTTTTCCATTTCTCGAACATTCCCTTTCCATGGATATTTTTCAAGATAGGACGCAGCATTATCTTCAAAATGCCAATTTTCCTGATTGTATTTTTCAGCAATCTGTTCCAGAATAAAATTGGCCATCGGTACAATATCGTCTTTTCTTTCTCTTAAAGAAGGCAGATTAATTTCCATGGTATTAATTCGGTACAGCAAATCTTCACGGAACGTTTTATTTTTGACTTCTGTTTTAATATCACTGTTCGTTGCGGCAATAACACGAACATTCAGCGATCGTGGTTTGCTTTCGCCTAAACGCGTTACGGTTTTGGTTTGTAAAACGTGCAATAATTTAGCTTGAAGATGCAGCGGAATATTTCCAATTTCATCTAAGAAAATAGTTCCGTTTGATGCATTTTCGAAACGGCCAGCGGTATCGATTTTAGCATCCGTAAAAGCACCTTTGGCGTAACCAAAAAGTTCACTTTCAAACAGATTATCGCTTAGAGAACCTAAATCTACATGTACAAAAGGCTCGTTTTTCCTTTCAGAATGCTGATGAATAAATTCGGCAAAAACATATTTTCCCGTTCCATTTTCGCCCAAAATCAAAACATTGGCATCTGTTCGGGCGACTTTTTCGGCAATTGAATAAGCTTGCTTTATTTTTGCTGAAGTGCCGACAAAATATTTCTTTTCGGTCTTCTCTGCTTTTTCTGAAGCTGTTTTTTTACTGTTTTTTCTGCTTTCGGTAACAGCTTTATCAATAACTTCTATCAATTTTTCGTTATTCCAGGGCTTTAGCACATAATCAAAAGCTCCAATTTTAATACCCTCTACAGCGGTTTCAATTTTACCAAAAGCGGTCATTAAGATCACAATTGTATTCGGAGAAAGCGTTTTAATTTCTTTCAACCAATGAATTCCTTCACGCCCATCTTCAAAACCAATTCGGTAATTCATATCCAGCAACACCACATTTATGTCATTTTCGCTTAAGATTGAAATGATTTTTTTAGGACTATTAGTTGTAAAAATCGTCTCGAAATGTTTTTTAAGAATCATTTTTGCAGAAAAAAGAATTTCTTCCTGATCGTCAACAACTAATATTTGGGCTAGTTTTTTTCTCATTTGGTCTTTTTTCTGTCCGCTTCCGAACGGTCAACTGTTCATTATCGGACACTGCTTTTTAGAAGTGTTTTTTAGAGTCTCTTTAAAATCAATACTTTACAGATAATAAATTTTATGGCACAATATTTACCTATTGATTATCAGTAAAATAATTTAAAAAATGGACACGATAATTCCTCGTAAAAGTAAAAAATTTAGATATCTCGCAATAGCAATTGCTGTTTTTTTAGTTTTGCTCGTGATCGTCCTTTTTGCATTTAACACCAAAAGAACTTTAAATGTAAAAGCCGACGAATTGGTAATTCAAAAAGCAGAAAAAGCCTTTTTTGAAGATTTTGTTGTTTTTCAGGCAAAAGTAGAACCTCTGAATGTTATGCTTGTAAATGTTACTGAGGGAGGTTCTGTAAAAGAAATCTTTGTAGAAAATGGCGCAATGGTTACCAAAGGACAATCGTTGGCTCGTTTGTACAATCCGAATACAGAATTGAATTATCTGACTCAGGAAACCGCTATTATCGAGCAAATCAACAATTTGAATACAGGGAAATTAAATATCAGAAATCAAGAATTAAACTTAAACAAAGATTTGGTTTTGATAGAGCACGATTATAACGATGCGAAGAGATTATATGATATGAATGCGAAGTTGTATGAGAAAGATGTAATTTCTAAAAATGACTGGAATACTTTTAAAGAAAGCCTTCGTTTTCAGGAAGAACGCAAAAGAACAATTCAGCAGAGTATTCAAAAAGAAAAACAAAGCAATCAGGTTCAGATTTCGCAAATAAACCGTTCGATCCAGACTATGGAAAAAAGTTTGGATATTCTTAGAAACAACAAAAAGAACTTTTTAATTACAGCACCAGAAACAGGACGATTAACCTCTTTTGAACCTGTTTTAGGAAAGACTTTTCAGGCAGGTGCAAGCATTGGAAGAATCGATTCTAACAAAGGTTACAAGCTGATTGCCGAAGTAGACGAATTTTATCTGGAAAAACTTAGAGAAGGTTTAAAAGGACAGGTAGAATTTAAAGGGAAAAATCTTGAAATTATCGTGACCAAAGTAATTCCTGAAGTAAAAGGCGGACGATTTACTGTGGAGCTTGCTTTTGTAAGTAAAGAAAATATTGTTCTGCAGGACGGACTTAGTTTTGGCGTAAAACTGATTTTGTCTGAAAAGAATAGAACTTTGGTAATTCCGAGAGGAGCTTTTAACCAGGAAGCAGCAGGAAAATGGATTTTTGTCGTAAACGGAAACAAAGCAGTAAGAAGAAATATCAAACTAGGCCGCGAAAATCCTTCGTATTATGAAGTGCTGGAAGGCTTAAAAGAAGGCGAATCTGTAGTTACTTCTTCTTACAGCGATTATAAGGATATCGAAGAGCTTTCTCTGGAGTCGCAGTCACAGTAATCAGTGTTCAGTATTTAAGTTTTCAGTTTTCAGTCTCAGTTTACAATTATAAAAACATCAATCATCAATCAAAAAACGTATTTAAATAACATTTCAAAACCTAAAAAAATTATGATCACAATTCAGAATTTAACCAAAGTTTTTAGAACAGAAGAAATAGAAACTGCTGCTTTGAGCGGTATCAATTTAGAAATAAAAAAAGGAGATTTTTTAACCATCATGGGGCCTTCTGGATGTGGAAAATCGACTTTATTAAATATTATCGGGCTTTTGGATAGCGCAAGCACAGGAAGCTACAAACTGCTAGACCAAGAAATGATTGGCTTAAAAGAAAAAGGCAGAGCGCAAGTGAGAAAAGAAAACATTGGTTTTATTTTTCAGAATTTCAATTTAATTGATGAGCTTTCTGTTTACGATAATATCGAATTGCCCTTGCTTTACAACAATGTAAAAGCTTCTGAAAGAAAACAGAAAATTGAGGCGATTGCTGAGAAACTTAATATCTCTCATCGTTTGAAACATTTTCCGCAACAGCTTTCTGGAGGACAACAGCAAAGGGTTGCCGTTGCAAGAGCTCTGGTAAATGATCCAAAAATTATTTTGGCCGATGAGCCAACAGGAAACTTAGACAGTAAAAACGGTAATGAAGTAATGGAACTTTTAACCGATTTACACGCTAAAGGCGCTACCATTTTGATGGTTACCCACTCTGATTATGACGCTTCTTTTTCGCAAAGAACCATTCATATGAAAGACGGAGTTATATTTTCTGAGAAATTAAATCAACGCAATGTTGATGTTTTTATGGACGCTAAATAATAAAGTGATGATTAAAATTATTGTTACTGCACTTGTAGTTCTGGTAGAACTAGTATGCAAAATATTTACTATGATGTAAAACCGAAAGGTTTACTAAAAACAACCATATCAACTATAAAAAATATACCTCAAAATGATTTTTAACTGGTTTAAAATATTTATATATCATTTAAAACAAAGCAAATTGTTTTCGTTTTTAAATGTTTTAGGACTAAGCATCGGGATTGCTTCTGTCATTTTTGCGATCTTATATTGGAACAATGAAAACGCATACGATCAATGGAATCCTGAAAAAGAGAATGCTTATCTTGTTCTAAACAAAATTGGTTCGGGAGATATCTGGGCGACTAGTTCGATCCCTTTTGGCGAGACTTGTAAAGCTACAATCCCTGAAATTGACAAAATTTGTTTTCTCTACAATTGGTACGAAGATGGCGTTGTTAAATTTCAAAATCTAAAAATATTAGATAAAAAAGTTATCCGTACAGACGAAAACTTTTTTGATTTTTTCCCTTTTGAAATTATAAAAGGAAATAAACAGAACATTTTAAAAGAAAAAAATAGTGTTGCCGTATCCGAAGATCAAGCAAAATTGCTTTTCAAAAACGACGATCCAATTGGTAAATCAATTACGTATGGTAATGGCGATTATATCGTAAAAGCGGTTTTTCGCGTAACTAAACCGTCTTCAATCGAGCCAAATTATGTCTTTAACGGGGTTAAACGCGAGGGCGACAGAGATCAATGGGGGAATTTTAATTATGCTTTAATGGTCAAAGCTAAAAAAGGAACCAATTCTGCTGCTCTTATAAAGAAAATGCAAAATGTAATTTTTGTTAACAGAACCGTAAAAGATGCCAAAGCCAGCGGTCAGACCGTAGAGCAATATTTAAAAGAAAACGGACAGGTAGAAGTGATCCTAGATCAATTGAAAACGTCTCGTTTATATGGCACAATAAGTTCAGGAGGCCAAAATTTTCCTGAAGGACAGGGCAATTTAAAATTGCTTTACATTATGGGCGGTTTGTCTGTTCTAATCTTATTCTTATCTATCGTAAATTATATCAATTTGGCAACTGCATCGGCCATCAAACGTGCCAAAGAAGTAGGTGTGCGTAAAATTGTGGGTGCAACAAAAAAACAAATTGTTACGCAGTTTATTTTTGAAACCTCTATAATCGTAACGCTTGCAATTGTTTTTGCACTTGCAATTGTAGAACTTTCATTGCCTTATTACAATACCTTTTTGAGAAAAACTTTGACTATGAATGGCGGCGAATTTTACCTGCAGCTTATTTTTATATTTGGATTAGTAATCGTTCTTGCGGGTATTTTCCCTGCTGTTTATATCTCAAATTTTAAAACATTAAAGGTTTTAAAAGGGAATTTTTCAAGAAGTAAAAGCGGTATTTGGATTCGAAACTCAATGCTTATCTTTCAATTCGGAATTGCTGCCTTCTTTATCATTGGAGCTTTGATTGTTAATTCGCAAGTTAGTTACATGATGAACAAAGATCTAGGCTTTAGCGGTGATCAGGTACTTTCTATTACCTACAACACAAAAGACCGATTAAGCAGAACAGATAAATATTTAGCAGAGAAACAAGAAATTAAAAAAATTCCAGGAGTTGTAGATGTTACTACATTTGCCGGCACTTTTGGAGGCAATTCGGGATCAAGTTCAGGATTTAAGCATAATGGAATTTTTGTACAGCCAAAAAACATCGAAATGGATTTTGGATTTCTTGAAATGATGAAGATTAAAATCGTTGAAGGACGCGACTTATCTGCTCAATTTGCTTCAGACACTGTAAACGGCATGCTTATAAACGAGACACTTGCCAAAGAACTAAATCTTAAGAATCCAGTAAACACCATGATAACATCGGGCTGGAGTATTGGAAACAGTGATAATTTGAAGTTTAAAGTTGTTGGAGTTGTGAAAGACTTTAATTTAATCAATTTACAGAATAAGGTTCCGCCAATGGTTTTTATTAGTTTAAAAACGCTAAAATGGAATAATTTTAATAGAGTGCTTGTAAAGGTTTCTCCAAATAATTTAACAGAAACGTTAGAAAAATTGAAATTATATTGGGAGAAAAACGTCAACCATGACTATCCATTTGATTACGAATTCGTTAACAAAGGATTCGCAAAAACTTACGAAGAGCAAGTCAAACAAAAAAACCTCTTTTTCATCCTAAATTTGGTCGTAATCATAATTGCTATATTCGGATTATTCGCTTTGGCATCATTTTCGATGGAGAGAAGATTGAAAGAAATCGCCATTAGAAAAACATTAGGAGCCGAAACAGATATACTCTTAAAAGAATTGTCGAAACAATATATTGTTTTCTGTTTTATAGGATTTGCAATCGGGATTGTTCCTGCTTATATATTATTACAGAAATGGCTTGAAGATTTCGCTTTTAGAATTGGAATATCGACAGTTCCGTTTATAATTGCCCTGATTTCACTTTTGTTTTTAACATTAGTAATTGTTTTAACAAAAGCATTTCAGGTAACTAGAATAGATGTATTAAAATATCTAAAATACGAATAAGCTTGTAGACCATTTTTTTTAAAGAAGCCCGACAGATTTCAGTAAAATCCGTCGGGCTTTTATTTTTAATCTTTCATTGTAATGGCATCATTATAAATCAACTTATCCAGACTTTGGTCTCGATCGTAAACATCTGGGAAAAAATTAACTTCTCCATTGTCCTGAACCCAACAGGTAAAATAACCTATATAAACCGGAATTTTACGTTTAAGCATGCAGGTTGTTTCTTTTCCGCCATTCATAGCACTCTCAATTTTGTCTGCCGGCCAGTCTGGATCGTCTTTTAAAATATGCAATGCAAGCTGTTTGGCTTCTTTCACATTGATACAGCCGTGGCTAAAAGTGCGTTTTTCAAATTCGAATAAACTTTTTGCAGGCGTATCGTGCATATAAATATCGTTTGGATTTGGGAACATGAATTTTACTAATCCCAGCGAATTTTTCGGTCCTGGTTTTTGTCGCACTTTACCTCCATTCCATTCCATGTTATGCTCTTCCAAATAGTTCTTATCACTTGCAATCTGGAGTTTTAATTCGTTTTGAATAATGCTATTGGGTACGTACCAATACGGGCTAAATACTATTCGATCCATACTTCCACTAAAAATCACTGTTTCACTAAGTCTGTTACCCACAAAAATGTCCGAAACCAGATCATATTTTCCGTCCTTAACATAAAACAGTCTAAATGAAGGAATATTAACCATAACGTACTCGTCTGCTTTTGCCAATTTGGTCGGAATCCATCTGCATCTTTCCATGTTCAACATAATGGTTCTGATTCTCTTGCTAATCGGCTCATTCATTTGATTGATAATATCTCTCGTTAGGGCATAATTTATTTTTAAATTATATCTTTTTTTATAATTTAAAACTCCCGCCATCAATTCTTCATCATAAATATCACTTCCAGAATCTTGTTTTAAATCTCCTACTACAAATAAGCGATTTCTAATTTGTTTAATGGCGATAGCTGTATCGTCTGGTCTTAAATCTTTAAAAGTCGCACTGTCAATCGCAATTTTCTGCCATAGATTATCGGTTTCAATTTTACGGTATTTTTTCAGCGCATCTTTCAATCTGTAGTATTGGCTGAATAACAGATTATCGTCTTTATCCAATCTATTGGAATCTACCATTAACGAATCTAGAATATGAGAATACGAAATGGATTTTGCAGGCAGATACCATCCTATTTTTTTCAATGTCGCAGGATCAACTCCAGAATACACATTGCTCGCATAAAACACATACATGCTGGTCAACAGTAATTCGGTATCAAGCTGAGATGGTTTATTTGAAGAACTTTCATTAAATGCCTCATCAATTTGTTCTTTATAAGGCATTTTTTCTTCAATTCCCTGATCTTTCAGAACATTTACTTTCTGATACAATAAGGATCCAAATTCAGTGATACTTTTATCATCATACCAAATAGATTTGTACTGTTTGGCTTTATAAATATCATCAACATCTTTCTGATATTTTTTAAGCTTTGGATATTTCTTGAAGAAGGCATTGATGGAAGCCGCATCGATTGTAATGACAGCAACATCTTTTCGATTTGACAGATCAGAATTGCTTTTAGCATTGTTTGACAATGAATTGAATGAAAATGCAAAAAAACTGACTGTAACAATAATTAAAGAAAAAGTAAAATTTCGCATATTTTTAAAGTTTAAATTGGTAGAAATAACTTTAAAAAAAATACCGAAAACCCAAAAAATTACTCAAAAAACCTTAGTTTTCACATATTTTTTTCCTGTCTGGTAATCAATCGATTTGGGTAATCAAATATAACGAAGTTTTGTGAGAATTTTATTTATTTGAAAGAAAACTTACATAAAAGAACATTCTTTTAAATTGGAAAAACTTTTCTAAATGCATCAAAATAGATAATGCTACATAAATTCCATTTTAATGAAAAGTTATGTTGAATAATTTTGAATAATCTCAATATCAATAATTACAATCCAAAAACGCTTAATTTCCGAACTTAATCTGTTATCTTTGCACCCTGAAATCAGTTTAAATAAATATAATCTTATAAGACTGTTTTTAGAGAATAAAAAAATAGCCCATTACAATGAAACTAGATAGAAAAGAAATTCTAAAAGCCTTAGAGACAATCACTATTGCTGGAGAAGGAAAAAATATGGTTGAAAGCGGTGCTGTAACCAATGTTATTACATTTGGAGATGAAGCTGTTGTAGACCTTGTATTGCATACGCCTGCTATGCACATCAAAAAAAGAGCTGAAGATGATATTAGAAGAACAATTCATGAACTAATATCGCCAGATGCAAAAGTAAAGGTAAATATTAAAGTAGAAGCTCCAGAGAAACCGGAAATTAAAGGCCGTGCTATTCCTGGAATTAAAAATATTATTGCAGTTGCCTCTGGTAAAGGAGGAGTAGGAAAATCTACTGTAACTGCAAACTTAGCTGTTACACTTGCAAAAATGGGCTTTAAAGTTGGTGTTTTAGATGCTGATATCTATGGTCCCTCTATGCCAATTATGTTTGACGTTGAAAACGAAAAACCGATTTCGGTAACAGTTGACGGAAAATCAAAAATGAAACCTATTGAAAGCTACGAAATCAAAATGCTTTCAATCGGATTTTTTACAGCGCCAAGTCAAGCTGTAATCTGGAGAGGGCCAATGGCTGCAAAAGCATTAAACCAAATGATTTTTGATGCAGATTGGGGAGAATTAGATTTCATGCTTCTTGACCTGCCTCCTGGAACTGGAGATATTCACCTTTCTATCATGCAGTCACTTCCAATTACTGGAGCGGTTGTAGTAAGTACTCCGCAAGCGGTGGCACTTGCAGATGCAAAAAAAGGTGTGGCAATGTTTATGCAAGATAACATCAATGTTCCTGTTTTAGGAATTATAGAAAATATGGCTTACTTTACACCAGAAGAATTGCCAGAAAACAAATATTATATCTTTGGACAAGAAGGTGCTAAAAACCTTGCTGAAGATTTAGGAGTTCCGTTTTTAGGAGAAGTTCCAATTGTACAATCTATTCGCGAAGCAGGAGATTACGGTCGTCCGGCAGCATTGCAGACTGGTTCTCCAATAGAAACAGTTTTTGAAGAAATTACTAGAAATGTTGTACAAGAAACAGTAAACAGAAACGAAAGCTTACCAGCAACAGAAGCCATCAAAATTACAACAATGGCAGGTTGCTCGGCAGTTAAAAAATAATTAGATAATTGAGATGATGAAACTAATGAGATAATTTGAAAATTAGATAATGAGATAATTTCACGCAACAAAGTAAATTTTCTAATTTTCTAATTGGCACATTTTCGAATTAAAAAACATTCTCTAATTGACACATTAATATTATGACAACAGAAGAATTAACAAGTAATGTTTTATTGGCCTTAGATGAGATAAGACCATTCTTAAAATCTGACGGTGGAGATATTTCATTAATTTCTATCGAAGATGACAAACATGTAAAAGTTCGTTTGGAAGGAGCTTGCATTAGCTGTAGCGTTAATCAAATGACACTAAAAGCTGGTGTTGAAACTACCATAAAAAAATATGCGCCACAAATTGAAACTGTGGTAAATGTAATGTAACAAAAACAGCATCTTTTTTTCCAAATTAAACCCTAAAAGTTTAACAAGAATAATAGGTAAATTATTGTTTGATTGAAAAAATCATAAAATAACACCTAAAAAAAGACGTTTTTTGCCACATTCACAAAAAACAACGCAAAGATTTAAGAGTTTCTGTTAAGGAATTGTTACATTTTTAACTTAAATTTGTCACAAAACCCTTAAATCTTAAACTTATGAAAAACTATTACGCTCTTTTTTTATTATTGTTTTTTGTTTCTGTAGGATATGCCCAAAGTAAGAATGTTGTGGTTGACAAGGCTTGGGTAAGTGAATCTGAAGAATGGTCTGACTTTCAATATTCAGGTAAGATTATCTTTTCAATCAATCCAAACGAAGCACCTGGAACATTGCGAATTGGAAACTACGATTTCTTATACGATTTTGTAGAAGGAAAAGCAAAATTTACAGTAAAATCAACTTACAGTTCAGCAGAATTCTCAAATCCGAGAAAGCTTTCTGCTTCAACTGACAAACAAGGAGTATTAAACACGACTTACGAAGGAACATTGATTTTCCAGTCTGATAGAGATTATTATTCTGTAATCGCAGTGGTTACAATTCTTGAAAAAAACGATAACGTTCTTGGTGTAAAAATGCACTTAAAAGAGAATGATAGAAAAGAATACGCTTTTAGTACTAAACCTACTAGCTAATATAAATTAGGATTTTTTCACGTTATAAAATCCTGCCAAAAATTCCAATAATTAAAATGGATGTATTAATTAAAATTAAAGATCGAGAAGGAGTTATACACGAATTACAGGCTCCGACTGATATGGCAATGAATATAATGGAGTTATGCAAAGCATACGAACTTCCTGTTGAAGGAACCTGCGGAGGTATGGCCATGTGCGCATCTTGCCAGTGTTATGTTCTAAATGATGTTGCATTACCAGAAATGGGAGACGATGAAGAAGCTATGCTTTCGGAAGCATTTTATGTTAAGTCTAATAGCCGTTTGGGTTGTCAGATACCAATTACTGAAGAATTAGAAGGACTAGAATTAGAACTGGCTCCGGAATATTAAAAATAAAAGAAAAGCGAGGATTTATTGATTCTCGCTTTTTTATTATCAGTTCTCATTAGCAATATAACTTCGAAATAGATTCTATTTCTCTCATATACGGTTTCATTCTTCAGAATTATTAAACTCTCTTTTACAAAGCTTTCATAAACTCCCTCGGGTTTTTAAATAATTTTGTTCCCGCAATTAGACAAAAACTAAATAAGTTTACACCACATTAAGCTTATTATATTATTATCCTGACTTTTACAGGCTACCCATAGACTCTTTTGAAAATACTTTTGTAAAAAATTAAGGACTAAACCTATCCTTATATTAATCAGCAAAAATATTCTAATATGAAAAAGTTTCTAAATTACATCAGTATTACATTAATTGCTTTGACATTGTTTTCATGCAGCAAAAATGAATGGACGCCAGAAGTAGAAGCTGAATTTAAAATTGATGCAAAAGAAGGAATGCTAAAAAAGGGGAAAGGAATGCTTTCAGAAGATCAGGTGGATTATATTGTTGATTGTTCTGTTCAAAAATTCAAACAGCAAAACATTTTACCTAATGACACTAAAAAACCTGAAAATGAATCAAAAGTAAAACAGGCTGCTAAAGAATGTGCTCAGGAATGGCTTACCAAAAATCAGGACAAAATAGGAAAATCGATACTAGCAGAATAAATATTCTAGAATTATAATTCTATTAAATCAAAAAAACCGTAATTACATTGCTGCAATTACGGTTTTCTCTTTATAACAATTTAATTTAATCTCTAGATTATACCAAACCTGCTTTGATTAAGTATTCAGCGATTTGGATCGTGTTTGTTGCAGCACCTTTTCTTAAGTTATCGGCAACAATCCACATGTTTAATGTATTTGGCTGGCTTTCGTCACGACGAATTCTTCCAACAAAAACATCATTTTTACCTTCTGCATATAATGGCATTGGGTAAGTAAAGGTATCTAAATTATCTTGTACCGTTACTCCGTCTGTATTGTGTAAGATTTCACGAACTTCATTTACATCAAAATCATTAGTAAACTCAACGTTTACAGCCTCACTATGTCCGCCTACAACTGGAACACGAACAGCAGTTGCAGTAACTCTAATAGTGTTATCTCCTAAGATTTTTTGAGTTTCGCGAACTAATTTCATTTCTTCTTTAGTGTACCCGTTTTCTTCAAAACTATCGCAATGTGGAATTGCATTTCTGTGAATTGGATATTTGTAAGCCATTTCACCTTGAACTCCAGCGTACTCGTTTTCTAATTGTTTAACCGCTTTTACACCAGTTCCTGTAATAGATTGGTAAGTAGAAACAATGATTCTTTTAATGTTGTATTTTTTGTGCAAAGGAGCCAAAGTCATTACCATTTGAATAGTAGAGCAGTTTGGATTTGCAATAATTTTATCTTCTTTAGTTAAAACAGAAGCGTTGATTTCTGGAACTACTAATTTTTTAGTAGGATCCATTCTCCATGCAGATGAGTTGTCGATAACAGTTGTTCCGGCCGCAGCAAATTTTGGAGCCCATTCTAATGAAGTATCTCCTCCAGCAGAGAAAACAGCGATATCTGCTTTCATATCAACAGCTGTTTGTAAACCTACTACTTTATATTTCGTTCCTTTATATTCGATTTCTTTTCCAACTGATCTTTCTGATGCAACAGGAATTAATTCTGTAACAGGAAAATTTCTTTCTGCTAATACTTTAAGCATTACTTCGCCTACCATTCCAGTAGCGCCTACAACTGCAATTCTCATTTTTATATTTTTAAATAATCAATTAATCTATTTTGTTACGCAAAAGTAAGTATAATAAAAGTCTCCGCAAGGTGATTCACAAAAAATAACAAAATGTTACAAAATAAACATTTTGTAAAAAAACCGCCTCTTTAGAAGGCGGTTAAATTTAAGTTTTTTCAATTCCATCCTGGACCATTTTTTTCTATACAAGGCTTAATAGCTCCCCAATCAGAAAACTCCAAAGGTGGCTCACCATTTTCAGATAATATAAACATTGTGTAAAATATTTCAAAATAATCGATATTTAAGCATGAATATTCTTCTCTCAAATCTAATAGTTTAGCTCTTCCTATTATAATTGACTCCCCAAATAATTGTTGATTCTCTACTGTAAGACTTCTTAAGTCTAAATGTCTATTTACAAATTCGTCTGTACTTGTTTTATAAAATCCCCAGCCACACTCTCCGCTCTCATCATCTAAATCTGGAATTTGAGTCTCTAACCATTTCGCTAGATCTTTTCCATCTTCAATCAACAGCAATTCTTTGATCACAATTTTTAAAATTTCATCATAACCTGTCCATCTTCTTCCAAAACATCTACCGTCCTTAAATACTATAAATCCACTTGCCATAAATCATTTAAATTTAAACTTTCCAATCTTTGTTTATTTATAAGCTTCCTTATCGTTTAAAAAAACCGCCTCGTTAAAAGGCGGTTAAGTTAGACTTAGTGTAGCGGTATTATATTTTTATTTATTTTTCAACAAATCTCTAATCTGTGTCAATAATTCTTCTTGAGTTGGTCCAGCTGGAGGCGGTGGTGCAACATCTTTCTTTTTAGCATGATTCATCGCCTTAATTATCAGGAATAAAACAAAAGCCACAATTACAAAGTTAATTACTGCCGATATGAAGATTCCATACTTTACACCTCCAAAAGCAGTTAATTCTTCGATAGTCGATAAATGCGCAGCATCTAAAGCTGGTTTCAACAATAATGGCGTAATTACATCTTCAATAAATGAGCTTACAATTTTACCAAATGCAGCTCCAATGATCACCCCGACAGCCAGGTCAACCACGTTGCCTTTCATTGCAAATTCCTTAAATTCTGAAAAAAATCCCATATTTGATCTGTTTAGTTGAATAATAAATGATTATCGAAAATACGCAATTTTATTGGAATTTCTTAAAATTATCTGAAAAATACCCTTTTTACTCGCTGCGAAATACTGGTCATTATCTCGTATGGAATCGTTTTCAAGGCTACAGCCATCTCTATCACAGTCGGGCTTTCGCCAAAAATAATTACCGAATCGCCTTCTTTGCAATCTATATCGGTTACATTGACCATCAACATATCCATGCAGACGCTTCCGACTATTTTGGCTTTTTGATTTTTGATGGTGACAAAACCCACTTCATTTCCCCATAATCTCGCAATTCCGTCTGCATATCCAATCGGAATTGTGGCAATTTTAGTTGCTACATCGGCCATAAAACGGCGTCCGTATCCCACGCTATCGCCAGCAGGAATGGTTCTGACTTGAGAAATTATTGATTTTAATGTTCCAACATTTTCTAAATACTTTTGCTCTGCAGGATCATTTGAAACTCCGTACAATCCAATCCCTAAACGCACCATGCTGTATTGTGCATCAGGAAAATTACTGATTCCGGAAGTATTCAAAATATGTCGGATTGGATTAATATTTAATTCGCTTCTTAGTCTTGAAGATAATTTCTCAAACAATGCAATCTGCTGTCGCACAAAATCAAAATGTTTTGGATCATCGCTTGTTGCCAAATGCGATAAAATACTTTGAACACGAACCGTTGAATTTCCTTTTAAAGTTGCAATCAATTCGTCGATCGTATTGTTTTCAAAACCCAGACGATGCATTCCTGTATCTATTTTGATATGAATTGGATACTCTTTTAAGTTCTTTTCGCGAGCTATTTTCAAAAAGGCATTTAGTCCTTTCAGACTATAAATCTCAGGCTCTAATTGGTATTGAATAATAGATGGGAAACTGGTCGATTCTGGATTTAAAACCATAATGGGAAGTTTTATTCCTCCGTTTTTCAACGCAATTCCTTCATCCGCGAAAGCGACACCCAAATAATCTACTTTTTGATGTTCTAGTAATTTTGCAATTTCTAATCCGCCGTTTCCATAACCAAATGCTTTTACCATCACCATCATTTTGACATTTGGCGCTAGTTTTGACTTATAATAATTGAAGTTATGCGTGATCGCATCGAGATTAATTTCAAGAACGGTTTCATGTGTTTTTTCTTCTAGAAGCGAAACAATTTCTTCAAATTGAAAAGATCTTGCTCCCTTTACTAGAATCGTTTCATTATTGAAATTCAGATTATCGATTTCGGCTATAAAATCGGTCGTGTTTTCAAACATTGTACTGTTTGGAAACTTCGCTTTAAAAGAAGAAATTGTGGGCCCTATACCAATTACGCGGTTTATTTTATTATCTGAGATTAACTGAGCAACTTTAGAATACAATTCTTCATTGCTGAATCCGCTTTGAAAAATATCTGATAAAATAACCGTTTTTGAAGCACCTTTTTTCTTCTGACTTTCTAAAAAGTCTAAAGCAATTTTAAGCGATTGAAAATCGGAACTGTAGCTATCGTCAATAATACTGCAATTATTGATTCCGTTTTTTACTTCCAAACGCATACGAACAGGATATAGCATCTCAATTCGATTCTGAATCGTTTCTTGATCGTAATTAAAGTTTAATAAAACTAATAAACAAGAAATCGCATTTTCTACCGAAGCCGAATCGTTAAAGGGAATTTCTAAACTGAAAATTTCGTTTTTGTATCGATATTGAATAAAAGTATGGTCATTTTTATGTTCTCGTTTTTCAATAAAAACATCTGCATTTTGATCGGTAAAACTCCATGAGAAAAGTTTTCGTGGATGCACCATGTATTCTGCTGCAAACTGCGTTAAACAAGATTCGACAACTTCGTTTTTTTGATAGATAATGATCGGACAATCTTTAAACAAAAGTAATTTTTCATCAATCTTTTGCACCAAATTTAGAAACCCTTCATCGTGCGCGCTTCCAATATTAGTGAGCACACCTATTGTAGGTTTAATTATTTTTTCCAGATGAGTCATTTCGTTAACCGTCGAAATTCCAGCTTCGAAAATGCCTAAATTATGCTTTTCATTAATTGCAATTACCGAAAGTGGAACCCCTACTTGAGAATTATAACTCTTTGGACTTCTAATAATATTATAATCCGGACTCAATAAGAAATTAAGCCATTCTTTTACAATCGTTTTACCATTGCTCCCTGTTAATCCAATAACTGGAAAATGGAATAAGTTTCTATAGTAAGCAGCAAATTCCTGAAGTGCAAAAAGCGTATTTTCAACAATCAAAAAATTAGCTTTATCGGCATAACCTTCTGGAATATATTGCACAACAAAATTTTGAACCTTGTTTTCTATTAAATCTGGAATAAACAAATGAGCATCATTGTTAACCCCAGCCAGAGCAAAAAATAATGTTTGCGATCCGTTTTGAAGCGAACGGCTGTCAATTGAGATATGATCGATTAAAACATCAGCATCTGAGCCAATCCATTTGGCGTTGAGAACTGAAACAAGGCTTTTTAAATTTAGACTCATTTAGAAATTTCTTTTTTTCAAATTTAAAAAAAGGTTTGCCACGAATGTCCCAAATTTTTACAAATTAATTTCACGCAGATTTAAAAAAAATTAAGCAGATGCGCGCAGATTTTTTTATTAATTAAATTGGCTTAGATCTGCCTAAATCTGCAGAATCTGCGTGAAAATTTTTAGCCACAGATTAAAAGATTATCACTGATTATAATCCTTTTTAATCCTAAAAATCTGTGGCAAAAAAAATAATTTGTGGATTCGTGTAATTCGTGGCAGAAAAAATTTATTGATTATATTTGTTTTTACACTACAAATTTCCATGTTTTGAAAAAAGTACTTCCGATATTCTCCTATATATTACATCCGATTTTTATATCGTTATATGCAACTTTGTTTTACCTATTTTACAAAGACGATATTTTCAGTACAAACGAAAAGTATTTTGTCTTAATTCAGATTTTGGTCATTAACGTCATTGTTCCTGTCTTGTTTTATCTATTGTTAAAATCGACTGGGCATGTAAAATCAATAATGCTAAGTCAGACTTCAGAACGAACGATTCCGCTTATTCTGCAATGCTTCCTGTATATTTTATTAGTTAAAAGAAGCATCATAATTACGCGTTATCCAGAGCTTCATTTCTTTTTTCTTGCAGCATTATTCAGTACTATTTTAGCACTGGTATGTGTACTGTTCAAGACAAAAGCAAGCTTACATATGGTTGCTATCTCAGGTTTAACGATTTTTGTTATTGGATTAAATATTCATCTTCAGCTTCATAATCCGTATTGGCCCGCTTTACTTATTTTATTATCGGGAATTGTGGCCTCATCCCGTTTAGAAATGAATGCACATACTTCTAGAGAAATATTAATTGGATTGTTTGTTGGAATAATGCCGCAGCTTCTATTTTTATATTTGTGGCTATAAAATGTAAAAGATCAATCCTGCATTTAAGGTTTTCATATTGATTTTTTCGCCAGACAAAGTAGTTGCCGAATTAAACAAAGGGCTTAAACCATAATAGATGTAAACATTCCAAGTGTTGTATCCCGCCGAAAGATATGGGCCGTACTGAAATTTATTGATATTATCGTTATTCTTAATTCTATATGTCGTTTCTCCATCATCAAGAATAGAGGAACTTGAAAACACATAACTCAATTTTATACCACCATAAATACGCCAGAATTTAGTGCTCTCGAAAGTCGAATTACGCCATCTAAATTCTATTGGAAGATCTACAGAATATTGTCGGTAACGATTAGAAACAAATTCTCCATAACTGTTAACTCCATATATAATTGCACCTGAAGCATCCTCAGAAATCGTTAAATTTTGATAATAATTCTGATAACTCAATCCCAAACCCGTAGCAATAGCAATAGTTCTCGATTTATTAACCGGCATATCGCGTAAGAAACCTCCCGAAAGCCCAAGAGAAAACTTATTCTGTTTGAAATTAACTGGAATATCAGTAAACATATTATAAGTAACCGAAAAATAAAACTGATCTTCTCGATACAAAGAATCTATTTTTACAACTGGTTTTATCTCAGGCTTAACGTCTTCTTGTGCAAAAGAGTTAAAAAAAGTGAGTAAAAATAAGCAGCTAAAAATAATTCGCATATCGTAAATTGGGTTTAAAAAGAGGATTTTAAAATAAACGTTTTTATGTGTTTATTTATTTCATATACAAATATAATACAATGCTTTTAGCAACACTAAGAAATGCAAATATTCTTATTTTACCTGCTAATAAAATTAATTGCTGCATATTTTTCAATAAATCGGCTGGAAAAACCAAAAATAAATGAATTATCTTTTTATGTTTTATACCTTTGCAGTAAATGAAGAAAAAACAGCTCATACTAAGTTTATCTTTTGCTGTCACGATATTGTTCTCAATATTGTTTCAGTCTATACATAGTTATGAGCATATTGTAAGGCAGCTTTCAGAAAAACAGTGCCATCATAATTATAATGATCCGAACGGCGAAATAACGCATCAGCATCATGATTATGACGTTTGTTTTGTTTGCCATTTTGCTTTTGAATCTTTTATTCTTCCGCAAGATTTCTCTTTTGAATTTCGTTCATTTGATAGAGAAACCCCTTATTTCTTCCCATTTTCGGAGAAGATTTTTTCAATTTCGACCACTTCGTATTTCTTACGGGGGCCTCCTGCCACTATAGTTTCTTAAGTTTCGATTATTCGAAAAAACAGCACATTTCTTTTAATTTAAAATTCAAATAACATTGAGTTTCCTAATCCTATTTTATCAATTGGGATCAGAATGCTTTATTGTTGGCTTTTGGTTTTTCATTCGAAGAAAAAAATCCATTTAACTATAGCATCATTTTCAAATGAAAAAATTTATAATAGCCCTTATTTTAGGGTTTTCGAGCATACTTACTGCTCAAAATTCGGTTTCTGGAACCGTAACCGACAATCAGAATAATCCACTGCCTGGAGTTTCTGTTTATGCTCCAGAATTACATAAAGGAACTACAACAGACGCAAACGGAAAATACGAATTGAATAATCTTCCAAATGGAACTCTACGTATTGCTTTTACTTATGTTGGATATGCCAATCAAAACAAAACGATTGCTAAATTATTGAAACAAAACACACTAGATATTGTTCTTGAAGAATCTATTTTAGAAATGGATGAAGTAGTGGTTTCAACGCCTTTTAACAAACTGCAATCGCAAAACGTAATGAAGATTGAGCACGAAAGCATTAAAACATTACAGCAAAAAGGAACTTCTACTTTAATTGAAGGTTTGGCAACAATTCCTGGAGTTTCTCAGATTTCTACAGGAACTTCTATCGGAAAACCTGTAATTCGCGGGCTTAGCGGTAATCGTGTTTTGGTTTACTCTCAAGGCGTTCGTATAGAAAACCAGCAGTTTGGAGACGAACATGGTTTAGGTTTAAACGATGCAGGAATAGAAAGTGTTGAAGTGATTAAAGGCCCTGCTTCTTTATTGTACGGTTCTGATGCTTTGGGAGGTGTTTTATATTTCAATCCTGAAAAATTTGCAGATGCAGGCGATTTTAAAGCTAATTTCAGTCAAAAATATTTTACAAATACACAAGGAAGCAATTCGTCTATCGGATTGAAAACTTCTACCGATAACTGGAAATTCTTAGCACGAGGAAGCTACAACACGCATTCTGATTACAAAATTGCTGACGGCGATCGCGTAACCAATTCACGCTATAACGAAACTGATTTTAAAACGGGAATCGGGTACAGCAATTCTACTTTTTCTAGTGTTGTAAGATATAATTTTAACAAACTTGACATTGGAATTCCAGAAGATGGAATTGCAGACCAATCTTCCAGCAAAGACACTCAATTTCCGAGACAAGGAATTTACAATCATTTATTAAGTTTGAATAATGTGATTTTCTTTGAAAATTCAAAACTAGATGTCGATTTAGGATATATCGCCAATGATAGAAGCGAATTTGAAGATAGCAACGAAGCTTCTCTTCACATGAAATTGAATACTTTCAATTATAATGCGAAATATCATTTTCCTAAATTCGGAAAAATTGAAACTATTTTTGGTGTTCAAGGAATGCACCAGACCAACAAAAATTCTGGAGAAGAATATTTAATTCCAGATGCCACAACGAATGATTTTGGAGTTTTTGGAACTGCCAATTACGAATGGGACAATAGCGTTATTCAAGCCGGATTGCGTTTTGACAACAGAAACATTACTTCGATAGCACACGGAATTGAAGGCGAAGAAGGCTATTTTCAAGCTTTAGATCGCTCTTTTGATAGCTTTAACGCTTCTTTAGGTTACAAAACAAAATTTGCTGAGCCTCTAACTTTTCGTTTGAATGTAGCAACAGGATTTAGAGCGCCGAATTTGGCAGAATTGACTTCAAACGGTGTTCATGAAGGAACCAATCGTTACGAAATTGGAAATGCAAATCTGAAAACAGAACAAAACGTTCAGACTGATTTGAATTTAGAATATAAAAACTCGCATTTTGAGTTCTTCGTAAACGGATTTTACAATCACGTAAACAACTATATTTACACTTCGCCAACAGGAGAGGTTTTAGAAGACAATGATGTTTTTGCTTATATTCAGGATAATGCACAGTTGTACGGTGGAGAAGTTGGTCTTCATTTTCACCCTCATCCATTAGATTGGTTGCATTTTGAAACGAGCTTTGAAACGGTTACTGGTAAAAAAGACAACAAAGATTATCTTCCTTTGATTCCTGCAAACAATTGGAACAATACGCTTAGAACCGAATTCAATATCAAAAATTGGTTAAGTGAAGGTTTTGCCTCTTTGAATGTTTCTTCTACTTTCAATCAAGATAATGTAAGCGGTTTCGAAACGGCTTCTAAAGGTTACACTTTGGTGAATTTAGGTTTTGGAGGAACTGTCAAACTAGGAAAAACGGCTTTCGACCTTAACCTTAATGGAAACAATTTGTTTGATAAAAAATATATTGCACACCTTTCTAGATTAAAAACAGACGGTATTCCAAATATTGGAAGAAATATCGTTTTGGGAGTTAATTTCAATTTATAATTTTAAATTTAACCGCAAAGACGCAAAGTTTTAAAATTCTTTGTGAATTCGCGCCTTTGCGAGATTAAAAACATTGCGTACTTTGCGGTTAAAACCTAATATCTAACAAAAAGCTTTATTTTTGTTACAACAGATAAAAACTAATTATGAAGAAAACATTTTTATTAATGGCACTTACAACTGCAGGGGTTTCGTTTGCCCAAACTAAATATCCCGAAACCAAAAAAGGAGAAACTGTTGATGTTTATTTTGATACTAAAATAAGCGATCCGTACCGTTGGCTAGAAGATGATAAGTCTGCCGAAACCGGTGCTTGGGTAAAAGCTGAAAATGAAGTTACTTATGCGTATTTAGATAAAATTCCGTTTCGCGAAGAACTTAAAAAGCGAATGGAAAAACTTTGGAACTACGAAAAGATTGGAGCTCCATCTAAAGAAGGAAAATTTACTTATTACTCTAAAAACAATGGACTTCAGAATCAATCTGTTGTTTACAGAAAAGATGCAAATGGGAAAGAAGAAGTTTTCTTAGATCCGAATACTTTTTCTAAAGACGGAACAACTTCTCTTGGCGGTCTTGACTTTTCTGAAGACGGAAACAAAGCGGCTTATGCAATTTCTGAAGGTGGAAGCGACTGGAGAAAAGTAATCATCATAGATGCGCTTTCTAAAAAAGTTGTAGAAGATACTTTGGTAGATGTGAAATTTAGTGGTGTTTCATGGTACAAAAATGAAGGTTTCTACTATTCTAGTTATGACAAACCAAAGGGAAGTGAATTATCTGCTAAAACAGATCAGCACAAATTATATTTCCATAAACTGGGAACTCCTCAAAAAGACGATAAAGTAATTTTTGGAGCAGATCAAAAAAGAAGATATGTGGGCGGATATGTTACTCAAGACAATCGTTATTTGGTAATTACAGCTGCTAACTCAACTTACGGAAATGAATTGTACATTAAAGATTTGACAAAACCGAACAGTCCAATTGTTACAATCGTAGACAACTTTAACAGCGATAGCAATGTTATCGAAAACGAAGGAAGCAAATTGTTTATAGAAACCGATTTTAACGCTCCTAACAAACGTGTTGTAACGGTTGATGCAGCAAATCCGAAACCAGAAAACTGGAAAGATTTTATTAAAGAAACCAAAGATATCTTATCTCCTTCAACTGGTGCTGGCTATTTCTTTGCTAATTACACAAAAGATGCTGTTTCATTTGTACAGCAATATGATTACAACGGAAAATTAATTCGTGAAATAAAACTTCCTGCTGTTGGAACCGCAGGCGGATTTGGCGGTAAAAAAGAAGATAAAATTTTATACTACAGCTTTACTAACTATATAACCCCAGGAAGCATCTATGCTTTGGAGCCAAAATCTGGTAAATCTGAAGTGTATCAAAAACCAAAAGTAGATTTCAAAAGCGAAGATTACGAATCTAAACAGGTTTTCTATACGTCAAAAGACGGTACAAAAGTTCCTATGATTATTACATATAAAAAAGGAACAAAATTAGACGGTAAAAATCCAACTATTCTTTATGGTTATGGCGGATTCAATATTTCTTTAACTCCAAGTTTCAACATTGCAAATGCGGTTTGGTTGGAAAACGGAGGTATATATGCTGTAGCGAACTTAAGAGGAGGCGGTGAATATGGTAAAAAATGGCACGATGCGGGAACAAAACTTCAAAAGCAAAACGTATTTGATGATTTTATTGCTGCTGCAGAATATTTAATTGCTCAAAAATATACTTCTTCTGATTATCTAGCTATTCGCGGAGGATCTAATGGAGGTTTATTAGTTGGCGCAACTATGACACAGCGTCCAGATTTAATGAAAGTAGCTTTACCAGCTGTTGGGGTTATGGATATGCTTCGTTACAATGCTTTTACAGCAGGTGCAGGATGGGCTTTTGACTACGGAACTGCTCAAGACAGCAAAGAAATGTTTGAATACTTAAAAGGATATTCGCCAGTACACAATGTAAAAAAAGGAACTCATTATCCTGCTACAATGGTAACTACTGGAGATCATGACGATCGTGTTGTTCCTGCGCATAGTTTCAAATTTGCTTCTGAGTTACAGGAAAAACAAACAGGAGAAAATCCGGTTTTAATTAGAATTGATGTTAAAGCAGGACACGGAGCAGGAAAATCTGTTGCAGCTACAATTCAGGAAAATGTAGACATTCAAGCTTTCACGCTTTACAATATGGGTTTCAAAGCTTTGCCTAAAAAGTAAGACTTTAAGCTTAATTTTTTTAGCCACGAATTCACGAATTTAATTTTGTGAATTTGTGGCTTTTTATTTTGATTGAGTTTGAGAATTTTACCGCAAAGCACGCAAAGTTTTTTTATCAGTTTGATTTTGTAAAAAAAAAGCAAAGTTCGCAAAGCTTTATATTGAACCAGCTTTGCGAACTTTGTTTTTCTATAAATATTCTAAGTATAAAAACTTTGCGTGCTTTGCGGTAAAATTAAATCTACTAAATCTGCAGGAAAAATAAATTCGTGGAAATTAGTAGAATTCGTGGCAAACCTTTTTTAAATTTGAGAAACTTAAAACCTAAACCATGAAAATTATAAAATGGGGAATTATTGGCTGTGGAAATGTAACCGAAGTTAAAAGCGGACCAGCTTTTCAGAAAGCTCCAAATTCGGCTTTAGTTGCGGTTATGCGAAGAGATGCGGCTCTTGCCGAAGATTACGCCAAACGCCATAATGTTCCGAAATGGTATTCTAACGCTGAAGATTTAATAAATGATCCAGAAGTTGATGCTGTTTACATAGCTACTCCTCCATCTTCTCATAAAGAATACACTATTTTATGCGCCAAAGCTGGAAAACCTGTTTACGTAGAAAAACCAATGGCTTTGACATTTGAAGAATGCAACGAAATGATTAGCGCTTGCAAAGAGCATAATGTTCCTTTGTTTGTTGCTTATTATAGAAGGGCTTTGCCTCGTTTTTTAAAAATTAAAGAAATAATCGATCAGGGAAAATTAGGAACTATTAGACACGTAAATTGTGTTTTGTATCATCCTTTTGAAGCACGTTATGATGACGAAATCAATCTTCCTTGGACGGTTCTGCCACATATTTCTGGAGGTGGAATTTTTGTTGATCTTGCCTGTCATACTCTAGATTTCCTAGATTTTGTTTTAGGTCCGATAAAATCAGTTCGCGGACATGCCACTTCTCAGTTAATGGCTTATCCTGCCGAAGATACTGTTTCAATGTCATTTTTATTTGAAAACGGAATTCACGGATCTGGTCTATGGAATTTTGCGAGTTTTGAACGTTATGATAATACTGAAATTGTAGGCGATAAAGGTAAAATCTCGTTTTCTACTTTTGGAAATGATCCCGTTCATATTCAATATACCGATGGAGAAAAAGAAAGCATTACAATAGAAAACCCGCTTCACATTCAACAGCCGTTTATTGAAACTGTTATTGCTGAACTTTTAGGAAATGAAAATGCTTCTCCATCAAAAGGTACTTCTGGCGCTAGGACCACTTGGGTTATTGATCAAGTTTTGAAGGAGTTTAGAGAGAATGCGAAATAGTATTTAATTGAATTGCCTACAGCTTTGGTTGTAGGAATACATTAAAAATCTTTGTCAAAGTTTAAAACTTTGACAAAGATAAAAGTGGACAGTTTGTCATTTCGAGGAACGAGAAATCTTCGCGAGAAACTCCTTTCCAATTGTCACCAATCTTTGTAGAGCTACTTATGGAGATTTCTCGTTCCTCGAAATGACAAAAAATGCGTCAAAAAAAAGAGGATATTCTTTCGAATATCCTCTTTTTGTAAACTATAAAAAAAATTGGAAAATTATAGGCTGTATTTGATACCTAAAGTTAATCCTAATCCAGAAATTCCAACATAAGAACTTAATTCATCCATTTTATCATTTGGTCTAGTTGTATCTCTCTTATCTGGGGTAGCTGTATTAGGGTTAAACAAAGCATTATTAGAATTAATATCTAATTGATCTCTGTAAATAGTGTGAATTTGCGAAGTAGATCTTGTAGCTAACGCATCTTGTCCATTTACTGTAAATTCAGTTGTTTCTTTTGTTTTTCCATGAACTGTAAAGTTGCGGTATTCTAATTCGGCAAAAGCAGAAAGGTGTTTAGTAAGTCTGTAAGTTGTACCAACTGCAGCAGTAAATCCTATTGTTGGATTTGGTTTTACTTTGTCTACACTATGAACATTTCCAAAAGCAACTGGAACACCTGTCGTTGGATTGAAGGCAACTGGAGCATATGCATCAGAAGTTATCTCCAAATCTCCATGAACTGGAACTAAAACTCCCACTTTAGTATATGGCTCAAAACCATTAGATTCTCCTAAAAACATCACGATTGCAGGCGCTAAATCAAAAGCTGTAATTTGACCTACAGATTTAAAGCTATACTCTCCTGTTGGAGTAATTGGCGTATCTGTAGTTGTTTGAGCCATCTTTTTATCATTACTAGAATAGTAATTAACTCCTAACTCCACTCCAATACGTGTAGAAAAACGGTAACCAGCAGTTATACCAGTTCTAAAACCTTGTCCAAAAGAACCTGTAATGCTTTTTTCAGAAACCAATTTTCCTCCTACATAAGTTCTGTCTAATGCTGCATTCCCCCCAACAGTTGGAAACTCAGTTGAAGCAGTTTGGTTGAAATAAGATCCACCCAATTTAAAATACCAGCTTTCTGGTTTCTCTGCCTTTTCTGTTTGCGCCATTGTGGCCATAGAGCAAACTAATAACCCTAATAAAAATAGGTTCTTTTTCATAATTTTGATTTATTGATTAGTACAAACATAGAATATTTTAACACATTCTTACAGTTTGTAAAGTTAGACTTGGAACGAAAACGTTGTAATTTGGGGCAATATTACTAAAAAACTATTATGCATGCATATTTTTAACATAAAAAATTAACATGTGTTTAAATTTTAACTGTTAATTTTTTAGTTCAATTTAAAATTAATCTGCATTTTCTCCAACTCCTGCAGTAATTCAGCAGAAATTTTAACCTTCAAACGACGACTCGGCATGGTTAATTTGGTGACTACTTTTATCTCTTCGACCTCATTTACCTCTTGAATCTTAGTGTCTTCCATCGCACTATCTTCATTTTCATTTTCTCCCTCAAAAACAGCATCATCTGAATCAAAATCTGTTGGAGTTTCAACCTCAACCAATTTTTTTATTTTTTCTAATTCCATGATTTCAAAAGTCACAGAATTCTCTCCTTTGTATTCAGCAAACAAATGACTCAGCTTATGAATAAATTCAGGATGAAGATCTTTGATATTTAACAGAACTATTAATTTCTTAGCGAAAGCTTCTAAAATATCCTGCAATTGTCGAATCTCCACAAATTGCATTCTAGGATCTGACTTTTTACCTGTATCATGGTTTACCCATCCGTCTTTGATCAATATTTTTAAAAAGGCAAAATTGTTCTGAATTAAGAAGTGGCGGAATTTTAAATATTCCTCTCCAAAAATCTTAAACTCGTAACTTTCATCATACCCTTCTAAGTTGAAAGCCGCCCATCCTTTTCCGTTTTTGGCTACACGATGCTGTACGTTATTGATAATTCCGGCAAAGTGCAAATTCTTTCCAACATATTCATTCATACTCTTTAAAGCTTCCAATCGAGCATTGCAGAAGTATTTCATTTCAAATCTAAAATCGTCAAGCGGATGTCCAGAAATGTAGATTCCGACAACCTCTTTTTCTTTAGCCAGTTTTTCCATTGTACTCCAATCTTCACATGCAGGAATAATTGGCTCTGCAATTTGCACTTCGCTGGCTTCTCCAAACAAACTTACTTGTGATGAATTTTCATTTTCCTGAAACTTTGATCCATACCGAATTGCTTTTTCATAAAATGTAATTCCGTCGCCATCATCATGAAAATATTGTGCTCTGGTTGTTCCTTCAAAAGAGTCGAAACCACCAGCAAGTACTAAGTTTTCAATCGCTTTTTTATTGGCCGCACGCAAATCAATTCGCTTCGCCAAATCAAAAATCGATTTATATCTTCCATCTTTTCTATTTTCTACAATGGTTTCTACAGCTCCAGAACCTACACCTTTAATCGCTCCCATTCCGAAACGAACAGCATAATCATCATTTACTGTAAATTTATAGTACGATTCGTTTACGTCTGGACCTAAAACCTGCAATCCCATACGTTTACATTCTTCCATGAAGAAAGAAACCTGTTTGATGTCGTTCATGTTATTCGAAAGTACCGCTGCCATGTATTCTGCAGGATAATGCGCTTTCAAATAAGCCGTTTGGTAAGCAATCCAAGCATAACAAGTCGAGTGCGATTTGTTGAAGGCATAACTCGCAAAAGCTTCCCAGTCCTTCCAGATTTTCTCCAGAACTTTTGCGTCGTGACCTTTTGCGGCAGCTTGCTCCACAAACTTAGGCTTCATTTTATCTAGTACGTCTTTTTGTTTCTTACCCATCGCCTTACGCAAAACGTCGGCCTCACCCTTTGTAAATCCTGCTAAAGACTGAGACAAAAGCATTACCTGCTCTTGGTAAACGGTAATTCCGTACGTTTCAGATAAATATTCTGCACAGGCATCTAAATCGTATTTGATTTCTTCGTCACCATTTTTTCTTCGAACGAAAGACGGAATGTACTCCAAAGGCCCTGGACGATAAAGTGCATTCATGGCAATTAAATCTCCAAAAACCGTTGGCTTCAGATCTTTCATGTATTTCTGCATCCCGGGTGACTCGTATTGGAAGATTCCAACAGTTTCACCTCTTTGGAAAAGCGCATATGTTTCTTCGTCATCAATTGGAAAATTATCTGGATCCAGATCAATTCCAACCCTATATTTTACCAGTTTTACGGTATCTTTTATCAGCGTAAGGGTCTTCAGACCCAAGAAGTCCATTTTCAGCAATCCGGCACTTTCTGCCACCGAGTTATCGAACTGTGTTACATATAAATCGGAGTCTTTTGCTGTCGTTACGGGAACATAGTTTGTAATATCCGATGGCGTAATGATAACCCCACAGGCGTGAATTCCCGTATTACGCATCGATCCTTCCAGAATTTTTGCCTGCTGAATGGTTTCTCCTGCCAAATCATCTTCATTGGCAATCGCGATTAATTCTTTTACGTTATCAAATTCGTCAGAACGAAGCGCTTTTTTAACCTCATCTTCACTCTCAGAAATAAAACGCGCCAAATTCCATTTTGACGGCATCATTCCTGGAATCAGTTTTGCAATTCTATCCGCCTCGAATAATGGTAAATCCAGTACACGCGCCGTATCACGAATTGCCGATTTGGTTGCCATTTTACCATAAGTGATAATCTGCGCCACTTGTTTTTGACCGTATTTGTTGATTACATAATCCATTACACGTCCACGCCCCTCATCATCAAAGTCGATATCAATATCGGGCATCGATACACGGTCAGGATTTAGGAAACGCTCAAAAAGTAAATCGTATTTAATTGGGTCAATATTGGTAATTCCGAGACAATACGCAACGGCCGAACCCGCTGCAGATCCACGACCTGGCCCTACCGATACGTCCATTTTTCTAGCTTCGGCAATAAAATCTTGTACAATCAAAAAGTAACCTGGATAACCCGAGTTTGAAATCGTCATTAACTCAAAATCCAAACGCTCTTGAATCGATTCGGTTATTTCGCCATAACGTCTTTTGGCACCTTCCATAGTAAGGTGTCTCAAGTATTTATTTTCCCCTCTTACACCACCATCTTCTTCATCTTCGGGTACCACAAATTCTTCTGGAATATCAAACTTCGGAAGCAATACATCACGATAAAGTGAATATATTTCGACCTTATCTATAATTTCCTGAATATTGATAATCGCTTCGGGCAAATCGGAGAAAAGTTTTTTCATCTCTTCTTCCGACTTGAAATAATATTCCTGATTTGGAAGTCCGTAGCGATAACCACGTCCGCGTCCAATAGGCGTTGCCTGCTTTTCACCGTCTTTTACACAAAGTAAAATATCGTGTGCATTGGCATCTTCTTTATTTAAGTAATAGGTGTTATTTGTCGCAATTAATTTGACATCATGTTTCTTAGAAAACTCAATCAGGGTTTTATTGACACGATTTTCATCTTCCTGATTGTGGCGCATCACTTCTAGATAGAAATCTTCGCCAAATTGTTCTTTCCACCAAATCAGAGCTTCTTCGGCTTGGTTCTCACCAATATTCAGAATTTTACTCGGAATCTCTCCGTATAAATTTCCAGACAAAACCATGATATCTCCCTTATATTGCTCCACAATCGCGCGGTCAATCCTCGGAACATAGTAAAATCCGTTTGTGTAAGCAATCGAAGCCATTTTAGCCAAATTGTGATAACCCGCTTTATTTTTAGCCATTAAAACAACCTGATAACCGTTGTCCTTTTTACTTTTATCTAAATGGTTTTCACAAATATTAAACTCACAGCCAACAATTGGTTTTACTTCGGTTTCTGTTGGTTCTTCTCCAGCTTCAACCAAAGCTTTATTTTTTCCAGAAGCTGCTTTGTTATGGTTCATCACGGCGCTCACAAAGTGGAAAGCTCCCATCATGTTTCCGGTATCGGTCATGGCAACGGCTGGCATTCCGTTTTTAGCGGCAGCGGCAACTATATTCCCAATTCCGATAGTCGATTGAAGTACCGAAAACTGCGTATGATTGTGTAAATGCGCAAATTTTGCTGCTTTAAAATCAGCTTTATCTTCTTCTGAAACAACATTTTGCTGCCCTTCTCCAGCTAAAGCTTTAAGCTGCTCTCTAATTTTATCAGAAGCTGCTTTTAAGTTGATATGCTTTAAACCAATTAACTTAAATGGCTCAGCATTTCTTTCCTGAAATTCTTTAAAATATTCCTTCGGAACATCTAATTCTTCTTTTGTAAAAACTTCTCTTCTAACCAATTCTAAGAAACAACGCGTAGTTGCCTCAACGTCGGCAGTTGCGTTGTGCGCTTCCGCGAAAGGCTGATCGAAAAGATAGCTGTGTAATTCGGTCAAAGTTGGAAGTTTGAATTTTCCTCCACGACCTCCAGGAAGCTGTAATAATGAAGCCGTAACTTCGGTACAAGTATCCAGAACAGGCATTGAGCTCATTTGAGACTCCACTCCCATTCTATGGAATTCGGCTCCCATAATATTAACGTCAAAACCTAAATTCTGTCCAACGATAAATTTGGTTTTGCTTAAAGCAATATTGAATTTCTCTAAAACTTCGGCCAAAGTGATTCCATCGGCTTCAGCCAATTCAGTAGAGATTCCGTGAATACGTTCGGCATCATACGGAATATTAAATCCTTCTGGTTTTACCAAATAATCCTGATGTTCGATGAGCTGTCCCATTTCATCATGAAGCTGCCACGCAATTTGTATACAGCGAGGCCAGTTATCAGAATCGGTTATCGGGGCATCCCAGCGTTTTGGTAATCCGGTTGTTTCGGTATCGAATATTAAATACATAGAGTTGTAAAAGTCAAATTTTAAAGATCCAAATCTCAAATCTTACACATTGCAAAACATTGACAACATGAAACATAACAAAATGCGAAATGAAAAATGGAAGGAATTCAAATTTACGCTTTTTTTAGAGAAATAAAGAAGTGAAAGTTGTTAACAAAAGCATTTTTAACATGATTATGAAAGAGCGCCAAAAACCTTAAAAAGTACATTGTTTTCTCTTAAAAACTTCAATTATTCATTTTGGATACTCATTGCACCAAAATGAACACTTTTAAGCTGTACTGTATCCTGAACTTTGCTTCATCAAATTAAAACAATTAAAAAGTAATAATCATGAAAACAATTTTTATCACAGGCGCATCATCAGGTTTAGGAAAAGCAACAGCAAAATTATTCCACGAAAAAGGATGGAATGTAATCGCCACAATGAGAACTCCTGAAAAGGAAACAGAACTTTCTCAATTAAAAAATGTAACACTTTTGCCATTAGACGTTACCAATTACGAACAGATACAAACTACAGTTCAAAAAGCTATCAAATTAAGCGATATTGACGTTGTTTTTAATAACGCGGGATATGGATTAATTGGCCCTCTAGAAAGTCTTTCTGACGATCAAATCACCAAACAATTAAACACTAACTTATTGGGAGTTATTCGAGTTACCAATGCTTTTATTCCGTATTTCAGAGAAAGAAAAAGCGGTTTATTTATCTCTACAACTTCTATCGGCGGATTAATCGCTTTCCCTTTAGGATCTGTTTATCACGCAACAAAATGGGGATTGGAAGGTTGGAGTGAAAGTATGGCTTACGAATTAAATCCGTTTGGCGTACATATTAAAACGGTTTCTCCGGGTGGTATTAAAACTGAATTTCTGCATGGCTCTCTTGATACAGGAGCAAAACCCGAATACGAGGCCATGACAAACAGTATGTTTGCAAGTGTTGACACGATGTTTGAAATGGCATCAACCCCAGAGCAAATTGCCGATGTGGTTTATGAAGCAGCAACCGACGGAAAAAATCAATTAAGATATGTTGCTGGAGAAGACGCAAAAGCACTTTACAACCAACGATTAGAATTAGGCGCTGAAACTTTCCGCACCGAATTTGGAAAACAGTTTCTTGGAGCATAATAACTCCTAATAAGGCTGTCCAAAAAGCTTTCAATATTCTTTTTTTAAGCTCCATCGGAGCGAAATATTTACAGAAATTCAATTATGAAAGTGCAAAATAGCTCCAGCGGAGCGACATATTTATTGCAATACAGATGTCGCTCCGCTGGAGCTCTGCTCTCAATAATAAATATGATTCCTATAAATATTTCGCTTCTCCGAAGCTGGTCTTTCATAAATCAAGGAGCTTGTATAATACTTTTTGGAAAGCCTCATTAGTCTTTTAATTTTCTTATTTTTATATCATGGAAAAGAAAAACAATAATCCGGAAAAAATCTCTTCTATATCGCAGTTTCATGACCTGCTTCGATTGTCAAAACCGCTTCATCCGATGGTGAGTTTGGTAGACAATACACAATTGGTCATTAATGGAGATTTAGCGAATCATGCCTTTTTGCTTGATTTCTATAAGGTATCTTATAAGTTTTCCACTAATGGCAAAATGGGTTACGGTCAAGGTTATTACGATTTTAATGAAGGCGGACTCCTGTTTGCTTCTCCCAATCAGTTAATTTTTACTAAAAATGAAGAAGGTGCTGAATATGGTGGCTATACACTTTTATTCCATCCCGATTTTTTTCGAAATTACCCTTTAGGAAAAAGCATCAAAAAATATGGTTTCTTTTCTTATGACACCAATGAAGCACTGCATCTTTCAGATAGTGAAAAAACAATTATTATTGGATTATTAAAAAGTACCGACAACGAACTTAACTCGGCAATTGATGAGATGAGTCAAGATGTGATTGTTTCTTATATAGATGTTCTCCTGAATTACAGCAATCGTTTTTACAAACGCCAATTCATTACAAGAAAAACCATCAGTCATGATTTGTTATTAAAGGTCGAAGAAACTCTGGATAACTATATCAGTAATGCAGAAACCCTAAAAAGAGGATTACCTACGGTAGAATTTCTGGCTTCGCAGATTAATGTTTCGAGCCATTATCTTAGCGATATGCTTCGTAATTTAACTGGATTAAATGCGCAACAGCATATTCATTCGAAATTAATAGAAAAATCAAAAGATTTTCTAATTACTACTAATCTTTCGGTAGCCGAAATTGCTTATCAATTAGGTTTTGAATATCCGCAGTCTTTTAGTAAATTATTCAAAAAGAAAACCAGTCTTACCCCTTTAGAATTTAAAAATTCATTGAATTAATTTTCAAAAATACGGCTCTCAAAAAATCAATTACTACCGCATAAAATCATAAAATTTCATAAAAATACACTTCTTGGATGTCGTAGTATTTAGACTGTTTATTGAATCTAAATAATGTCCAAAAAACTCCTTTAAAAGCGCTAAAAAACTTAAAAAATGTCTTTTAAGCAGAGATTTCAAAACTAACAATTATTACTATTTTTATTCATTTTGTTAGATTTTTTCAATTAAATTCTTATATTTTATATTGATTTTGAGATAAATTTGCAAACTATTAAAACAAAAAACAATCAGGTAAAATTAAAGCCGAAAAAGAAAAAGCAAATCAGTTTCTTTATCATTTTTCTTTCAAATTTTAGTCTGCAAAAGCCGTTTGGCAATTTGTAAATTAGTTTGGGTATCGTATATAATGAAATATCGAAATTGACGCTTTTTTATCTTTTTTTACTTTTGTTTTGCTATTATAATGAACAGGAAATTGCTGTGGTTATAGAAATTACAATTAAAAAAAATAAAAAATGAGTAAGACATTATTTGACAAAGTATGGGATTCACATGTAGTGCGTAAAATTGAAGATGGACCAGATGTGTTTTTTATTGACCGCCATTTCATTCATGAAGTTACGAGTCCTGTTGCTTTTTTAGGATTAAAGTCAAGAGGCGTTAACGTTTTATACCCACAACGTACTTTTGCAACTGCAGACCACAATACACCAACCATAAACCAACATTTACCAGTTCAGGATCCGCTTTCTGCTAACCAGCTTCAGGCTCTTGAAGATAATGCTAACGAATACGGAATTTCGCACTGGGGATTAGGTCACCAAAAAAATGGAATTGTACACGTAGTTGGTCCTGAAAACGGAATTACTTTGCCAGGTGCTACTATTGTATGTGGAGATTCGCATACGTCTACTCACGGTGCTTTTGGAGCTATCGCTTTTGGTATCGGAACTTCTGAGGTTGAAATGGTACTTTCTACACAATGTATTATGCAGCCAAAACCAAAGAAAATGCGTATTAACGTAAACGGGCAATTAAGCAAAGGTGTTGGTCCAAAAGACGTTGCGCTTTATATTATCGCTCAATTAACTACTTCTGGAGGAACAGGATATTTTGTTGAATATGCTGGTGATGTTTTCGAAAATATGACTATGGAAGGTCGTATGACAGTTTGTAATTTAAGTATCGAAATGGGTGCTCGTGGAGGAATGATTGCTCCTGACCAAACTACTTTCGATTTCCTTGAAGGAAGACTTTACGCTCCAAAAGGTGAAGCTTGGACAAAAGCTGTTGAATACTGGAAAACTCTAAAAACTGATGCTGATGCTGTGTTTGATGCTGAATTAAACATCAAAGCTGAAGATATCGAACCAATGATTACTTACGGTACTAACCCAGGAATGGGAATTGGTATTACAAAACATATCCCAAGTGCCAACCAAGTTGAAGGCGGTGAGGAAACTTACAAAAAATCTTTGGCTTACATGGGCTTCAATGAAGACGATGTAATGATTGGAAAACAAATCGATTATGTTTTCTTAGGAAGTTGTACAAACGGACGTATTGAAGATTTTAGAGCTTTCGCTGAAATTGTAAAAGGAAGAAAAAAAGCAGATAATGTTACCGCTTGGTTAGTTCCAGGTTCTCACGTTGTTGAAGCTCAGATTAAAGAAGAAGGAATTTTAGACATTTTGACTGAAGCTGGTTTTGTATTACGTCAGCCAGGTTGTTCTGCTTGTTTAGCAATGAACGATGATAAAGTTCCTGCAGGAAAATATGCGGTAAGTACTTCAAACAGAAACTTTGAAGGTCGTCAAGGTCCTGGTTCAAGAACTTTATTAGCAAGTCCGATTATGGCTGCTGCAGCTGCTGTTACAGGAAAACTAACTGACCCGAGAGAATTATTTTAGATTGAAGAGTTTAGATTTTAGATTTTCACTTTGCGAATAGCTTATGAAACTTTAAAATACAAACCTTCATATAAAACTCATTTACATCATTAATACAAAAAATTTTAGCGTTTAGAAATTCATCTCAATGAGAAAAATCTAAAATCTAAAGTCCAAAAATCTAAAATTAAAATGGCATACGATAAATTTACTATACTTACCAGCAGTGCAGTGCCACTGCCAATTGAGAACGTTGATACAGATCAAATCATTCCAGCTCGTTTCTTAAAAGCTACAAAACGTGAAGGTTTTGGAGACAACCTTTTTAGAGACTGGAGATATAACGGAGACGATACACCAAAAGCAGATTTCGTTTTAAATGATTCTACTTATTCTGGAAAAATTTTGGTTGGAGGAAAAAACTTTGGTTCTGGATCTTCTAGAGAGCACGCTGCTTGGGCAGTTTACGATTACGGATTCCGCGCTGTAGTTTCTAGTTTCTTTGCTGATATCTTCAAAGGAAACTGTTTAAATATTGGTGTTTTGCCAGTACAAATCAGCCCAGAATTTGCTGAAACTATTTTCAAAGCAATTGAAGCTGATCCTAAAACAGAATTAGAAATCAATCTTCCAAACCAAACTATTACTTTATTGTCGACTGGTCAGCAAGAATCTTTCGCTATCAACGGATACAAAAAAAACAATATGATTAATGGTTTTGACGACATTGATTATTTACAAGATATGAAGGAAGATATTAAAGCTTTTGCTGATAAACTTCCTTACTAAATAGAAATCTCATTCAGGATATTAGACCCGACAGGTTTCAAAAACCAGTCGGGTCTTTCTAGAATAATTGGACGCGGATTTTATTTTATTCAATATAAAAAATCTGTTTTATCAGAGTCTTCGCAAAACGAATCCGTAAAATCAGCGTCAAAATTAAAACAGGAATATTAAAAATATTCCACCCGTTAGAAACATCAATATGGAAAAAAGAAAAATTGAAATAATGGATACGACACTTCGTGATGGTGAACAAACCTCAGGAGTATCTTTTTCTGCTGCAGAAAAACTAACCATTGCGCAATTGTTGTTGGAGGAATTAAATATTGATAGAATCGAAATTGCTTCTGCACGTGTAAGCGAAGGAGAATTTCAGGCCGTAAAAGGCATTACTTCATGGGCTGAAGAACGTGGTTACATTGAAAGAATCGAAGTTCTGACGTTTGTTGACGGAGGCGTTTCAATTGACTGGATGAAAAAAGCTGGAGCCAAAGTGCAAAATTTGTTGACCAAAGGTTCAATGAATCACTTAACGCATCAATTGAAAAAAACACCCGAACAGCATTTTTCTGAAATTGCTCAGATTATATCTTTAGCTAAAGAAAATAATATAGAAACTAATGTTTATCTGGAAGACTGGAGCAACGGAATGCGAAATTCTCCAGATTACGTTTTTCAATTCCTAGATTTCTTAGCAACTCAGCCAATTAAAAGAGTTTTACTTCCTGATACTTTAGGCGTTTTAATTCCATCTCTAACTTTTGAGTTTATTTCAAAAATTAGAGCGAAATATCCAAACATTCACTTTGATTTCCACGCACATAACGACTACGATTTAAGCGTTGCTAATGTTATGGAAGCGATAAAAGCTGGAATCAACGGACTTCATGTAACAGTAAACGGAATGGGAGAACGTGCTGGAAATGCACCTCTTGAAAGTACTGTTGCTGTAATTAACGATTATTTGCCACAAGTAAACATCAATGTAAAAGAGACTTCTCTATATTCTGTAAGCAAGTTGGTAGAAACTTTTACAGGCTACAGAATTCCTGCCAACAAACCTATAGTAGGTGATAATGTTTTTACACAAACAGCTGGAATTCACGCTGACGGTGACAACAAAAACAACTTGTATTTTAACGATCTTCTTCCGGAACGTTTTGGAAGAAAAAGAAAATATGCTCTAGGAAAAACTTCAGGAAAAGCCAATATCGAAAAAAATCTTCAGGAATTAGGTTTAAAACTAAACAACGAGGATTTGAAATTGGTTACCCAAAGAATTATCGAGTTGGGCGACAAAAAAGAAACCGTAACCAAAGAAGATCTTCCATACATTATTTCGGATGTTTTGGACAGTCATACGTACGAAGAAAAAATAACTATAAATTCTTATATGCTGGTTCATTCTAAAGGAATGCGCCCATCTACGACTTTATCTTTAAATTTAAACGGAGAAATAATCGAAGAAAATGCACAGGGAGACGGTCAGTTTGATGCTTTTATGAATGCTTTATCTAAGATTTATAAAAGCAAAAAATTAACGCTTCCAAAATTAATTGATTATGCGGTAAGAATCCCTCCAGGAAGTAGTTCTGATGCATTGTGCGAAACCATTATTACATGGGTCAACAACGGAAAAGAATTCAAAA
This sequence comes from Flavobacterium sp. CFBP9031, assembly GCF_034044945.1. NCBI lineage: Bacteria > Pseudomonadati > Bacteroidota > Flavobacteriia > Flavobacteriales > Flavobacteriaceae > Flavobacterium > Flavobacterium sp. CFBP9031. Next base: position 68,061 of record NZ_JAXCWF010000021.1, read on the forward strand.
CCCGCGGATTAGATTCAGATCAAACCGTTGCAGCGATTATTGCAACGCAAAAAATGCTTAACATTATAACTTAATATAGTTTCAAAGTGACAAAGTGACAAAGATTTTAGTCTGCTTTTAAAAACTTTGAAACTTTGAAACTTTGAAACTTTGAAACTTTGAAACTTTGTCACTTTGTCACTTTGTCACTTTGTCACTTTGAACCTTAATAACACATATAGAATGAAATTAAACATAGCCCTTTTAGCCGGAGACGGAATCGGACCAGAAGTAATAAATGAAGCCGTAAAAGTATCTGATGCTATTGCGAAAAAATTCGGACATGAAATCACTTGGAAACCAGCTTTAACCGGTGCTGCTGCAATTGATGCAGTGGGAGAACCTTATCCAGATTCAACACATGAAGTTTGTAAAAATGCTGATGCCGTTCTTTTTGGAGCAATTGGCCACCCAAAATATGACAATGATCCTTCTGCACCAGTACGACCAGAACAAGGTTTACTAAAAATGCGTAAAGCTTTAGGTTTGTTTGCAAACGTAAGACCAACTTTTACATTCCCATCTTTATTAGATAAATCTCCTTTAAAAAGAGAAAGAATTGAAGGAACTGATTTAGTTTTCTTAAGAGAATTAACTGGAGGAATTTACTTTGGTGAAAAAGGAAGAAAAGACAACGGAGATACCGCTTACGACAACTGTGTTTATACAAGAGCAGAAGTGCAGCGTTTAGCTAAAAAAGGTTTCGAATTAGCCATGACCCGTTCTAAAAAATTATGCTGCGTTGATAAAGCAAACGTTTTGGAAACTTCACGTTTGTGGAGAGAAACAGTTCAGGCAATGGAAAAAGACTATCCAGAAGTTGAAGTTAGCTACGAATTTGTTGATGCGGTTGCTATGCGTTTGGTTCAATGGCCAAACTCTTATGATGTATTGATTACAGAGAACTTATTTGGAGATATTTTAACTGATGAAGCTTCTGTAATTTCAGGCTCAATGGGATTAATGCCTTCTGCATCTATGGGAGCTGAAGTATCTTTATTTGAACCTATTCACGGTTCTTACCCACAAGCTACAGGATTAAACATTGCTAACCCAATGGCTACTATTTTATCTGCTGCGATGATGTTCGAAAACTTCGGATTGATGGAGGAAGGAAAAGCGATGAGAGATGCTGTAAACAAAGCTTTAGAAGCTGGAGTTGTTACTGAAGATCTAGCTAATGGCGGAAAAGCATACGGCACTAAAGAAGTTGGTGACTGGTTAGCTGCGAATGTATAACTTAGTTAATTTTTGTTTCAGGTTTCAAGTTTCAGGTTGTTGAAACTTGAAACTGACTAGTCCTAAAATAGCGATACAGGATTAATAATAGTAAAAATACATTTTTAGACAGAAGTAGCTTTCAAGTTACTTCTGTTTTTTGTTTTATA
>NZ_JAXCWF010000022.1:0-29477 GCF_034044945.1 Flavobacterium sp. CFBP9031
GCTTCCTTTCTCAATCATAAATCTACTTAAAATTTCAAAAAACAAATCTAAAGGAGGAACGAGACCCGAGCGATAGCGAATAGGCGAAGCAAATCTCCACAAGTAGCTCTACAAAGATTGGCAATTCAGCTTGCGGAGTTTCTTGCGAAGATTTCTCGTTCCTCGAAATGACATAAAATGTGTATAGTACTTTTGCGAACATTGCGAAAAAACCTTGCGCTCTTTGCGTTTAAATAAACACAAAGCAAGACAACCTGAAACCTGAAACTTGAAACAAACCAAAACCAATCTTTATATTTTTCGTATATTTGAATTTCGCAATTCACAAATATGAAATCCCTAGATTCCTTTTACCAAGATATTACCGAAGGCTCAACTGTTGACCCCACTTCTTTATTGCCAAACGACATTCAGAAAGAAATCGGGCACTTTAATGTTTTCGACATAAAAGAACTTCTAGAGCGCATGAAAGGAAAGCCTGGAATGCCTTATGACCGCAGAGCGTATTACAAAATAAGTTTAATTAGAGGTCACAACAAAGCGGAATATGCCGATAAAGTAATCGAAATCGAAAAACAGGGATTGCTATTTGCAACTCCAAAAATTCCGTACAATTATTTACCACAAGACACCAATCAAGGTGGACAATTTTGCGTTTTCACCAGTGAATTTTTATCTAAAAATAAAAGCGGAATTGATCTAGACGAACTTCCCATTTTCGCTTCAGACGGTTATCCAATTTTTCAGCTTTCTGACGAAGAAGTTGAAGAAGTTGCTTTGATTTTCAACAAAATACAAAAAGAAATCAACTCGGATTATATTTACAAGTATGATTTAATTCGAAATTATGTGGCGGAGTTAATTCATTTCGGACAAAAATTACAGCCTATTACAGCTTTATATTCTAAGCACAATTCGGCAGCAAGAGTTTCTTCTTTATTTGCTGAATTATTAGAAAGACAATTCCCAATTGAATCCCCAAATCAGCGATTAGAATTGAGAACAGCGAAAGATTTTGCCGAAAGATTATCTGTTCATGTAAATCATTTAAATAAGGTTCTAAAGGAAAACACCGGAAAAACCACGACAGAATTAATCAGCAACCGACTGACAAACGAAGCCAAAATACTTTTAAAACAAACCGATTGGAATATCTCGGAAATCGCTTATTCCCTTGGTTTTGAAGAATTAGCGCATTTCTCTAATTTCTTTAAAAAACAAACTTCTTATACGCCAATTGCTTTTAGAGCTTAAATTTTGTTTCAGGTTTCAGGTTTCAGGTTTCAGGTTTCAGGTTTCAGGTTTCAGGTTTCAGGTTTCAGGTTTCAGGTTTCAGGTTTCAGGTTTCGTAGAACTTTGTCAAAGTTTGAAACTTTGACAAAGTTTAACACAACGTTTTGGAATTTGGAATTTGAATTTTGGAATTTATCACTCGTGATTTGAATTTCGCAAACATCCATTTGATATTTACAACTCCCCAACTCTACTTCGCTCCTACCTTTGTCTCATCAAATTAAAAGAACGAAAAGATGAATTTATCAAACAACAAAATCTTAATAACTGGCGGTGCGAGCGGTATCGGACTTGGACTTGCCGAACGATTTATTCAGGAAAACAATACCGTGATTATTTGCGGAAGAAGAGAATCGGTTTTAAAAAACGTAAAAGCAAAATTTCCTACGGTTATAACAAAAGTATGCGACTTATCTATAGAACAAGAACGAATCGCTCTTTACGAATGGATTGCTGCAAATCATCCTGATTTAAACGTTTTAATCAATAATGCGGGAATTCAGAATTGGGTTTCGGTTACTGATGCTGATTTTTACGAAAGTATGAAAGCAGAAATCAGCACCAATATTGAAGCGCCTTTGCATTTAACTTCCTTATTTATTCAGTTGCCGTCGCTAAAAACAGTGATGAATGTAACTTCTGGATTAGCCTTTTCTCCTTTTGCAAAAGTTCCAGTTTATTCGGCTACAAAAGCGTTTTTTAGATCGTTTACACTTTCGCTTCGTCATTTATTAAAAGAAAAAAATATTGAAGTAGTCGAAATTATTCCACCAGCGTTAAACACAGATTTAGGCGGAATCGGTCTTCACGACGCACATCCAAGCGTAAGCAGTTTTATCGAATCTATCTTCGAACAACTAAAAGAAGGCAGACAGGAATTGACCTTCGGCACAAGCGAAACCAGATTAAACGCAAGCGCAGAAGAATTGAGAAATCATTTTAATGCAATGCATAATTAATGGTAAATTATAAATGGTGAATTGTTAATTGAAAAGATAAAACATTTGGAACTTCACTTTCTATAAATACACATAGCTATGTGTTAGAAACTAGTTTCTTTAAGCAATCTTTTAAAAGAGAAATAAAATCTATGTTTCTATGTTTTTAAATAATAAACTCAACGATTTGTCCTCCTGAGCGAAGTCGAAGGACATTGGTGCCGTAAAGGTCTTCGACTACGCTTAGACTGACAAAAAAACAGCAAGTAATTCACAATTAACCATTCAGCATTCACAATTAATAATTAACCATTCACAATTAACAATTAAAAAAATGGCAGTAAATACAAAAATAGCTCTAGTTACAGGCGGTAGCAGAGGTTTAGGAAAAAACATGGCAATTGCAATTGCAAAAAAAGGACTTGATGTAATTATCACGTACAACAGTAAAAAAGAAGAGGCTGATTTAGTAGTAAAAGAAATTGAAAGTTTAGGTCAAAAAGCGGCTTCATTGCAATTGAATGTTGCTGAACCTGGAACTTTTGATTCATTTTTTGAAAGTGTAAAAACAGTTTTGAAAGACACTTTTAAAACCGATAAATTCGACTTTTTAGTAAACAACGCTGGAATCGGAATTCACAATTCTTTCATTGGAACAACCGAATCTGAGTTTGATCAATTGACTAATATTCAGTTTAAAGGACCGTTTTTCTTAACTCAAAAAGGATTAAACGTAATGAATGACGGTGGCGGAATTGTAAACATTTCGACAGGTTTAGCTAGATTTTCTTTCCCTGGTTATGCAGCTTATGCATCTATGAAAGGCGCTATTGAAACTTTAACCAAATATCAAGCAAAAGAATTAGGAGCAAGAAAAATTAGAGCTAATGTTGTGGCTCCTGGCGCTATTGAAACTGATTTTGGAGGCGGTGTAGTTCGCGATAACGAACAAATGAACCAGCAAATCGCTTCTGTAACGGCTTTAGGAAGAGTTGGTTTACCTGACGATATTGGCGGTGTTGTTGCCTTTTTATGTTCCGAAGATGCAAGATGGGTAAATGCTCAAAGAATCGAAGTTTCTGGTGGAATGATGTTATAAGAGGTTTCAAGTTTCAAGTTTCATGTTTAACCGCAAAGAACGCAAAGGTTTACGCAAGGTTCGCAAAGTTTTTTACATAAAGCTTTGCGAACTTTGCGTTTATCTAAACATAAAGCTTAGAAAAAACCTTGCGCACTTTGCGGTTAAAACACACAAACAATATCAACTTGAAACTTGAAACTTGAAACAAAAAAAAACAAAACCCGATAAGTAACCAAAAACTTATCGGGTTTGTCATTTCAAATAATATTTGAATTAGTAAAGCGTTTTAGTTTTTTTCTACAGAGACATTAAAACCTCCCTCTGCGTCAAAAACAATATCATAAAATTTAGTATCTTTTTCTACACCGACTTCGTACGTTGTTTTTTTCTTATCGTCTACCACCATTGCAATTTCTAGAATCGCTTTTGCTTTATAATTCTTTTTTAAATACGACTGTGCTTTTATCGGAAGCTGTTTAAACGAGATCTGCAATTCATACGCTTTCATGTTTCCAAGATTATCGTAAATCGCTACCGCTTTTGTTCTGTCATCTACATTGTATCGCGCTTCATACCTGATCTCATCTGCGTCGTCACCAACATATTCTTCCGACCAGACTGGTACTTTTCCCGGATATTCCCTTTCAAAAGCAAATCGAATTTTCTCTGGAGGCGTGACTACTTTTTTCATATTGGTTCCCTCCTGCGCAATTAAAAAACTACTGCATAAAAAAGTAAAAGACAAAAGCACGTTTTTCATAGTTTCATTTTTTTAATTAAACTTTAATAACGTATTAAAAGTACTACTTTTTCTATTACGATAATAGGAAGAAATTAACATTTTTTCTCGGAAGAAAAAACTCTTTTAAAATCAGGCATTCAATTACAATTCTAGCTTTTTTAATCGGTCCGTTAGTTCTCTTTTATAAGTAATTCCAATTGGGATTCTTTCATTTTTAATCACCACAAAATCTTTTTCGGTTGCATCAATTTTATCCAGCGCCACGATATAGGATTTATGAATTCGCATAAAACTCTTTTCTGGAAGACATTTTTCAAACTCTGTTGTAGTGATAGAAGCCAGATACGTTCTTTTGATGGTGTGAAGTTTTACGTAATTACCAAAACTCTGCGCATACAAAAGCTGGTCCAATTCAATTTCCATTAAATAACCATCAACTTTTACACTTACTGAGTTAACAGTTTCTTCTGTCTTTTGCTTTGAATTTTCGGTAGCAAAAAAACGGTCAATTGCTTTTAAAAATCTAGGAAAATAGATTGGTTTCAGCAAATAATCAATTACGCCGTAATCATAACTTTCTAAAGCAAATTCAGAATAAGCCGTTGTTAAAATTGTTTTAGGATGCGTTGGAAGAATTTTAAGTAATTCCATTCCTGAAATTTCAGGCATATTGATATCCAGAAACATTAAATCGACTGAATTCTCTCTAAGGTAATTCATCGCTTCAATGCCGTTATAACCTTGAAAAACCAATTCTAACTGCGGATTCTGTTTGATATAATTAGCCAGAACATAATGCGCAGCGGGTTCATCATCTATAATAATGCATCTTTTTGTTTCTCTCATCCTACAAACTTTTTAAGCTGTATTTGTAAATCTACAATATAAGTCTGTTTATCGTCTTTTACATCCAATTTATAGTCTTTTCCATAAATTAAATTCAGACGTTCAATCGTATTTTTCAAACCGATTTTGGTCGAAATCACATCGTTTTTCTTCGGAATTGAATTGGCTACATGAAGATGCAATAATCCACTTTCGACAGTAATATTAATTTTTACGAAGCAATTTTCGATAGCACAAGTTCCGTGTTTAAAAGCATTTTCGATAAATGCAATTAGCAACATCGGAGAAATTTTATAGGTGTATTCGATATCTACTTTACTTTCAAAATTAATCTCACAACGATAACCCACACGCTCTTTTTCTAGCTGAACATAACTGTTTATAAATTCCAATTCGTCTTCTAAAGAAACACATTGTTTGCTGTTGCTTTCTAATTGGTAACGCATTAATTGCGAAACTTTCATAATCAAATCTGGCGTTCTGTCTGGAAACTGAAGACTGATTCCGTAAAGTGTATTAAATGTATTGAATAAAAAATGCGGATTTAATTGTCCTTTCAATGAATTCAATTGCATTTGATTGAACAATAAAGCCGCATCGGTTTGTTTTCTGTGAATGCGATAAAACTTAAAAACAATTATCGGACTCAGAATGCAGACCAAAGTTCCTAAAACACTCGCCAATTGGTACGCATAACTTCTCTGATGCGAGTTTTGATACAAATGGCATTTGGCAAACATATCCATTCTTGTAATTTCATACAAAATGACAGAAAATACAAAAACTCCAAAAAGCGTTAAAATGATATAGGTAAAAGGTTTATTGCTTTTAAATAAAATAGGAAGCAGAAAAAAGCGATTAAACTGCGCATGCATATATAAAATGCAATAAAAAAACACACCCATTGCAATAGAAACGAAAGAACTAAATAACATCCAATCATTTTTTAGGGTATATATTGTAAAGGAGAAAAGGACAACAGCAACCTCCTGCCACCATTTGTTATCCAGTATGTTATCAATTTTTTTGTTCATTCTTAATTTTGAAATAGTTTACAAAGTACGAACAAATATTTAATTAATTTTTTCAAAAAATGACCAATTCAATTCGTCATTTACTAGTGCAGTACATCACTTAACCTGACTTTTATCAGTATAAGAGAAATAAATTTGTTTCATCAAAACATTTTATATCACACCTTGAGTTTATGTATTTCAAAAAAATTACCTTATTATTTTTCTTGATTTTTGCCTCAATCGGTTACGCTCAAAACCTGTCTTTAAAAGAAGCAGTAAAAACAGGTCTTGAAAACTACGGTTCTATCCGGGCAAAAAACAATTACACCAATGCATCAAAAGAGACTCTAAAACAATCTCGACGTGATTATCTGCCGAACTTAAATTTATCGGCACAGCAAGATTACGGAACTGTAAACGGACAAAACGGACCGTTGTATGGTTTTGGTGGTTTAGGAGTTGCTTCATCAGGTTTACCTCTTCCTGAACAAAACTGGAATTCGGCGTTTGGTGCGCTTTATCTAGTCAACATGAACTGGGATTTTTTCACTTTCGGAAAAACACAGGAAAAAATCAATTTATCTAAAATTGATGTTCAGGCCAAAGAAAAAGACTTACAGCAGGAAAAATTCCAGCAGGAAATTAAAATTTCGGCTGCCTATTTAAATCTATTGGCAAGTCAGAGATTGCTGATTTCTCAGCAGAAAAATCTAGATCGCGCAGAAGTTTTCAAAAAGACAGCTGTTGCAAGAGTTAAAAACGGATTATTGGCCGGAGTCGATTCTACATTGGCTACAGCTGAAGTTTCTAAAGCTAAAATTGCTTTAAACTTAGCAAGGAATTTCGTTAAGGAACAAAACAATAAATTGGTCGATTTAATGGGCGTTGCGCCTCAGGATTTTGTTACCGATACGCTTTTTGTAACTCAGATTCCAAAAGAATTGATTCAAGGAAATGCAGCAAATGACAGTCTTCATCCGTTATTGCAACTGTACAAAACCAAAATCGATTACAGCAATCAGCAGGTTAAATTATTCAAGCGTTTTTATTATCCGACCATGAGTGCTTTTGGGGTTTTACAAACCAGAGCTTCAGGATTTGACAATACTTATGCTACAGACCAAAATGCTTTTAGCAGAAACTATTGGGATGGCGTAAATCCAGACCGTACCAATTATTTGGTTGGTGTTGGAATTACATGGAATTTAACCACTCCTTTTAGATCAAGCAAACAAGTAAGCGCTCAGAAATTTGTTTCTCAAGCTTTGCAGGAAGAATACAATCAGGCCGATAGAGAATTGAAATCGCAATTGAATTTTGCCGAAGATAAGATCAAAATTACGTTAGAAAATTATGCCGAAGCGCCTATTCAGGTTGATGCGGCAAAAAGAGCTTACGTACAGAAATCGACATTATACAAAAACGGTTTAACCGATCTGACCGATTTAACACAAACGATGTATGTTTTAAACCGTGCCGAAATCGACCGTGATATTGTCAACAATAATGTATGGCAGTCGTTCTTACTGAAAGTAGCCGCAACAGGCAATTTTGACTTATTTATAAATGAATTTTAACTATAGATCCAAATGAATTTAATACGTTTTGCACTCCGCAAACCCATTTCCATTTTAGTATTGGTTGCGGGTCTATTTTTCTTCGGAATTGGTGCCATCAAAGACATTAAGGTAGACATTCTGCCAAAAATGAATTTGCCGGTTATCTATATTGCGCATCCGTTTGGAGGTTACACGCCAGACCAGATGGAGGCTTATTTTGCTAAAAACTACGTAAACGTTTTACCTTTCTCGAACGGTATCAAATCGGTAGAAACCAAAAATATTCAGGGGTTAATGATTATGAAATTAACCTATTATGAAGGAACCAACATGGCTCAGGCAGCTGCCGAGTTAAGTGCGCTTTCCAACAGAATCCAAGCGGCTTTTCCTCCGGGAACACAGCCTCCGTTTATCATTCGTTTTGACGCTTCTTCTTTGCCTATTGGACAATTGGTTTTAAGCAGTAAAATACGTTCCAACAACGAATTACAGGATTTAGCCAACGTTTACGTTCGTGCTTCCTTTACTGCAATTCCAGGTTTATTATCGCCAGCACCTTTCGGCGGAAGCCCAAGAACTATTGAGGTAAATGTTGATCCAGATTTATTGCGTTCTCATAATATGACGCCAGACCAAATCGTAGATGCGATTCGTTTGAACAACCAAACTGCTCCTTCTGGAAACGTGCGTATGGGCGACAAAAACTATATTACGCCAACGAATAATACAATTAAAGAAGTTAAAGATTTTGAACAGATTCCGTTATTCAAAGGCGGTGTTCAGAACTTAAAATTAGGCGATGTTGCGTCTGTAAAAGACGGTGCCGATATTACGGCAGGTTATGCTTTGGTAAACGGAAAACGTTCGGTTTACATTAGTATCGCAAAAGCGGGAGACGCTTCGACTTGGGATGTGGTTCAGAAATTGAAAAAAGAACTTCCTAAAATTCAAAGTACACTTCCTGAAGATGTAAACATTACGTACGAATTTGACCAATCGGTTTATGTAATTAACTCGGTTAAAAGTTTGATTACTGAGGGAATTATCGGTGCGGTTCTAACGGGTTTAATGGTTTTATTATTCTTAGGCGACCGTCGTGCGGCATTAATCGTAATTATGACGATTCCGATTTCGATTATTTCTGGGGTTTTATTCCTGAAATTATTCGGACAGACGATTAACTTAATGTCATTATCAGGATTGGCTCTTGCAATTGGTATTTTGGTGGATGAAAGTACGGTAACCATCGAAAATATTCACCAGCATCTCGACATGGGAAAACCCAAGGCACTCGCCATTTGGGATGCCTGTCAGGAAATTGCTTTGCCTAAATTGTTGATCCTTCTTTGTATTCTAGCCGTATTTGCACCAGCATTTACCATGGTCGGAATTCCGGGAGCATTGTTCTTGCCTTTGGCTTTAGCGATTGGATTCTCAATGGTAATTTCATTCTTGCTTTCGCAGACTTTTGTTCCTGTAATGGCCAACTGGATGATGAAAGGTCATGAAAAACACGAACACGCACCCAATATAACAGACGATGAAGCAGAGTTTAACGCCTGCGGATTAACGCCTGAATCGGAGCAAAATTTAATTGGTCAGAAAAAAGATTTGGTTGAAAGAGAAGACTTCAACAACGACGGGAAAGTAAGAGGTTTCGAAAAATTCAGAAATCGTTTCATGCGAACTTTAGATCGTTTGTTTGTTCATAAAAAAGCAACGACTATTATTTATCTAACGGGATCAATTATTCTGGCGATTGTATTTCTTACTTTTATCGGAAAAGACGTTTTCCCGAGAACCAATTCAAGTCAGTTTCAATTGAGAATGCGCGCCATTGACGGAACGCGTTTGGAAAGAACAGAAGAACAAGCTAGAGTTGTTTTAAAAGAATTGGAGAAAATGGTGGGTAAAGATCATATCGGAATTACGTCTGTATATGTCGGCCAGCACCCTTCTCTGTTCTCGATCAACCCGATTTATTTATTCATGGCAGGTTCTCACGAAGCGGTTTTCCAAGTGAGTTTAAAAGACTATCATGAAGATATGGACGATTTTAAAGATGAGTTTAGAGCAAGACTTAAAAAAGTATTGCCAGACACTAAACTTTCTTTTGAGCCAATCGAATTGACGGATAAAGTTTTAAGCCAAGGTTCTCCTACTCCAATCGAGATTCGAGTGGCCGGAAAAGACAAAAAACGAAACGAATTGTACGCCACTCAAATTGTAGACAAATTAAAAGCGATTTCTTATTTCAGAGACGTACAGATTGGTCAGCCCATTCATTATCCAGCAATGAATATTGATATTGACAGAACCCGTGCGGCTGAATTAGGAGTTGATATGAATGATATTTCACGTTCATTGGTTGCCTCAACCTCATCTTCTCGTTATACCGAAAAAAATAACTGGGTAGACGAAAAAGCAGGATTATCGTATTCTGTTCAGGTTCAAGTACCATTAAATAAAATGAAAAGCAAAACCGATATTGGAGAAATTCCGGTATTAAAAAACTCGCTTCGTCCGGTTTTAAGCGACGTTGCCAAAATTACACCGGGATTTGTAAGCGGTGAAAATGACAATTTAGGGGCCATGCCATACATTACCGTTACGGCAAACATCTACCAAACCGATTTAGGTACGGCATCAAAAGATGTGAGCAAAACAATTAGTGCCTTGGGCGAATTACCTCGTGGTTTGTTTATCACGCCAATTGGACTAAGTACTGTATTGACTGAGACATTAAGCAGCTTGCAAACGGGGTTATTGGTTGCCGTTTTCGTAATCTTCTTAATGTTGGCCGCTAATTTCCAATCGTTTAAAGTTTCGCTGGTTATTTTAACAACAGTTCCTGCGGTAGTTTTAGGATCTTTATTAATGCTGACGCTTACAGGTTCAACGTTGAATTTACAGTCGTATATGGGAATCATTATGTCTGTTGGGGTTTCTATTGCCAACGCCGTTTTATTGGTTACGAATGCCGAACAGCTTCGAAAAATAAACGGAAATGCCTTAGAATCTGCGCGTGAAGCGGCTGCGTTGCGTCTTCGTCCGATTATCATGACTTCGGTTGCGATGATTGCGGGAATGTTGCCAATGGCAATTGGACACGGCGAAGGAGGCGATCAGGTTTCTCCGTTAGGAAGAGCGGTTATTGGCGGATTATTATTTTCTACTTTTGCCGTATTATTAATCCTTCCGCAGATATTTGCGTGGGCACAAGAAAAAACATCGACACAATCTGTTTCTTTAGATCCTGAAGACGAAGAAAGTATCCATTATATCTCATCATTAAAACCAAAAAATGAACACTAAAATTATAAAATATAGCCCGCTGTTTCTAGCAGCAGTATTTTTCCTGAACAGCTGTAATTCTAAAAAAGAAGAAACGGTTAAAGCGGAAATCGAACCTAAAGTAGAAACTTTCGCTTTAGCGAAAGAAAAACTAACAACAGAATTGCGTTTACCAGCCGAATTAACGGGTTTCCAACAAGTTGATTTGTATGCAAAAGTGAGCAGTTTCGTAAAATTATTGAAAGTTGATATTGGTACGAAAGTAAAAAAAGGACAGCTTTTAATTGTTTTAGAAGCACCAGAAATCAGTTCGCAATTGGCTGCAGCCGAATCAAGATTGAAATCTATGGAAGCCATTTATGCAACCAGCAAAAGCACGTACAACCGTTTGTACGAAACGAGCAAGGTTGAAGGAACGATTTCTAAAAACGATTTAGAAATGGCAAGCGGTAAAAAGAACTCTGATTACGCACAACTTCAAGCGGCAATTGCGGCTCATAAAGAAATTGCGATTATGAGAGGTTATCTTGAAATTCGTGCGCCTTTTGATGGTGTTGTAGCCGCTAGAAATGTGAATTTAGGTACATTTGTCGGTCCAGCAGGAAAAGGTTCAGATTTGCCTTTATTAACGATTCAGGAACAAAGCAAATTACGTTTGGCGGTTTCTGTTCCAGAATTATATACTGGATATTTACACCCAGGCGACGAAATGAGTTTTAATGTAAAATCGTTACCAGAAACGTTTACCGCAAAAATTACCAGAATGTCTGGTGCTTTAGATTTAAAATTACGTTCTGAAAGAGTTGAGATGGACGTTCACAATACCAAAGGAAATTTATTGCCTGGAATGGTTGCCGAAGTTCTTTTACCGCTTAACGCGAAAGACAGCACATTTGTAGTGCCAAAATCGGCGGTGGTGAATTCTGCGGAAGGTTTATATGTGGTGAAAGTAGTAAACCACAAAGCCACAAGAGTTGACATTAAAAAGGGAAGAGAAATCGAAGATAAAATCGAAATTTTTGGCGATTTGACTCCAAACGATAAACTGGTAAAAATTGCCAGCGAAGAAACTAAGGAAGGCGATGTCATAAACGAATAACCTGCGTTTTAGTCTTCAATTTAGTGATTACCAAAAACTGTACGCATTCTTAGGAATGCAAATTTAAAAATTTGCCTAAAAGGGCAGTTCTTCTTTAATTGGAGGGACTGTCCTTTTTTTGTTTAGTCAAAACGCAAAATATATAATTTAAGAAATAAGATTTATATATAATAAACAGGTATAACTACTTGGTTGTATACATTCTCTAATTAATACTTTTGAAATCAAAATTTACTCAAAAGCATAATGATAATTGTTTGCTTTTTTTAGCATTCAAAATGAAAATGTAATAATTAATTATATGGCAAAACCAAGAATTTTTGTTAGCTCCACCTTTTATGATCTTAGGCAAGTTCGTTCAGATTTAGATATTTTTATTGAAAATTTAGGTTATGTTCCTGTTAGAAATGAAGAAGGAGATATACCATATGGCAAAGATGATGCTTTAGAAGAATATTGTTATAAAGAAATTAAAGCTGTAGATGTTTTAGTATCCATCATTGGAGGAAGATTCGGATCTGAATCTAGAAAAAATAATTCTTCCGTCTCTCAAATAGAATTAAGAACAGCTCTTAAAGAAAATAAGCAAGTCTATATATTTATTGAAAAAAATGTATTATCTGAATATGAAACTTATCTTTTAAACAAAGAGAATGCTTCACTAAAGTACAAATATGTTGACGATATAAGAATTTATCAATTCATAGAAGAGGTTAAAAATCTGAATACAAATAATAACATTAAAGGTTTCGAAATAGCTTCTGATATATCAAGATACTTAAAAGAACAGTTTGCTGGTCTTTTTCAAAGATTTTTGGAAGAGCAAACAAGAGTTAAAGAAATTAGTTTGATTAGGAATTTGGAAAAGACTGCCCAAACTTTAAATAAACTAGTAAATTTTTTAAGTGATGAGAATAAAGGACAGGCAGAAGAAATCAATAAAATTCTAATGATAAACCATCCACTAGTTGAGTCAATAAGAACTCAATTAAGTGTACCATATAACTTTTATATTGAGGGCTTTTTAGATATGAAAGAATTATTAGAAGCAAGAGGTTTTAAAGAAACTGACTTTTTGCCATGGGATATAGATAATGGTATTTCTGAATGGACAAAAACAGCTAACAGAAAAAAACAGATTCTTCACATATCAGATAGCTTATTTGACGATGATAAAAAATTAAAATTCATTAAACGAACAGAATGGAATGATGAGTTTTTCAAATTAAGTGAAATAGAAGAGATAGTTGCTGAAGAAGATGATTTACCATTCTAATAAAAAATAAGAATTATGAAAGATAAAATTTATACTGTTTTTGACGGTGATACAGATATTCACTACTTCTATTTGATGAAAGCATGGACAAATAATGAGAGTTTCAATTTTGAAATTAAAGATGCTCATGACCTAAACTATGCAAAAGATACAAGTTTAGAAGAAAGCATAAAAAATCAACTTAGAATACGTTTACAAAATTCTAAAGCTATTATTTTATTAGTTGGTGAAAAAACAAAATATCTACACAAGTTTGTTAGATGGGAATTAGAATATGCACTACGAAATAAATTACCAATAATTGCCGTGAATTTGAATAATCAACGTAGTAGAGATATGGATAGATGTCCTGCAATAATTAGAGATGAGCTAGTAATACATGTTTCATTTAACCATAAGATCATAAAATATGCGCTTGATCATTGGCCAGACAGATATAATAAATTATCAAAATTAGGAGAATCGGGTGCTAGATACTACCTAGATAGTGTTTACAAAGAATTAAGTCTATAAAAATGGAAAAACTATACAACAAATTTATCTATTCATTTTTGTTTGATTACAATAAAGAACGAGTTACAAATATATTAATTACTTTTTTTGGAATTATTGGATTCATTTGGACAATTATAGAATGTTCAACTTGGATATTCTCAGAATCGAAATATCCTCAAGATTTAAAAGATTTTATTCGTGAAAATATAAATATCTCTTTAATCCTAATTTTTCTCTTAAGTGTAATTCGTCATCGACGAAAACTAAAAATTGAAAAAAAATTCAGCAATACTGACTTGAAAGTTATTGTAGAGTTTTGTGATATTTTTAAGCAAAAAGGGGCTATTATTATTCCAGTAAGTGATACTTTTGATAACGATATTCCTAATGGTTTAGTTAATAAAAAAACAGTTCATGGTCAATTCATTGAAAAGTTTTACTCATCGAATATTGGAACTCTCAATAGTGAGATAACAAGAAACCTTCAGTTAGTTGGAGCAATCCCAATTGAAACCAATAATAACCTTAAAGGAAATAAAGTAAGATATGATATTGGCACCGCATGTTCTATAAAACCGAGTAACGATAAATATTTTTATTTAAGTGCTTTAAGTTTTATGAAAGAAACAGGAAACGTAGAAATGAGACCAGAATATCTTTATGACTTTTTATCTAAAACATGGGATTTTATTCCAAATCATGGGGAATATCATGATACTGTAAATATTCCTGTGATTGGAACAGGGTTACACAGACTTCCCGCTAATCACACTAATCAATTTATAGTTAATGAAATTGTAAACTCTTTCTTTGTAACATCCAAAGTTCAAACTTTCTGTAAAACTTTAAGAATTTGCCTTTATCACAAGAACTATAAACTTTACAATTTTGAGAATTTAAACATCTTATTCTGTCATATTGACAACTATTTAAATAGATAGATTTTAATAAAACCTCGACCTTAAAAAAGTCGAGGTTTTTACTTTTCTTTACTACTCACTCAAATAAGGATTCAAAATCTCCGCCAATTCATTGAGCCAATAATAATTGTCTTCAAAATTGGTTAGTCCAATTTGGAGAGTTTCGTGTTGTCGCATTACGGCAAGAGCTAAAATGCAATTTACTTGTCTTAAGATTTTAGCCATATCTTCGGGATCTATAATATGGTTAAAAAAATCAATCAGCCTTGTTTCGGCTTCTTTGGAAAGGGTGTTTGTTTTCATAAAGTGAAGAATTTAAGAAAAAACCCTCATACCTTAGCAGTCTTACGCTTCTTCACGGCGTCAAAGTCCTTTCGGAGCTTTACTACATAGCACGAGGGCAAATTTTATGTTGTCTTAATGTGAAGATTTAAGAACTTCAAATGTAAGAAAACTTTTTAAAAAGAAAGATTTTTCTTTCAATTAATATATTGCTTTTATCAAATATACTAAATCTATATTTCAGCTGGTATTTATCGCATCTTTGTCATTTCGACGTAAGGAGAAATCTTCGCGAGAAACTCCGCAAACTAAATCTCCAATCTTTGTCGAGCTACTTGTTGAGATTTCTCCCTTCGGTCGAAATGACAAACTAAACGAATAGACAAATTGAACGCCTTTGTCAGGCTGAGCGAAGTCGAAGCCCCGCAAACTTAATCGACAATCTTTGTCGATATGCGCGTGTGATCCTTCGTTCCTCAGGATGACAAACTGCATGTAAACATTTGTTTGGCTGAGCGATCCCGAGGCTTCGGGAGAAGCCCCTCAATTATTTCAAAACATAGACTCTGGTTTCAACCAGAGGAACGCAAAGATCGATCCTCAATTAATTAAAAGAATCAATTGCCTCCAGCTTTAGCTGGAGGTATAAATAAGGAACTATAGTAAGGCTTTAGCCAAAATGCGCATTTTGACTAAAGCCTTATTACTATTGAACCTTTTAATCCCCTAGTTAAAACTAGGGGCTATTCAACAAAAAAAAATGCAGGATCAAAATATGATCCTGCATTTTTTTATAATTTGATAAATCTAAATAGAAATTTCTTTTTTAGACTCTCTGGCGCTCATGCATTCCTTCTTTAATTTCTTCCACCATTTTTTTATTAAAAGCGGGCAAATCATTTGGGTTTCGGCTGGTTACTAATCCGTTGTCTACGACTACTTCTGAGTCTTCCCATTGTGCTCCGGCATTTTTCAAATCGTTTTTAATAGAGAAAAACGACGTTACTTTTCGACCTTCTAAAACGTCAGCATCTACCAGAATTTGAGGTCCGTGACAAATAGCGGCTACTGGTTTTTTACTTTCAAAAAAGGAACGTACAAAATTTACTGCAGCTTCTTCTCTTCTCAATAAATCAGGATTTATAACTCCTCCTGGAATAACCAAAGCATCGTAATCGGCTTCATTTGCCTGATCTAATACGACATCAACATTATATTCGTTGCTCCAATTTCCGTCTTTCCAAGATTTGATCGTACCAGATTTCAAACTGACGATATCTGCATTCCAACCTTGCTCTTCCAGATAGGCTTTTGGTGATGCTAATTCTGATTCTTCAAAACCGTTTGTTGCTATTATGGCGATATTCTTTTTCATAATTTTACTATTTAAAATGTTATTAATTTTGATTTAAGTTAAAATTAGTTATTTCAAACAGCCAGCGGAAATACACGCTGTTAAAGCTTTGTTTAATAAAAGTTAATTAATTGAAAATCAAATTTTTATTAAAAATTAAACTGAAATTATATAAAACTCCTATCAATTTGGTTTACTATTTTATACCATGAAAGCTAAAGAAATGATTGTATAAATTATGTCGCTCCGCTGGAGCTTTTGGTACCGTATGTTTTATGAATCTATAAATATTTCATTCCTCCGGAATTTTCTTTTTCAGATTTAAAAAAATCACATTTAATTTAAAAAATCAATTGCCTCCATCTTTAGATGGAGATTCATTTGATCATGTATAAAAATGGCTTTAGCCAAAAAATACGCATTTTGGCTAAAGCCCTGTAGGATGACAATCTTTCAAACCTCCAGCTAAAGCTGGAGGCAATTCAATAAAAAACTTCAATAACTTATATGACCTTATATGGTTCAAAAAAAATAAATGTTACTTTTGATAATCCTATTTTTTGAAAACAACTTATCAGAAGATTGAAACATTTCCGTTTTAATCAAAACAGCAACCATTATAATTACCATTTATGAATGTTTTACTCATTGAAGATGATAAACGCATCAGCGAATTTATAGTAAAAGGTTTGGAGGAAAACAACTTTACTGTGCATCTGGCCGAAACGGGCGAGATTGCCAGAGACCTCATCCAACAAGATATTTGGGATATTATTTTAATGGATATTATGCTTCCGGGAATTGACGGCATTCAGTTGGTAAAACTAATGCGTTTCAAAAAAAATCATACGCCCGTTTTAATGTTAAGCGCTTTAAGCGACACCGATGATAAAGTAAATGCTTTAGATTCTGGCGCCGATGATTATTTGGTAAAACCGTTTCATTTTAAGGAACTAATTTCGAGAGTAAACGCATTGACTCGAAGAACCAAATTCAACTACGATAAAGTAGAAACCTTGTACACTTTAGGAAGTTTAACTATAAATCCGGAAGAACATAAGGTTACCGAAAACGATAAACTAATCGATTTATCGCCAAGAGAATACAAACTCCTATTGTATTTATTAGAAAACCGAAATAAAGTAATTCCGCGAACGCAGATTTTAAATGCTGTTTGGGGCATTAATTACGATAATAATACGAATGTTGTCGATGTTTATATTTCTTATTTAAGAAATAAAATTGAGCAAAACCATAAATTTATCCATACCATAAAAGGAACAGGATATATGCTTAAAGAAGAATTATGAAAATACGCAACAGGTTTACCTTAATATCGTCTTTTACGTTTAGCGTTGTTTTTGTCATTGCTTCTGTTATCACGTATTATTCTTTCTACAGTTATTCGGAAAAAATTATTTATAACGAACTGCAAAAAACATGTTTACTTACAGGGATTTTCTATCTCGAAAAAGATGAAATTCCCGAAAATCAGCATTTATTAATCGGTCAGCAATTCAGGGAAAATTCGCTTGAAATCATTACGCGTGTATACGACAATAAAAATCAGATTGTATACGGCGACAAAACGATCGACAATAATATCAATGCCGAAAGACTAGATTATATTCGGAAAAACAGAAAGCTTAGTTTCAAATCTAAACATCATTTTTATTTCGGAAGCTATTACCATGACAATCAAGGTGATTTTGTGGTTTTCGTAAAGAAAAATGACGTCGAGTTTAAAACCATGACCGACAGATTGCAAATCATTATGATAATGGTTTTAATCATCGGATTGATTACGATTTATATTGTGAGCCGTGTGCTTTCTAATCTCGCTTACAGTCCGATAAAAAACATTATCGATCAGGTAAACGAAATTCAGGCTTCGTCTCTCGACCGCCAGATTGTTTCTCCAAATTCCAAAGATGATATTCAGGAACTGGTAGAAACGTACAACAATTTATTTACGCGTTTATCGGATACTTTTATCATTCAAAAAAACTTTATCAATTATGTTTCGCATGAGTTTAAAACGCCTTTAACGGCCATTTCTGGAAACTTAGAAGTGTTTGCCCAAAAAGACAGATCGAGTGTCGAATACAAAGAAATGTCTCAAAAAGTATTAGAAAATGTCTATCAAATCGAAGATACAATGAATACTTTGATGATGCTTTCGGGCTTGCGAAACAATACAGAACTCAACGAAATTTTCAGAGTTGATGAATTGGTTTGGGACATTAACGATCAATTGCCTGCTATTTACGATTTAAAAAATGCTCCAATACAAATCGTTCTGGAAGTCGTAAATGACAAACTGCTTTCGATAAAAGGAAACAGCAACGAAATTAAAATCGCTTTATATAATATTATAGAAAATGCTGTAAAATACTCCAACGGAAACCCTATTAAAATAAGTCTGTTGGAACAAGATAATCAACTTAAAATTGTCATTGAAGACCGCGGAACTGGAATTAGCGAAGACGACTTAACTTTTATTAAACAAACCTTTTACAGAGGTAAAAACGTAAAAGATATAAAAGGAAGCGGTGTCGGACTTTCGTTAGCCAATATTATCTTCAAACAAAATAATATCGATTTTAATATTGCATCCAAGAAAGACGAAGGAACTACGGTAACGCTACTATTTCCGCGACTCTAATCGTTTTCTAATGTTGCTCTAACCGTCTTATAACACACCTCAAATTAAGGGCTAATATGTCGCCAATAACTTTGCGACATCATTAAAACTACTTAATTTGAAACGTTTACTTTTAACCTTACTCGTTATTGTATCGCACAAAGGTATGGCGCAGATTGCTGCCATAAACGATACAATTGTGCTGTCCAGAACACAGGCCGAGGCTTTGTTTTTGGAAAAGAATATTTCTCTTATTTCCGAAAAACTGAACATCGATATTGCCGATGCACAAGTGATTCAGGCAAAATTATGGCCTAATCCTACGCTGACTATTGGCGAAATCAATCTTTGGAACAATGCGACTGCACAGCAATTACCGCCGTTATGGGGGAATTTCGGAAAGACTTCTCAAGTCAATGCAGAACTGGAACAACTGATTCAAACAGCCGGAAAACGTAAAAAGATGATTGCGATGGAAAAAGTGGGTGTTGACATCGCCAAAGAATATTTCAAAACTTTTTTACGTAATCTGAAAATCGAATTCAGAAGCAATCTTACCGAATTGCAATACAATCAAGCACAAGAAGCGATTTATAAAAAACAGCTTTCATCGATGCAAACTTTACTGAAAGCTTACGGAAATCAGGTAAAACAAGGAAATGTGGGCAAAGGCGAATACTTCAGGCTAAAAGCAACTGAACTTCAATTTTTAAAAGAAATAGCCGATTTGCAAAAGGAAAATAATTCGTTGCAGAAAGAACTTAAAGTTTTAATGAATCTTCCTGCCACAAACTATATCAAACTTACCGATGAAGGTTTTGTTCCTGATAACAAAAATATCGAAAACATAAACTTAGGCAATCTAATGGCTTCGGCTGTAGAAAACCGACCTGATATGAAAGTGCTTAAACTCGGAAATGAGTATAACGACAACAAGTACAAATATGAAAAAGCAATGCGAACGCCAGATGTTACGCTTGGTGTAAGTTATGACCGTGGAGCGAGTTTAATGAATGATTTTGTGGGAGTTGGTTTCTCTCTTGATCTTCCGTTTTTTAATCGAAATCAGGGAAATATAAAAGCAGCAAAACTAGCTATTGATCAAGGGAAATTATTGGCTGAGGAAAAAACCATCAGCATACAATCTGAAGTATTACAATCTTATGAAGATTTATTGGTGACCAAAAAACTGTACGACAGCGTTGAGGCTGATTATGAAGGAGATTTGGACAAACTTCTGGAAGCGTATCGCAAAAACTTCCTTCAAAAAAATACCAGCATGCTAGAATATCTTGATTTTGTTGATGCTTATTTAGACAACAAATCGATACTGCTGAATTCTAAAATGGATCTGAATAAAAATCTGGAAGAACTGCGCTATATCTCAGGCCAAGAAATCAACTAAATCTAATTTTCAAAAACAAAAACAAATGAAGAAATATATTGTACTCCCAATTCTTGGGTTAATGCTCGTTTACGGATGCGGCAAAAAAGAAGAAGTTAAAGAAACGAAAGACGAGAAATTTTGTATCGATAAAGCCTTAAAAGAAAAAATCACTATAGAGCCAGTACAAAAACGTGCTGTAAGCGAATCGATAAACCTTACGGGAAACATTACATACAATGGCGATCACGTAGTGCAGTTTAACAGCCTTGTTGAAGGAATTATAACCAAAACTACTTTTTCATTGGGCGATTATGTTCGAAAAGGACAAGTTCTGGCCGAGATAAAAAGTACCGAATTAAACAGCATGCAATCTGAAAGCAAATCGCTTCAATCGCAGATCACTGTGGCACAACGCAATTTACAAGCTGCAAAATCAATGTTTGAAGATGGAATTTCATCTCAAAAAGATTTAATGCAGGCACAAAGCGAATTGGATGTTTTAAAATCTTCTTTAGAAAATGTAAAAGCCAATCTGGCCATGTTTAGCGCCAGCAGTGAAAGATCTGTTTTTCTAATTAAAGCGCCGACAGAAGGTTATATCGTAGACAAAAACATAAGTCCAGGAATGCAGATTACAGATAGCAGTGAGCCGCTTTTTACGATTTCTGACTTAAAAGAAATTTGGGTTTTGGTCAATGTATATACGAGTAACTTAAAAAATGTGTCTGAAAATATGCCTGTAGATGTTACAACGCCAGCGTATCCGGGAGAAATTTTTAAAGGAAAAATAAAAATGATGTCCAAAGTTTTTGATGCCGACGAACATGTTTTGAAAGCCAGAATTGTAATGGAAAACAAAAACCTGAAACTTAAACCTGGAATGACTGCTGATATTATTATCGATAAAAGTCTGGGTGGCGAAATGCTAGAAGCTGTTCCTGCAAAAGCCGTGATTTTTGACAACAACCGTGATCATATTTTAATTTATAAAGACGATTGCACAATCGAAACCAGAGAAATTAATCCGGTAGTTAAAAACAACAATTGGGTTTATTTTAAAGACGGAATTAAAGAAGGCGAAATGATCATTACCAAAAATCAGCTTTTGATTCACGAAAGATTAAAAAACTAATTATCCTCTAAACGGATAAACACCATACAAGACATGAAAAAATTTGTACAAGGATTAGTTGCTTTCTCGTTAAAAAACTCCCTCATAGTTTTTTTCCTGACCGCTATATTACTAGTCGCCGGTATCGTGAGTTACATTCACACACCAATTGAAGCCTTTCCCGACGTAACCAATACAAGGGCAAGAATTATTACACAATGGCCAGGAAGAAGTGCCGAAGAAGTGGAGAAATTCATCACGCTTCCTATTTCCAAACAAATGAATACGATTCCGAAAAAAGCCGAAGTACGTTCTATTTCGCTTTTCGGTTTATCGGTTGTAACCGTATTATTTGATGATGGCGTTGAGGATTTTTACGCACAGCAATACGCCTCAAACCGTATGGGCGGACTCGATCTTCCCGAAGGAGCAGATGCAGAAATCGATCCGCCTTCTGGTGCAACGGGTGAGATCTTTAGATATGTTATTAAAAGTGATTTGCCTATCAAAGAAATTCAGGCCATTCAGGACTGGGTTATTGAAAGAGAATTGGTTGCCGTTCCCGGAGTTGCCGATGTGGTAAGTTTTGGTGGTGAAGAAAAAATGTTCGAAATCAAAATTAATCCAACACAGTTAGAAAATTACAATCTTTCGGCTTTAGATGTTTACGAAGCGGTTTCAAAAAGTAATATCAATGTGGGCGGAGATGTTATTCAGCGTGGCGATCAGGCTTATGTTGTTCGTGGCGTTGGATTAATCAATAAAGTCGAAGATATTGGCAATATTTTAATTGAAACCAAAGGCGGAGCTCCCGTTTTAGTAAAACACGTAGCCGAAGTTTCGATCTCAGCAAAACCAAGATTAGGACAAGTCGGTTTAGATGAAAATGATGATGTTGTTGAAGGAATTGTCGTAATGCTTCGCGGAGAAAATCCGGGTGAAGTGATCAAAAGACTTAAAGAACGTTTGACCGAACTGAACGAAAGAGTTTTACCCGATAATGTAAAAATAGTTCCATTTATCGATCGTACCGAATTGGTGAATACAACCGTAAAAACGGTTACTAAAAACCTTGTTGAAGGTATTTTACTGGTATCGCTAATCGTGTTTATTTTCCTTTACAACTGGAGAACTTCGCTGATTGTGGCATCTGTAATTCCGCTTTCATTTTTGTTTGCTATTGTAATGCTGAGAATTCAGGGATTGCCTGCCAATTTAATTTCGATGGGAGCTTTAGACTTTGGATTACTGCTCGAAGGAACGCTCGTTATTGTCGAACAAGTCTTTGTTTCCCTCGAAAATAAAGCGCATAAAGTGGGTATGGAACGCTTTAACAGCATGAGTAAAATGGGATTGATCAAGAAAAGTGTGGGCAGTGTTGCCACGTATATTTTCTTTGCCTTAATCATTTTGATTGTGGCCTTGATGCCTATTTTCTCTTTCACGAAAGTAGAAGGAAAAATGTTCTCTCCCCTAGCCTTTACACTAAGTTATGCGCTATTAGGATCATTGCTTTTATCGCTTACCTACGTTCCTGCAATGTGTAAAGTCATGCTGACCAAAAACATTGTAGAGAAAGAAAATATGATTTCGCGTTTCTTTAGAGAAAACCTTTTTAAACTGTTTCAATGGAGTACCAAACATCGTAAAGCTACTTTCTATGCCTTTTTAGCTTTATTAGCAGTTTGCTGTGCAAAGTTTGCTTTTTACGGATCAGAGTTTATACCGAAACTGAATGAAGGTGCTATTTATGTAAGAGCGACATTGCCAAATAGTATCAATCTTGATGAATCGGTTCGATTGACTAAGGAAATGAAAGCAAAAATCAGAAAGTTTGAAGAAGTTAAATTTATATTGACGCAAACCGGAAGACCAAACGACGGAACAGACCCGACGGGATTTTTTAATATCGAATTCCATATCGAATTAAAACATAAAGACGAATGGAAACACGATATTTCTAAAGAAGAATTAATAGCCGAAATCAAAAAAGTACTCGATGTATATCCTGGAATTGCCTTTGGTTTCAGTCAGCCAATTCAGGATAATGTGGAAGAATATGTTGCAGGAGTTAAAAGTCCGCTCGCGATTAAGATTTTTGGAAGTGATCTTTTTCAATTGGAAGAAATGGCCGCAAAAGTTGCTAATTCAATCAAAGATGTAAAAGGAATTGAAGATATTAATGTCTATAAAAATATTGGTTTACCCGAGTTAAGAATTCAGCTTGACGACGAAAAAATGGCGCGTTACGCAGTTACCACTGCCGATGCGCAAGCCGTAATCAGAATGACGATTGGCGGACAAGCGGCAACCAAGTTTTATGACGACGAAAAGATATTTGACATCACACTGCGTTTTGAAAAAGAATATCGTGATTCTAAAGAAAAGATCGAGGGCATTCTTATTCCGACCTTAAATGGTAAAAAAGTGCCTTTAAAAGAAATTGCAACGGTAGATTATAAAACAGGTCCGACCTTTATTTATCGCGAAGGAAACAGCCGTTACATCGCCGTAGGTTTTAGTATTGAAGGACGAGATTTGGGAAGTACAATTGAAGAAGCGCAGAAAAAAGTAGCTGCCGAAGTAAAACTTCCAAAAGAAAATGTCATGAAATGGGCAGGAGAATTTGAAAGTAAAGAAAGAGCAACCAAACAATTGGCAATGATTATTCCTGTGGTTTTGGTTTTAATTTTATGCCTGCTGTATTTCAACTTTGGTAATTTCAAAGACACCATGATTGCTGTAACTGCAATGCCTTATGCCTTTATTGGCGGATTCCTGTCGCTTTGGGTAACGGGAACCGTCTTCGGAATCTCAGCGGGAATTGGATTTATTATTCTCTTTGGGGTGAGCGCGATCGACAGTATTGTCCTCATTGGAATGATTAGGGAAAATATGCGAAACGGAATGCATTTAAGAGATGCTATTTCAGAAGGAATTCACAGCAGAATTCGTCCTATTGTGATGATTGCCCTTATGGGATCATTAGGATTATTACCTGCTGCGTTATCCACCGGAATGGGTTCTGAAGTGCAAAAACCACTAGCTATCATGATTGTGGGCGGATTAATAACGTGTATGATTTTATCGCTTACCGTTTTACCGCAAGTATTCTACTGGTTTTACCGCAAAAAAGATCCAAGCAACACAGCATCTTAATCTTACTTCTATATAAATTGAAAAAGCACCTTTAGACATTTGGTTTATAAGGTGCTTTTATTGAAATACAACGCATCGTAAAAATACCCTAAAATGATACAATTAAAACTTTTAAGGGCGCATTATTTCAAAAACACATTTTACAAAACATCAATTAAGTGATTTAAAACCATAGTATTCTTTTTTAAATTTTCTTTTTATGAAACAGAAATCTGACCATAAAGAAGCTGGCGAAATAACAGAAACGGAGTTACTGCATCATGTCAGACTTAGTATCAATCCGAAATTTCAGGATTGGGTTTTGTTTAAAAACGGAACGTATATCATTTTTGAACATGCAGATGAAATTTCCAATTTAGAGCATAAAGCACTAAAATTGATAAAAGAGTTTGGTCCCGTTTACACAGAACGATCAGAAGATTTTGATGTCACAGATTTAAAAAATACAGAAGGCTGGATTGTTTCTGGACATGGATATGGAATGTATACGTATGTAAGTCCGCAAGAAATAAAATCTAAAAAGCCAGATACAATAACCATTGGTTTATCAGGTCGAGGAAAAAGAGATTTAGACGGCAGAAATCCTATTATTATTCATATTAATAGACAAAATTGTCAGCAAAGAGATTATGAAAGATGATGTTGTAAACGAATGACTTTTATTATGTTTTCTTTT
The DNA here is from genome assembly GCF_034044945.1 of Flavobacterium sp. CFBP9031. Classification (NCBI taxonomy): domain Bacteria; kingdom Pseudomonadati; phylum Bacteroidota; class Flavobacteriia; order Flavobacteriales; family Flavobacteriaceae; genus Flavobacterium; species Flavobacterium sp. CFBP9031. The sequence continues at coordinate 25,173 of NZ_JAXCWF010000022.1, forward strand.
TGGCAGATTACAAATTACTTTACACATTCTTAGAAATATCACATTCTATTTTTTTTTGCAATTTACTCAAGGACAGCACCTCATTGGTCGCTGTCCTTTTTATTTGCTTTTTTTGAAAACTACTCTTTTTATTCAAAACTTTTAACTTTTAAAAAAACTTTTTAGAATACTATTAGTAAAATGTGTAATTTTAATTTTACTGTTTCAAAGACAAATCAAATTCCAACTCTTATGCCACTAACAAAAAAAATCACAGAGTTAACGTCCAAAAAATACAACACCAATATTACTATTATGGGGGACTATGAGGACAGCAACAATACTTCGATTCTCGACAATGACAATGGGACAATCTTAGTCGTTTCAGATAGAGACCAATTCTATTTTAGAGACCAGCAGCGTAATCTCTGGCTGTCAGTTCTAGATTCATTTCATATAGATGGAACACAACATCATCCAGAGCTTGGAGATTCCTATACACTTAATCACGGAGTACAATACAGTTTTACCACAAAAGAGACAATTGTAGAAATGGCTTCTAATTATTTTGAAAGGCACGCAGATTGATATTACGAAAGAAGTAAAATAAATTCTCAAAATACTATTTTAGCTATCGGGATTGCGATTAAATAAAAAATAAATGATTGATATAAAGACGTTTGAACAGGCAGAAGATTTAAAACATCCTCGGCGTGTATTAAAATATGTCCTTCTTTTTTGTACATCTGGCGAAATAGCGCTTTCGGTAGATGAAAACGAATATCTAATCACAAAAAATTCGGTCTTAACGATAACGTCTGGTCAAATTCATTTCATAAAAAACAGCAGCAACGCAACCGGATTTGTTCTCGAATTTACCTATGATTTTTTCTGCAAAAATGATAACGACATCGAGCTCATTTTCCACAACAGTTTGTTCTGCCATTTTGCAATGAATGAAGTGATAAAAGTAGATGACGACAAATTGGTTGTCGATGCTTTACAGCTTATTCAGCAGGAAATTGCCCAAAAACCGTATCAATACCTCATCTCTATTCATTCTAGAATTCAATTGATTTTAATCGAAATCAACCGTTCTAAAATAAAACTTGGAGAAGAAATCTACAAACCAGACGCTCTGTTTCTCCATTTTCTGGAAGCTATTCGAGGGAATTTTGATAAAAATCTTTCGGTAAATGAAATTGCCAATTTAATCGGCACAACCGAAACCAAACTAAACGAACTCTCTAAACTGCATTGCAATAAAACTGCACAAAATATCATTTTTGGACTGATAATTTCTGAAGCAAAACGTTTGTTTACTTATGAGAAATTATCGGTAAAAGAAACCGCTTATGCTTTAGGTTTTAATGATCCTTTCTATTTTTCAAACTTCTTTAAAAAACACACAAATATTTCTCCTAAATCTTATAAGGAGAAAGTAGTGCAAGTGTAGCCATCTTCCAAGCTTTTTCCTTTCGTTGCGAAAATTGCTCGCAGAGTCGCAGAGTCGCAAAGTTTTTTCTCATTTTTATGTCATTTCGACGAAGGAGAAATCTTCGTGAGAAGCTCCACAAAGATTGGCTTTTAGAGTCGGAGCCACTTGCGAAGATTTCTCCTTCGTCGAAATGACAAATAGTGCGTTATAGTAGTCAAAAGACTTTTTGACTTAAAGCATAATTACATGCTTTTTCCAAGATTCTCTATTCTTTAAAAAGAGCTGCTGCCTGATCTTTGTATCTGATTAATTACTAATAAAATAGTTTATGAAAAGATATCAGGATTATGCCATTTTGCTTTTACGAATCGCAATGGCAATTGGATTTTTGTCTGCGGTTTCGAGTCGGTTGAGTTTGCTTGGAAAACAATCTTCGGGATGGGAAAATTTTCTGGCTTACGCCGAAGAAGTAAATTCTTTTTTACCTAAAAGTTTTATTCTGTCAATTGCAATTATCAGCACTTTTCTAGAGACTTTATTTGCTGTTTTATTGCTGATTGGATATCAGACTAGAAAAACTGCTCTTGGCGCTTCTGTCTTAACTTTTCTATTTGCGCTGGCAATGACTTATTCTTTCGGAATAAAAGATCCTCTTGATTATTCTGTATTTGTCTTTTCCATGGGCGCTTTTCTCTTAGCAACCACCGACAAATACCGATGGAGTTTGGATGAAAATCTTTTGAAAAATTAACTAATTAAATTTGAATAATTATGGAAACTAAAATCACAAAAAGCAATGAATTAGAGTGGAAACCACTTCAAGAAGAAGGTGTAAAAACAGACGGAATTTATGCTAAAGTATTACGCTTTGATGCAGCTACTAACCGTCCACCTACTTTTCTTTTAAAATTTGAGCCCGGCGCGTCCTACCCAAATCACGTGCATCCCGCTGGCGAGGAAATTTATGTTCTAGAAGGCGAAGTACGCTCTGGAAAAGACGAATTAAAAGCTGGCGATTATTTGTACATGCCACCAGGAAGCACGCATTCTGTGTTTTCTAGAACTGGCTGTACGCTTTTGTTTATGATTCCTGAAGAAGTTGTGGTATTGAAGTAAATAAAATATTCAATAGCCTCCCGAACAGCTGCGTAAAGTCAGAGACATTTGCGCAGCTGTTAAAAGATATTACAAAAGATTTTTTACCTCAAATCCTTTTTAATGACCAAATATTTCAAATCTGTTTTCCCTGCATTACTAATTCCGTGCTCAGCATTTGGCGGACAATAGAAACTGGTATTTGGACCAGCTGTAACGGTTTTTCCGTCAAGGAAGAATTCGGCGGTTCCTTCTAAGATATAGAAAAATTCTTCTTCAGGATGATGATGTGGCGCGTGCGTCGATTTTCCTGGCTCGACAATGCTCATTTTCAAAGTATTTTCCTGAGTAAAATCTTTATTGGCAAACCAATATTGATAACCTACCTTCGTTTTGGTGGCTTTGTTTATATCAAAATGATTGACACAGTTTTCTATTGTGTATTGTGGTGCTGTAGTTTCTTTTTTGATTTCCTGAGAAAAAGTCTGCTGGAAAAATAAAACTGCAATTGTGGTTTTTAGGATAGTTAGCGTTTTCATTTTTTTGTTGTAATGTTACGAAAAAATGCTTTTGATAAATTGCGATTAAAATAAAATTCTAATTTTTGTCTTTAAAATCATATTCTCCAAAAAATTTTCAACTATGGGCAAATTTGCTCCCGACTTTGCAGAATATCAAAAATAAAAATTACTTTTAAAAACGCTTCAAAAGCAACTTTTAAATCTATTTATGATGAACCCATTCCAACTTAAAATAAAATCATACTTTTTAATTCTTATTACTTTAACTTTTACAAATTTTATATACGCTCAGACATCAAAAGAAAAAAGTCATTCCATAATAGCAAAAGGCGCAGTTCTCACAAAACTATCAAATCAATTCAGTTTTACAGAAGGACCTGCTTCGGATAAAAAAGGAAATATTTATTTTACGGATCAGCCTAATAATAGAATTATGAAATGGTCGGTTAATGGTAAACTTTCTGTTTTTATGGAAAATGCAGGAAGAGCTAATGGTTTGTATTTTGATCACACAGGCAATCTTTTGGCTTGCGCCGATGAAAAAAACGAACTTTGGAAAATAGACAAAAACAAAAATTATACTGTATTGATAAATAACTTCGAAGGAAAAAGACTGAATGGTCCTAATGATCTTTGGGTTGACCCAAAAGGCGGTATCTATTTCACCGACCCTTTTTATAAAAGGGATTACTGGACACATACCTCCAAAGAAATAGAGAAAGAATGCGTTTACTATTTATCTCCAGATAAATCCAAAATTATAAACGTTGAGAATGATCTTGTAAAACCAAATGGAATTATTGGAAGTTCGGATGGAAAAACCTTATACGTAGCAGATATAGGAGCAAATAAAACGTACTCTTATACAATCGAAAGTAATGGCTCCTTAGGTAAAAAAACGCTGTTTACTGAATCAGGTTCAGATGGAATGACTATAGACGAATCGGGAAATATTTACTTATGCGGAAACGGGGTTACCATATTCAATCCACAAGGAGAAAAAATAGCTCATATTGATGTTCCTGAACCTTGGACAGCTAATGTTTGTTTTGGAGGAAAAAAATTTAAAACATTATTTATTACTGCTAGTAAAAGTGTTTATACGATAGAAATGAATGTTCGCGGAATGAAGTAATCAATAAATCATCGATTTTATTATCGATTTTTCACAATCTTGTCATTTCGATTTCTATGATAAAACCAAATCTTTTTCATAAAAGGTTTGGTTTTTTATTACTGCAAAAACTCTATGGATTATTTTGTTTCTCACAG
>NZ_JAXCWF010000023.1:0-17673 GCF_034044945.1 Flavobacterium sp. CFBP9031
GCGCAGATGGTACTGCAGTTTTGTGGGAGAGTATGTCGTCGCCTTTCTTTTGAAAACCCTATCCAAATCGGATGGGGTTTTCTGTTTTTATATGTTTTGGTAAAACTGCCTGATGGCTGATAATGGCCGCTTATCAATAGATAGCCGCGTTAGTGATGGGAGCGGCATCCTTTTGCGGGGCACGAAGGGCTTCTTTTTTCCGCAAATATCCATCCGCAAAAGATACAGCGGACAGCACGGCCCGCAGGGAAACGACATAAAAATATCATTGTTTGTTGTTGAAGTTATTCTTTGTGTTTTAATTCGGTTAATATTTATTCTTAAAGGCGCTACCTCAAATTATTATCGTTAGATCTTTAAAGTTCTTAAAATCTATTAAAAACAACGGTTTGTTATTAGGTTTTAGCTTTTCTCTTAAATTCGTTTTAAATTTGGTTATTATGAAATAAAAATGGATGGAAAAGTTAATTGAGATTATAAATAGTTTTGAGAAATTAGATTCGGAGACAGAGCTTGCTATTATTGAAAGTTTTTTCGAAGAAACTTTCAATAAAGGAGAGTTTATTGTTGAAGAGGGTAAAGTTTGCAATAAAATTTATTTCATTAAATCAGGCGCGATTAGAAGATTTTGTATTGAAGACGGGATAGAAGTTACGAAGTGGATTTATACCGATAACCAATTTGTAACTTCAATGAGTAGTTTTTTTGAACAAAAACCTTCATTTGAAAATTTTCAAACCTGTGAAGAAACATTAGTATATTCATTATCTTATTCGGATGAACAGACTTTATTGGAATATCCCATATTTATAAAATTTCATATTAAGCAACTTCGATACTACCTTTCAAATATAAATGAGTTTAATCATTTATTCCGTTTAATGACTGCAGAGAAAAAATATTTATTTCTTTTAGAGTCATTTCCGCAAATTATTAAAAAAGCCAAATTGAAGCACATTGCGTCATTAATTGACGTAAGTCAGGAAACTTTGAGCAGAATTCGTGCATCAATTATTTGATATTACATCAATAAAAAATATTTAGGGTTTTTCAACTTTTGTAGCTAACTAAAGATGCAAAAATTGAAAGAAACTTTTATTGATAAAAATGCTATTCTAGGTAATAACATTTTCATAGGAAATAGTGTGACTATTGAGAAAGATGTCGTAATTGGAAATAATACGCAGATAGGTAACAATGTAACGATTTTAAGCGGTTCAAGAATAGGAGAAAATTGTCAAATCCATTCTAATGCTGTCTTGGGCGGCGTACCTCAGGATTTAAAATTTAAGGGAGAATATACTCTTCTTGAAATTGGAGATAATAATATAATTAGGGAGTTTGTGACTATTAATAGGGGAACAATCTCAAAAGGTAAAACCTGTATTGGTAATTCCAATCTGATTATGTCTAATGCGCATATTGGGCATGATTGTGTAATTGGTAATAATTCTATTATTGGATTTAGTGTCGGAGTGGCTGGTGAAGTAATTGTTCAGGATTGGGTAAATATAAGTGGATTAACTGCAATTCATCAATTTTCGGTTATTGGCGAACATGCTATGATTAGTGGTTTAAGCCGAGTAGTTAAAGATGTTCCTCCTTATGTGGTTGTTGCGCATGAACCTTTGAGGTTTGCGGGGGTAAATTCTGTTGGATTAAAGAGGAGAGGATTTAATTCTCGAAAAATTGACGAGATTCGATCAATTTATAGAATTATATTTCAAGAGAAGAGAAATACAAAATTTGCTTTGGATATAATCAATGAAGAATTTGAGCAAACGGTTGAACGAGATAAAATTTTAAATTTCGTTCGTCAATCTAAAAGAGGAATTATTAAAGGTTTTGAAATTTAAATATATAAAAATGCTAAATTTATATTTATAAATTAACTCGTCATGACAAAACATAGTACAAACTCTAAAGTTGATTTTTATTTCGAAAAAGCTGAAAAATGGAAAGCCGAAATCGAACAAATGAGGGGAATTGTTTTAGACTGTCATTTGTCTGAAGAATTGAAATGGGGATCTCCTTGTTATACTTTCGAAAAAGCAAATATTGTATTAATTCATTATTTTAAAGAATATTGTGCTTTTTTGTTTTTCAAAGGTACTTTAATGAAAGATCCTGATAATATCTTGATCCAACAATCAGATAATGTACAGGCGGCTCGTCAAGTTCGATTTACGAATGTTCAAGATATTTTAGCTAAAAAAGAAATTCTAAAAAAGTATATTTTTGAGGCAGCCGAAATTGAGAAATCGGGACAAAAAGTAGAATTGAAAAAAGTTTCCGATTTTGAAATTGCAGAAGAGCTTCAGCATAAATTTAATTCTGATGCTGATTTTAAAAAAGCTTTTTATGCTTTAACTCCTGGAAGGCAGCGAGCCTATTTACTCCATTTTTCTCAACCTAAGCAATCTAAAACTAGAGAGGCTAGAGTAGAAAAAAATATTCCGCGAATTGTAGACGGAAAAGGATTAAATGATTGAAAAAATAAATAAATAAAAAGAAAAACTCCTTTGTGTAAAAGGAGTTTTTTGTTTTTATAATTCTATGAGATTTGCTCTGTGATGGTGTTTTTCTTTCGAATAGAAATTAAAGATTGGAAAAGAACGGAAGTCATAACCAAACTTATTCCTATGTAAAAAGAGAAATTGACCGACTGGCCTTCATTAAAAAACAAAAAGGCTAATATTATCGAATAAATTGGCTCTAAGTTGAATGTTAGATTTATGGTAAACGCAGGGATTTTTTTAAGGGATTCTGCAAACATTACATAAAGCGCAACGGTACAGCATGAAGCTAAAATTAGTAAATAGAAAATGTCTTTTAAGTTCGGAATAAAAACCTGTTCTGGAAAATTGTAAAAATAAAACGGAAGAGCAAGCCCTAAAACTAAAGTTCCTCCAAGCATCTGATAAAAATTAATGAGCTTGCTGTCATAAAATTGTACAAGTCTTTCGTTGTAAATAGTGTACAAGGCAGCAAATGCTGATGAAATTACTCCGAGTAAAATTCCAAGCTGATAAGAAGAATCAAAATGAAAAATCAAGCTTATTCCTAATAAGGTTAACATGCTTAATAAAACCTGAGTTAGATTGAATCTTTTTTTATTGAGAATAGGTTCAAAGAAAGCTGTAAAAAAACTGGTAAGACAATAGCAAACAACGCCAATTGATATATTAGAATATTTAATGCTGGCATAAAAGAAAACCCAATGAATGGTAATCAAGATTCCAGCTTTAGAAATTTTTACTGCTTCAGAAAATGATTTTAGCATTTTAAGATTGTAAATTTTTAAAATGAAAAAGAGAATAATAGAAGCAAATAATACTCTATACCAAACTAAAGTAATTTCGTTAAGAGAAATAAGTTTTCCGAAAACGCCAGTAAAACCAGCAAGTAAAACTGCAGAATGCAGTATCAAATAGGATTTTTTCATAAGAAGTTGTCTATCCTTTTTTTGGAGGATATTTTTTGAATATTAATAATGTGATTGAGGTAAAGACACAACTAATCGGACTGAAGATTCAGTCAAGTGTCAATACTAAAGAAGCATTATTAATTTATGGAGGAGGAAGACAACCTTTAAAACTCATAATAAAATTTGATTTTTGGTAAAATTAATAAAAAAGCATTCTTTTAAAAAGTGTAAAAAGTTATTTAAATGTGAAACTTTAAACAATTTAACAGCTGAATTGAATAAATCTGATTTTGATTTGAATATTTATTTGTAGAACTTGCAACGATACCAAATTACCTAAAATTATAAGTTTATTACAATCTAATGAGTACAAGCCAGTCAACTACAGCAGTTCTTGAAACTAAACAACATTTTGAAATTTTAGACGGATTAAGAGGCATTGCAGCTTTTGCTGTTGTTGTTTTTCATTTTATGGAATGGATTTTTACTGATCCAAGCCAGAATTTTATAGGACACGGATTTTTGGCTGTCGATTTTTTCTTTTGCCTTTCGGGATTTGTAATAGGATATGCTTATGATGATCGTATCGCAAAAATGGGACTTCGTAACTTTTTTATCTCAAGAATAATAAGATTGCATCCTTTAGTTATAGCTGGGTCAATATTAGGATTGTTGGCTTTCTTGTTTGATCCGTTTGGCGGACATTTGGAATTATATAGTACTGGAAAAATTATTTTGACATTTATTTGTTCTCTATTTCTTATTCCGTTTCCAGTTATTGCAGACCGTGGTTTCAATTTATTTAGTTTTAATGCGCCAGCATGGTCACTGTTTTGGGAATATATAGCCAATATCGTTTATGCATTTGTCCTTTATCGAATTGGCAGAAACTTTTTACTGCTGTTAACGATGTTATCTGCAATCGCAATCTGTTATGTCGGATATAATTCAGGTAATTTGTTAGGAGGCTGGAGCGGGCCAACTTTTTGGGATGGATGCGCCAGAATTTCGTATTCTTTTTTAGCCGGATTACTTATTTATCGCTCTAACTGGATCATAAAAAATAAACTTGGTTTTGGTGGATTAACTATATTATTGCTGTTAGCTTTCATTATGCCATTTTCAGAATATAATTGGATTTCTGAACCATTGGTTGTACTGCTTTATTTTCCATTGCTAATTTCTTTAGGTGCGGGAGCTGTATTAAAACCAGGATTGAAAAAAGCCTGTATCTTTTCTGGAAAAATATCTTATCCGCTATACATGACGCATTATGCGGTTTTATGGATGTTTGGAAATTATTTTACCAACTACAAACCAGATACAACGCAACTGACATGTATCGTAACAGCGAGTGTAATACTTTTAGTTGGTTTTGCTTATTTCGTAATGAATGTTTATGATAAACCATTCAGAAAATATTTGACAGACAGGAGAAAAAAATGATTGTTAAAAGGATAATCTTTCAATATCATAAAATTTAAGATGAAAAAATATTACTTAATTTTAATACTTACATTGTTTTTTAATTATTCAAAAGCACAAATCAAAAAAAATCAATCTAAAATGAAAACAGAAGTAACAGTTAGTTTAATTAATGTTTGTAAAAGTAAGCTTGATATTTTTGATCGTTTTATGAATAAAGGAGCAACCGATGTTGAAATACAGGAACTGGAAAAATTTACAGGTCAAAAATTGCCTGCATCTTATATTCAATTATTGAAAACTTATAACGGAGAAAAAAGAAGTTTGGGTTTCTTGGGAGGATTTGGATATTTAGGTATTGAAGAAGTTAAAAGAGAATGGCTATTTTTTAAAAATGCTCCCGATACAAAACCTGAAGCTATTAATCAGGTTAAAAAAATTACCGATATTTTGTATTCCACTAAAAGAATTCCATTTGCCCATGATGGCTCGGGAAATTTTCTTTGTATAGATTTTATTCCAAATACAGACGGTATTTTAGGCCAGATTATCTATCTTCCATGCGGAGATCCTGAGCCAGTTTCGGTAATCGCAGACAACTTTGAAGATTTTCTAAATTTGATAATTGAAAAAATTAAGTCTGAAAAATTGAAACTAGTTGATGAAAGAGAAGATTGGGACGCAAAAGATTGGGAGAAGGCAGATATTTATTTTGAGAGTACATGGAATGATGATTGGAGTGATATTGCAGAAGAATATAATACAAAAAAATAATTTCGTTGTTCAAAATACAGAACCAATTCGGAGATGTTGGAGCCGAGACAAAGATGTCTAAAAAAAAGGATTAGTGAAATTTTAGGAACGGCATCATTTAAAAACAACAAAATAAAAGTAAATGGGCTTTAACCGATTAGAAATTCAAAAACCTGATGAATCGGGCTATTATGTTTTAGATGAAGAATATCTTCTTTCCTATATTTACTCAGATGGCTGGACAGAACGTCTCTTAAGATTTGAAATTTTCGTTGATATTTATTATGAATGCAGGGGAGAAATTGGCTTTTATACAAGAGAAAAAGATAGTAAAGAAATTGAAAGTTTATTGGGGTTTGAATTGCCTACTGAAATCAAAAAACTAATAGATCTTTTAATGAATCAGAAAGAATTGCAATTAAAAAAGTACTATTCCGATTTTTTTATGGAAGATTCCAGCAGACTTCATTTTGTTATTAATCGTGACGGAATTTCGCATAATTCAGGAATTGGAATTATGTTGAAAAAACTCGAAAATCCAAACGAATCAGAAAAGTTACTTTTTCTTTTGAAAGAAGAATTTGAAAAACTTCGCGAAGGTTTTTACAACAAAATGCTTTTAGAACGAGGTTTGATTAAAGAAGTTGTAACATCTAAAAAGAAACGAAACAGGCGCTTGTAAAATATCTTATATTTATAAAACGTTATTCGAAATCTAAACTTTTACTGCTAATAGAAATTGCATGAAAAATACACTTTTGCTGATTTTTTTATTATTAAGTTCACTTTCATTTGGGCAAAATCCTTCTTTTAAAATCAAATATTCTGAACAACTTGCGGTTTTTGTGTTCTTAGAGAATTTATCTGATTATTATCCAGATAATGTTTTTAAAACAGAATTTCAAAAATCAAAATACAATATTGAGAAATATAAAAACCTAATCTCAAAATTTGAGCAATTGTCTATTTCTTATAGCTTCCGATTTGAAGATTTTCCGTACGGATCAAAGAAAACAATGCAAACGCAGGATATTTTGAAAAAGAGTTTGATTGAAACCGATAATTTAAATGATTTCAAAATTCGTTCTGCAGGAATGATTCCCAATAAAACGCTGAGTGATTTAGGAGAATGTATTTCAGAATTTACTCCTATTTACAATGAATTAATCTATAATCCGAACAAAGAAAAGTTTGAAAAACAGTTAGATGAAATTCAAAAATATTCTAATGATCACAAGATTGAAAATTATTTTAAAACGGGATTAGTATTTTATAATTCCAGTTGGGATAATTCAATCCCTTTTGTGGCGGCTTTTTATCCTTTACCTAATTCTAAAGGATTTACAGCTTCTGCATTTTGCAATAATTTCGTTAGTGCTATTCAAACCGACTTAAAATCACATAAAGATTTATTTAGTGTAATGATGCATGAGACCTATCATATCATTTACGACGAACAATCCCTTGAAGTAAAAAAAGAAATTGACACTTATTTCAAAACGAATAAATCAACGTGCAGTAATTACGCTTATCAATTATTGAATGAAGTTCTGGCGACGGTATTGGGTAATGGTTATGTTTATGCAGAATTAGAGGGTAAAGCAGATTCTGGAGATTGGTATAGTAATAAATACATCAATTTGATGGCAAAGCAGATTTATCCGTTAGCTAAAGAATATATCGATCAAAAGAAACCTATTGATAAGAATTTTATAGATAGTTATATTCAGCTTTACGAAACCAATTTTCCAGATTGGATAAATGAATTGAATAATATCATGACATATCGTTATGTGATTACAGAAAATGAAAAGGATTTTAAGGTCATAAATAAAATGTTCCGTTATCGTTCCAGAACAGAATATGAAGATCAAATTACGGAGAGCAGTATTGAAAAAATGAAGCATACACCGCTGACTAAAATGGTGATTATTTCAAAAGACAGTAAGGAAAAAATTAAACTCCTAAAGAATAAGTTTAAAGAATTGGAGAACTGGAAAGCAAATCCTGATAAAGAATTTGTAGAGAAAATTCTTTTAGATGATAAAAGTCAATTGATAATTGTGAACCAGAAAAAAACGGAATTGGAAACATTAATTAAATCTATAAATGAAAAAAGTAAATAGTTATTTAGTATTAGTTATTTGTATCTGTTTTTCGTCAGCAACCGCCTTTAGTCAAATAACATCACAAAATATTGATGTATTGATGGAATCTGCCTTGGTGAAATTTAAAGTAGCAGGAGCATCAATTGCAGTTGTTAAAGATGGAAAAATAATTCATTTAAAAGGCTACGGAGTTGGTTCGATAGAAACAAAGAAAGCTGTAAATGAAAATACTAATTTTCAAATTGCCTCAAATAGCAAAGCATTTACAACGGCAGCACTTTCTATTTTGGAGGATGAAGGAAAATTAAAATGGACCGATAAGGTAAAAGATTATGCTCCTGAATTTAAAATGTATAATGATTATGTGACGGAGAATTTTAATATACAGGATTTGCTGACTCATCGTAGCGGATTAGGATTGGGAGCAGGTGACTTGATGTTTTTTCCTGACGGTACTAATTTTACCATTAAAGATGTCTTGACAAGTTTTCAGCATTTTAAGCCTGTTTCAGCTTTTCGAACTAAATGGGATTATGATAATTTGCTTTATGTCGTAGCCGGCGAAATAATTGCAAGAGTAAGCGGTATGAGTTATGAGGAATTTGTACAAAAAAGAATCATTGCTCCTTTGCAAATGAACAATACTTTTGTTGGAAGTAGTTTAATAAAAGATACATCTAATTTTGCAGTTTCACATTCGTCTGAATCTGGAACGATAAAGAAAATTGAAGGGTTTAATGATCAAATTAATGCCGCTGCGGGTGGTATGTTTTCTAATGCTCAAGATATGGCGAAATGGATGATAGTCCGTTTGAATAAAGGTCAGTACGGACCAGATTTGAAAACGACGCTTTTTTCCTTAAAGAACCACAATGAAATGTGGAGAATACATACTGTTCAGGAAACAGATCAAAATCCTAGGTACAATTCTCATTTTAATGGTTATGGTTTAGGTTGGCAATTATCAGACGAAAAAGGATATTTAAAAGTATCGCATACTGGAGGTTTGCCTGGAATGCTCTCTATTGTAACCATGTATCCAGATTTAAATTTGGGGATTGTAATTTTAACCAATACTGAAAATGGAGGAGGTGGACTTTTTACAGCAGTTAGCAATACCATTTCTGATAGTTATTTAGGTTTAGATGATTTTGGATGGACCGATAAATTGGTAGAATGGATGAGTGAAGACAGAAATTCGGGTGATGATGTAGCCAAAAAAGTATGGGAAAAAGTAAAGCTGGCAAAAAATGTAAAAATAAAAAATGAAGATTTTATAGGTGTTTATGCTGATAAGTGGTTTGGCGAAATTGAAGTATTTGAAAAAAATAAACAATTATGGTTTAAATCATACCGTTCACCTAAATTAAATGGTCCAATGGCTTTTTATAATGCTAATACATTTGCCATAAAATGGGAATATCAAGCGATGAATTGTGATGCAATGGCAATGTTTTCTCTGGATGAAAATGGCAAAGCTCAATCTATTAAAATGAAAGGCATCTCTCCAAACATTGATTTTAGTTTTGATTTTCAGGACTTAGATTTAGTAAGAGTAAAATAACAATTAGTGTAATAAAAAAACTCCATTAGAAATAATGGAGTTTTTTTATTGGATTTAATAAGGTTGTAATTTAATAAGCTATTGCATTGTTTTACAAATTATCTTTAATTCGTTTTGTTATCTCTTCAATTTTACCCATCCCGTCAAAAGTCAAGACTTTAATTTTTGACTTCATATATTCGATTGCTGGTCTGGTTGAGCTTTCAAAAACTTCGATTCTTTTAATATGAATGTTGGCATCTTTATCGTCTTTTCTGTTAGAAGTTTCGGCTCTTTTTTGTGCTCTTTTTAAAAGTTCTTCCTTTGGAACATCAATATTAATTACTTTTCCAATTTCCAGATTTTTAGATTTAACAAGTTCTAATAAATCATTTACTTGTGGTTCGGTTCTCGGGTAGCCGTCTAAGATAATTCCGTTTGCATTTATGTTTTCATCCAATATTTTACTGAAAAGATCTTTCATTATAGAATCAGGAACCAAATCTCCTTTTTCTTCATATTGAGACATTATTTTTCCAATTTCCGTTTCATTTTGTTTTTCCAAGCGGCATCTGTCTCCGGTTGAAATATGCTCAAATTTAAGTTCGTCTTTTAAAATTTCGCATTGAGTACCTTTTCCAGAATAAGGAGGGCCAGTAATTATTAATATTTCCATTTTAAGTTGTGAAGTTTTTAATTTTTTTTGATTCTTTAAAGGTACGAATGATTTATTCTAGCCTAACAAGGAATCGTGTGCTTATAAGAAAAAAAATCTTCTTTATAAAAACCAGCTAAAAACTTCTCTAGCTGGGATGTGGATAAATAAATCGTAGAAGACTGGAACAATTCATCTTCTAGAAACGACAATTCGGTCAATAAAAATTGAATCTTCTGCCGAATAAAAATATTTTTACATCAAAATCAAAACAACCATAATCCATAACCATGAAGAAAATTTTAAAATTTATCAAAATTACGTTTATTAGCCTTTTGAGTATTATTTTACTTTTTATTGCCTATTTGTATATCAGCAACAAATTGTTTTTAGAATCTAAAGATGAAGATAATATTAGCTATTTATCAAAAAATAAAGTTCAGATTGGGACTTTTATCGATGAAAAGTTGTTTGATGATGAGTTTTATAAATCAAAGGTTTTCTTATTAGGAGAAATTCACGGTTATGCTGATAATCAGAAGATAGATCAGGAAATGCTTTTTTTCTTGAATAAAAAAGTGGGAGTCAAATATTATATTGCCGAAATGGATAGTTTGACGGCTAAAAAATTGAATGCTTTTTTATTTTTAGAAAAAGAAAAAAATAAAGTGGCTTTGAGAGAAGTTGTTGAATCAATTAAAAAAAGAATTCCGCAACAGTCAAGTCAGGAATTATTTGATAAATGGAGCGCGGTGCATGATTACAATCAAAATTTGGCTGATTCTCTAAAAATTACCGTAATCGGAATTGATAAAAACTTTGATGACGAATCAAAAGGTTCAAGAGACGAAGCAATGGTGAATAATTTTAAAAATTCAATTAAAAAAAGACATCTTGAAAATGAAAAATTCTACGGACTTTTTGGATATTTTCATACACTGCAAAAGAAAACAGAATCGGGCAGAGCAACTTTTGCTGCAGGATTAAAAGATTCGGGAGTAAAAGTGACAAGTTTGGTAAGCTATACAATTGACAGTGAAATGTACCTTCCTAAAAACCCTCAGTTTCCAACTCCTGAAAATGAAAAAGTAGATTGGATAAATGCTGACGGCCCATTAATGCTCGTAAAAGGAATTAATGATCTAAAAGAACTGAGCAAGCCAGAATCAATCACACTTTTTAAACTTAACGCGAAAAAATCACCGTACTTGAAGTCGCAAAATTTAATAAAAGTTAAATCTAGAGTTTTTGGAGAAAATATTGTGCCTCTAAAAGAGGCTTCTGCGACTGATTATTTTCAATATGTATTCTTGCTGAGAAATTCTAAAGCGCTTACGAAATTGAAATAAAGACTTTAGTATGATTTTAATAAAAAAGCTCCATTAGAAATAATGGAGCTTTTTTTATTATTGAGAAAGGAATGCTATTTATTAAGTATGGATTCTATTGAATTACTAATTTCCTCCAAATTATTTTGTTTGTTATTGGTCATCAGAATAATCGTCAAATTAGGATTACTGATTAATAAAGCCTGATAATTAAAAGCGGCACCATCGTGTATGTGACTCGTTATTTTTCCGTTTTCGATAGTTCCACTACCAAGACCTGTTTGATTGTCTTTAGAAAAAGGTTCAAAAAGTTCATGTGTAGATTGCTTATTAATAATTTTAAAAGAATTAATAGCTTCAGACCATTTATAAAAATCAGTTAGATTTAAAGCAGTCCAACCCGAAATGTTATATTTTAGAAGATCTTGTTTGCCTTCTTTATTAAAAGATTTTGCAAAAAGAGGTTCTTTGTCGTCAGGATCTACAACTGCATTTTTAATTCCGATGGGTTTTAAGATTTTCTTCATCACAAAAGAATTAAAAGTCATGTTGGTAATTTTTTCAATAATACGTCTTTGTAAAAACACATTATTGTTGTTGTAATCGTATTGAGATCCCGGTTCAAATTCTAAATTTAAGGTCTTTTGTAGAAAAGCCATATTGTCTGAATCTTGATTGACTTCATTCCACTTTATTTGAGGAAGTCCGCTGGTGTACTGAAGCAAATGGATAATCTTAATCCTATTAGCCCAAGATGGAAGTTCAGGAAGAAATTTAGAAATCGAGTCGTTAAGTTTTAATTTCCCTTGCTCTTTTAACATCATAATTCCAACAGCGTTAAACTCTTTAGCAATTGAACCAATATGAAAACGGTAATTTTTATTTAATGGTATTGTGTTGCTCGCATCGGCTTGACCGAAAGCCTTTTCGTATATGATCTTCCCTTTACTAGCAACTAAAACATTTCCGTTAAAAGTTTTTGATTGAAGTGCTTTTTGAAATAAAACATCTAGTTCGGTTTCCGGTTTATTTGTTTGAGCGTAAAAATAGTTACACATTGTAAATGCGATAATAAAAGCTGCAATTCTGATTTTTTTAATGACGTTGCTCATTTTGGAAGTTTTGATAAAAGTAAACAAAAACTTCATTAGAAATAATGGAGTTTTTTTATGAAAACATTTTAATTCTGTTGTGTTTTCTGTTTCGAAAATTGTTTTTCTCTCATTTTTTATGGTTTAAAATTTTAAAACTAAAAACAATTAGTATATTTGTAACCAAATAGTATAGACTATACTCTATACTTTGTTGTTTTTTATTGAAAAAAATAAATGTTATGCTTGTAAACGAACTATCAAAAAAGACAGGATTGTCGATTCATACTATTAGATATTACGAGAATTTAGGAATGATCAAAGGATTGGCGGATGAAAAGGTGACATCTAATAACTATAAACATTACGATGCTAATACTATTGAGCGTTTAGAAATTATTATAGAAGCAAGAGAAGTCGGATTTACTTTAGCAGAAATAAAAAAAATATTGATTAGCTGGTTCGAAACGACTGACTCAAAACCCGAAACGCTCGAGCTTTTTCAAGCTAAAATAAAAGAGATTGATGATAAAATGAGATATTTTAAGCAGACTAAGAATCTTCTTGAAAAAGTATGTGAGAAAATACAAAAGCAATAATGGTAGATTGTTAAAGTCTAAAAGCGTAGAAAAACTCCTTAAGAAATTGAGGAGTTTTTTTGTAGTTCTTATTTTAACTATTTAAGAAAAGTTTTATGTGGAATTTAAGAAATTAATAAGAGATTTTGCAAATAGTATTATATTCGCTTTTGAACTCGTAGAATTAAATAGCAGACTAAAATAAACTACAAATAACAACTAGAATTAAAATTACAAAACTAAATTATGCAAGAAGAAATAACCAAGCATTCAAACAAAATTTACAAAGCAGTGAAAAAACCAGAACACACAGTAGGTGAGAAAGTAAAAGAGATCATTATAGAAATATTTATAATCGTTTTTGCTGTGACGCTTTCGATATGGTTGCACAGTTGGAGCGAGCATAGACATCAACAAGAAGAAGTATCTGTGTTTCTGGCTAATTTAAAGAACGATTTAAAGAATGATATAGAAAGTATCGATAGAGAAATACACGCATACCAAAAGACAAACGCAGAATATGAAAAAATTTTGGCATTAACGACTTCTCAACTGGACAGTATTTATAGATCTAAAAGTAAAGTTAATTTCCCAATTCATTCACATGGGCAAACATTGACTATAGGTAATTATGAAAGTTTTAAATCAAGTGGTAAACTTGGCTACATTGAAGACGAAAAATTGAAACAGAAAATCTTAAACTATTATCAAATATTTGTTCCAGCTGCTAATGAAGTGGATAAAATGTATACTGAATTTTTGTTTAAGTGTTTTGATAAAGAAATAGAAAATGCAGATAAGCCAGAAAAAGAATTATATTCAGATCCTAAATATAAAAAGACACTTGAGTATCTTGTTAAGCTGGGTAAAAATAACATAAGGGTTTATAAAGAAAATACAAAACCACTCGCAGTTGAACTTATTAAAGAAATTGATAAAGAGTTAGGTAAGTAAAAAGCGAAATCACATAAAAAAAAACTCCATTAGAAATAATGGAGTTTTTTTTTATGATTTAAAAGGATGTTTTCTTTTATTGTTTTTTCAATTGCGAGTTAAATATAGACAAGATTGTGTTTAGTTAAATTAGAAATCAAGAATGATAAGTAATTGAGAATTAATTATTCGATTGATTGCTTTTTCTTCAATTTCTCAAATGCAATTATGTCCGCTTGCAAAACAAAGGGATTTTCTTTAGAATCAATATCTATCCATTCTAATTTTTCTAATCCTGGAATTTGAACTTTTAAGTCCTCAAGATTGAGAATTTTGGCTGTATAATAAATATTAAGAATCTGTTTGTTGTCTTTTATGCGAGATTCAATAAAGGCCTCCTGCGTGTAAAGATGATCTAATATTTCGATTTTTAAGTTTAATTCTTCTTCAAATTCTCTATGAAGGCATTCAATTGTTCCTTCTCCAAATTCAAGGCCTCCTCCTGGTAATTTGCATATTTGTGTTCCAGCATATCTTTCATGCAGTGCTAAAATTTTATTGTCATTTATACAAAAAGCATAAACTCTAACATTGAAGCCTATCAGTTCGCTCATAATTTTAAATTTTTGATGTTCTTGAAAAAAAATGAAAGAAGGGTAAAAAAAAACTCCTTAATTTCTTAAGGAGTTTCTCGGTGGGCGATGAGGGGTTCGAACCCCCGACCCCCTCGGTGTAAACGAGGTGCTCTGAACCAGCTGAGCTAATCGCCCTATTTTACTAGGTTGCTATCGTTTGTGATTGCGAGTGCAAATATACGTTTGTTTTTGAGTTCTGCAAACAATTTCTAACTTTTATGAATTTTTAAATATTCTTTTCAGTCCTCTTATTTAAAACAAAACTCCTTAATTTCTTAAGGAGTTTCTTGGTGGGCGATGAGGGGTTCGAACCCCCGACCCCCTCGGTGTAAACGAGGTGCTCTGAACCAGCTGAGCTAATCGCCCTATTTTACTAGGTTGCTATCGTTTGTGATTGCGAGTGCAAATATACGCTTGTTTTCGAGTCCTGCAAAGAAAAAAGAATAAAAAATAAAACTTTTTTAAAAATAACTCATATCTATTTGTTTATGAATTTGTTATTAAAATGAATTTTTTAAAGTTTTTTCTAGATCAAAAGTATATTTTAGTTCAAAGGCAATTCGGCAACAACAAAAGTACTTCCGCCAACGTAAATAAAATCATTTTCTAAAGCATTTTTCTTCGCTTCCGCGAAAGCGATGGCAACAGAATCGTATTTTTCTCCAATCAAATCATGTTTTTTTGCTTCGCTTTGTAAGGTTTCAGCTGGCAAAGCCCGTGACGAATCTGGATTGCAGAAATAATATATAGCTTCTTTTGGAAAAAGCGGCAAAATAGAATCCAAATCTTTATCATTTACAACTCCTAAAACAATATGAAGTTTCTCGTATTTTTCATTCTTCAGCTGATTCATTACAACCGTTAACCCGTGTTTGTTGTGAGCCGTGTCGCAAATAATTTTTGGGTTTTCTCCCAATTGCTGCCATCTTCCTTGCAAACCCGTATTTTTTACAACATGCAATAAACCTTCTTTCAACTGTTCGATCGAAATTTTAAAATCGGTTTCATTATTCAAAATCGAGATCGTCTGCTGAACCGTTTTTTTATTATGAAACTGATAATCTCCAATTAAGTCCGATAAATAAATCTGATCAATTAAATCTGAAGCAAAAGAAATCGGTGCGTTGTTTTCTTCGGCTTTAGCCAAAAATACTGGTTTAGTTTCATCGGTATATTCGCCAATAACAACAGGAATATTCGGTTTTATAATTCCCGCTTTTTCTCCAGCAATGGCTTCCAATGTATTTCCTAAAAACTGAGTATGATCTAAACCAATATTGGTAATTACCGAAACCAAAGGCGTAATAATATTAGTAGCATCCAATCTTCCGCCCAAACCAACTTCGATAATCGCAATATCTACTTTTTCTGCAGCAAAATAATCAAAAGCCAAACCGACCGACATTTCGAAGAAACTCATATCATTTGCTTCAAAAAAATCTTTGTGTTTTGCGATAAATTCAATCACGAATTCTTCTGAGATTTCTCTACCGTTTATTTTTATTCTTTCCCTAAAATCTTTCAAGTGCGGAGAAGTATATAATCCGACTTTATAACCTGCTTCTTGTAAAACAGACGAAAGCATATGTGAGGTAGAACCTTTTCCGTTTGTCCCCGCAACGTGAATACATTTTAGCTCGTTTTGCGGATTATCAAGATGAGCCGCCAACAATTTGATATTCGTTAAATCTTCTTTATACGCCGAAGCACCTTGCAATTGGTACATTGGAAGTTGATTAAACATCCAATTGGTGGTCTCTTGATAGTTCATTTGTTTAGATAAAATGGTTGTTGATTGAAATAAATTTCGATTTTTGTAGTTTAATATTACAGCGAAAATTATCTTTATTGCAAATTTCAAATATTTTTTAGAATTAATTATTAAAAACCAGAATTAATATATGTTTAGTTTTATTCAGTTACAAACAGATACAATCGCAAATGCTTCAAATGTAGTGATCGAGAAGATTGCAGCGCCGCAAAATGAAATTTCAATGTTTGGTTTCATCATGAAAGGGGGAGTGTTTCTAATTCCGATTGCGATTTTATTGTTTTACACTATTTACTTGATTTTTGAACGTTATATGTACATAAGCCGAGCATCTAAAATTGATAGCAGATTAATGCAAGATATTGGCGAGAAATTACATTCTGGAAATATTGAATTAGCAAGAACAATTGTAGAAAGAAATAATACTGCGGCCGGAAATATTTTAAAAGAAGGTGTTTTGGTAATCGGAAGACCAATTTCAGAAATTGAAGCCAACATGGATCGTGCTGCCGATATCGAAATTGGCGAAATGGAAAGACATTTAGGTCATCTTGGACTTATTGCTGGTATTGCACCAACGTTAGGTTTCATCGGAACGATTTCTGGGGTTATTAAAATTTTCTATAGCATTTCGGTTACAGAAAACATTAGCATCGGAAACATTTCTGGAGGTTTATACGAAAAAATGATCAGTTCTGGTTCTGGATTAATTGTGGGTATTATTGCGTATAGCGCTTACCACTTGTTGAACGGAAAGATTGATAATTTTGCTTTAAAAATTCAGAAACAGATTTTAGAATTTGTCAATATAATTCAAAGAGCATAAGTCATGTCTATTAAAAGAAAAAGAAGATTTCACGCCGAAGTTGCAACTTCATCTTTGAGCGATATCATGTTTTTCCTGCTGTTGTTTTTCTTAATTATCTCAACACTGGCAAATCCGAATGTGATTAAGATGACATTGCCAAAAGCTAAAGCGAATGAAAAGACCAATAAACAATTAATTAGTTTATCGGTTACCGAAGATAAAAAGTTCTACATTGATAAACAGGAGGTTGATTTTGAAAACCTTGAAACGAGTTTAATGTCAAAAATAGGAACAGATAAAGAACAAACTGTTGTGGTTCGAATTCCGTTTAACCTACAAGTTCAAGACTTAGTAGATGTTTTACAGATAGGAGTAAAGAACAATCTGAAGTTTGTAATTGCAACAAGTCCGAAATAGATTTAATATTAGGGCGTGACCACAATAAAAAAATGGGCCAATCAGCATAACGTTGATTCGCCCATTTTTTTATTCGAACAAAAAGAAAACAACATAATCTTGTCATTTCTGTAAAGGTTAGATATTTCGGTAACAAAATTTACCTTTAATAAATTTTGTTGCGATGAGAAATAACAGTCATGATTCAACACTAGAAAGAAA
>NZ_JAXCWF010000024.1:0-14774 GCF_034044945.1 Flavobacterium sp. CFBP9031
AGTGACATTCCCTTCTGTTTTGTTGACGATATCCTGAATGATATTTGTTACGGCTGGATTGTTTACAATTGTGCTGAAATTAGTTGTAACATCGCCAACAATGTCTATATTCACAGCTGTACCCGCTTCGTTGGTATAGGTATAAGAGCCAGCGCCATTATTAACAAGTGTGGTGACCGTCTCATTTGCTTTCACGATTGCACTTATATCGATAATTTGCGTATTCCCCGAAGCATCAACATAACTAAACTGGTTTGTGGTAGAGTCAAAAGTAACATTCCCTTCTGTTTTGTTGACGATATCCTGAATGATATTTGTTACGGCTGGATTGTTTACAATTGTGCTGAAATTAGTTGTAACATCACCAACAATGTCTATATTCACAGCTGTACCCGCTTCGTTAGTATAGGTATAAGAACCAGCGCCATTATTCACAAGTGAGGTTACTGTCTCATTTGCTTTTACGATTGCACTTATATCGATAACTTGCGAATTTCCTGAAGAATCAATGTAAGTAAATTGTTGATTAATAGGATTGAAAATAACTGTTCCAGGATTTGAGGCTACTTCACTTGATATTACAATTCTATTCCACTTATTATTATACCAATAGTAATATCCTGGTGTAATATCTGAAATTGTTGCTGCATTAAAGACTAATAAACTATTTACATTGCCATTAGCAATTGTAGTACCGTCTGTAGAGTTTTTTAAATTAACTCTAGGAATTAACACACCTTTATCAGCAGCCACAACTTCTAATTGTGAAGAAGTATTTGGCATTAGAGTTCCAATACCAACCTGAGAATAAGCTGCATAACTACCTAAAAATAAAATTAATGAGAGTAATTTATTCTTCATAAGTCAAACATTAGGGTTATCAATTTATTTATAATAGAAATAAAAGATTTAAGGCAAATAATTTGAGAATAATAAAGACATGGGGTAAAATGGACAAATCTATCTAGCGATATGTATTTGATTCAAATGGCTTGAAATAAATTAAATGAGGAATTTTAGAGCTGATTAGAAACCAATGATTGTGTAAAACTATTCCTCTTTAATTAAAAGAATTATAAAGGTAGTAAAATACTAACATGCTGACTGTTAAATTTTTATTTTTTTTTAATAGAAAAAAACCTATATATATATTTATGGTTTTTCTACTCTATTTTTCTGTTGTTGATAATCTTCAAATCTTATAACATCATAAAAAAATATCAGTCATCGAGTATTTTGTTTTCAAATTATTTCTTTACAACAAAAATATTTGAAACCAGTATTATTCATTTTTTTAGATTATCAAAATAATACATTCCTGCATTTTAAATTCTAATCTTTTTCCTTTTGAACATTTGTATTTTTTTTACAAAAAAGTATGGTCAAAACATACCCTTAAAAGTTAAAAAAGTAATACTATAAGACCATAATTAAAACTTCATCTACCTTATTTTCAAATAATTAACAATTAACTTTCTTTTATTATATAGTCAAAAATATTTATTTATTTTTGGGACCATTTTACAATAAAAAACAAATAATTTCTTACAATGAATTTACAGTTTACAGAAGAAAATCTTAAAGAAAAAATTAAAGAACTCACTTGTCTTTATGAAATTTCTAAGATTATCTCCAAATCTAACTCTATACATATTCAAACGCTCTATGAGATTATTTTTAGCACAAAAAAGGCGTGGCGTTACAATCTTGATGCCGTCGTAGAAATTCATATTTTAGATTACCATCTTTCAACATCTGAGAAAAAAAACTCTAGTATTTTTCAATGTAGCGCACTAAAAATCAAGGATATGAATCCTGGATATATTAAAGTTCATTATCCCTCTGCAAAATATACACAGGATGATTTTAATGAAGATGAACAGAAACTTCTAGATACTATTGCAATAGAAATCGGAAATTATATTGAAAAGTTTCAGACACTGGAAAGAAAAGCACTATTAAGAAGAACCATAGAACGTATGGAACGTCTTTCCTTGCTTGGCGAAATGACTGCAGGAATAGCACATGAGCTAAATACCCCATTAGGTAATATTTTAGGTTTTGCAGAACTTATAAAAGAGCAAAATTCCGATCCAGAAATTAGTGCGGATATTGATATTGTTATTAATTCGGTTATTTATTCTCGGGAGATTGTCAAAAAACTCATGTTCTTTTCTTGCGAAATGCCTCAAAAATTAGAATTACAAGAATTAAAGCCTATTATCGTTTTTGCCTTGTCTTTTCTAAAATCTAATTTTCAGAAAAAAGCAATTAAACATGAATTGATCTTTGAGGATGACACTATAATAGCAAAGGTCGATTCGGTTCAAATTACCCAAGTATTATTTAATCTGCTTATAAATGCTATTTATGCGTCGCCAGAAAAAAGCACTATTAAGATAATAGTAGATCATGACGAAACTAATCTTTATCTAAAAATAGAGGATCAAGGAACAGGGATTCCAGATGCTATAAAAGAAAAAATATTTGAACCTTTTTTTTCAACCAAACCTGTCAATTATGGCTGCGGACTTGGTTTAAGCGTCGTTCATGGCATCATAAAAAATCACAATGGAGAGATTACTCTTCAAAACAATTTTCCAAATGGATCGATTTTTATCATTCGCATCCCTTTATCTTAAAACAAAATGACTTTTAAAAAAGAGAATATACTGGTTGTCGACGACAATAATGATATGCTGGATTTAATTCAAAGACAATTAAAATCTTTCCATTATCGAACTTACAAAGCCTCTTCTGTAAATGAAGCTATTGAAGTCTTAAAAAGCTCAGATATACACTTACTGATCAGCGACCTCAATATGCCCAATATAAACGGAATTGAACTATTAAAATATGCAGAAGAGCACTTTCCAGCAATACCAAAGCTTGTAATATCTGGAATTCCATCTGTGTATAATGTTGTAAACGCAATGAAATCGGGCGCATTAGATTATTTAACAAAACCTTTTACAAGTGAAGAACTTCATAAAACCATTTTAGATTCACTTAAGAAAGGGGCGAGTATTTCTAAAATTTCAACTAATTTTCCAGACCTAAATAATGAAAAATCGTACGCAGGTCTCCATGGAAATTCGAGTCATTTTAGAGATTTAATTGAAATAATAAAACGCGTAAAAGATACAAAGGCAAATGTTCTTATAGAAGGAGAAAGCGGTACTGGAAAAGAAATGATTGCAAGAGCGATCCATTTTACCAGCAAACTTGCAGACCAGCCCTTTATTGTAGTAAACTGCGGAGGAATACACGAAAACCTAATAGAATCTGAATTATTTGGACATATAAAAGGTTCTTTTACAGGAGCTTCAGAAAACCGAGTAGGCTTATTTCAATCTGCCTCCGGAGGCACTATTTTTTTAGATGAAATTGGAGACGCTCCTTTGTCTGTACAGATTAAACTATTGCGCGTTATTCAGGAAAAAGAAATTCTACGAGTTGGCGCAACAAAACCAGAAAAAATAGACGTAAGGATTTTATGTGCCACAAACAGCAATCTGGAAGATATGGTTGTAAAAGGTACTTTCAGAGAAGATTTATATTATAGAATAAATGTTATTTCTATTAGAACTGTTCCTTTACGAGATCGAAAAGAAGATTTATTGACATTAATTCATCTTTTTATAGAAAAGTACTCTCATGAATATAATAAATTAAACGTTCAAATAAATGAAAAAGCAATTGAAATTCTAATGAGATACAATTGGCCAGGAAATATAAGAGAACTTGAAAATGTGATTCATAGATTGGTTATTATGAGCGATGATACGATCACTTTGGATCATATTCCAGAAAATTTAAAATATCATATCCATTCTTCAGATACAGTTTTTAAGTCTTTAAAAGAATATGAAAAAGAGCAAATATTAAAAGTCTTAGCCGCCGTAAATAATAACAAAACAAAAGCAGCACAAATCCTGCAAATTGACAGAAAGACTTTAACCCAAAAAGTTCTTTAAAAACGGGTACATACTCCTCACCCGTTCATAATCTACCCTAGGCAATTTAAACGTTTTAAAACTAACGATAATACAATTTACTGATTTACAAATTAATATAAAAAGAGGCATACTGTTTGCCCCAAAAAGCCTAAAATGTATTAAAATAAATCAAATTAATTAAAAAACAGTCTAAGGTGAAACCAATATTAAACTTCATTTCGATTACATATTGCCAGCATGTTAAAGAAATTGAGAATAGATTCTCCAGTAAATTCAAGTTTATATCTTTAGTACTTCCAAAAATTATAAGTGCAGTGTTTTTATTAGAAATAAAGAACCAAACAGCGTTGTAATACAGATTGGCTAATTGCAAATTTTACCGCATACTGCTTGGTGTTTTACAAGTTATTAACAATTACAACATCACTAATTATCAATAACTTATAAAACAAAAAAGACATTTAATTTCTTAAAAAATCTTAACTTTATAACACAAATCCACATTTCCATGAAAATAATTAAACATTATTACGATGCAGATCTTTCTTGGGTAGAGCATTATACTGCACAAATTGGAGGAAAAATTGAAGGTAACTTTATCAGACTCCCTGAGGATTCCCAAACGGGAACACGATATTTTTTAGACTGTGGCGATGGTATTCTAGCCTATTACATCAATGTAGAATATAAAAGAAACTACCAGTTAATACAACAAAATTTGAATCAAGATTTTGTTGGATTTTATTACAACTTAACAGAAGGGGAAGCTACCGTAAACACAGACCACTTTATGTACAATGTCGGCAGATGGAATTACAATCTAGCGGTTATTGATGGATCGTTGGACTCAGAATATAATGTCAAGAAAGGGAGTAAAACTTTTGCCTTATGTTTTTTTATCAAAAAAAGCATGTTAAAGGCTTTTACTCAAAAGAATGGTATTGTAATTCAGAATATTGACTCTTTACTTGATCCAAAAGAAAATACGATAATTCGGTTTGACAGAATGACCAGCGAAAGCTATCATATTTTAAATGATTTGAGAAAGCTGCCAGTTGGGGGATCTATTTTCGATCTGCATTTAAAAGGCACTGTCCATTTATTAATTTCAAATTACCTAAAAAAATTAGCTACAAAAAAAATCATCGCACAAACCGTTAACAAAGAAGACTTAGAACATATTATTGCGATACAAATGTACTTAATTGAGCATATTAGAGATCATTTTCCAAGTATAACACAGATGGCCAAGATGGCTAATATGTCTGAATCAAAATTTAAAACCTTATTTAAGAAAATAACAGGAAATACGGCCAATGTTTTTTTCATGGAAAACAAATTATTACTTGGTAAAGAACTTCTTGAAAACAAACAGCTGACGATTTCTCAGATTTCAGATGAACTAAATTTTACTAATAACTCTTATTTCGCATCAAAATTTAAAGAACATTTTGGGTTGTCTCCTAAAGCATTTTACAAACAATTGTAAAGGAGTGCCAATAATTAATCGTAATAAATAGTCTATGAGAAAATTTACGCATTCCTACACTTTAACTCCAGAATGGCAATATGATTTAGTGAAACAATTGGGTATAGAGCTATTAGATGATAAACTGATCATTGTACCCAAAGATATAGGCAAAGGCTTTTTTTATTTTTCTCAAGTAATGGAGGGTATTTCAGTCGTGTATGCCGATTTAACAGCAAAAGTGCCTATCAAACTAACACGGCAAAAATCTAACAATGAAATTTTCATTTTTCATTTTGATTTAAGCGAGCACATCAATCTTATTAAGATTAATAATATTGATTATGAAATAGGCTCTTTTAATCAATTGGATCTTGCGATACTTGACAATGAAATCGAAAGTTCTTTCAAGCCTTCTGTGAATGAACGAACAATTGCTTTAAGATTGTTAATTGACAAAAAACTCTTGCATGATTTTATTCAGGAGTTTGAAAAAAAAGAAAATTATTTTGTAAAAAGCAAAACAAACAAAAAAACATTCTACCACTATGGCAATATTGACAGCAATAGTATATTGTTAATTCAATCTATAAAACAGAAATCAGTTCGTGACTTAGCTTTTGATTCTTTTATAAAAGGTATTTCCTTAAAAATATTAGGCAATTTTTTTAATAAATTTTACGAAACAAAAAATAAAAGCGTGCCTCTTACCGAAATTGAAAACGAGGCAATTGAGAAGACGAAGAACTATTTATTAAATAATTTATACGGACCATTTCCTTCCTTAACTTTCTTAGCAAGTATGGCAGGAATGTCGGCTTCTAAATACAAAAGTCTTTTTAAAACGCGTTACAACAATACGCCAAAAAATTTATTTATAGAAGAAAAAATAAATCTTGCCCAAAAGCTCCTTAGAAGTGGAGAATATACTACTCTAACTGCAGTTATGCATGAACTTAATTATACCAAACTCAGCTATTTTTGCACTAAATATTTTGAACAGCTCAAAAGAAAACCCACTGATGATTTTGTAAAAAAACACCTAGACCCAATAAAAAATGAATCTTAAAAAAATAGTATTAAAAAAGCTGCTGGTAATATTTCTATTAACCAACAGCTTTTTTTAAAGAAGAAAATTATTTAAAGTTTATAATAAACTCTGAACGTCTATTTAATTCATGTTCTTTCTCTGAACAAATCACGCCATTAGAACAATGGTTTAGTAAATGTGTTTCTCCAAATCCTTCTCCACTTATCCTTTCTTGTTCAATACCTGAATTAACGATATAATCAACTGTAGCTTTCGCTCTATTCTCAGATAGTTTCATATTAAATTCATCTCTTCCTCTACTATCTGTATATGAATTAACTTTAATAGATATGTTTGGACGATCTTTCATTAAAGCTACTACTTTATTCAATTCTTTCTTAGATGATTGTCTTATGTTGTAACCATTCAAGTCAAAATAAATAGGATTTAATTTCAATTTATCTGTTAAATCATCTCCGTCTTTAATTTTTACTTTTTCACCATCAACAACAACTTCCATTTCTTTAGTGATTTCGAAACTAATTTCTTTTTTCTCTAAAGGTTTTAATTGTTCTGTATTTTCTGTTTTATCAGCATAAGAAGTTTTTGTATACAATGCTCTGTAATTTTGATATGGATCTACAGCAATTTTGTAATTCCCTTCATTGTCAGTTGTAGTTGTTCCAATACTTTCATCATTTGAATTAAACACTTGAACATTAAAACCAGTAACTGGTTTACCGTTTTCTGTAATTGTTCCAAAAATCAGTGATCTAATATCAAAATCAAAAATTACAGGTTTATTTTCTGTGAAACTATAAATGTCATCATTCCCTGCTCTATTTGAAGAGAAATAACCTTTTTTATTTTCATTATTAATAGCATAAGCAAAATCATCCGAACTTGTATTTACTCCATCTCCCAGATTTACGACATGGTATTTTCCTTCACTGTCTTTCATTGCAGCAAATACATCAAGTCCACCTAATCCAGGATGACCGTCTGAAGCAAAATATAAAACACCTTTTCCATCCATATAAGGATAAGTTTCGCGTCCTGGTGTGTTAATTTCATCACTTAGTCTAGTAACGTCATTGCTTACTAGGCTCCCTTTTTTTAAACTTACCACATACAAATCTGAGTTGCCAAAACTATTGTTGCGATCAGATACAAAATACAGCTGCGATTCATCTGGGCTAAGTGCTGGATGCGCTGAAGAAAAACCGTCACTATTTATTGGATAAGGCAATTCTTTTACATTTTTCCACTCTCCCTTTACATTTTCTGCAACATATATTTTTAGAAAATTAGCCCCATTTTTATCTGCTCCTAATTTTCCATCAATAAAATTGTTTCTTGTAAAATACATGTATTTACCATCTTTTGTTACTGCTGCACTACTCTGATGGTATTTGGTATTTACATCTCCTTTAATTAATGCCGCATCTTCTAATCCTCCATCTGCAGTAATATTAGCCGAGTACAATTTCATAAATGACTTTTCATTCCAGCTGTGCTTTCTTTTGATTACTACTCCAGTATCTTTTGCTGATGCAAATATTACTTTATCTTTCCCATCAAAAGCAGTTCCAAACTCAGAAACTGGTGTATTGATAGTAACAGGCTTAAAGCTATAACGTCCTGACTCTTTTTGAATATCAGCCATTAATTTTTGCTCTTTCCAATTTTCACTACCGTCCTTTTTACCCGTTACAGCATAATATTTTTTTACAACAGCACTCGCTTCATTGTATTTTTTTGTATTGTTAAGAGCCTGAGCATATCTAAAATAAAACTCTGGATCTACAGATTGTCCAGAATTAAAAACTTTTGAATAAGCTTCTGCCGCTTCGGGATATTGTCCGTTAAAATAATAGCTGTTACCTAATTTTGTATAAACTTCTAAAGAAGAATTTCCTTTATCAACCAGATTTTTATACAGCTTGGCCGCCTCAATAAAAGCAAACTTATTATAAGTTTCATTTGCTTTTTCAATTTTTTTATCCTGTGCCTTTACCACTCCTATTTGAATTAAGCAAATACAAATTGCGGTTAGTACAGTTCTCATCTTATTAGATATCATTTTTTATCCTAGTTTTTGGTTATTAAAAGAATCTTGGTGTAACCAATCTGTATTTGGTTCCAGAAAATAAGTCGAAACGAAGGAAAATTTCGTGAGACCCTGAATTGTAGTTTCCTATTTTCTGCGTATCGTAATCGTAAGCGTATCCAATATTCAAACCTGATGTTACCTGAAATCCTGCCATAGCACTTACGGCTGCATCCCATCTGTAGGCTGCTCCTAAAGTTAATTTTTCATTGAATAAAAAGTTTGCAGACAAATCAACTGCCAATGGCGCACCGCTAACCATCTTTACCATTGCAGCCGGCTTGAATTTTAGATTATCATTTAAATCAAATACATAACCTCCCATTGCATAAAAGTGCATTTTTTGAGAAGCCACAGATACTTTTACGTCATCATAGAATTTGGTTTCCAAAATCATTGGCACTGATAAACCTGCATACCATTTTTCTGAATGGAAGTAAGCCCCTGCTCCAAAATTTGGAGAATTTTTAGTTAAGTTTCCTGACAAATATGGATCTTCCGGATTCAATACATTTAGCTTATTATAGTCAACCTGCATAAAATTGCCTGATGCGCTAATACCCAAAGACAAAAACGTATCTCCTGAAAGTTGTATTGGATAAGAATAACTTGCCGTTACGGTTGTTTCTTGTGATGGTCCAATTTTATCACTGATTACAGACAACCCTAAACCTTGTCCGTTTTCTGTTATAGGAGATTCAATAGAAAAATTGGCTGTTTTTGGAGCTCCGTCCAGTCCTACCCACTGTGTTCTATACAACCCAAATATGCTTGGTATACCGCGGGTTCCCGTATAACCTGGATTTATTGTCATCGTATTATACATGTATTGTGTATACTGCGACTGCTGTTGCGCAGAAACTTCTAAAATCCCTACAAACAACAAGATTAATAGATATGAAATCTTTTTCATTAGTTCTTACTTCTTTTAATTATTGGTTATTGATATATAAATAACCTGTTCTCTCTTTTACTTTGTTACCAGTATTATATTTCAGTATGTAGAAATATGTTCCTGTTGGAAGTTTATCGCCCCTCTTTATCGTTGCACGTCCGTCAGAATATCCTCTAAACATGTTATCGGTTTCATTGTAAGACTTAGCATCATAAACTTTAACTCCCCATCTGTTGTAAATCTCCACTTGGTTATCAGGGAATCTATCAATTCCTTTGATCACAAAGCTGTCATTTAAACCATCATCATTTGGTGAAATTGCATTATATATAACAACATCTTCTGGTTCTGGTGTTGGTTTCTTTACCAAAGCCATAGTAAAAAGCCCGTAGCCGCTTACCTGTGCTGTTAATAATTTCTCATAAGGCTTTCCTGCTAGAGGAGCACTAATATCTCCTCCTTCGTTTATCCATTTACCAGATGCGCTGTCCCAGCGTGTTATTACCACCTGATACGTATCGCTTTCATTAAAGTATTCTGCAGGTGTTGTGCGATTATCCATTGTTAAACTCAAGATAATTTTGTTTGCGCCCTGATCTTTAGTTATTTCCCAATATTCATTCTTATTTATCTCTAGGATTTTTTCATCTCTCTGATCGTGAGAATGGATAAGGTTGGAATTCTTATTAAAGTATTGTGTTGTGTAAATATCCCCTTCATTAGTGCCTGCAGCATGATAAGAAGGTCTAAAATAATTTCCTGCTCCAACTGGGAATTCAAATGCAGCAAGACCATCTTTTTCTACCTGGCCGTCTACAAAACTTAGATCGCTCGTGAGTGTATGAGTTGCTTTTTCTCTAAAAATTACTTTACCGCCATAATCACCAGCAAGTACAACGCCTTTTTTAAATTCTGAATTACCTCCTACGGCTATCTTACCAGATAAATGAAAAGGCACTAGAGAAGATACATTTTCAAAAAAAGTATTTTTAAAATTAGAAACCTGAGTTCCTTCTATAAACTGATCGTCTGAACCATTAAAAAATGTAGAACCGTTTTGGCTGTCTGTATAAGTAACTAAACCGTCATTCTTCCAGTTTTGAAAAATATATAGGTTTCCATCATTTACAAAATCTCCCGTTGGCGCATTTTCATAATCCATATAAACAGCCATGATAGTACTAGGAGCAATTTTCACATCGCCGGAATTAACAACTTGTGCATATCCTGAAGAAGATACAATGGCAAAGAAACCAGCATAATACAACAAAGCATTTTTGTTTTTTTGATCCTTTACAGGTTCTTTTTTTTCTGGTATTCTATATAAATTAGTATTTTTTTTCATCATTTTATTTACTTTACAGATTATATTAAATAACACAACAAAATTAGATCAATACCAAAACTCACTTATCCCGTAAAAGTCTTTGTTGTATTAAAATAAGGTCATTTTATAAGTGAAGAATTTAACCTCGTAAAACACAACAAATTGTATTACGATGTGTTTTATATTGTTCAAATAGATTTTTGTTTTTGTGGCAAATCAATATCTTAAATTTTACCAGTCAAAAAATAAAAAACGAGGAAGCATACGCTTCCTCGTTTTTTAGAAATTCAAAACAAATCTGTTTTCTATATAATCTAGATTGTAAAGATTAAACTTTAAACTTTGTTACTGTTCATTGAAGTGATTGATCAATTGCTTGTAGTTGACATCCTTTAAAAGAACTTTTTTATTTTCATCCAACAGATAGATTGAAGGAATATTATCGAGCCAATAATCAGTTCTAATTTTAACAAAATCGGAATCTCCCCAGACATTAATCCAATTTTTTGGAAAGCTATTTTCATTAATATACTTATTCCATTCTGCTTTATCATTATTAACATATATGCCTAAAATAGTAATATCTTTGGGTGCGGTGTTACTCAACCACTCTTTCACAACAGGAGTTACTTGCATACATCTTGAACAATCGGGATCAAAAAAATAAAGTACTGTATATTTTGATTTTATATTTCTCAAAGATTGTTTTATCCCTTTTTGATCTTTTAAAGGAAGATCAGCTGCCAGACTGCCTATGCTGTTTTTTTTTATATATGAAATCCTTGAATTAATTATATCTTTTCTCCAATCTGGAGTAAAAGCTTGGTTTCGCTCATTTTGAAGGATGTAAATACCTATTTCTTCATTAAAAAAATCACTTTGTTTTATTAAATACATATTTAATAAAGCCTCTTGAATTACGTGATAAGCATCTGGATTTACAGACGCTTTGGTTAGCAAATCATTTATAGCCTCTTTTGAATTTGTAGTATCTTTTATATGAAACAAACTCATGTACTGACCTGTTTTACCATACAAATAAGGCGTGTTAAGCAGCATATTATCATTAAAATCTACTCCTTCCCAATAATGCTGACGAATAAATTTTATAGCATTTTGATATTCTTTTTCCTCTATTTTATATATTAAATGTTCTGCGCTCCAAGCCATATCAGGAATTGGCAAAGTATTGTTACAAGCAACCAATCTTGCAAGTACAGATCCTTTGTATGCATTTGCTATACGCATACCATAGTCATATAATATTTGTTGTTCAGCAATTACTTTATTTCTTATTTTTTTTCGCTCAATACTATCAAATGTGTTAAGAAATTCTTCTTCTAGAAAATGTTGTCTGCCATAGAACTGCTTTGCTGATTGCATAAAAGAAACATAGGCATTGTTTTGTTCGCTATCTTTAAAAACAATGTTCTGATTATGACCGTAATAATGCAACTCAATATCTCTTTTTTCTTCTTCTGAATATAAAATAGTTACAGGATTATTATTTAATGCTTTTGGCATCCTGAATACATAAACTCCTTCTTTTGCTGTATTGCTTGTGTCTTTTACTACTATTTTTCCAGATTCTTCCGCAATTGCAGTTTTCAATAATAATGGCATTGCATTTTTATAGCCATACAATGTACAAGTATCTCCTTTTTGCACCTCTTCATTTTTCAAAATGAGTGTATGTTGTGCTGTTATTTTTTGCACTAGTAAAAAAAATACTAAGAGTATAATATTTAAGTGAGATTTTCTCATTATACAGAGTGTTTTAAAAAAAACTGTCCTTGAGTGAACTCAAGGACAGTAAATTTATTAATTATATTTTCAATTGTGATGTATTTTCTTTAAAATTAGAAAATAAATACCTGTATTACTCTATTAGCAGGACTTACAACTAAATTTGTGTAATGTTGTCATTTGGGCCGATGTGAATTTAGGTGGCATAAAACCTTTCGTACCGTTTTTAGACAGAACTTCTAAGGTTGCATTGGGGTCTCCTTTTTGCGAGCCTCCAATAACTACTGACTCATTTACCTGCGCAAAAGACTGCATTAAAGCAAAGGCCATTAGCAATGTAAATTATATTCTTTTCATTGTTGTAATTTTTATTAAAATTTCTAATTAAGAAGTATTAAATACCGGTCATTTGCATGACCGGTTTTTATACTATTAAATATTATAATGTAGATGTTATTACGTACCAATCAGTACCATCTGATTGCAAGGTAATTTTCAAACTACCATTAGTCTCACCTCCAAATGCACTAGCTGCTATGTAAGATAAACTTGAATCGTCAGAGTATATTACACTTGTATTGAATTTAACTGTGTAAGAAGTTGTTAACTGACTCATCACCAATATTCTTCCTTTATTTTCTGATGCTACTGGAAGAGTAATTGTAATATCTTTCGTCAGTTTTCTGGCAATAATAGTGTAATCATCTGGCGTTAACGTATAATCGTCACTTGTCACATGAATTCCCATAACATTGTTTTTAGCTGGTGCTTTCCATTCTACATTTATTGCACCTTGTTCATCTTTAATTGTCGTTAATACGTCACCTTCAACTTCTGATGGCACTATATTTACAGTAGCATCAGTAAATGTTGCTCCTAAACCTGTTACTGCTAAAACTTTATCTGAAGTTGTAGTAGTAATATCTTTAAGGTTTATCGTAGATACAACTTTATCTTCTGCAGTGTAATTCAGTGTTTTTGCAGTAGGATTATGCGCTAATGTTGTTAGCGTTTCTGCATCACCCACTAAATCAGTCATAGTAAGGCTATTTTCAACACCATTTTCATTCTTATAAATTAAAGATTTTGATGCTTCAACATAGCTTAATGACGTTACTGTTTCTTTAAGTGAAGCTGGATTTCCTGATACATCTGTATAAGTAGCAATGTCATGTCCTGTAGTTACCACTGGTACAAATGAAATTACGCCATCTGTTCCTGTATCTCCTTTAAGGCCTGCAACATACTCGTTCATGTCTTTTCCGTCGTTTCCAGGAAGCTCTTTCCAGATCTCGAATGCCGACTTACCGTCTGCTCCCGTGTCCCCTTTAAGGCCTGCAACATACTCGTTCATGTCTTTTCCGTCATTGCCAGGAAGCTCTTTCCAGATCTCGAATGCCGACTTACCGTCCGCTCCCGTGTCTCCTTTAAGGCCTGCAACATACTCGTTCATGTCTTTTCCGTCGTTTCCAGGAAGCTCTTTCCAGATCTCGAACGCCGACTTACCGTCCGCTCCCGTGTCCCCTTTAAGGCCTGCAACATACTCGTTCATGTCTTTTCCGTCGTTTCCAGGAAGCTCTTTCCAGATCTCGAATGCCGACTTACCGTCCGCTCCCGTATCCCCTTTCAAGCCCTGAACATATTCGTTCATGTCTTTTCCGTCGTTTCCAGGAAGCTCTTTCCAGATCTCGAACGCCGACTTACCGTCCGCTCCCGTATCCCCTTTCAAGCCCTGAACATATTCGTTCATGTCCTTTCCGTCGTTTCCAGGAAGCTCTTTCCAGATCTCGAATGCCGACTTACCGTCCGCTCCCGTGTCTCCTTTAAGGCCTGCAACATACTCGTTCATGTCTTTTCCGTCGTTTCCAGGAAGCTCTTTCCAGATCTCGAACGCCGACTTACCGTCCGCTCCCGTGTCCCCTTTAAGGCCTGCAACATACTCGTTCATATCTTTTCCGTCGTTTCCAGGAAGCTCTTTCCAGATCTCGAACGCCGACTTACCGTCCGCTCCCGTGTCTCCTTTAAGGCCTGCAACATACTCGTTCATGTCTTTTCCGTCGTTTCCAGGAAGCTCTTTCCAGATCTCGAATGCCGACTTACCGTCCGCTCCCGTATCCCCTTTCAAGCCCTGAACATATTCGTTCATGTCCTTTCCGTCGTTTCCAGGAAGCTCTTTCCAGATCTCGAATGCCGACTTACCGTCCGCTCCCGTATCCCCTTTCAAGCCCTGAACATATTC